>NZ_CP022413.2:760000-1360000 GCF_002222595.2 Blautia hansenii DSM 20583
TGCGATAAGCTTCGGGGAGGAGCAAATATCCTATGATCCGGAGATTTCTGAATGGGGAAACCCACATGAGAAGACCTCATGTATCCATACGCCAATCCATAACGTATGGAAGGGAACCCGGTGAACTGAAACATCTAAGTAGCCGGAGGAGAAGAAAGAAAACTCGATTTCCTAAGTAGCGGCGAGCGAACGGGAAAGAGCCCAAACCAGCGTGCGTGCATGCTGGGGTTCGGACTGCAGAAATGATTCGTCAAGGGTAATGGAACGGTTTTGGGAAAGCCGGCCAGAGAGGGTGAAAGCCCCGTACATGAAACCCAAGATGACATGGCAGGATCCAGAGTACCACGAGACACGAGAAACCTTGTGGGAATACGCGGGGACCACCCCGTAAGGCTAAATACTCCTCAGTGACCGATAGTGTATAGTACTGTGAAGGAAAGGTGAAAAGGACCCCGGGAGGGGAGTGAAAGAGAACCTGAAACCCTGTGTTTACAAGCTGTGGAACACCATTATTAGGTGAACCGCGTACTTTTTGTAGAACGGTCCGGCGAGTTGTGCATGCTGGCAAGGTTAAGCACTGAAGGTGTGGAGCCGTAGGGAAACCAAGTCTTAATAGGGCCAGAGTCAGTATGTGCAGACCCGAAACCGGGTGATCTATCCATGTCCAGGTTGAAGCTGCCGTAAAAGGCAATGGAGGACCGAACGCACATCCGTTGAAAAGGGTGGCGATGAGGTGTGGATAGGGGAGAAATTCCAATCGAACCCGGAGATAGCTGGTTCTCCTCGAAATAGCTTTAGGGCTAGCCTCGGTAGAGATTCGCGGAGGTAGAGCACTGAATTTCCTAGGGGGCGTCAAAGCCTACCGAAGAATATCAAACTCCGAATGCCGCAGAATTGCTTACCGGGAGTCAGACTATACGAGATAAGTTGGATAGTCGAAAGGGAAAGAGCCCAGACCTCCAGCTAAGGTCCCAAAGTGCGTGTTAAGTGGAAAAGGATGTGGGATTTCAAAGACAACCAGGATGTTGGCTCAGAAGCAGCCATACATTCAAAGAGTGCGTAATAGCTCACTGGTCGAGAGGTCCTGCGCCGAAAATGTCCGGGGCTAAAACACGACACCGAAGCTGAGGAATTCTAAGGAATTGGTAGAGGAGCATTGCATAAGGGAAGAAGCAGTACCGAAAGGAGCTGTGGACTTTATGGAAGAGAGAATGCCGGAATGAGTAGCGAGAGTAAGGTGAGAATCCTTACGGCCGAATATCTAAGGTTTCCAGGGTAAAGCTGATCTGCCCTGGGTAAGTCGGGACCTAAGGCGAGGTCGAAAGACGTAGTCGATGGACAACAGGTTGAAATTCCTGTACTGCGATATAACAGAACTGTGGGGACACGTGTGGAAAGCACATCCCGGGAATGGAATCCCGGGGCAAGCGAGGTAGGAGTCTGGTAGGCAAATCCGCCAGGCAATCTGAAGACGTGATGCGGACCGAAAAGAAGTAGGGAAGTGTGTGAGCCATGCGTCGAGAAAAGCCGCTATTGTTTATATCGTACCCGTACCGTAAACCGACACAGGTGGATGAGGAGAGAATCCTAAGGCCGACGGAAGAAGCATTGTTAAGGAACTCGGCAAAATGACCCCGTAACTTCGGGAGAAGGGGTGCCACAGAGATGTGGCCGCAGAGAATAGGCTCAAGCAACTGTTTAGCAAAAACACAGGTCTATGCAAAACCGAAAGGTGAGGTATATGGGCTGACGCCTGCCCGGTGCTGGAAGGTTAAGAGGAGAGGTTAGCGCAAGCGAAGCTTTGAATTTAAGCCCCAGTAAACGGCGGCCGTAACTATAACGGTCCTAAGGTAGCGAAATTCCTTGTCGGGTAAGTTCCGACCCGCACGAAAGGCGTAATGATTTGAGCGCTGTCTCAACAATGCATCCGGTGAAATTGAAATACCAGTGAAGATGCTGGTTACCTGCGCCAGGACGGAAAGACCCCATGGAGCTTTACTCCAGTTTGGTACTGGGACTCGGTATTGCATGTACAGGATAGGTGGGAGACGAAGAGGCATGGACGCCAGTCTATGCGGAGTCGCTGTTGGGATACCACCCTTGTGATATTGGGTTTCTAACCAGCCGCCGTAATCCGGCGGTGGGACAATGCCAGGCGGGGAGTTTGACTGGGGCGGTCGCCTCCGAAAGGGTATCGGAGGCGCCCAAAGGTTCCCTCAGAATGGTCGGAAACCATTCGCAGAGTGCAAAGGCAGAAGGGAGCTTGACTGCGACACCGACGGGTGGAGCAGGTACGAAAGTAGGGCTTAGTGATCCGGTGGTATTAAGTGGGAATGCCATCGCTCAACGGATAAAAGCTACCCTGGGGATAACAGGCTTATCACTCCCAAGAGTTCACATCGACGGAGTGGTTTGGCACCTCGATGTCGGCTCATCGCATCCTGGGGCTGTAGTAGGTCCCAAGGGTTGGGCTGTTCGCCCATTAAAGCGGTACGCGAGCTGGGTTCAGAACGTCGTGAGACAGTTCGGTCCCTATCCGGCGTGGGCGTAGGATATTTGAGAGGAGCTGCCCTTAGTACGAGAGGACCGGGGTGGACGGACCGCTGGTGTACCGGTTGTTCTGCCAAGAGCATGGCCGGGTAGCCAAGTCCGGAAGGGATAAACGCTGAAGGCATCTAAGCGTGAAGCCCCCCTCAAGATGAGATATCCCATTTGAAAGAAGTAAGACCCCTTGAAGACGACGAGGTAGATAGGACAGAGGTGGAAGTGCAGTAATGTATGGAGCTGACTGTTACTAATCGGTCGAGGGCTTGACCTGAGTGTAGAGATACACGAACGGCAGTTGGAAAGTTTCGTTTTATATATGTGGTTTTGAAGGTATAGTGTAAGAAGTATATTCCTCCTTAGCTCAGTCGGTAGAGCATGCGGCTGTTAACCGCAGTGTCGTTGGTTCGAGTCCAACAGGGGGAGTTTAGTAATAAAAAATATTTGGCTCCTTGGTCAAGCGGTTAAGACATCGCCCTTTCACGGCGGTAACACGGGTTCGATTCCCGTAGGAGTCACTAAGCTTTAAGCTTAAAAAAGGATGCCGATGTGGCTCAATTGGCAGAGCAGCTGATTTGTAATCAGCAGGTTATCGGTTCGAGTCCGATCATCGGCTTTTTGGACCTTTAGCTCAGTTGGTTAGAGCAACCGGCTCATAACCGGTCGGTCCTGGGTTCGAGTCCCCGAAGGTCCATTTGTTAAAGGTATCCAAATACATAATAGAATATGGCCCAGTGGCTCAGTTGGTTAGAGCGCCGCCCTGTCACGGCGGAGGTCGAGAGTTCGAGTCTCTTCTGGGTCGTTTGAAATGCAACAGCATTTCGAAAATGCCGCAGTGGCGGAACAGGCAGACGCACAGGACTTAAAATCCTGCGGGACTTATACTCCCGTACCGGTTCGATTCCGGTCTGCGGCATTAAGTAAAAGACGGAGAAATGTTTTAAAGTAAACATTTCTCTTATTTTTTGGCATAAATGATAGCAAATAACAAAAACTGCTGAGGTTTTACCTCAGCAGTTTTTGTTATCCGATAAACTGATAAATATTATAGATATTGATAAAAATAATTACAACCATTAAACCAATAAAAAGCTTGTCCACAGTTTTTTCTTCAATTTTTTTATTGAGAGCTCTTCCGGCGATACCTCCGCCAATGCCTCCTATTACCATAAAGATAAGGGTTGCGATTTCAAAATCAGGAACGCTTTTTGTTACAATGGATGATAATAAACTGGCTATCTGGGAAAAGAAAATAATATATAGAGAATTTTCAGCCGCAATTTTTGTTGTCATTGAGAAAAAGAAAAATAAAACAACAAGATTGATAGGACCGCCTCCAATGCCTAAGAAGGAGGAGAGAATTCCCAGAAAAATACCGATGGCGACACAAGCCATTAAGTTTGTTACATGGTATGTTTTAATCCGTTCTTTGTAAAGGGTATAAACTAACGTACCGACAGTTACCAGCATAAGGCAGGCAGCCTGAACAGCGCCTACTTTGTTTTTGTCTGGGCTTAGAGAAGATACGAAAGAAAACATCCATTTTCCTAAAAGCCCACCCACAGCAGCGCCCAGCGCCAATGGTAAACCTGTTTTCTGCTCAATATTAGAGCTGCCGCTTAATTTACTTTTGATTACAGAATATGTAGTCATGGAAAGTACAGTACAGCCGGATAAAAAGCTTATGGTGGCAACATCCATAACGCCAAATGCGTCAAGAACAGGCTTTATGATAACGCCGCCTCCAATACCGCAAATTGCCCCTATGATGGAGGCAAAGAAACAGATTAGAAAGAAAACTACTAATAACATAATAATACCTCACATTTTTTTATTCTATTCTATTTTAGCTTTTTTCTAGCTGTATAGCAATTATTATGTTATTATACTATGTATAATAAAAAAGATATGGATGTAAAAGGAGAGATATGACATTACGACATTTAAAAATATTTTCTGCGGTTTGTCGTTTGGAAAGCATTACTCTTGCCGCAGAAGAAATGAACATGGCGCAGCCGGCAGTAAGTTATGCAATTCGGGAATTAGAAGGGTATTATGAAACAAAATTGTTTGAGCGGATGAACAGACGCTTGTATATCACGGAGGCAGGAGAGCAGCTTTTAATTTATGCAGACTCTATTTTGGCGCAGTTTGATGAGGCAAGGGACGTTTTGCGGGATATTCAGACGGTGACCAAAGTGCGAGTGGGAACAAATGCTTCTTATGGAATTAGTTATCTTCCGCAGCTGATTGCAGGATTTAAAGAAGAGTATGGGCAAATTCCCATTTATACATTAGTGGATAATTCCAGACAGATTGAGGAAAAACTAATAAGAAATGATTTGGATTTTGGAATTACAGATTATCCTTCTAATCCGCAGTTTTTTAGAAGCGTGCCTGTGGGAACGGATAAAATGATAGCAGTTTGTTCGTCTGATTATTCTTGGCAGGGTTCGGCAAAAATGGAGGAGCTTATTGAGATGCCGCTGCTTTTAAGAGAATTGGGAAGCGGCTCTCGGAGTATGGTGGAGGCTCTTCTGAGCAAATATAAAAAGAAACCGGAAATTGTAATGGAGAGCATTAGTATTCGAAGCCTGATTGAAGCATGTGCCAAAGGAATGGGAGTTTTGCTTCTCACAAAATCAGTTTTAGAGCCTTATATGAAAAGCCATCATTTAAGAGAAATTAAAATTACAGATGAAAGTATTGTGAGGGAATATTATTTTGTATATCATAAGAGCAAATTTCTGACAAAAAGTATGAAATGCTTTCAAGAATTTGTTTTGGAGAACAGATAGGAGAGTTTTATGGAATTATATGAGTTAAAAGAAGAGCAGGAAAAGGTAATTTTGGTCGGTGTGCAGACAAGAGAAAACGATGATACAAAGGACTCCTTGGAAGAGTTGAAGGAGCTTGTAAAAACAGCCGGTGCAGAGGTTTTAGGTACTGTTATACAGGCAAGAGAAGCCGTTCATCCGGGGTATTATGTGGGAACAGGCAAGCTGGATGAAATCCGTATGATGCTTGACGGATACGGAGCTACGGGAATTGTCTGTGATGATGAGCTTTCTCCTTCACAGATAAATAATCTGGAGCGAGAATTGCAGTGTAAAATCATGGACAGAACCATGGTGATTTTAGACATTTTTGCGGCAAGAGCAAATACCAGTGAAGGTAAAATACAGGTAGAGCTGGCGCAGCTTCGATACAGAGCTGCACGCTTAACAGGACTTGGAAATTCCATGTCAAGACTGGGAGGAGGTATAGGAACAAGAGGACCGGGAGAGAAAAAGCTGGAAATGGACAGACGTCTGATTAAGCTTCGGATTTCTCAGTTGAAAAAAGAGCTGGAGCAGGTAAAACGACACAGACAGGTTTTACGTGAAGGAAGAAGCAGAGAAAATATTATGACAGCAGCGATTGTAGGTTATACAAATGCAGGAAAATCCACGCTTTTAAATACGCTGACAGATGCAAAAGTTTTAGAAGAGGATAAGCTTTTTGCCACCTTAGACCCGACTACCAGAATTTTAGAATTACCGGGAAAACAGAAGCTTTATTTGACAGATACCGTAGGATTTATCAGGAAGCTTCCCCATCATTTAATTGAAGCTTTTAAAAGTACCTTAGAAGAAGCAAAGTATGCAGATTTCATTATTCATGTAGTGGATATTTCCAATCCCCAAAGGGAAAAGCAGATGTTTGTGGTATATGAAACATTACAGGAATTGGGGGTAGAAGATAAAAAAATCGTTACATTGTTTAATAAGCAGGATAAGCTTCAGGATGCTGAAACCATAAGAGATTTTAAAGCAGATTATATTGTGAAGACAGCCATAAAAACAGGGCAGGGATTGGAAGAATTAAAGGAAGTTCTAGAAAAAATATTGACAGAAAATCAAATATATCTGGAAAGAATTTTAGATTATCAGGAAGCAGGACAGATACAGCTTATTCGAAAATACGGACAGCTGATTTCAGAGGAATATACGGACAGAGGAATTGAAATAAAGGCGAGAGTTCCCCAGAATATATACGGAAAAATAGGAGGAAGATAAAAAGAGGAGGCTGTTTTATACAACAGCCCCTCTTTTCGCTAAAAATTATTTATTTTCTTTTGCAGCCTCTGCCATTTTCATAGCACGAACTTTTAACGGCAGACCGAATAAAGTGATAAATCCGTCTGCGTCATGGTGGTCGTATAAATCACCTGTCGTAAAGGATGCAAGAGACTCATTATACAGGCTGTAAGGAGAAACAGTACCTGCTTTAATGATGTTGCCTTTATAGAGTTTTAATTTTACTTCTCCGGTTACATACTCCTGTGTGCTTTCCACAAATGCCTGAATTGCTTCACGCAGAGGTGTGAACCATTTTCCTTCGTAAACGATTTGAGCAAATTGACTTCCTAATTTCTTTTTCATTTCCATTGTGTCACGGTCTAAAATCAATTCTTCCAGCTGTGCGTGAGCTTCCATAAGAATTGTTCCGCCGGGAGTCTCATATACACCACGGGATTTCATACCCACAACACGGTTTTCTACAATATCAATAATTCCGATACCATTGGCGCCGCCTAATTCATTTAATTCTGTAATAATTTCAGATACCTTCATGGATTTTCCGTTTAATGCAGTAGGAACGCCCTTTTCAAAAGTAAGAGAAATTTCAGTTTCTTTGTCCGGCGCTTTCTGAGGAGTTACGCCCAGAACCAGTAAATGTTCATAATCCGGTTCAGCAGCAGGATCTTCCAATTCCAGACCTTCATGGCTGATATGCCATAAGTTTCTGTCACGGCTGTAACTGTTGCTCATATTAAACGGAAGGTCAATACCATGTGCTTTACAGTATTCCATTTCATCTTCACGGGACTGCATGGTCCATACATCTGTCATACGCCATGGAGCGATGATTTTTAAATCAGGAGCAAGCGCTTTAATTCCTAATTCAAAACGGATTTGGTCATTTCCTTTTCCCGTAGCTCCGTGACAGATAGCGACAGCGCCTTCTTTTCTTGCAATTTCTACTAATTTTTTTGCAATAGGCGGACGAGCCATAGAAGTACCTAACAGATATTTATTTTCGTAAACAGCGCCTGCCTGAACGCAAGGAACAATATAATCATCACAAAATTCATCTACAATATCTTCAATATACAGCTTTGAAGCGCCGGATAAAGCTGCACGTTCTTCCAAACCATCTAATTCTGAACCCTGACCACAGTTGATGCAGCAGCAGATAACCTCATAATCAAAATTTTCCTTTAACCAAGGAATAAGAGCTGTTGTATCTAAACCGCCTGAATATGCTAAAATAACTTTTTCTTTCATAACGAAATCCTCCAAAGAATTATTTTGTATGAATGTAATATACACCTAAATAAATAATTATGCAATAGTTTTTTTGAAAAAATAGAAAAAAACTTATAAAACAGATAAAAATAGAATAAATATACATCTATATGCAAGGTTAGATATGAATAAAAAAAGAAATACAGGTAAAAATATGAAGAGAAAATAATGGAGGAAAATGAAAATGTGGGGAATTTTAATTGCATTGCTGTCAGGAGCGCTTATGAGTGTACAGGGAGTTTTTAATACGGAGCTGACAAAGCAGACGAGTCTTTGGGTTTCAACAGGGTGGGTGCAGATTTCAGCATTTCTTGTTTGTGTGGCAGCATGGTTGTTTACGGGACGTGAGTCCGTGGGAGCTTTGATGAAGGTCGAAAATAAGTATATACTTTTGGGTGGAGTAATCGGAGCTTTTATTACTGTAACAGTTATTCAGAGTATGTCCTCTTTAGGACCTGCCAAAGCGGCAATGCTGATTGTAATCGCACAGCTTGCAGTGGCATATCTTATTGAATTATTTGGGATGTTCGGTGTGGAAAAGGTGGATTTTCAATGGAGAAAGCTTTTGGGAATGGCAATCGCTATTGCGGGCATCGTTATTTTCAAATGGGAAAAATAGACAAAAACAGCCGGTTGCTTACGGCTGTTTTTTGGATTGCAGGGAAAAAAGAATAGTGCTATACTGAAGCTACATTTCAAATAGGCAAATCGGTGTTTCTGCCGTAATACCCATAAAACGTATTAGAACACAAAAAAGTTTATGTATTTTTTAGAAAAGAAGTTATCAATTTGATATTGTAAAGAGATTGCAAATTCGTTACAATAGACATAGTTGTACGAAGTCCTCTTTACAAGCTCGTAAGGAGGTAATTGTATGATGAAAGCAAAAAATATCTTATTTATAATGCTTATGGGCATAATATGTCTTGTTTTTAGTTCCTGTAATTCCCCAAAAGAGGAAACGGTTGTGATAGAGCAGTCGGAAGAAAAACAGAATAAACCAAAAACAGAGGAACATTCTGAACAAGAAGAAGCTTGGATATGGGTAGATGTCAGCGGAGCAGTGAGCGCTCCGGGGGTATATTGTCTGAAACAGGGTTCCAGAGTATTTGAGGCAGTTCAGGAAGCCGGAGGCTTTTTGGAAAATGCAGATACAACGGGAATTAATCAGGCTTCTGTTTTATCAGACGGGGAAAAGCTTCAAATCTATACAATAGAAGAAGTGCAACAAATGGAAGTACAGCCCGAAATGTTTTCCGGCTCATCGGAAAATACAGAAAGCGGTGGTAAAATTAACATAAATACAGCCGATTTGACAGAGCTTCAGGAAATTCCGGGAGTAGGAGAAAAAAAGGCACAGTCCATTATGGAGTATCGGGAAGCCTGCGGAGGTTTTCAGAATATTGAACAGCTTCAGGAGGTACCGGGGATTAAAGGGAAAACATTTGATAAAGTCAAGGATTACATAACAGTAAAATAAGGAGAATATAGATGAGCAAGCGTGTATTAGTAGTAGACGATGAGAAACTGATTGTAAAAGGAATACGTTTTAGTCTGGAACAGGAAGGAATGGAAGTGGATTGTGCTTATGACGGAGAAGAAGCACTGGAAAAAGCTAAAGAGAAGGAATATGATATGATTCTTCTGGATATTATGCTTCCGAAGCTTACAGGACTGGAGGTCTGTCAACAAATCAGAGAGTTTTCATCTGTTCCCATTATTATGCTAACTGCAAAAGGGGAAGATATGGATAAAATTTTGGGGCTTGAATACGGTGCGGATGATTATATCACAAAGCCTTTTAATATTCTGGAGGTAAAAGCACGTATTAAAGCGATTATGCGAAGAATGCGTAAAGAAGAAGCAAAAGAAAGCTTTGGAAAAACATTGGTATCGGGAGACTTGAAATTAGACTGCGAAGGCAGAAGAGTATTTATCGCAGGGAAAGAAATTAATCTGACTGCAAAAGAATTTGATGTATTGGAGCTTTTGGCAAAAAATCCAAACAAAGTATACAGCAGAGAAAACCTCTTAAATTTAGTATGGGGATATGAATATCCGGGAGATGTGCGTACCGTTGATGTACATATCAGGCGTTTAAGAGAAAAAATAGAAGCTGTTCCAAGTGACCCGAAATATGTTCATACAAAATGGGGAATTGGATATTATTTTCAGGGCTAAGCTAACGCCGCAGTAGATAGATGCTATTGCGGCAATTCTTTTCTGAGGCTTTTTGAAAAGCCCTATTGATAGAGTGAGGAAATTAGAATGAAGATAAAGATGAAACTGTCATTTTTGAAGAGTCTTAGGTTTCGAGTTATGGTACTTCTGGTGATTATCGGAATTTTGCCGTGTATCATTGCAGAAAGCGTAATTGTAAGCAGTTATGAAAATCGAGCAGTAGAGCTGAAAAATATCAGCGTGAAAAATCAATGCGATATTCTGGGAAAACAGCTTATGAAGGAGGAATATTTAAAATATCCCCAGTCAGAGGTTATTAACAGTGAGTTGGCTATGTTTTCTTCCGTTTTCAGCGGAAGAATTTTAGTGATTAACCGAGATGGAAGAATTGTAAAGGATACCTATGATATTGATGAGGGAAAATATCTTCTTTCAGAGGCTGTAATTAAGTGTTTTGAAGGAGAAAATACAGGATATTATGATAAAGATAATTCTTACATTGTACAGACGGTTCCTCTGAAAAACATGATAAATAAGCAGGTAGAAGGTGTAATGCTCATTAGTATTTCTACCAGCGATATTAAAGACAGCATCGCTATTTTAAGACACAGGGCAAATTTACTGCTGTTGATTATTTGTGTATTTGTTTTAATTTTAGGTTTTGTATGGTCAAAAACATTGGTTCGTCCATTCGCACGAGTTGGAAAAGCTATTGAAGAATTGACGGACGGGTATTTAGATGAAGAGATTTCAGTGCCGGATTATACAGAAACGGAGATGATAAGCAGTGTTTTCAATAAAATGCTGAAGAAAATGAAGGTTTTAGACGACTCCAGACAGGAATTTGTGGCAAATGTGTCTCATGAGCTGAAAACACCGATGACATCGATAAAAGTTCTGGCGGACTCTCTTGCAGGACAGGAGGATGTTCCCGTAGAGCTGTATAAGGAATTTATGCAGGATATCGCAGTTGAGATTGATAGAGAGAATAAGATTATTACAGACCTGTTGTCTTTGGTGAAAATGGATAAAAAGGCATCAGAGCTTAATATTGAGAAAGTAAACATCAATGAGCTCATGGAAAATATTTTAAAGAGACTGAAGCCGATTGCTGATAAAAAGAAGGTGGAGCTGGTATTAGAAAGCTATCGTCCCATTGTTGCAGAGATAGATGAGGTGAAGCTGAGTCTGGCATTATCAAATTTAGTAGAAAACGGTATTAAATATAATGTGGAAGACGGATGGGTACATGTGACTTTAAATGCAGACCATAAATATTTTTATGTTTCCGTAGAAGACTCGGGAATTGGTATCCCCCAGGAGTCCATTGACCGTATTTTTGAAAGATTTTATCGTGTGGATAAGTCACACTCCAGAGAAATCGGCGGAACAGGTCTGGGACTTGCTATTACGAGAAATGCCATTGTTATGCACAGAGGTGCGATTAAGGTAAAGAGCGAGGAGCATAAAGGAACTACGTTTTCAGTGAGAATTCCGTTAAATTATATTGGATAGGAGGCATATAGGTGAAAGGAAAAAGACAGGGCATCCTGTTTCTTTTGCTCTGCTTTGTTATAGTGGCTGTAACAGGGTGCAGCAAAAAGGAAGAAAAAAATGAAAAAAGAGAATATCAAATGTATTACTTGTCGCCTACGGAAAGTTCTTTGGAAACGGATGAGTATAAGCCGACAAAAAGGACAACAGAGGCAATGGTAAAGGAAATCGGCGAGATGCTGGATGAAACGCCGAAAAAAGAGGAACATTTTCGACTGCTTCCAAAAGATGTAAATATTTTGGAGTGCAGTTATGATGGAGAAAAGGTTGTTGTTAATTTTAATGAAAATTATAAAAAAATGAAAAATACCAGAGAAATTCTGGTAAGAGCAGGTATTGTAAAAGCATTTACCCAGATACCCGGAGTTGAGTATGTGGAATTTACAGAGAACGGAGCGCCCATGACAGACTCAGAGGGTGTGGAAATCGGGAAAATGGATAGGAATACCTTTATGGAAAATGAAGGTGAGAATGTAAACTCTTATGTACACAGTAATCTGAACCTCTATTTCGCAGATGAAAGCGGAAGCAGCTTGGTGAAAGAGACGGTTTCGGCATATTATAACAGCAATGTTCCGGTGGAACGGGAAGTGGTGGAAAGATTGCTGAAAGGCCCTAAGACAGAGGGCTTAAAACCGACCTTATCACCGAATACAAAAATTTTAGGCGTTTCTATTGTAGAAGGAATTTGTTATGTAAATCTGGATAAGAGTTTTTTGACAGACTCCATGGATGTGCAGGAAAAGCTTCCGATATATTCTATTGTCAATTCTCTTACAGACGCATGTAATATTCGTGCTGTGCAGATTTCGGTGGAAGGAGAAACGAAGGTTACGTTTCGGGAAACCATGAAATTAGACGAACCGTATCATGCAGATTATGGATTGCTAAAGGAGGAAGAAAGTGAGTAAAAGACCATTATGTGGGGCTGCCCTTTTATGGGCAGTCATGCTGTGGCTTTTGGGACAGATGCAGGTTTCGGCGTTCACTTTTCAAACGCCGAAGCTTCCTCTTAAAATTCCTCTGGAAAAAGCAGCAGTAAGCGGAGAAATTTATAAGAAAGAAGAATTTACTCTTTATACAAATCTTTATATCAAGAATGCAAATCTAACTATAAATTCAAAACAATATTCCATAGATAATGTAAAAGTTCATATAAAAAGAGAAAAGTGCAGCACTGCCTTTCGCTGTGGGGACAAGGTTTTCGTAAAAGGAAGGTTGGAGGAAATTCCTCTGCCTGCTAATCTGGGACAGTTTAATGAAAGGGTTTATAACTATGCCAGAGGGATAAAATGGTATCAGTCCGGGGAGTCTGTACAAGTGTTGAAAAAGAATTTTAATCTGTTTTTAAAATGGCAGAACAAGATTAAAGAAATGTGGATAAAAGGGATTTCAAAAGTTGTTCCGGAGGATAAAATTGGATTTTTTGAGTCTGTTTTGTTAGGAGAAAAAAGAAATTTGGACAGTAGTCAGAAGATATTGTTTCAAATTATGGGATGCTCTCATATTTTAGCCATTTCAGGACTGCACCTTTCTATTATGGGAGGAGGACTTTTAAAAATTTTGCAGAGACTTTCCGTTCCCTTTTGGGCAGCAGGGAGCATTTCTATGATTGCAATGATTTTATATGGAGGTCTTACAGGCAGCGGAGCGGCAGTCATGCGGGCGGCAATTATGTTTTCAGTCTGGATTGGAGCATTGATTTGGAAAAGAACGTATGATTTTTTATCTTCAGCAGCCTTAGCCTGTATTTTACTCCTCATAAAATCGCCGTTGTACTTATACGACAGCAGCTTTTTATTGTCTTTCGGTGCAATTTTAGGCTTAGGTCTTGTTCAACCTGCACTTTTTTCAAAGAAAATGCAGAGAGGAAAGAAGACATTAGGAGAGAAAATCAAAAATCTTTTTATGGATGGAATAAAGGGAGGAATTGCCGTATGGGCAGTGCTGTTGCCTATGATGATGTATTTTTTTTATGAAATCTCCGTGTTTGGAATAATTATAAATCTTTTGGTTCTTCCAACCGCAGGAATTTTACTGATATCCGGTTGTGTAGGAAGTCTTTTGGGAATGTGTGGAATTATTCCCTTGGGAAAACTTGTTACAGCGCCTGCGCTGTTGATTTTAGAAGCTTATATAAGTGTAGGAAAGACCATTCAGAATATCCCTTTTGCAGTATGGATTACAGGAAAACCGGCTTTGTGGAAGTGTGTGTGCTATTATGTAGTTCTTTTTCTTTTGTTGTGGATAAAGAAACAAAAAAGGTGGAGAAAATTCTTTTATGGAATATTAGTATTCTGTATTTTGCTTTTGTATGGAAAGCTTCCGTGGGAAACGAGAAGTCTTACGTTCTTAGATGTAGGGCAGGGAGATTGTATTTGTATCCATACGGATAACAGAAGCTGTTTTCTCATAGACGGTGGCAGCAGCAGTGTATCAGGAGTAGGGAAATACCGAATTCTTCCTTTTTTGAAAGCTTTTGGAATACAGGAAATAAAAGGAATTTTTGTATCTCATACCGATTTGGACCATATTAGCGGAATACAGGGAATTTTGGAATGTGCAGGGAAAAAGGAAACATACATAAAGGTGAAAACGCTTTTTTTATCAGAGTGTGAGGAAACAAAGGAGAAGCTGGAAGCTTTGGAGGAAAGTGCAAGGAAAGCGGGATGTAAAATTGTATACATAAAGAAAGGAACAAAAATACGGGAAGGAAAAATACAGCTGGAATGTCTTGCGCCTGACAGAAAGGATTTGGAGTGTAATGAGGGGTCTCAGGCATTTCGAATGACAAAAGGGAAGTTTAAGGCGCTTTTTACAGGAGATATAGAGGGAGAGGGGGAAAACGAGCTTTTTGTGGAGTTAAAGGAAAGAGGTGAGAAATATGATGTGCTGAAAGTGGCACACCATGGTTCAAAGAATTCTACAAAGGAGGAATTTTTAGAAGTTATCAGTCCAAAAGCATCTGTAATTTCCTGCGGCAAAGATAATTCTTATGGACATCCCCATAAGGAATTGTTGGAAAGATTGAAGCTTTACACGGGAAAAATATTTTCTACTATGGAAGAAGGAGAAATTAGATTGACTGAGAGTAAGAATGGTTTTTGTATAGAAAGCAGATTGGGCAAGAAAAGGTATCTTTTCAGGGGAAATGAACCATGATATAATCAGCTTGTCGCCTAGAGGCGGCGAATTATAAAAATTGTAAGAAAAGAGAGAAATATGAAAAGCTTACAGGAAGATATTAAAAATCAGGATTTTAAACAGGTATATTTGCTGTACGGAGAAGAAAATTATTTAAAGCAGCAGTATAAAGAAAAGCTAAAAAAGGCGCTGGTTCAGGAGGATGACTCCATGAATTTTTCTATGTTTGAGGGAAAAAAAACAGAGCCAAAGGCAATTATAGATTTGGCAGAAACCATGCCTTTTTTTGCAGACAGACGAGTGATTTTTCTGGAGGATACCGGTTTTTTTAAAAACCAGTGTGGAGATTTACCGGAATATATGGCAGAGCTGCCGGAATATATCTGTATGGTTTTCATTGAAAATGATGTAGATAAAAGAAACAGGATGTACAAAGCCGTAAAGAAATATGGCAGAGCTGTGGAATTTGGTGTGCAGGACAGCAATACGATTATGCGCTGGGTTCTGGGAATGATGAAAAGAGAGGGGAAAAAGATTACCCAAAAGGATATGGAGCTTTTTCTGAGTAAAACCGGAACAGATATGGGAAATATAGAAAGAGAGCTGGAAAAGCTTTTATGTTATACCATGGACAGAGAGATTATTACGGCACAGGATATTGAGAATGTGTGTACAACGCAGATAACAAATCATATTTTTGACATGATTAGGGCAGTGACGGAGAAAAATCAAAAAAAAGCGCTGGACCTTTACTATGAGCTGCTGGCTTTAAAAGAGCCGCCTATGAGGATTTTGTTTCTTCTGGCAAGGCAGTTTAATTTGATTATGCAGGTAAAGGAATTATCCAAATGCGGCTATGACCAGTCACAAATCGCAAAAAAAGCAGGAATTCAGCCTTTTGTTGTGAAAAATTATCTGACGTACGCAAGGAAATACAGTACAGAAGAATTGAGAAAAGCAGTAGAGGAATGTGTTGCGGCGGAAACAAAAGTAAAGACAGGATTTATGACAGATACCATGAGTGTGGAACTGCTTTTAGTAAAATTCAGCAGTATATAGAAAATAAAAAACCTTGACTGATGACGGTCAGCCAAGGTTTAATTTTATCTTAATTCTTATGCAAGAGTGTTCACTGCTTTAGATAAGCGGGAAACTTTTCTTGCAGCTGTGTTTTTGTGGTAAACACCTTTAGAAGCTGCTTTATCAATAGTAGAAATAGCATTTAATAATGCTGCAGATGCTGCCTCTTTATCTTTTGCTTCGATAGCAGCTTCTACTTTTCTGATAGAAGTTTTCACAGCTGATTTGATAGATTTATTTCTTTCAGCTTTTTTTCTGTTTACTAATACTCTTTTTTTTGCAGATTTAATGTTAGCCAAAGCGTACACCTCCGAATATAATCTTTTTCCAATTTGTTATTTTTTATATATTTATCGGAGAAAGACACGGAACTCTCCGATATAACATGCTTTTTCATTGTAGAATATTTGTCCATAAATGTCAATACATAAAATCCTTTAAATTGCGAAAAATACTTAAAAAAGGCAGGGAAAGGAAGAGGAAGATGGCATTGCAGAGAATTCATACGGATTTGGCGTTGGAGGCAAAGGAAAAATTTGAGGAAGATAATGTGGAAATCCGAGGTGTTGTAATCGAGGAGGATTATAATCAGGAGAAGGATATCAGAACAACAGTTGTGCGAATCGAAACAGAAAACGGAGCAAAAACCATGGGAAGACCACAAGGGGTATATATTACCATAGAAGCTCCTAATCTGTCTGTACCGGATGAAGATTACCACAGGGAGATTTCTAAAGAGCTTGCACATCATGTAAAAAGTCTTTTGCCGAAAAAAGAAGATATTCGAGTGCTGGTGGCAGGCTTGGGAAACAGAGAAATTACGCCGGATGCGCTGGGACCGGAGGTAGTGGCAAATCTTCATATTACCAGACATATTATTAAAGAATACGGTATTCAGGGAATGGGAGAGGAGCATGCCAGCAGCATAAGCGGAATTGTTCCGGGAGTCATGGCGCAGACAGGAATGGAAACATTGGAGATTATCAGAGGGGTAACAGAGGAAACAAAGCCGGATGTAATTATTGCCATTGACGCTTTAGCCGCCAGAAGCATCAAGCGTTTAAACAGAACCATTCAGATTACTGACACGGGAATTAACCCCGGCTCAGGCGTGGGAAATCATCGAAACAGTTTAAATGAAGCTGTGCTGGGAGTAAAAGTAATTGGAATTGGAGTACCTACGGTAGTAGATGCAGCAACGATTGTGCATGACTCTATGGCGTATCTTTTAGATACTTTAGAGGAGGCAGAGAAGAAGGAATTTTTAGAAGAGATGATAGCGCCTTCTCTTTATAGTATGTTTGTAACGCCAAAAGATGTAGACGATACAATTAAGCGGCTTTCTTATACCATTTCAGAGGGACTGAATTTTACATTTGAAAAAGACAAGGCATAATTGAAATATATTTTCTCATATATAGATATGAGGTGATAAGGTGAAGAAAAGAGATGTAGAACGGGGAATTTCAATTTTGCTTTGGATTTTAATGGTTTTGCTGGCGGGATATATTATTGTAAAGGGACTGGCTCTTGAGAAAAAAGATATGGAATATATGATGGGAAATATACAGCATCAGGCATTAAAGATATATCTTCCGGGAATAACGGAAACTGAAGGAGAAAAAGACGGAAAACAGTGGCTGTGGGAAAAAATAAAAGCACAACTGCCGATATTAAAAAAGTATTCCAAAGAGGAGGAAAAGAAGCCGGAAATCGATGCAAAAACAAGCAGTCGGATTATGCGGGAAAATACAGAATTTTTGGAGGCAAAGATTTTAGAAGAAAATCGGGAGGCTGGTCCGCCTTCTTCCGGTTATGAAAATACAGAAGATGAGGAAATACCGGGAGATGCACCAAGTCAGGAAACTGTTAATCAGATAAGAGCGCCTGTTACGGATATTCCTTTGGAGAAGTTTCAGGATTTTGATTTTGTTATGCGTAATTTCTACACCGTAGATAAAACAACCAGTATCAACAGCGAACAGTTAAATGCACCGGCGCTTCTTGAAATGGATATGCGGATGCAGGGAAATAATGAACAGCCGCAAATTCTCATTTACCATAGTCACTCTCAGGAAGAATTTATTGACTCTGTGCCGGGAGATCCTTCCACGACTATTGTAGGGGTAGGGGACTATCTCACGACCTTGCTGCGGGACACATACGGATATAATGTCATTCATGTAACAGATACCTTTGATATTGTAGACGGAAAGCTGGACAGAGATAAAGCATATACCTATGCGCAGGAGAGAATAAGCCGGATTTTAGAGGAAAACCCCAGTGTAGAAGTGGTGATTGACCTTCATAGAGACGGTGTATCCGGAAATAAGAGGCTGGTTACCAATATAGACGGAAAAGAAACGGCGAAAATTATGTTTTTCAACGGACTGAGCAGAACAAAACAAAACGGAGAGATTTCTTATCTGCCAAATCCCTACATTCAAGAAAATTTGGCGTTTTCTTTGCAGATGATGCTGGAAACAAAGAAGTATTATCCGGATATTGCAAGAACCATTTATTTGAGAGGATATCGTTATAATCTACATTTACGGCCAAAAGCATTGTTGGTGGAGTGCGGAGCGCAAACCAATACGGTACAGGAAGAGATGAATGCCATGGAACCGTTGGCGGATATTTTAAATAAGGTACTGACAGGTGATAAGTTTTAGAATGAAAATCGACAAGAGGTAATAAAGCCTCTGCCGATTTTCTTTTTTATAGGAAACAGCAGAAAAGAAGAGCGTGCAGAGCGTAAAAACTCTGACACGCTTATTTTTTTACCATAAAAGCAAATGAGGACGGAAAGGAGCATAGAACATGGCGAAACGAAAGTACAAGCGTCTGCATTACGAGGACAGGCAGACCATAGAGGCTATGAGTAAGCAGGGCAGCAGTGTAAGTGATATTGCAGAGGTGCTGGGAACACACAGAGACACGATTTATAGAGAGTTCAAACGCTGCGGGCTTACATTGAAAACCTACACGGCAGCAGCGGGGCAGCAGGCACTATAAAAAAGGGAAAATAATGAAATTAGAGGACGCATTAAAACAAAATCCATACGATAAAACCAGAGGCAGTAAAGGGGCGTACATAAGATATTTACGCTATACCGTGGACGGGTGGTATAGCAAGAAAAGCGAGGAAATAAGAAAGCAGATAGACCGAGATAAGATAACGAAAGAGAGGTAAAAGAGATATGACAAGAGAGGCACTTAAGAAATTAAATGAAAAGCAAATGAATTACTGTAAAACACTTTCAGCGCTGATTGATAGGGCAAAGATAAAAGGACTTAAAGAAGAGAACGAACGGAACAGAGGAAAACTTAGAGGGTTTTTAGAGTGCATGGAGCAAATGGAATTATTAAGCGGTTACGAAGTGAAAGCATTATATTTATGGTTCATATCTGGAAATAGAGGAGAATAATAGGCGGCAGCAGCCGCCACGAGTGCCGTTAGTTCAGTTGGTTAGAGCAGCCGCCTCATAAGCGGCAAGTCGTGGGTTCAAGTCCCACACGGCACATTGCGTAGCAGGCATGGCGAGCCTGCGGCAGAGGGCAGCAGGCTAATAGCTGCAATCTGTATACCGTGGAAAAATAGCGGCGGTCATACCAGCCAGAAAGTATGTGGACAGTCAACAGGTTTTCAGTTGCTTTTTAATGCGAAAAGCAGCCCGCACGGTAAAACCAAACGCCAGAACAGGAGAGCGGCACACATGGAAAGACAGAGAGCGCCGCCGAAAGGAAGAGAGGCAGAGAATGGCAGCAGAGGCATTGATAGTAGAGGACGCATACCAGAGAGGCTATGCAGATGCCATAGCAGATATGCGAAAGAAAAAAGAGCAGAGGCGGCAGCGGGAGCAGGCAAAGAAAGCCCGCCGCTGGTATTTCATTAAGCAGAAAGCCTACGGGCTTGCAATGCTGGCAGTTACCGTGCTGGCGGTATGGGCGACAGAGGGCGACATAACAATAGCGGTTATTACCGTACCGCTGGGGCTTATGTGCCTTTTCAGTAAAAAAATGATGATAGTAGACGACTACTATTTTGCTACAGAAGAGAGGGCAATACATGGACGAAAAAACAATACAGCGTATTAAAAAGCTGCAAGCACTGGCAGAGCGGGGCGTAGGCGGCGAGAAAACGACAGCGCAAAAGAAACTTGCAAAGCTGCTTAAGGATAACGGTATAAATTCCTTAGACGAACTGCAAAAGGAAGAGTATGAATATACGATATTTTCCTACAACGGAAAGCACGAAATAAAACTGCTGCGACAGTGTATGTATAAGGTCATGGGTGCTAAATCTGACAGAACAGCATACAAGCCATACGGACGGCGGCAGAAAATCGGCATATATTGCACGAAAGCGCAGAAAATCGAAATAGAGTTAGAGTTTGAATTTTACAGAAATGTATTTTATGAGGAATTAAGCACATTTATGGACGCTTTCATACAAGCACAGCAGATTTTCCCAGAAGATGCACCAACAGGAGACTACGACGAATTTAACGAAAGAGATATGAAAATAGCGTTTATGGCTACTGGGATAGAACGGCGTAGCAGGACTGCAATGATAGAGGAAAGCGAGGCGGGAAATGAGAAAACGAAAACGACAAACAGTTAAGAAACTGATACAGTGCGTAGCCATTATAGCGGCAGGCGTGCTGGCAATCATTTTGTTTATGCTGGCTATCTGGTACAGAGGAAAGAACAGCGAGCCAGTAACAGACGAACAGGTAGCAGCGCAGATGCAGCAGGCAGAGCCGCTGGTTATTGAAACACCAGAGACAGCCGCAGAGGGCAGCATAAGAGTATACGACTATGACGGCTGCTGTATTTATGCCTACTACGGCAAAATTCGGATAAACAACGACGGTAAGAACGGCAAGGACATTGACGTAGAGGCAATAGGCTACTTAGAGGGCTACCAAGAGCATAAGGACGAAAGCGAGGCAGGCAATGAGTGAGGTATACATACGCAGCCAGAATAAAGAAAAGCTGTATAGACTGGGCGGTAATTACGCCTGCGTAGAGTACGGAGAGTACGAGGACGTAAAGAAAAAGAGAGGCGGCGCAGAGGCAGACAAAAAGCGCCACGTAATTTGCATAAGTGACGGGTGTTTAGAGGAAATCGGAGAGTATGCCACAAAAGAGCGCTGCTTAGAGGTTCTGGACGAGATACAGAAAGCGTGCGTAAGCTATCTGTTTACGGCTGGCGGCGCAGCCATAGTAAGGGGCGGCATGGACGTACAGCCGTTTGCAGTAGTAATACCGAGGCTGTACGAAATGCCGGAGAAATAGGAGAGGCAGACAGTGACAGTAAAGGAATTTATAGGCACGCTGGAAAGTTCAGACCGCCTGCGCATTATCGAGGGCAAAGCAGAGGTTTACGTAGGGTATCTGGCAGCGTTCAGACCGTTTGCAGACCATGAGATAAGCGAGGAATACCGAAAATACAGCGAGCATGAGGTAAAGAAGTTTAGGGCAGTGCCGGAGATAACGCACAGACGCTGGAAAGAGCTGGGGCTTATGAAACCATTAGAGCCAGACCAGACAGCGCAGTATAAGTTTAGTGATTTGCAGATGTCACTTTACTACACCATATACATACAGGAAAGGAAAGGGCAGGAAGTATGACAAAGAAAAAGCCGGATTTTTTACGGGATTTAGATACTGCAATCATGGACGAGCTTACAGGTGGCGGTATCAAGGAAAATGCAGCGGGACTGGTAGGAACGCTTACACAGATTAAGGAAATTAAGCAGCTATGCGGGCTGCCGTTTTGTGGTTATATGGCAAAGCTGGAAACGGTAAGACCAAGCGGCGTGCCGGACGAGGTAACGGTAGTATTTGCAGAGGACGTACCATACAGGGATTGCAACGGCATAGAGTTTGACGTTATGCAGGAATTTGTAGAGGGCAGCAGGCTTTTACTGACGGGCAAGGCGCAGACGCTTAAGGACTTCCAGAGCGGTAGACTGCTGGTATATATTCTGGCAGATTTTGTGGCGGTATCAGAAAAGGCAGTAGAGCAGGACGAGGTAGCAGTAAGAGGCATTATAGCAAATACGCCAACACACAGAGAAACGCCGAGAGGCAAGCGCATTACTGATATTACGGTAAGGGTAAGAAATGAGCTTACAGGCGGCAGCTGCTATTTACCGTGCATCTGCTGGCAGGAACAGGCAGACGAGGCGGCGCAGTGGCAGCAGGGCGATACTGTAGAGCTGCTGGGGCGGTATCAGAGCCGCCAGTATGAAAAGGTGCTTGACGCAGCCACAGGAGAAAGAGAACAGCGTACAGCTTATGAGGTATCGGTACGGCTGATTAGAAGAAAGGAAGAGGCAGAAAATGAGCGTTGAACGCATTGGTAAGGGCTATGTAAAAATCTGCGTGAGTGAGGAAGAGTTAGAGAACAGCATAGCTGGGCTTAGCCAGTTAAAACCTATTTTGCAAACGCAAGTAATGAAAGGGAATGGAAGAAACACAAAGCAGGGGCTTATTGACGCAGCAGAGCTGGGAAAACATTTTGATACGGCGATAGATGCAATGACTATGCTTTTGGCTGGGTTTAAGGAAGAAAGCGAGGTACAGAATGAAGAGTAAAACAATTTTAGGAGCAGACGGCGCAACAAAAATGCGACAGATTACAGTAGGGATACACGGAAAGGGCGGCGAGGCAGGCATAAAGGCAATACAGCAGCTTGCAGGCATGGTGGACAGCTTAAAGCAGTGCCAGACACCGCAGGAAGTATACGACAGATATTTACAGATTACGGGGTATTGTAAATGTTGCGTTGATTGTAATTTTATAGACCAAAAGGGAGCAGACGAGCTGATGTGCTTAGCAGCATATCTGGCAGGAAATGAACAGGCACGGGCAGAGGCACAACAGAAAGCGGGTAAAAAGGCATGAGAAAGGTTTATATATGCAGCCCATACAGGGCGAAAGACGGCGCAGAGCTGGACAGAAACATAGATTATGCGCAGCAGCTGACACGGCAGGCGTTAGAGGCGGGCTTAGCACCCATTACGCCGCATTTATATATGACGCAGTGCATGGACGATAAAAAGCCGGAAGAGCGGGCAAGAGGTATGGCTGCGGGGCTTACGCTGCTGAAAGGCTGCGATTTTGTTATTGCTGGCGTGAAATACGGCATAACAGAGGAAATGGACAGAGAAATACATACAGCAAATATGCTGGGAATTGCGGTTATAGATGCAAACCAGATTAAACGGCATCTGGAATATGAGGAAAAGCGACAGGAGCGGGTAGCGAGCGACTACGCAAAGCTGCATAAGTGCAAGCATTGTTACGAGCGTAGATTATGTAGCCTTATGGGGCATGAGAACTGCTGTACCGCCAGCGCTTGCACAGCTGCATATAAACGGGCTTATGAGTATGCCTTAAGCCGCATAAGAGAGTGGCAGGAAACATGAAAAATAAAAGCGCCTACGGTGGGGAAACACCATAGGCGCTAAGCTATACAGCTTTGAAATACTATAAAAATTATAAGCTATGTATGGCGCAAAGTCAAGAAATTTAACGGGCAGGCAGCCCGTTTTAACACTTGATAAAAGTATTAACGAACCGACAGAGAGGTAGATATATGCCGTACGTAGAGAGGGTAACAAAAGCGGGAAATACGATAGAGATAGAGAGGTACTTTACCAGCAGATACAAAAAGAAAGGTATCAGCAGAGGGGATAAGGTAAAGCCAACAAAAGAAGAGCAGGAGAAAGTAAACACCAGACAGGCAGAGAGAAAGTTAAGGATACTCATAAATGCAAACTATGGCTATGGGGACTACCATTTAGTGCTTGACTATATCCGCAGGAAAGGAGAGTCGGACAGAACGCCGGAGCAGATGCGGCAGGACATAGACGTATTTTTGAGGGAGTGCAGAAAGGAGTACAGAAAAGCAGGGTTAGAGTTCAAATACATACACGTTATGGAGATAGGCAAGAAAGGTGCGAGGCATCACCACCTTGTAGTAAATAAAATTGACACAGAGATTTTACAGCGCTGCTGGTATAAGGCATACGAGGGGCATAACAGAGTAAAGGTATTCCCTCTGGACGACAGCGGCAACTATGCAGAACTGGCAAGCTATTTAATCAAGTACACAGGAACGCACAAAAAGGGTACTGACGGAGCATTACAGGGTAAGCGCTGGAATTGCAGCAAGAATTTAGTAAGACCAGAGCCAGAGTATCACATAATTTCAGACCGTGAGTATTTCAAGAAAGAGCCAAAGGCAATAAAGGGCTATTACGTGGACAAGAACAGCGTAAGCATGGGGGTACACAGCCCAGAGTATTACGGCTATGGGTATTTAAGATACACCTTAGTAAAAATAACAGATAGGGGGGGCTGAAATGCAGATAATCAAGGGCATTGCCATTGCAGCAGTGTTGATAATAGCCGGACTGCTGGCGCTGATTGTGGCAGCATATCTGGCGTTTAGAATTGCGGCGGCTATTTTTGAACAGCAAGAGAGCTGGAAAGACAGCGGCAGCAGAAAGGGCAGAAAACATGATAGAAAAAATTAAATACTGGTTATTCCAGAAAGGCAAGGACTGTAAGCGCTGCTGCCTGCGGTGCAGATACTACGATATATGCCGCTGGGACGTACTGGGAAATGCAGGACTACAAAGCGAGGAAACAATAACGCTTTTGGTGATAGAGAACAGCAAGCCGCATAAGGACGGGCTACCTTTTAGAATTTGCCAGTATGTAGAATTTAAGCAGAGAGCGAGGCGAGAAAATGAGAAACTTTAGACTGGACGACGAAAGCGGGCATCAAGAGGCATTATTTAGCTGGGCTGCATACAGAACAGAGATTATGCCGGAACTGCAATATATGTATCATGTGCCAAACGGCGGCAAACGTGATAAAGCAACAGCAGCGGTGCTTAAGAGGCAGGGCGTAAAGGCTGGCGTGCCAGACATTATGCTACCAGCCGCAAGGGCTGGGTATCATGGGCTTTACATAGAGCTTAAGGCAGGCGAGAACACGACGACCAAGAAACAGAAAGAGTGGTTAGAGTATCTGCGGCAGCAGGGCTATTATACCGCCGTCTGCTACGGCTGGCAGCCAGCAGCGCAGCTGATAGAGCAGTATTTATTACATTCAGACGAGCTTACAAAAGAACAGGAAACAGTAACCATGCGTTAGGGGCGACGCAGGAAAGAGAGGCAAAGAATGAAAACAATAAGCATTTTGAATTTAAAGGGCGGCGTAGCCAAGACCTTTACAGCGGCAAACATGGCGTATGAGCTTTACAGGCGAGGTTATAAGGTGCTGCTGATTGACAACGATAAGCAGGGAAACTTAAGCAAGGCGTACAGCAGATATGATGCAGAGAACGTAGCACCAGTTACAAGGCTACTGGCTGGGGACTGGGAAAACGCAGACGAGCTGATACAGCATACAGAGTATGAGGGTATCGACATTGTAACGGCGAATATGTCATTATTTGGGGCTACATGGAATTTAACCAAAGAGGACAGCGAAAACCAGATAGAGAGATATAAAGCACTGGTATATGCAAAGATGCAGTATTACGGAGATTGCACCATATACGGCAAGTATGATTACTGCATCATTGATAACCCGCCGGATATTGGGCTTAATGTTGTAAATGCGCTGGCAATCACGGACGAGGTAATAGTACCCGTAAAGGTGGACGAGGACGCTTTAGAGGGGCTGGACATTGTGACAGAGCAGATAGAGGACGCAAAGGCATTTAACCCAGCATTAAAGCTGGCAGGCGTGCTGATTACGTCATACCAGAACACAGACGGCGAGGCAGCAGGCGTAGAGTGGCTGGAACAAAAGACAGATTTTAATATTTTGGGTATTATTCGGTATTCCAAGAAAGTAGCAGAAAATACTTTCATGCGTAAGCCGATTTATGAGTATAGCCCATGCTGCGGAGCGGCGCAGGGATACAAGAAATTTGTAACAGCGTATACAGGGAAAGAGAGGTAGCGGGCATGGATAAAGAAAAACGGTTTTGCCCGTTCAAAAGCAGTATGCAGGTAGATTACAGGAACGGTGCAAGGAATGTGCGTAATTTGTTTGTAAGATGCAGCGGCAGTAAGTGCATGGCATATAAAAACGGCGGCTGCTTAAGACTGGGAACGGGAACAGAGAAGAAAGCGAGGTAGAGAATATGGCAAAGTTTGGCATTAACGACATTCTGAACGCAAAGACGAAAGCGGCAGGGCAACAGGCACAGACAGAGGGATACAAAGAGATTTATTTAAGCCCTTATGAGGTAAAGGCAGCGCAGGAGAATACACACCAGAAATTAGAGAACATAGAAGAGCTGGCAGACAGCTTTTTACACGTAGGACAGGAACAGCCTACAGTATTGGCGAGAGTAAATGGGGAATACCGTATAATCGACGGACACAGACGTAATGCGGCAAATATTTTGAACTTAGAGCGGGGGCATAAGGAGTATGAGAAAGTGCTTTACCGCTTTATGGATATGAGCGAGGCAATGTATGAGCTGCGCTTATTGGCGGGCAACGGATATACGCAGGAACTTACAGCCTATGAAAAAACCAGATTAGTAGAGCGCACAAAAGCTGCACTTATCAGAGCCAAGGAAGAGGACGGCTTAGAGATACAAGGCAAAATGCGTGATTTAGTGGCGGCTATGATAAACGAAAGCAGCACAAACGTAGCCAGAATGGACGCAATCAACAACAATGCTACGCCAGAGATTAAAGAGCAGCTGAAAGAGGGAAAATTAGGAATTACAGCAGCGTATGAGGCAGCAAAACTGGGAGAGGACGAGCAGAGAGAAATAGCAGAGAAAGCGGCAGCAGGCGAGAACGTAAGGGCAAAAGAGATAGCGGAAAAAGTAGCCGAGAAAAAGGCGGGCGACGATTACGAGACACCGCACCCAGAAAGCATAACGTCTTTGTGCTATTCCTGCCAGAAATACAAGGACTGCAACGTAAAAACGGGAACGTGCCAGAAATGCGACCAGTACATAAACAAGGCAGAGGCTGAAAAGACGGACGAACAGCGGTACAGCGAAGAGCAGGACGCTATAGACCGCCAGACAAAGAAGAAATTGCAGGAGCGGGCAGACGCAGAAAAAATGGAGCATCTGCCAAGCGAGGGAAACACAGAGCATAAGCAGCATGAGATAAAAATAGCGGCATCTTATTACGAGGACGTAGTAAGCGGAAAAAAAGGCTTTGAACTGCGGAAGAATGACAGAGGCTATAAACAGGGCGACAGCCTTAAAATGCTGGAATTTAAGGACGGTAAGCATACAGGGCGCACGATTGATGCAGATATTATTTATATGCTGGAAGATTATACAGGGCTTACAGATGGCTACTGTATTCTGGGTATCAGAGTAACAGACTATACGGGTAAGGTGTCCGAAACGGACACAGAAAGCGGGGTAGAGCATGAATAGACGGCAGCGGAAAAAGAAGAAAGCACAGGTATTTACAATTATTCTGGGTTGTACGGCATTTTGCAAGGCAGAGCAATACGAGAAGATGAGGAAAAGCGCAGAATATCAGTTACGAACAGGCAGCGTGGTTATGCTGCCTGCATACTTGCACGTAGAGGCAATTATAAAGCAGCGAGGCGGCAGAAATATTGAGATTAAGCAGGAAAACGGGGTAGTAAATGTTTGAGTATATGGACGGCATAGTAAATGCAGTGGAAGAATTTGGACAGGCAGCAGTAGACATAGCGGTATATATGCTGATATGTGTAGCTATACTGGCGTTGATAATAACAGCGCCAGTATGGCTACTGCCGTATAAAATGTGGAGAAAGGGGCGCAAGGAATGAAATACAGACAGTGGAAAAAGAACTACAAGAAAAAGCACGGAGTAAACCCGCCGTTAGAGCTGGACAAGCGAAAACAGCGCAGGCTTGCAAGAAAAATGGCAAGACAGATAAATAAAACATTGCCAACAGCAGCAGAAACATTGACGGCAGCTATTAACAGCTGGGTGCAGAGTATAAAGCCAGCACTGGCGACATTATGCGAGAACGTAGCAGCGGCGTTTAGCAATATGGCAGCGGGATTGAGAGAAGAAAGCGAGGCGGTAGAAAATGACTAATATTTTACTGGGAATTATAGCACTGGAATTGCTGGCTATATTTTCAAAGCTGGACAAACTGGAAGAGAGGGGCAGAGAGAATGAATAACGTATCACTTACAGGGCGGCTTACAAGAGAGCCAGAGCTTAGATATGGCGGTCAGGACAATAGCACAGCTATTACCCGCTTTACGCTTGCGGTAGACGACGGGAAAGACACAGATTTTATAAATATTAAGTGTTTCGGACGTACTGCGGAATGGGCGCAGAAATGGTTAAGCAAAGGCAGTAGGGCAGAGGTTACTGGCAAGATTAAAACAGGCAGCTACGAGAGCCAGCGCACGGGCAGTAAGGTATATTACACAGAGGTTGTGGCAAATAGCGTAGGCTTTGGAGAGAGCAAAGCAGAGGCAGAGGCGAGAGGGCAGCAGCTGCCGGAGAGTGACGGGTTTATGAATATCCCAGAGGGAGCAGACGAAGAGCTGCCGTTTAATTAACAGAAAGCGAGGTACAGAACATGGAGCAGGAAGAAACAAAGACAACAGCGGCGGCAGGGGTAGAAATGCCGCCAGAGGCTGAAAGCTGGGTACAACTGCATGAAAGCGAATTAACAGAGCTGATGCAGAAACAGGCAAAGGCTGCAATAACGGAACTGAAACGACAGGAAAAGCAGGAGAGGAAGAAAGAGAAATACCACAACACTTTTACGCTTATGAAATGTTACCGTGATGCGGTTTTTCATATCGAGAACGCCATAAGCGACGGGCAGCAGTTAGAGCTTAAGGGCATGACGGACGAGCAGCAGCGTACATACTTAGAGAGTATCAGACGCACACGCTTTAAGACATTGATAATGACAGCACATATAGACAAGGCAGTAGAAGAGATAGAGCGTCGCAGAGAGGCAGCAGGCAGAGGCGTAGAGTACAAGGCTTTTGAAATGTATTTCATGCAGGGTATGGACTATGCGGAAATTGCAGAGGAACTGGACACAGGAAAGAACACACCGAGGCGCTGGGTTACGGGCATCATAAACGAGCTGTCAGTATTATTGTGGGGGATTGACGAAGAGAGGGTAAAGTAAGTGTTTGAAAAAATAAAAGCATGGATAAAAAGAAAGCGGGAAACAGCGAGAGAACAGCAGGCGGCAGACAGGTTGATAAAGCATATAGAGCAGGCGTTAGGATTTGAGCTTTACGAGTGGCAGAGGTTATATATAATAACTGGGATATGGCAGCCGCCAGAGGGACGGCTACACGGAAGAACGACAGCATATATATTGCGGCTATTATTAGACCAGAGTAAGCCACTGCTGCTATATGAGTTTTCACAGGTGGCAGCGTATGCAGATAACCCATTTATGGGGCGGCAATATCAGCCAGTACCCATGCAGTATGTAGGCTGGTTTAGACACGAGATAAGGAGTATATACGAGCAGCTAAGAGCAGCAGGCGTGCCAGTAAGAGAAATGATAACAGAGCAGCAGCGGGTAATATCGTGGTAAAAACGTGGTGTTTACATGGGAAAACAAAAGAGATACAATGGTAGCATGAAATGAGTAGGCGATAGCTTAAGCCATGTGCGGCAGCAGTTGCCTACTCTTTTTCTATTCATTCTTTAGCCTCCACCCAGCGCATGAAACTTAGGGCGCTGGGGAATGAAGAAAGAGAGGGGACAGTATGAAAGCATGGGCTAAGAGTTTTTATTTATCAGCGGCATGGGAAAAAACCAGAGCCGCTTATTTAATGTCACAAGATTATATTTGTGAACGCTGCGGGCAACCAGCAAAGATAGTGCATCATAAGCGCTGGCTTAACAGAGAGAACATAAACGACATAAGCGTTACGTTGTGCTGGGATAACTTAGAGGCGTTGTGCCAAGACTGCCACAACAAGGAACACCACAAACAGGAGAGACATAAGCGGTATCGGTTCGACGAGAACGGCGGCATACTCCCCCCATATCAGAAAAATAATTAAAGGGGGCGAATACCGAGGGGGATACCCTAAAATTACCCTACGGGCGTGCGCACGGGTGGTGTAGGGGGTGTGGTGCGGCGCAGGAATGGAAAGCGGGGTAAAGGAATGGCAACAAAGAAAGAGAAAACCAAAGAACAGAGGATAAAGACCGAAAAGACCAGACTTAAGGGAATTTTCAAGGACTTAGACGAAAACAAAAGAAAATTAGTAACGCCGCTGATAGAAAAGGCTGCATTTATGAGCGTTGAGCTGGACGACTTGCAGGCGAAACTTGAAAAAGACGGCTGGACGAGTGAGTACCAGAACGGGCAGAACCAGTGGGGAACAAAGAAAAGCCCAGAGGCAGAAACCTACATAGCGCTTAGTAAGAACTATGCAGCAGTGATTAAGCAGCTTACAGAATTAGTACCAGCTGCGAAACGAAAGACAAGCAGGCTGGCGGCTTTGCGGGAAGAGTAAGCAATATTGCCGCCTTATCGAAATTATATCTATGAGTACCACGCAAAGATTACAAGCGGCGAAATCATAGCGGGAAAATGGATAAAGAAAATATACGAAATCATTATAAACGGGCTGCAAAAGCAGGAGTATTTTTTTAATGCAAAGGCTGCGAATAAGGCTATACGGTTCATAGAGAACTTTTGCCACCACAGCAAGGGACGTAATGATTTAATCAAGTTGGAGCTATGGCAGAAAGCCATAGTTTCTGTTATTTTTGGCATACAAGACGCAGAAAAAATACGTATTTTCCGTGAAATTTTTATTGTAATTGGCAGAAAAAACGGAAAAAGTTTATTTGCATCTGCGATTATTGCATATATGGCGTACTTAGAGCCGGAGTATGGACAAGAAATATACTGCTTAGCACCGAAATTAGACCAAGCGGCGCTGGTGTACGACGGATTTTATCAAATGGTACAGGCAGAGGACGAGTTAGCGGAGCTGGCAAAGAAACGGCGCAGCGATATTTATATTGCGGAGAGCAACACGGTAATAAAACCGATTGCTTTTAATGCCAAGAAGTCAGACGGATTTAACCCACAGCTTGTGGTATGTGATGAAATGGCAGCATGGAGCGGGGACGCTGGACTAAAACAGTATGAGGTTATGAAATCCGCTTTAGGCGCACGTACTCAACCTATGATATTGAGCATAAGCACTGCCGGATATATCAACGACAGTATTTATGATGAACTAATGAAACGTAGCACAAGTTTCTTGAAAGGAAACAGCAAAGAGCGCAGGCTATTACCATTCCTTTACATGATTGATGATGTGGAGAAGTGGAACGACATAGACGAACTGAAAAAGGCTAACCCTAACATGGGTGTATCCGTAAAAGAAAGTTTCTTTATGGACGAGATAGCCGTAGCAGAGGGCAGCTTAAGTAAAAAAGCAGAGTTCCTTACAAAGTATTGCAATATCAAGCAGAACAGCTCTATTGCATGGCTGGAATATCAGACAGTAGAGAACGCCGGAGTAGAAAAGACCTTAGAAGACTTTAGGGACTGCTACGCAGTGGGCGGTATCGACTTAAGCCAGACAACAGACCTAACAGCAGCAAGCGTGGTTATTCAGAAAGACGGCACGCTATATGCGTTTACACAGTTCTTTATGCCACGGGGCAGGCTGGAATACCTACAGGCTACAGACGGCGTGCCGTATGACATATTTGTAAGAAAGGGACTGATAACCTTAAGCGGCGAGAATTACGTAGACTACCACGACGTTTACAGCTGGTTTACTATGCTGCTGGAAAATTACGGTATACGACCTCTGAAAATCGGCTACGACAGATACAGCGCCCAGTACCTTATTACCGATATGGCAAATTATGGTTTTCACATGGACGACGTTTACCAAGGCGAAAACCTTACACCAGTTATACGGGAGTTTGAGGGCATCATAAAAGACGGCGATTTTAAGATTGCCGACAACAATTTACTAAAGACACATTTCTTAAATGTTGCGCTTAAGCACAACATGGAAACAAGAAAATTCAGATCTATAAAAATCGAGCAGCGGGCGCATATCGACGGCTTTGTATCTGTCATAGATGCAATGACCGTGCGGCAGAAATACTGGGAAGAGTGCGGCGAGCTGCTTAAAAATGCCGCATAGAAAGGAGTGTAAACGGCATGAAATTTTTAGACTATCTTTTTCATGGCAAAGAATTAAAAGCCATAGGTAATTATTTCAAAATGCTGAACGGATACAGCCCGACGTTTACCAGCTTTAGCGGCGGCGTGTATGAAATGGATTTAACCAGAACGGCTATAAATAATTTTGCCACACATTGCAGCAAGCTAAAGCCGGAGATAGAGGGCAGCGCCCTTAAGTCGCTGGAAAAGACATTGCAGCATAAACCCAACTACTTCATGGATACAACAAAATTTATAAAGCGTCTGGCAACGTATGTAGCGGTGGAACACACCGCTTTTATTATACCTATCGAGGATGAATACGGGCGCTTGTGTGGCTGGTATCCGTTGCGGGCTGAACGCTGCGAGGTGGTAGAGAGTGAGGGGCAGTTATATTTACGGTATCTGTTTGCAAATGGCAGCTATGGAGCTATTGAGTTTGAGCGTGTAGGCATTATGACAGACTTTGAATATAAAGACGACCTTTTCGGAGAGGACAACAGCACGCTTGCACCAACTATGCAGCTGATACATACGCAGAATGAGGGAATTATAAACGCTGTAAAAAATTCTGCAAATATCCGTTTTCTGGCAAAGGTGGCAAATATGCTGAAACCAGAGGATATAAAGAAAGAGCGGAAACGCTTTACAGAGGATAACTTAAGCGCCGACAACGATAGCGGCATGATTATTTATGATAACAAGTTTAGTGAGCTGAAACAGGTAGAAAGCAAACCATATACACCAAACGCATTGCAGATGCAGCACATACAGGAAAATGTATGTACGCATTTTGGTACAAATATGGATATTCTGCAAAATAAATTTGATGAAAATACGTGGAACGCTTACTACGAGGGGAAAATAGAACCGTTTGCAATACAGCTATCGCTTGTTATGACAAATATGAGCTTTACAGAGAGAGAAAGAGCCTGCGGCAATGCTATTTTCTTTTCTGCAAACCGCCTACAATACGCCAGCAACGCCACAAAGTTAAGCGTAAGTACACAGCTTTTCGACCGTGCGCTACTGAACAGAAACGGCGTAATGGATATATGGAACATGGCACACGTTGAGGACGGGGAAAAGTATTATATCCGAAAGGAATATACAGAGGTAAGCGAGCTGCACAAAGGAAGTGAGCAGCCAGTTATCATACAGCAAGTACCGCAGCAGACAGAACCAGCAGCAGGAGAAGAGCCGCAGAACGGACAGGAAGAGAAAGAGGGTGTAAATAATGCCAGTTAAGAAAGAGCGGGAATATAGAACGCTGGTAGCGCCTCTGGCTGCGCAGAGTTCCGGCGAAAAGCGTTTACAGTCGGAGTGCTACGTAGAGGGCTACGCTACTACATTTAATGCGCCATACCTTTTATATGAGTTTGAGGACGGCACAAAGATTTACGAAAGAATAGACGCACACGCATTAGACAGCGCAGACATGAGCGACGTTATCATGCAGTACGACCATGAAGGCAGAGTATTTGCCAGACAGTCAAATAATACGCTGATTTTAGAGCCGGACGTAAAGGGGCTTTTTGTGGCAGCAGACTTAAGCCGGACAGACTTAGCCCGTGGGCTGTATCAGGACATAAGCGCAGGAATGATTACTAAAATGTCATGGGCGTTTACAGTGGCAGAGGAAAGTTACGACAGAGAAACACATACAAGAACAATTTTGAAAATCAAAAAGGTTTATGATGTATCAGCCGTGAGCATTCCGGCAAATAACGATACTGAAATAAGCGCCCGTGCTTTTGCGAGTAGGAGTTACGAGCGAGAGCGGCAGGAGTTGCTTAAGAGGCGGGCAGCAATACTAAAGATTAAGGCGAGCTTATAAAAACCAAAAACAAAAAAGGAGAACACAGATTATGAGATTAAAGGAAATTGAGGCAAGATTAGCCGAAATCAAAGAAGAGCTTAACACCAGAGCGGCAGAGCTTACAGACGAGGAAATTACAAAACTGGAAACAGAGGTAACAGACTTGCAGGAAGAGCGCACCGCTTTACTGGCAGCGGCAGAGAAACGCAAAAAGCTGCTTGAAAGAATTGCAGCAGGAGAGCCGACAGGTGGAGCGGGAGCAGATACCACGTTGCTTAGAAATTTCAAGGGAGCAGGCGGCGCAGGAGCAGGAGAACCAGAGGACAAATACGACACTATGGCATACAGAAAAGCGTTTATGAATTATGTATGCAGAGGCGTTGCTATTCCGGCAGAGTACAGAGCAGCTGAAACCACCACCACAGCAGACAGTGGCGCTGTAATTCCGACAACTATTATGAATGAAATCATTCAGAAACTGGAAAGCTACGGCAGCATTTATGCAAAGGTGCGCAAGATTAACGTACAGGGCGGCGTTTCCATTCCGATTGCAGACTTAAAGCCTACTGCGCACTGGATTACAGAGGAAAAGAGCAGCGACGACCAGAAAGCATCTGCTAAAAATTCCGTAACATTCAATTATTACGGTTTGGAGTGCAAAATTTCCCAGAGCATTTTAGCGAATGTAGTAACGCTGAAAATGTTTACTGATTTGTTTGTACCTATGGCAACAGAGGCAATGGTAAAGGCTATTGAAATTGCTATTTTCAACGGTACAGGCGAGGGGCAGCCGCTGGGCGTTCTGAAAGACAGCAGGGTAACAGCTGTAATTACTCTGACACCGGAAGAGTACGCAAGCTGGAACGGCTGGCACAAGGTAAAAGGAAAAATGAAAAAGGCGTACAGAAACGGCAGTTTTGTTATGAACCAGTCCACTTTTGATACTGGCATTGACGGTATGGAAGATGAGAATGGGCAGCCTATCGGACGCACAAACTACGGCGTAAACGGAGAGGAAACATACCGTTTCATGGGTAAGAACGTAGAAACAGTAGAGGACGACGTTTTACCGAGCTGGGACGACGCAAACGAGGGCGACGTAATCGCAGTATTTATGAATTTCTCCGATTACGTTATCAATACCAACATGGAAATGCAGGTAGTGAAGTGGACAGACCACGACAACAACAAGATTAAGAATAAGTGCTTAATGGTTGTGGACGGCAAAGTAGCTGACGCTGCGGGCATTATCTTAGTTAAAAAGGGCGTAACAGCAGTGTAAGAAAGCGAGGCAGGCAATGAAAGGACATTTAGACGTAAAGCAGTTGGAAAGCTATAATAAAGCAGATTTGCAGGAACTGGCAAAGCAGCTGGGCGTAGATGCAGAGGGAACAAAGAAAGAAATTGCTGCACGCTGCGCAGCCGTCGAGGTAGACATACCAGACGACAGCGAGCTTACGGAAGAGGATAAAAAAGTAGCAGCCGAGGCAGCGGCAGAGGCAGCAGCCAAAGCCGAAGAGGAAAAGGCAGCGGCAGAGGCGGCAGCCAAAGCCGAAGAGGAAAAGGCAGCGGCAGAGGCGGCAGCCAAAGCCGAAGAGGAAAAGGCAGCGGCAGAGGCGGCAGCCAAAGCCGAAGAGGAAAAGGCAGCGGCAGAGGCGGCAGCCAAAGCCGAAGAGGAAAAGGCAGCGGCAGAGGCGGCAGCCAAAGCCGAAGAGGAAAAGGCAGCGGCAGAGGCGGCAGCCAAAGCCGAAGAGGAAAAGGCAGCGGCAGAGGCGGCAGCCAAAGCCGAAGAGGAAAAGGCAGCGGCAGAGGCGGCAGCCAAAGCCGAAGAGGAAAAGGCAGCGGCAGAGGCAGTAGCCAAAGCCGAGGAAGAAAAGAAAGCAGCAGGGCTGGTAAAAGTGAAAGCAAAGCGCCGTTTTCTTGACAAGGAATTAAACCAGATTAAGGATACGGGGGATATTTACACAGTAAGCAGAGAGCGTGCAGCAGTTCTGGAAGAGGCAGGCGTAGCAGTAGTAATGACAGAGTAAGAAAGAGGGTGCAGGCTATGGCAGCAGATACCACAACATTAACCGAGAAGATGCGGGCGGCGCTGCGTATAAGCAGCACCAGTGAGAAAATCACAGAGGAAATAAACGACTGTATAGCCGCCTGCAAAATGGATTTGCAGGACGTAGGCGTAAAGAAACTGGATGAAACAGACGCACTGATTATTAGGGCAATTACCTTATACTGCAAGGCAGAGTTTGGCTATTCTGATAAATCAGAGCAGTTTTGGAAGTCTTACGAGTGCTTGAAAACTCATTTAAGCCTATCCAGTGAATACACAGGCGGCGAAACGCCGGACAGTACAGACGACGAGGTAAACGAGGAAGATATCAAGAACTTATTCGGATAGGAGAAACAGACAGAATGGCGATTAAAAGAGTAACTTATAATACGCTGTCTTATCTGGTAGCGGAAATTAAAGACCGCTACGCAGAGAAAAGCGCCATAGGAGCGCTGGGGGGGCTTGATAAGGTAGCGGTAGAAAATCTGGAAGACGATTTGAAAAAACTTATAAACGGCAAGGCAAATGCAGCCACCACGCTTGCGGGTTACGGCATCACAGACGGAATGACAGCAACGGAGATAGCAAGCGCTATTTCCACGGCGATTGCTGGAACAGACCACTTAAGCCGTGTAATGGTAGACAGTACGGCAGATATTAACGTAGCGGCAGACGGTGCAGAAAAGAAAATCTACATGGTAAAGAATACCGACGGAGAGGCAGGAAACCTTTACAGTGAGTACATGGTAATTGACGGAAAGCTGGAAAAGGTAGGCGACTGGAAAGTAGACTTAAGCAGCTATGCCAAGACCACAGAAGTAACGGCAGCCATTGCAAATGCGCTGACAGCATACGCCAAGACCGCAGACGTTACTAAGGCAATCAATGCAGCAGTAGCGGGGCTTATCCAGCTGGACGACTTAAGCGTAGCGTCTACGGGGGCAGGCAATGTAGTAACGGGGCTTGCGTATGACAACAAGACAGGAAAATTTACAGTAACCAAAGGACTTACTGCACTTACAGAGGCAGACTTTACAGAGATTACGCAGCAGGAAGTAAAAGCCATGTTTGCGTAAGTGAGGTACTGGTATGAGGTGGTTTAGCCTTGCCAGCTTAAAGGCGCTGGTATCAGAGATAACAGCCAGAGAAAACAGCAATATGCAGGCTGTAAATGATACGTTTTCAGAAGTCTACGACAATATGGAAACGCTGGACGGGCGCATAGATGCTTTAGAGCATAAAACCGACGCTGCATATCTGGGTAACTGTTATTGCGGTAGCGTCTATTTGGGCTATGTGTCCGAAACGGACACCTAAAGGAGTGGTAAAAAATGGACTGGATAGACGAGATAACGCTAATAAGCGAGGTAAGCGGAGAAAACAGGGTAAATAAAAACGGCTTTTCAGTAAAGCCGGAAGAAAGCGCCCGCACTGTATTCTGTAATAAAAAATCAGTAGGGTACAGTGAATATTTTAAAAGCCAGCAGACAGGAAAGCTGGTAGAGGCAAAGTACGAGGTACATAAGGCAGATTATGGCGGCGAGGACGTAGTAGAAGTAAACGGGCGGCGCTATTTTGTGCTTAAGACCTACGACACAGGGACAGACACCATAGAGCTTACGCTTACAGATTTACGCCACAGAAACGAGGTGTAAGCATGGGAGAATTTAATACAGTTGGGCTGGAAGATATTATAGACGCTTTCGGCAGGAGAGAAACCGCCACGGTTGAGGCAGTACCGAAAATGCTTAAGGCTGGCGCAGATGTGCTGATAGAGGCACAGAAAGCAGAGGCACAGGCAATGGGACTGAACGAAACGGGCGGTTTTATCAATTCCATAAAAGCCACGGACGTAAAGGGCGACGATACGGAGAAATACGTAGAGATATACCCGCAGGGACGGGCAGGGCATGGAAACGACAGGAAAGGAGATAAAAGCAAGGTGCGCTATGCAACAATCGGCTTTGTGGCAGAGTACGGCACAAGTAGCCACGCTGCACGCCCTTATATGACAGTGGCAAACGAAAAGGCGCACGAAAAGGTAGTAGAGGCACAGCGCAGTATATGGGAGAGTGAAACAGGCGAATGAGTATACAGGAGATTTTAGAAAGCGCAGGGTTGCCAGCCCAGAGAGGCGTTTACACTGGACGGGATAAGCCAGACGCATATTATACGTTTCTGCGGCTGCTGGGTACGCCTGCGGTAAATGCAGACGACGAAGAGAAAGAGCGCAGGGAAATGTATAGAGTTACGCTTTTCCATAAGGGCGATTTTGAGGCGCAGCTTGATAAGACAAAAGAGGTATTGAAAGCAGCAGGCGTTTATATCAACAGCATAGACGCAGAAAGCTACGAAACAGAAACGGGGTACTGGTTAGTACCTATCACAGTCGAGATTTTGAAAGAGGAGTGATTAAACAATGACACTGGGACTGAAAGATTTATATTACGCCGTATGCACAGAGGCAGACGGAGCAGAGAGCTACGGGACACCTAAGAAAATGGCAGAGGCAATGAGCGCCGATTTGTCCGTAAAGACAGCAGACGGCAGTTTGTATGCAGACGATACATTAAGCGAGAGCGTTACGGAGTTTGCAAGCGGAACACTTAAGCTGGGAATTAAAGATCTTACGCCGGAAGTGCTGGCAGAGCTGCTGGGGCAGGCAGTAGATAAGAATAGCGTAGTATGGGCGGGAAAAGAGGACGAGCCGCCGTACGTTGCTGTAGGGTTCAGAGCTAAGAAAACGGGCGGTAAATACCGTTACGTATGGCTGCTTAAAGCAAAATTTAAAGTGCCGTCTGAAAAGTACGAAACAAAGGGCGAGAGCATCAAGTTTAACACGCCGGATATTGAGGCATCTTTTACAACGAGAAAGAAAGATAATTTGTGGAAAGCTGATTTTGTGGGAACAGAGGAAAGCGCAGCGGCTAAGACGTGGTTTACAGCAGTGCCGGAAAAGGCAGCAGCAATGGAAAGTGTATAAAACAGGAAAGGAGAGAGGCGTAGCATGGGCTGCGCCTTAATTTTATATCATGGGAGCATTAAAGAGCGGGGCTTTTCCCGTAGAGCTGAACGGCAAAGAATATGGTTTACTTTTTTCACTGAACGCATTAGACGAAGTACAGGAAAAGTTTGGGAGCTACGACAAATTAAGTGAGGTATTCAATAAAGATAACCCAAACCTTTTTAAAGATACAAGGTGGTTACTTACGCTGCTTATTAACGAGGCACTTTTAGCAGAGGACGAAAACGCACAGCTACTGGAAGAGAAGAGGGTAGGCAGACTGATACACGCAGGAAATTTGCAGGAAGTACAGAACGCTATTTTTAAATCGTTCTACAGAGGAACAGCGGGAGACAACAGAGACGCAGAGAACGAAAACGACGGAGAAGAAACAACAGAAGAGGGAAACAGGGAAGCCGTGCAGGAAAATTAGATACTGCACGGCTTTTGTATATTGCAGTAGTGCTTTTGAGATACAGGGAACGTGAGGCGTGGAGAAAAACACCATACCAGATAACGACACTGTTTAAATATCACAAGGAATATAACCCGCACATTTTCCGACAGGAACAGGCGGGAACACCAGCAGCTACAGAAAACATGGACGATATAGACATAGCGTTAGGAGGCTTTTAATTATGGCAGATAAGACGCAGAACGTCAAAACAAGGTTAAGTTTTGACGGAGAGGCAGAGTATAAAGCAGCCTGCAAGGAAATTAACAGCACCCTTAAAGTACTTAATTCTGAAATGAAACTTGTAACGGCTGAATATAAGGACAATGCAAGCAGCGTAGATGCGCTGAAAGCAAAGCAGACGGTACTACAGAAAACATACGACGAGCAGGCAAAAAAGGTAAAAGAAACCGAGGCGGCTTTAGAAAAATGTCGAAAGGCAACAGGAGACAATAGCGAAGAAAGTAAAAAACTTGAAACCCAGTTAAATTACCAGAAAGCAGCGCTTGTAAAGACAGAGCAGGAATTAGGCAAAACGACTGACGAAATGGAAAAAGCAGAAAAAGCCGCTGACGAAATGGGAAAGGAAATAAAAGACAGCGGGGAACAGGCAGACGACGCAAAGGGAAAATTTTCTGGATTTACAAGCGTGCTAAGCGGAATGGGTACAGCGCTTAAAGCAGCAGCAGCGGCGACGGCGGCAGCAGTTGCGGGAGCGGCAACAGCCATAGGAGCGCTTACCACAAAAGCGATAGAGGGATACGCAGCACAGGAACAGCTTGTAGGCGGTGTAGAAACTCTTTTCAAAACGTCGTCTGATACGGTTGTTGGTTATGCAAACGACGCATATAAAACAGCCGGAATGTCTGCAAATGAGTACATGGAAACAGTTACCAGCTTTTCAGCGTCACTGCTTGCCAGTATGAATAATGATACGGCAGCGGCGGCAGAAAAGGCAAACGTGGCAATTACGGATATGTCAGACAATGCAAATAAAATGGGTACTGATATATCGCTTATACAGAACGCCTATAACGGTTTTGCAAAGCAGAATTATACCATGCTGGATAACTTAAAACTGGGATATGGCGGTACAAAAGAGGAAATGCAGCGACTGCTTGATGATGCAAGCAAGCTATCCGGCATTAAGTATGATATTTCATCATATTCAGACGTTGTAGACGCTATTCACGTCGTACAGACGGAAATGGGCATAACAGGGACAACGGCAAAAGAGGCAAGTACAACAATAGAGGGTTCGGTTAGTTCTATGAGTTCAGCGTGGGACAACTGGGTAGCTGGAATGGCAGACAGCGAGGCGAATTTCTCACAGCTTACAAGCAATCTGGTAGACAGTATTGTAACAGTGGTAGGGAATATAGCACCGAGGGTAATAGAAACAGTGCCGAGGCTGGTAAGCGGACTGGGAGAAATCGTAGAGCAGCTTGCAACGTATATACCACAGGTTATACAGGAGTTATTACCGCCTTTAATGAGCGGCGTACAGGACTTGCTTAATACGCTGGTTGGAATGCTGCCGGAAATGATAAGCATAATCGGGCAGATTATACCGACAATCATAGATACGCTGCTTACTATATTACCGCAGCTTTTAGAGGCAGGCGTACAGATTATTACGGAATTGGCGCAAGGTATCGCACAAGCGTTACCTACATTGCTGCCAACAATCGTAACGGTGGTTACGAACATTGTAACCATGCTGATAGAAAATATACCGTTGCTGATTACAGCAGCATTACAGCTGCTTACGGGGCTGGCACAGGGGCTGGTAGCAGCGCTGCCCGTTCTGATTGAGGCACTGCCGGAAATCATAACGGCTATCATAAATGCACTGGTTGAGGGCATACCGCTTATTATCGAAAGTGCGGGCGATATTATAGTTGCATTGATCGACGGAATCATAGATGCAATACCGCTTTTAATCGCAGCCATACCGCAGATTATAGCAGCCATTGTAACAGGGCTGATTACGGGGCTACCTAAGATTTTGACGGCGGCAGGCAAGCTGGTAACGACAATCATAAATAAAATAAAAGAGCTACCTACTCTGATACCGCAGGCAATCGCTGCGGGCGTTGAGAAAATAGCAGAGTGGGGCACAAATATGCAGGAAAAAGGCGGCACAGTTATAACAGATTTTGTAACGAAAGTTATAGATATCGTTAAGGAACTGCCGCAGAAAATCTGGAACAGTATAGTAAGCGCAGTAACCAGAGTGGCTACGTGGGGCGCAAATATGCAGACCAAAGCCAAAGAAGTAATGAACACAATGCTTACGAACATTGTAACGATTGTGAAAGAAACGCCTACTAAAATCTGGAACAGCATAGTAGGGGCAGTAACCAGAGTGGCTACGTGGGGCAACAATATGCTTACGAAAGCCAAAGAGGTAATGAATGCCATGGTAACAGGCGTTATTACGATCGTTAAGGAACTGCCGCAGAAAATCTGGAACAGCATAGTAGGGGCAGTAACCAGAGTGGCTACGTGGGGCAACAATATGCTTACGAAAGCCAAAGAGGTAATGAATGCCATGGTAACAGGCGTTATTACGATCGTTAAGGAACTGCCGCAGAAAATCTGGAACAGCATAGTAGGGGCAGTAACCAGAGTGGCTACGTGGGGCAACAATATGCTTACGAAAGCCAAAGAGGTAATGAATGCCATGGTAACGGGCATTGTTACGATTGTTAAGGAAATACCGCAAAAGATTTATAACAGCATTTCTGGTGCAATTACCAAAGTGGCTACATGGGGTACAGAAGTAAAGAACAAAGCCGTAGAGGGCATGAAAAATGTAATTACTGGAATAACAGACGTATTTAAGAATATTGGCAGTACGTTTGCTGGGTTCGGTAAAAACATGGTAGAGGGCATCTGGAACGGCATAAACGGAGCTACGCAGTGGATAAAGGACAAAATAAGCGGCTGGGTAGGCAATGTTACCGACTTCCTTAAGGATTTATTTGGAATTGCCAGCCCGTCTAAGCTGATGCGTGACGAAATCGGCGTATATCTGGCGCAGGGTATCGGCGTTGGCTTTTCTAATGAAATCGGCGGCGTTAAGAAAATGATTGAGGACAGCGTACCGCAGGAGTTTGACGTAGACGCAAAGGTAAATGTAGGCAATGAATTTAAGTATGATAACGACGACAAAAAGCCAAAGCCGAGAGGTGGCGGCAGTGCAGCAGGCGGCGTAGTTGTCAATCAGTATATTTATGCGAATACCACGGACTATGCAAAACAGCAGAAAGAGGCAGCCCGACAGTTCAGAATGATAGCAAGGACGGTGTAACACATGGAAAATGAAAAACTGACTTACATAAATTCAAGGGGCGAGCGGTTAGAGCTGGGAGTAGACAGCGTATATCATTGCAATATAAGTAAAGACGTAGAGGGCATTTCCGGCGTTACGAGCGTCATTTACAGCACAAACAGCATGGGACAGCACGGCGACACCTACGTAGGGCAGCGTATCGAGGCGAGGGACATAGACGTAGTGGGACATATCAACACACGGGACAAGGCGCAGGCATTGGAACTGCGCCGCCGTATGCTTAAGATATTTAACCCAGAGCTTAGCGCTACGCTGGTGTATGAGTACGGCGGCTTTAAGCGTGTGATTGATTGCAGGGCGTATGGAGAGCCTAAGATACTAAAGAAAGAGGTACTTTATGAGTTTGATTTACAAATAGAGTGCCTTAACCCGTTCTGGCGGGAAGAGGAAGAAACAAAAGAGGATATAGCAAGCTGGGTGGCTGCGTGGCATTTCCCTTGCGTTATCGAAAAGGACAGCACAAAGAGCATGATATACGGATACCGAGCGGAAAGCGTAATAGTGGACTGCTACAACGAGGGCGACGTATCAACAGGAATGAGGATAAGGTTTACAGCACTGGGGACAGTTTCAAACCCGATACTGCTTAATGTGGATACCGAGGAATTTATACAGATTAACGCCACTATGAAAACGGGCGACGTGATAGAGATTAACACGAAGTACGGCAGCAAGGGCGCTAAGCTGATAAGGGACGGCGTAGAAACCGACTATTTCCGCTACATTGATGTAGACAGTACATTTATGCAGCTTGCCATAGGCGACAATATGTTTAGGTATGATGCAGCCAGCGGCGTAAATTCTCTGGAAGTATCCATATTCTATAGCAAGGAATTTTTAGGAGTGTGACGGTATGGAACTTAGAGTATTCGACAAGACAGCACAGCCGCTGGGAGCTATAGACGAGCTGGCAAGCCTGCTATGGCATACAAAGTATTTTGACGTAGGAACTTTTAGCCTGCTTGCGCCGATTACGGACAATAACAGCCGTTTGCTGGTAGAGGGTAACTTAATAACCAAGCACGACGGAAAAAAGGAAGTAAAGACCGCTGACGGCGGCGTATGGCGCAGGGCAGCGCAGATAACCTACGTACACATTACCAAAGACGAGAACGGCTTAGAGCAGTTAGAGGCACAAGGCTATATGCTTAGCTGGTGGCTTAATAAGCGCTGCATTTATCCGCAGATTGTGGCGACAGGTACAAACCAGTATCTTATAAACCTTATGGTAAAGAACAACTGCGGCAGCGCAGCAGGAACAAAGCGGCGTTTTCCATTGCTTACATTTCTGGCGCAGGAAACCATAGACGGCGTGGCGGTTGAATATGCAAACGAGGCATACGCACAACTGGGGCAGGAAGTAAAGGCAAGGGCGCAGGCTGGAAAGCTGGGCTATGACATTCTGCTTAACGAAAGAGAGAGACTGTTTGGCTTTTATCTGTATAAGGGCAATGACCTTACAGCCACAAATACCGAGGGTAACACACCCTGCATATTTTCAAGAGATTTTGATAATGTCAACGAGCAGGAATATACAGCCAGTATAGAGAACTGCGGCAACTTTATTTATGTGCAGGGAGCAGCTGACGACGACGGCAGCCAGCCAGTAACCACAGTGGACGGCGAGGGCGCAACGGGGCTGGATTTGGTAGAGGTATTCTGCGACGCTACGGACATTGCCAGAAAGTACCAGCAAGGGGAAACAGAGGTAACAATACCGCTGAATACCTATATTGCAATGCTGAAAACGAGAGGCAGCGCAGAGCTGGAAAACTACGGCAAGAACATAAATTTTGTAAGTACCATAAATACAAATTCAAACTTGAAATTTAAGGCTGATTTTGATTTAGGCGACCGTATTACTTGCAAAGAAACCAAGTGGGGCATACAGATAGATGCACGTATTACAGAAGTAACAGAAACATACCAGAAAGGCGAGGAAACCATAGAGGCGACTTTTGGCGACAGCCTGCCGACGCTGGTAGACCAGATTAGGAAAGTGAGGTAGCAGAAATGGCAAACAGCTTACCGTTTAATGCCGTGGCAGTAGACGGAGAGTACGACAGGGTATATAAAGCCGAGGATTGGGCGTGGTACTTTGCTACTTTCATTGCAAACGGCATTTTTCCAAAGCCGAGCGACGGGCTACAGGTGGTAGCTTACAGCGGCATGGAAATAAGAGTAAATGCAGGCTATGCCTTTATAAACGGCTACGCCTTTAGAAATCCTGCAACGCTTAGCGTAACACTGGATACGGCAGAGGGAGCGCTTAACAGGGTGGACAGGGTAGTAGTTCGCTGGGATTTGCCGCAAAGAGATATGTATATTGCGGTGCTGAAAGGCACACCGTCTGCAAAGCCGACAGCAACGGCAGTAACCCGCACTACGGAAATATGGGAGCTTGCACTTGCAGATATTTACGTAGGCAAGGGCGTAACAAGGATACAGACGCAGAATATCACAGACCAGCGGTTTAATAGCGCAGTCTGTGGCATTGTGACGGGAACGGTGGAAGAGATAGACGCAAGCGTGCTTACAAAGCAGTTTACGGACTTTTTCAACACCTACAGCGCAGCCGTGCTGGACGAGTTCAGCGCATATAAGCAGAGTATGGAAAAGTACCTTACAGAGATTGCGGGCGTATATGACAGCTACGTAAGCAAGACAGAGGGTTTATTTGCGCAGTATGAGAGCCAGTTTAACGAAAGATACAGCAGTTTTGAAAGTACACTTGATAACTGGGACAATGAGCTTTTAAGCGCCTATACAGACTTTATGGCAAAAATTAAGCTATTCCAGTCGGACGCTGAAAACGAATTTAACACATGGTTTGAGAGCATCAAGGACAAGCTGGGCGGGGACATAGCAGGCAGCCTGCAACTGCAAATTGAAGAGCTGGCAGCAGCCATGCAGGAAGTGAAAGAGCAGGCAGAGGCAGGCACGAAAGAAACCAAAGAGGCAATAGCAGCGCTGGACGAGCGGCTTAAGAGGGTAGAAAGCGGCTGGGGCATTGACTATAAGCATGACGCTGTACTGGGATTGTGCTACATGGGTGCAGCATATATGAGCCAGCATTACGAAAGAACAGAAGAAACGGCAGTATTAGGGGCTACCTACGTGGGTAATTCCTATCTTGCAAATACATTTTAGAAAGGCGGCAGACTATGAAAGGGTTTCCAAAGGTATTAAAGACAAAAGAGGACTATTACAACTGCCTTGCTATGGTAGCAAGCGGAGAACTGGCAGCAGCAGACTTGCTGGCAAAAATCGAGAGCGCAGAGAACCAGCGCTATATTGAGTGCGGCGTAGCAGCTGTAGAGGAAGAGAAAAAGGCGGTTACGGTATATTACTGCGACGAGGCAGCAGTAGGCATGAAGTTTGTAGCGGGCAGCGTATCCGGCACGGTGCAGGGAGTAACACATATCCAGACTGACGAGGCAGCGGCAGCAGGAGAGGCAGGAAACGACAGAACAGCCCTCACGCTTTCCAAAGCAGTAAAAGCGGGCTGCACGGTAATTGCGCTGGAACGCACAGACACCGTGGCAGGAATGACAACAGACGACATTGCAGCACTGAAAGGAGTATTAAAGCAGTATGAGTAGATTATTAGTGGACGACGTTACAAAGACAGACGCAAGGGCGCTTTTGAATGTAAATAAAATGGCTACAATCAGCGATATTGTAGCACCGAGCAACGAGTACATTTACGCCAGCGGAGCAAATGAGCTGACCGTAGTAGAGGGCTGCGTAATTGCCGTGGGTGGCGCTGGAATTTTCAAGACAGCAAATACCATTCTTACGGCTGCTAATCTGGACGCAGGCAGCGCTTTTGCGGTAGGTAAGGACTATTACGTATATATCTGCGACAGCAGAATTGACAGCGCAGACGAGAAATACGTAATTTCCCTTAACTCTACATACCCGACAGGCTGGAACGCTACAAACAGCCGTAAAATCGGCGGCTTTCATTATGGACGCTGCCGCAAGGTGGACAGCAATTTACAGCCGCTTAATGGCAGCAGTGTTATTTTTGGCACTGGCTGGGAAAGTGCAGTAAGCAACGGCATTGTACCACGTTCTGTATGGACACTGGGACACCGCCCGAAATGCAGCCCAGAGGGTATGGTATATTTAGGCGGCGGCACATGGGTAGATATTTACCTTAATTCTGACGACGGAGCAAAGGGCTTAAAATCAGAGTACGGCTGCGCACCTATGACGGGTACAGAAAGCATGAACTGGTACAACTTTGTAGAACGTCTGGCAAAGAGCGGTAAGCGCCTGCCGAACTATGCGGAGTTTTGCGCTTATGCTTTTGGCAGCCCTGCCGGACTGGATAACGCAAATACAAACGCATGGAGCGCCACCAGCAATACAGGCAGAGGCGTAACGGGCAGCGTAGTAAATGCCGTTTCTTCCGTGGGCGTTGTAGATACCGTGGGGCGTGTATGGGAATGGCTGGACGAGCTTATTACAAGAGCGGAACACGCAACAAATGCAGACTACCACGCAAGCGTAGCGTGGGGATGGGACAAGAAAAGCCCATTGAATACAGGCGAGAAGTCTTACGACGTTGGTAACATTTACCAGTATTACGCATATTCTCTGGCGGCGCTGCTGGCGGGCGGCAGCTGGGACCGTGGGGCGGGTTGCGGCGCTCGTGCCGTGTTTTGCCGCAATTACCCGTGGATTGTCCCTGCGAACGTTGGCGCTCGTGGGGCGTGTGACTCTCTGTAGACGGCGGGCGAAAGCCCAGCCGGATAAACGGGGGTAAGGCATGGACATACAGACAAAAACAGATATTATACACCAGAAAATATACGATTTTCTGCTATATATCTATCCTTTACTTGCAAAGTATCCAAAGTTTGAAAAATTCAGTTTACAGACGGCGACCAGAAACGCAATTCTTGAAATGCTGCAAGAGGTTATAAAGTGGGATAAGACGGCGACGAAAAGCCACTTATACACGGTAGATACGGCATTGCAGGAAAGTAAAGAATTGCTGCGGCTGGCGCATGATTTGGAATATAGCGCCATGAACGCACGGCACTACGGCGAGAGCTGCCGCAAGCTGAAAGAAATAGGCGTTATGCTGGGCGAAATGATAGAAGAGGTAAAGACCAGAAAATAGCAGGATATGGGGCAGCTGCTTACTTACAGCCTCTGGCGGCGCTGATAGCGGGCGGCAACTGGAACAATGGGGCGAATTGCGGCGCTCGTGCCGTGAATTGCAACAATTACCCGTGGAATGTCAATACGAACATTGGCGCTCGTGGGGCGTGTGACTTAGTGAGAACATTACAGGCACAGAGTTCTACGGAATACTGGCAAGGACTTAGAAAGGGATAAGACCGAGTGTTTAATATCCTATAGTCAGAGCGGCTGTCCCGCCGTGAGGCAAAGAGAAAAAATACGGCTGCTGGTTAGTAGCTACGGCGAAAGGCAGGAGCTTAATACTTGAAGAGAGTAGGATACATTACCGATAAGGACGGGCGGCACATTACGCTTTTAGAGGCTATGGGCGACTACGGAAACGTACAGAAAGCATATAACAAAGCCAGAAAGTGTAAGCGCCACAGAAAAGACGTACTGATTTTTACGAAAGATAAAGAGGAAAATTTAGACAAGGTGCGGGAAGATATTCTAAACCTTGCCTATGAGCCGAGCGAATACCATTACTTTAAGGTGTACGAACCGAAAGAGCGGCAGATAATGGCACTGCCGTTCTATGACAGGGTGGTACAGCACGCCATAAACAACGTGTTAGAGCCTATATTTGATAAGCGGTTTATATCGCAGTCTTACGCCTGCCGGAAAGGTAAAGGTATGCACGCTGCATCTGATACGCTAAAAGAGTGACTGTATGAGTGGAACAAATACCACCCAGACCAGCCACTTTATGCTATCAAGGCAGATATACACCACTATTTCCAGAGCATAGACCATGCGGTATTAAAGACTGAAATACGTAAGGTTATAAAAGACGCTGGGGTACTGGCATTGCTGGACAGGATAATAGACCACAACGGCAATATGCCGGACGGCGTAGGGATACCAGTGGGAAACCTTACCAGTCAGTTATTTGCAAATATCTATCTGGACGCATTAGACCAGTTTATTAAGCATGAGCTGGGCGTAGAGGCGTACATACGCTATATGGACGACTTTGTAATATTAAGCCCAGACAAGGAACAGCTGCGCAGCTGGCTTGCACGGATAGAGCAATTCTTACGGGAAGAGCTTAAGTTAGAGTTTAACCCGAAAACTACCATACTGGCAGCAAAGAACGGTATAGACTTTGTAGGCTACAAACACAGGGCGACGCACAGGAAAGTACGAAAGGACAGCATAAAGCGTATAAAGCGTACTATCAAGAAGTGCGAGAGCGGGAAAATCACAAAAGAACAGTTACAAAAGAGTATACAGAGCTGGACGGGACACGCAGGACACGCCGACAGCTATAACCTACGAAAGAAAATAGAAACGCTGGCAGAGGCAGCCATAGAAAAGGCTGCTTAAGCGGCAAAATGCAGGAGCGAGTACATGAGTAGCAATTTATTAAGGGTGGTACAGGAACAACAGGAAACCATAGAAAAGCAAAGCAGGCTTATTGCTGATTTAATAGCCACTCTGGAAAGCTGGGAGCAGACAGCGGGCTACGACGGCGAAGAGCTGAAAGAGCGGGCAGAAAATTTGCAATTAAGAGAAAGGCAGGATTTATGAACATGACTATTACAGAATTTATTGAGGCGGCGGCACATAACAAAATTATCCAGCTGGTAGTATTGGCGATTGTGTGCGACACGGTTTTTGGCGTGCTGCGTGCAATCAAAGAAAAGAAATTTAACAGCTGCGCAGGAATTGACGGGGCTATCAGAAAAGTAGGTATGCTTATTTCTCTGGTATTCATGCTGGCAATCGACGTACTGATTAAGATTAACTTAATCGGATTTATACCGGAGCAGGCACGTACATATTTAGGGCTTGACACCGTGGGCGTGGCTGAATTTTTCGCATTGCTTTACATTGCCTATGAGGTAGTGAGTATTTTTAAGAATATGGCATTATGTGGGTTGCCCGTAAAAAAGGTATGGGAAAAGGTACGGGAGTTTTTAGCAAAGTATACGGACGAGCTGCCGGACACAGACGAACTGGACGGGGACAGCACCACAGGCAGCGTAGAGGAACACAGGACACAGGAAAGATAAGGATAATAAGGACATAGCAGCAAAGAGCGCTTGCGGGACACCGCAGGCGCTTATTTTGTATGCGGAAAGGCGGGAAACATGAAAATTAACAGAATGATAAGCGGGTACAATTTCAACAAGGGCAGCATTTCCAGAATTAAGTATATTGTTATCCATTACGTAGGCGCACTGGGCGGCGCAGAGGATAACTGCCGCTATTATGGCGGCGGCAATAGAAATGCGTCGGCGCATTACTTTGTAGGATTTAACGGCGAGGTATGGCAGTGCGTAGAGGACGCTAATATAGCGTGGCATTGCGGAGCGTCGAGCTATAAGCACGCAGAGTGCCGGAACGCTAATAGTATCGGTATTGAAATGTGCGTAAGGAAGAAAAACACAAAGAGCATGGGCGCAACAGATAAAGACTGGTATTTTGAGGACGCAACAGTAGAGGCAGCGGCAGAGCTTACCCGTTACCTTATGAATAAATACGGCGTGCCTGCATCTCATGTAATCAGACATTACGACGTAACGGGCAAGATTTGCCCTAACCCGTATGTATATAACACCAGCGCCCACACATGGGACGAGTTTAAGCGTAAAATCAGCGGACAGGCAGAAACACCGCAGGGCAGCAATGAAAAAATAATCTGGAATTTTCTTACAGGCAAGGGCTTAAATGCTTATGCCGTGGCTGGTATTATGGGTAATCTGTATGCTGAAAGCGGGCTTATGCCGAACAACTTACAGAACACCTATAACAATAAGCTGGGTAAGACGGACGCAGAATATACAGCGGCGGTGGATAATGGCAGTTATGGCAATTTTGTAAAGGACAGTGCAGGCTATGGGCTGGCGCAGTGGACGTATTGGAGCAGAAAGCAGGCGCTGCTTAATCATGCAAAACAGGCGGGCGTATCCATTGCAGACCTTAATATGCAGCTGGGCTTTTTATGGGAAGAATTACAGGGCTACACAGTAGTAATGGACGCACTGAAAAAGGCAGGCAGCGTGCGTGCTGCATCTGATGCCGTTCTTACTGGATATGAAAAGCCAGCAGACCAGAGCGAAACAGTAAAGAAAAAGCGTGCAGAGTACGGCGAGGGATACTATAAAAAGTATGCAGCCGGAAACGGCACAAAATATTACAGAGTGCGCAAGAGCTGGACGGACGCAGCAAGCCAGCTGGGGGCGTTTACGTCGCTGGAAAATGCAAAGAGCGCTTGCAAGGCAGGCTATACTGTATATGATGATAACGGCAAGGCAGTATATACCGCAGCGGGGCAGCAGGCAAGCGCAGGCGTTCCGTTTAGCGTACAGGTGGATATTTTAGACCTTAATATCAGAACGGGAGCAGGCACAAACTATGCAAAGACAGGAGAAACCACAGGAAAGGGAGTATTTACCATTATGGAAGTGAAAGCCGGACAGGGCGCAAGTGCTGGCTGGGGACGCTTGAAGAGTGGCGCAGGCTGGATTAGCTTAGATTATGCCACAAGATTAGCTTAAGTTTTCGAGGGTGGGCGGTTCGCTGTCTGCCCTCTATTTTTTTTACAATTTTATAGGATTTTCTACATAAAAGCGTTGACAATATACCAAAGTTGGTATATAATAAAATCATGGAAAGGAGATAAGAACAAATAAGAGGCAAAGCCACTGGAAAGGAGAAACGGCACAATGGGTAAGAAAAAGAAACAAAAGAAAAAGCCTATCGAATGGCGAGACCTGACAATCAACGCATTGATAGACTTAATCATAGGCATAATACTTATCATAATTGGTAAGTACATAGGTTAGGGCGAAAGCCCTAACCGACAGGCGGGCGATAAGCCCGCCGCCTATAAGAAATATAACACAAACCCACAGCCGAGTAAAGAGTATGCTTTTGAAATTAGGAGTATTTTTAGTAGCAGTAGGACTTGTAAAGCTGCTTATTGCTTTCATTTTGAGAGCAAAAGAAAAGAGAGGTAAGGCATGAATTTAGGCGAGAACATAAGAAAAGCACGGAAAGCGGCGGGCGTTTCACAGTCGGAACTTGCGGAACGCCTGCAAGTCCACCAGAAAGATATAAGCAGGTGGGAGAATGGGGCGCACGCACCGACAATAGAAATGTTTGCGAAAATATGCAGAGAGCTTAACGCCTCTGCTGATGAAATTTTAGAATTGAAGTAGATACGAAAGCGAGGGCTTACTATGACAAAGAAAAAGGTAATTTTATTGGTAGTGGCTGCATTATTTGCAGTAAGTGGCTTAACGGCGCTGCCGTCTGGAAATATAACAGGTGGGGTGGGCTGCATTGTGGTTGCGGCAGTATGTGCCTATTTTGGACTGAAAAAGAAAAGCGCAGGAAAAGAAAACGAAAACAGAACGCCTGCGCCTGCCGCTGCATCTGGTGGCAGAGTTTTAGATACAATCAGAACGAAAGTAGTAGGCGTGACGTTCAATAATGAGGACGGAGAAAACAGGCAGGATATTTTAAGCAGAATGTCCGGCAGTGAAGATATTACAGTAGAAAAGTATACATACAACGGAGAGCCTGCCGCATACGTAAAGTGGGGCGATAAGGTAATAGGCAATCTATCGGCAGAGCTGGCGGGGGACTTAGCGAGAAAGTACCCGAAAGCCCGCTACACCGCAGAAATACTGGAAATTTCTGGGGGGGGGGGTACAGACGTTCGGGTGCAATATAGAGCTTGACGTAATCGAGGACGCAACGCCCAGCGTAAGCCAGCATACGGGAGAAACTACAGTATATGTAGACCGTAGCAACAAAAAATACCATAGTAAGCCTAACTGTTCGGGAATGAAAAACCCAAAGAGCATACCGCTAAGCCAAGCAAAGAAGAAATACACCGCTTGTAAAAAGTGTTGTAAATAGGTAAAGGCATAAGCCGCAGACTTGTAAAAGAGTTTGCGGCTTTTCGTCGTATATGGGGAAAGAACAGGAACGAAAGAGAGGTAGCAGAAATGGCGAATAAGAAAGGCAGCCGACAGCTGACATGGACAGACCGTATAAGTATTGAGGCATTGAAAAAAGCAGGGCATAGCGTGATAGAGATAGCAGAACAGCTGGGCGTACACCGCAGCACTATATACAATGAGCTTAAGAGAGGGGAATATATGCACAGAAATAGCGACTATACAGAAACATTAAGTTATAGCCCAAACAAGGCACAAATGAAAGCAGAGGAAAATTTAAAGGCAAGGGGTACACAACTTAAAATAGGAAACGATATTGCATACGCTAATTATATAGAGGATAAAATAGTAAATGAAGATTACAGCCCAGCTGCGGTACTGGGAGAATTGAAAGCACAGGGGAAAGAGGGGGACTTTTCCGTAACAGTATGCGTAACGACCTTATACAGCTATATTGATAAGGGTATTTTCCTTAAGCTGTCTAATAAGAATTTGCCAGTAAAGAAGAATAAGAAGAGAAATTATAAGAAAGTACAGAGGCAACAGAAAAGGGCGGCAGCAGGAGAGAGTATAGACAAACGCCCGAAAGAGATAGATACACGGGAAGAGTTCGGAAACTGGGAAATGGACAGCGTTTTAGGTAAGCGGGGAAAGTCAAAAAATACCTTGCTGGTACTGACAGAGCGGAAAACCAGAAACGAGATTATATTTAAACTGCCAGACCATACAGACGAGGCAGTAGTAGCGGCACTGGATAGATTAGAAAGAAAATGGGGCGCTGATATGTTTAAGCGGGTATTTAAGACAATCACAGTAGACAACGGCAGCGAGTTTGCAGATGCAGAGGGCTTACAGCGTTCTATTATCAACGAGGGAGAAAAGCGGACAAAGGTATATTACTGCCACCCTTATAGTAGCTGGGAACGTGGCACGAATGAGGTAACAAATAAGATGATACGCCGGAAGATACCGAAAGGCACAAATTTTGACGACAGGACAGAGGAAGAGGTAGAGAGTATAGAGAACTGGATAAACGGATACCCACGCAAAATACATGGCTACCATTCAGCGGGGGAATTATTCAAGGAAGAGGTAAAGCAGCTTGCATAACAACGGATACAGGGAGCGTGAGAGGCTGGCAGCAGTGGCAGCCTTACTACTGCGCTGTCTAAAAGTGAAAATACACAATAAAACAGGCTGCGTATTGTGCAAAACGGCAAAACGATAAAAACATGAAAAAATGTCGAATTTAATGTTGACATTTTTAAAGGTACTGACAGGTACATAAATTTCTTGCTTAATTTCAGATTACCATGCTATACTTATCTAGTATGCCTATTTATATGTTTCGTATGTTAGCATGAAGGAAAACTATGGAGGAAATTATATGCCGTCAATCGAACAGAGTAAAATTCGTAATTTTTGTATTATCGCACATATTGACCATGGCAAATCTACATTGGCAGACCGTATTATCGAAAAAACCGGACTGCTTACTGACAGAGAGATGCAGGCACAGGTCTTAGATAATATGGAGTTGGAAAGAGAAAGAGGAATTACTATAAAATCTCAGGCTGTCCGTATTGTATACCATGCAAAGGACGGAGAGGAATATATTTTTAATTTAATAGATACGCCGGGACATGTGGACTTTAACTATGAGGTATCACGAAGTCTGGCTGCCTGTGACGGGGCAATTTTGGTAGTAGATGCTGCGCAGGGCATTGAAGCACAGACACTGGCGAATGTATATCTGGCGTTAGATCATGATTTAGATGTATTTCCGGTTATCAATAAAATTGATTTGCCAAGTGCAGAGCCGGAAAGAGTAATCAATGAAATCGAGGATGTAATCGGGATTGAAGCGCAGGATGCGCCTTTGATTTCAGCAAAAACAGGTTTGAATATTGAAGATGTTCTGGAGCAGATTGTAGCTAAAATTCCGGCGCCTTCAGGAAGCCCTGAAAATCCTTTGCAGGCGTTGATTTTTGACTCGATTTATGACCCGTATAAAGGTGTTATCGTATTTTGCCGTATTAAAGAAGGAACTGTCCGTAAGGGTACAAAAATCCGTATGATGGCAACAGGAGCTGTGGAAGAGGTTGTAGAAGTGGGATATTTTGGCGCAGGACAATTTATTCCATGCGAGGAGCTTTCCGCAGGAATGGTAGGCTATGTAACTGCCAGCATTAAAAATGTAAAAGATACCCGTGTAGGCGATACGATTACAGATGAAGAAAGACCTTGTGAAAAACCGTTGCCGGGTTATAAGAAGGTCAACCCTATGGTATTTTGCGGTGTGTATCCGGCAGACGGCGCAAAGTATCAGGATTTGCGGGATGCTTTGGAAAAATTGCAGTTAAATGATGCTTCTCTGTTTTTTGAACCGGAGACATCCATTGCTCTTGGCTTTGGTTTCCGCTGCGGTTTCTTAGGCTTGCTGCATTTGGAAATTATTCAGGAAAGACTGGAAAGAGAGTATAATCTGGATCTTGTTACAACAGCTCCGGGAGTTGTTTATAAGGTACACAAGACAAACGGAGAAGTGATTGACCTTACCAATCCGTCAAACCTTCCGGACCCGTCTGAAATTGATTATATGGAAGAGCCTATGGTAAAAGCGGAAATCATGGTAACCACAGAGTTTATCGGACCGATTATGGACTTATGTCAGGAGAGAAGAGGACAGTATCAGGGAATGGAATATATGGAAACCACCCGTGCCCTGCTTCACTATCATTTGCCGCTGAATGAAATTATCTATGATTTCTTCGATGCCTTGAAATCACGCTCCAGAGGTTATGCTTCCTTTGATTACGAGATGCTGGGCTATGAGCAGAGTGATTTGGTAAAACTGGATATTCTGGTAAATAAAGAAGAAGTGGATGCCTTGTCCTTTATTGTATTTGCAGGTTCTGCTTATGAAAGAGGACGCAAAATGTGCGAAAAGCTTAAGGAAGAAATTCCGAGACAGCTTTTTGAAATTCCAATTCAGGCAGCAGTAGGAAGTAAAATTATTGCCAGAGAAACCGTAAAAGCAATGCGTAAAGACGTATTGGCAAAATGCTACGGCGGTGATATTTCTCGTAAGAGAAAGCTTCTGGAAAAACAGAAGGAAGGTAAAAAACGTATGCGCCAGATTGGAAACGTAGAAATTCCACAGAAGGCATTTATGAGTGTATTAAAATTAGATGATAAATAAGAAATAGGGGAAGGTATTGTATGAAGAAGGATTTGGGACTTTATATTCATATTCCTTTTTGTGTGAAAAAATGTGAATATTGTGATTTTCTGTCCTGGAATGCAGGGGAGGAAGAACGGCAGCAGTATGTAGCTGCGCTGCTTTCAGAGATTGAAAGTTACAGGGAATTTGCGAAAGGATATCGGGTATCAACAATATTTATTGGGGGAGGTACGCCGTCCGTTTTATTGCCAAAGCAGATGGAAGATATTCTTCAGAAAATTTATGAAATATTTGAATTGGAAAGAAGACCGGAGATTACCGTAGAAGTAAATCCGGGAACTGTGGATGAGGAAAAATTACAGTGCTATAAGGAGAATGGAGTAAACCGTTTGAGTATGGGACTGCAGTCTGTAAAAGATGAAAAACTCAGACTTTTAGGCAGAATTCATACCTATCAGGAGTTTGTAGAAAGCTATGAGCTGGCGAGAAAAGCTGGGTTTGACAATATCAGCATAGATTTGATTTCTTCTGTGCCGGGGCAGACCTTGCAGGAATGGAAGGAAGAGCTGGAAACAGCAGCAGCACAAAATCCGGAGCATATTTCTGTATATCAGCTTATTATTGAAGAGGGGACGCCTTTTTATGAAAAATATGCAGAACATCCGGAGCTTTTGCCTGATGAGGAGACCAGCAGAGAAATCTATCTTTGGACAGGCAAATTTTTAAAAGAAGCAGGCTATGGGCAATATGAAATTTCCAATTATGCCAAGCCGGGAAAAGAGTCCAGACATAATCTGAAATATTGGGAGCGTGGAGATTATTTAGGCTTAGGTTTGGGAGCGGCATCAATGGTGCGAAATATTCGTATGAGCAATACAAAGGATATGAGGACTTATCTGGAACGTTGTGACAAGCCTAAAACCATGCGGGAGGACGTGCAGTTTTTAGAAGAGCCTCGTCAGATGGAAGAATTTATGTTTTTGGGACTTCGAAAAACAAGAGGTGTGTCAAAAAAGGAATTTAAACGTATTTTTGGCAGAGAAATGGATATGGTTTATGAAAAGGCTTTACATAAATGTCTGGAAAATGGGATGCTGCTGGAACATAAGGACAGAATTTTTCTTTCAGAAGAGGGAACTCTTTTGAGTAATATGGTTTTGTCAGAGTTTTTGTTTGATTTGTAAAATAGTTTATGGAATTTTAATAAAGTTTAATTCTTTTGTTCTGGATTTCTATGTTTTTCTGTGGCAGAATAAGAACAGAAAAAACAGGGGAGGAATTGTATGAATATTTTGTTTTTTCTTACCCCCAAAGTAGATGTTGCATATATTTATGATACATATAGTCTTAGACAAGTATTGGAAAAGATGGAATATCATAAGTATTCATGTATTCCGATTATTAATGAACGGGGCAAATATACAGGTACGATTACAGAAGGCGACCTGTTATGGGGATTAAAGAACAGGGCAGATTTGAATTTAAAAAGTGCAGAGGAGGTTCCGATTACTTCCTTTGAAAGAAGAACGGATTATACACCTATACGTGTGGACTCAGATATGGAAGATTTGCTGGATAAGGCAATGAGACAGAATTTTGTTCCGGTAGTGGACGACCAGAAGAATTTTATCGGGATTGTCACAAGACGGGATATTATGCAGTATATTTGTTCCTCATGTAAAAGAGAAGATACCAAAGAGAAAGAAACTGTCGGCGTTTAAGGTGCCGGCAGTTTTCTGCGTCTGTGCGTAAAAAAAACAGAACAAATGTTTGCAAAAGATAAAGGCAATGTGGTACAATGTATAAATCAGATAGTAAGAAGTGCAAACTAAGTTTACAGATATACGGAAGAAAGGGAGAACTATGGCAGTAAAGATGCAGGCAAGGCAGTTTATAAAGATACGTGGTGCAAATGAAAATAATCTGAAAAATCTTGATGTGGATATTCCCAGAAATGAAATGGTCGTGCTTACAGGACTCAGCGGCTCAGGAAAGAGTTCTCTGGCATTTGATACAATTTATGCGGAAGGTCAGAGAAGATACATGGAGTCATTATCTTCCTATGCCCGCCAGTTTTTGGGACAGATGGAGAAGCCGGATGTGGAAAGTATTGAGGGGCTTTCTCCCGCAATTTCCATAGACCAGAAATCCACGAACAGAAATCCACGTTCCACAGTAGGAACGGTGACGGAGATTTACGATTATTTCCGTCTGTTGTATGCAAGAATTGGAATTCCACATTGTCCGAAATGCGGCAGAGAAATTAAAAAACAGACCGTAGACCAGATGGTGGACCATATTATGGGGATGCCGGAACGAACGAAAATACAGCTTTTGGCTCCGGTGGTGAGAGGTCGTAAGGGAACTCACGCAAAGCTTTTTGAGCAGGCGAGAAAAAGCGGTTATGTACGTGTGCTGGTAGACGGAAGCCTATATGAATTAAATGAAGAAATAAAGCTGGATAAAAATATCAAACACAATATAGAAATTATTGTGGACCGTTTGATTGTAAAACCGGGAATTGAAAAACGACTGACAGACTCTATTGAAACGGTACTGAATTTGGCAGAGGGAAAATTGGTAGTAGATACCATGGATGGAAATTATGTGAATTTCAGCCAGAGCTTTGCCTGTCCGGATTGTGGGATTAGTATTGATGAAATTGAACCCAGAAGCTTTTCTTTTAACAATCCTTTCGGAGCGTGTCCTTCCTGTTTTGGATTGGGATATCGTATGGAATTTGACGTGGATTTGATGATACCGGACAGAAGCCTCAGTATTTCTCAAGGGGCAATTACTGTAATGGGCTGGCAGTCCTGTGCTGACAAAGGAAGCTTTACCAGAGCGATTTTAGATGCACTGGCAAAGGAATATCACTTTGACTTAGATACGCCTTTTGAAGAATATCCGCAGGAGGTGCAGGATGTTTTAATTCACGGAACAAACGGAAAAGAAGTGAAGGTGTATTATAAAGGACAGCGTGGAGAGGGGGTCTATGATGTTGCTTTTGAAGGAATTGTGAAGAATGTGGAGCGGAGATACAGGGAGACAGGCTCGGAAACCATGAAGCAGGAATACGAGTCCTTTATGCGTATTACTCCATGTCCTTCCTGTAAAGGGCAAAGACTGAAGCCGGAAGCTCTGGCAGTGACTGTGGGAGATAAGAATATTTATGAGGTCACCTCTATGTCAATCAGCAGTCTCTCTGAATTTTTAGAGGGCTTACAGCTTTCAGAAACACAGCAGCTTATCGGTGAGCAGGTGTTAAAAGAGATTAGGGCAAGGGTAGGTTTTCTGGTGAATGTAGGTCTGGACTACCTGACTTTGGCAAGGGCAACAGGAACGCTTTCAGGGGGCGAAGCCCAGCGTATCCGTTTGGCAACCCAGATTGGTTCGGGACTGGTAGGCGTTGCATATATTTTGGACGAGCCAAGTATCGGACTTCATCAGAGGGACAATGATAAGCTTTTGGGAACCTTGAAGCATTTGCGGGATTTGGGAAATACTTTGATTGTAGTGGAGCATGATGAGGATACTATGCGGGCAGCAGATTGTGTGGTAGACATCGGACCGGGAGCAGGGGAGCACGGCGGTCAGCTTGTGGCAATCGGAACAGCAGAAGAAATTATGCAAAATCCAAATTCTATTACAGGGCAGTATTTAAGCGGAAAAATTAAAATTCCTGTTCCGGAAGTAAGGAGAAAACCAACAGGATTTCTCACAATCCGAAAAGCAGCAGAAAACAATTTAAAGAACATTGATGTAAAAATCCCTTTGGGAGTGATGACTTGTGTAACAGGTGTTTCCGGTTCGGGAAAGAGTTCTCTCGTCAATGAAATTTTATATAAGAGTCTGGCAAGAAAGTTAAATCGTGCAAGAACAATTCCGGGAAAACATAAGTGCATTGAGGGTGTGGAGCAACTAGACAAGGTTATTGATATTGACCAGTCGCCTATCGGAAGAACACCTCGTTCAAACCCTGCAACTTATACCGGTGTCTTTGACCAAATCAGAGACCTTTTTGCGGCTACGGCAGACGCAAAGGCAAGAGGGTATAAAAAGGGCAGGTTTAGTTTTAATGTAAAAGGCGGAAGATGCGAAGCATGTAGCGGTGACGGTATTTTAAAGATTGAAATGCACTTTTTACCGGATGTTTATGTACCGTGTGAGGTATGTCAGGGAAAACGATATAACAGAGAAACACTGGAAGTAAAATACAAAGGAAAGAGTATTTACGATGTACTGAATATGACCGTAGAGGAAGCTTTGGCTTTCTTTGACCATGTTCCGTCTATCAAGAGAAAAATCCAGACTTTATACGATGTGGGATTGTCCTATATTCGTTTGGGACAGCCTTCCACAGAGCTTTCCGGAGGAGAGGCGCAGAGAATTAAGCTTGCCACAGAGCTGAGCAAGAGAAGTACCGGAAAGACGATTTATATTTTAGATGAGCCGACAACAGGTCTGCATTTTGCAGATGTGCATAAGCTCATTGAAATTCTCCAAAGGCTTTCCGAAGGCGGAAATACCGTTGTAGTCATTGAGCATAATTTAGATGTCATTAAAACAGCAGATTACATTATTGATATAGGACCGGAGGGCGGAGATAAGGGAGGAACTGTGGTTGCAAAGGGAACTCCTGAGGAGATTGCAGCAAATCCGGCATCTTATACAGGTCAATATGTGTCAAAATATTTGAGATGATTGCCCCTTTTCAATAGAGGGGAAGTTGTATATAATGAAGTAGAGCCAAGGCAAAAGGTCTTAGGAAAGGGGTAAATGAATGGCAGCATCAGACATTGGAATTGATTTGGGAACAGCCAGTATCCTTGTTTATGCCAAGGGTAAGGGGATTGTTTTGAAAGAACCATCCGTAGTTGCATACGATAAAGATAATAATAAAATACGTGCAGTAGGCGAGGAAGCCCGTCAGATGATAGGGCGTACACCGGGGAATATTGTGGCAGTGCGTCCTTTGAGACAGGGAGTAATTTCTGACTATGAGGTTACAGAGAAAATGCTGAAATATTTTATTTCCAAAGCAATCGGAAAGAGAGCATTTCGAAAACCACGTATCAGTATATGTGCGCCAAGCGGCATCACCGAGGTGGAGAAAAAAGCAGTAGAAGAAGCCACTTATCAGGCAGGCGCCAGAGAAGTGCACATTATAGAAGAACCCATTGCAGCAGCCATTGGCGCAGGCATTGATATTACAATACCTTTTGGAAATATGATTGTGGATATCGGAGGAGGAACAACAGACGTTGCCGTAATTTCACTGGGCGGCACAGTGGTTTCCACTTCTATTAAGCTTGCAGGAGATGATTTTGATGATGCAATTATGCGTCATGTGCGAAAAAAACACAATCTGATGATCGGAGAGAGAACAGCAGAGGACATTAAAATCCAGATTGGAACAGTGTATTCCTCTCCGCAGCCCAAGAGCATGGAAGTAAAGGGGCGTGATACGATTACGGGATTACCAAAGAGTGTTACGCTTACTTCAGAAGAAATCAAAGAGGCTTTAAGGGATGCCACAACTCAGATTATGGAGACTATTCACAGCGTATTAGAGAAAACGCCGCCTGAGCTGGCAGCAGACGTGGCAGAAAGAGGCATTGTGCTCACCGGCGGAGGCGCTTTGCTGGGTGGTTTGGAAGAGCTGATTGAAGAAGAAACAGGAATTAATACCATTGTGGCAGATAATCCGGCACAGGTGGTTGCCATAGGCACAGGGCAATACATGGAAATGATGAGTAAAATGAACGGAAAATTATAGAGATACAGAGAGGAAGAAATGTGGAAGAAACCATTGAAGGATATATAGAGCATATCATATATCGAAATCAGGAAAACGGATATACTGTAGCAAACCTTGTTGCAGAAGAGACAGAGATTACCTGTGTGGGGATTTTTCAGTATCTGAATGAAGGTGAGGCTATAAGAGCCAAAGGAGTATATAAGGAACACCCTTCTTATGGGCAGCAGTTTTCTGTATCTTCTTATGAAATTGTCATTCCACAGGACTCTCTGGCAATGGAGAGATATTTAGGTTCGGGAGCTATAAAGGGTATCGGAGCCGCTCTGGCAGCTAGAATTGTGCGTCATTTTGGCGATGATACCTTGCGGATTATTGAAACGGAACCGGAACGTCTGGCAGAGGTAAAAGGCATTAGTGAGCGGAAAGCAAGGGAGATTGCAGAACAGGTAGAAGATAAGGCAGATATGAGAAAGGCAATGATGTTTCTTCAGCAATATGGCATTTCTCAGACTTTAGGCGCTAAAATTTATCAGCAGTATAAACAGGATATGTATCGGATTTTAAAAGAAAATCCATATAAGATGGCAGAGGACATTTCCGGTGTCGGATTTAAAATTGCAGATGAAATCGCAGCACGTATTGGTATTCATACGGACTCAGATTACCGTATTCGAAGCGGTCTTTTATACATATTGCTTCTGGCAACCGCAGAGGGACACGTATATCTTCCAAAAAGGGTTCTGCTGGCAAGAGCAGAAAAGCTTTTGGGTGTTCAGGCTGATTATATGGAAAAACATATTGTAGATTTGGCTATTGACCGCAAAATTGTAGTGAAGGAAATTACAGACGACTTTACGGACGAAAAAGAGCAGGTTGTCTATGCCAGTCAATATTATCAAATTGAGCTGCATACAGCTCAGATGCTTCATGAGTTGAATTTAAAGGATACCGTAGATGAAGAGGTAATTGCAGAAAAAATTCGAAGAATTCAAAAAGCAGAAAAAATTGAATTGGATGAGATGCAGCAGCAGGCGATTGCAGAAGCTGTGAAAAATGGCTTGTTGGTGATTACCGGAGGACCGGGAACAGGAAAGACTACGACGATTAACGGTATTATCCGATATTTTGAAATGGAAGGACTGGATATTTACCTTGCAGCTCCTACCGGAAGAGCAGCGAAACGTATGACGGAAGCTACGGGATACGAGGCGAAAACCATCCACAGAATGTTAGAACTTACAGGAGCTCCGGAGGAAAAGTCAGGAAGTATTTATTTTGAAAGAAATGCTCAAAATCCTTTAGAGGCGGATGTAATTATCATTGATGAAATGTCTATGGTAGATATTTTTTTGATGCACGCATTGTTGTCAGCGGTGGTATCGGGAACGAGATTGATTTTAGTAGGTGATGTAAATCAGCTTCCCAGTGTAGGACCGGGAAGTGTTTTAAAAGATATTATTGCTTCCGGTGAGTTTCCTGTTGTGGAGCTGGTGAAAATTTTCCGTCAGGCATCGCAAAGCGATATTGTCGTAAACGCCCATAAGATTAATCAGGGAGTACCGGTAAGCTTAGATAATAAAAGTATGGATTTCTTCTTTTTGAAGAGATATGATGCAAATGTGATTATCAGTGTTGTGATTACTCTTATTCAGAAAAAAATGCCTAAGTTTGTAGATGCAGAGCCTTATGATATACAGGTGCTGACACCTATGCGAAAAGGGCTTTTAGGCGTGGAGAGGTTAAACGTTATTTTGCAGCAGTATCTTAATCCTCCTTCTAAGGAAAAGAAAGAGAAGGAGCATGGCAAAGGACTTTTCAGAGAAGGGGACAAGGTCATGCAGATTAAGAATAATTATCAGTTGGAGTGGGAAATCAGAGGTCTTTACGGTATTCCTGTGGAAAAGGGCGTAGGTGTCTTTAACGGAGATACAGGCATTATAAAAGAAGTCAATACTTTTGCAGAAACGATTACCGTAGAGTTTGATGAGCGAAGATTTGTGGAATATAGCTTTAAGCAGCTGGAGGAATTAGAGCTTGCTTATGCAATTACCATCCATAAGGCACAGGGAAGCGAATATCCGGCAGTGATTATTCCTCTTTTGGCAGGACCGAAAATGCTGATGAACCGAAATCTTCTTTATACGGCAGTTACCAGAGCCAGAAAATGTGTGACTTTGGTAGGAGATGAAAAGGTTTTTGCAGAAATGGAAAATAACAAAATGGAGCAAAGTCGGTATACGACTCTTGATTTGAGAATAAAGGAGAGTCATTGAGAAGAAATTTATTTTTAGATATTTTATATCCAAGGCACTGTCCCGTCTGTCATGAGATTACAGTGCCTTGGGGAAGAAAAATTTGTGATACATGCAAAGACAAATTAAAGCCCATTTACGGGGCAAGATGCTTTTGCTGCTCGAAACCGCTTCAAAGGGCAGAGCAGGAATATTGTAAGGATTGCAGAAAAACACGTCAATTTCAACAGGGACTGGGGATTTTTTCTTACAGTACCCTTCTTCAAAATTCTTTATTTCAGTTAAAATACGGAAAACGTCAAGAATACGGTACGTTCTATGGTGAGTTCGCCGCATACTATTCCAGAGAAAAAATAGAAAAATGGAAAATAGATATTATTATGCCAATTCCCCTTCATCCTCGCCGATTGGAAAAGCGAGGTTATAATCAGGCAGGTGTGCTTGCCGAGGCATTGGGAAAGAAGTTGGGGATACCTGTGGATGAAAAAAATTTGAAAAGACGGAAGAATACAAAGCCGCAAAAAGAATTAAATCATCGGGAACGGCAGAAAAATATGAAAAATGCTTTTATTGTACGAAAAAAATTAAAAGAAGAAAATATACTTTTAGTAGATGACATTTACACAACAGGAAGTACCATAGAAGAAGCGGCAAAAGAGCTGAAAAAGGCAGGAGCACAAAATATCTTTTTTCTTACAATAGCCATTGGTGCAGATAGCTGAAAAGTCTTGATTAGGTTCCTTTGAGTATGCTATAATGCAGTATGTATGATTATAAGTTTTTGAAGAAAAAACAGGAAAAGAGGTATTTTATGCTAAATAATCAGAAAATTAAAAAAATGCATAAATTGGCCCTGTACGAGTCAGGAGAAGGAAAGCGCCATTTGGCCATCAGCAATTATTATCGCAGTGATTATATTGGGCTGGCACTGATTAAAAACTTTTTTTTGACAACAATTGCTTATGGTATACTGCTGCTGATTTATTTTGGATATAACAGTCAATATTTAATGGCGAATATCCATCGGATGAATTTGGCGCTGCTTATTATAAAAATTGTTGGCGTGTATTTGATTATGCTTGTGGGATATAGTATTTTGACATATATATACTGCTCTGTAAAATATTCCAGAGCCCAAAAAGGAATACAAGAATATTATAAAGGATTAAATCAAATGAAGAAAATGTACGACAGAGAAGAGAAAAGAAACGGAAAAATTTCAGGAAGGAGAGCGCGGTCATGACAGTATTATTAGAGTTAAAACAAAAGATAAAAAGCTTTTACAGTGAACATGATGTGCTGTTACTTTCTATTTTGAAATTTTTATTGGGATTTCTTTTGTTTCAAGGAATTAATACCAGTTTAGGATTTATGAAACCGTTGGATAATATTTTTGTGGTTTTGATTTTGGCGATTATCTGTGCGGTTCTTCCCATTAACGCAATGACGGTACTTGCATGTGTTATGATTATTGCGCATTGCTATGCCATTAGCGTGGAGGTAGCAGGCTTTGCAGGTCTTTTGATTTTGTTGCTGCTTATGTTATTTTTGAGATTTACATCACAGGATAATCTGGCGCTTGTTTTGACACCCGTAGCTTTTACATTTAAAATTCCTGTGGCAGTACCGATTGGCAGTGGCCTTTTAAGAGGACCGGCTTGTGCGATACCGGCGTGCTGCGGTGTTGTTTTATATTCTTTCATGCAGGTGGTACAGGAAAAAAGTGCGGTTCTTCAGGGAAAGGAAACAGAGACAATTCAAAAACTTCAGGTTTTATTAGACGGACTGATGAAAAATCGGGAAATGTGGATTACAATCGTGGCGTTTATTATTGTATTGATGACAGTTTATCTGATTTCCAGATGCTCTTTTGATTATTCATGGAGAGTAGCGAACGCGTCTGGTGCAGTGATTTACATAGTTATTATGGTTTTAGGAGGTATGTTCCTCAGCGTAGATGTTGATATTATGGGAGTAATTTTAGCAGCTGTGTTTTCCGTACTGATTGGACTTGTCATTGAGTTTGCAGTATTGGGCGTGGATTATTCCAGAAGTGAGCATACACAGTTTGAGGATGATGAATATGTATACTATGTAAAGGCAGTTCCAAAGTCTATTGTGGCACAGAAGGAAAAAAGCATTAAAAAAATATCGTCTGAATTTGAAAAGAAGGATGCTGCGGAGCAGAAAGAGGCAACTCCTGTGGAACAGGTAAGCGAGGAGAATTTTGATTTTGAAAAGCAGTTAGAGGAGTCATTGAAGGATTTATAAGTAAACAGAAAATTTAAGAATAAGGGATTAGGAAGTAAGATAAAGGGGAGGTGAAAAAATGAGCAGGTTTTTTGATTTTATAGAAAATAATTTCGGTTCAATTTCATCTTTTGATAAAATACAATGGATGGATATTGTGGAGATACTTTTAATCGCAGTTTTTGTATACCAGTTTATGCTGTGGATAAGAAATACCAGAGCATATTCACTTTTAAAGGGTATTTTGATTGTGGTACTGTTCATTTTTATAGCATATTTTCTTCAGATGAATACCATATTATGGTTGGTTTATAATGCAGGAGGATATGCAATCACGGCTGTTCTGATTATCTTTCAGCCTGAACTCAGAAAAGCACTGGAAGAGTTAGGACATAAGAAAATTGTAAGTAGTATTATTCCCTTTGACAGTAGTAAAAATGAAAATGAGGGAAGATATAGTGACAGAACAGTAAATGAAATTGTGCGTGCTACCTTTGAAATGGCAGAGGTAAAAACAGGGGCATTAATCGTTATAGAAGAGGAAACGGTTCTTAATGAATTTATCAGAACGGGAATTGCATTAGATTCCTTAATCAGTAGTCAGTTGTTAATTAATATCTTTGAGCATAACACACCTCTTCATGACGGAGCAGTAATTGTAAGGGGAGACAGAATTATCGCAGCTACCTGTTATCTTCCGCTTTCAGATAATTTAAGCCTGAATAAAAATTTGGGTACAAGACATCGCGCAGGAGTGGGAATTAGTGAAGTCAGTGATTCTTTGACGATTATTGTCTCAGAAGAAACAGGCAGAGTGTCAGTAGCGAGAAATGGCAAGCTTCAGGTTGGCCTGACAAAGGAAGAATTAAAAGATGTTCTGGTGGAAGAACAGAACAAAAATAATCAGGAAAAACAGAAGCATAAATCAAAATTGAAGCTGTGGAAGGGATTGGTGAAGAATGAAAAAAAACATGATTAACAAATTTACCCTAAAAGTTCTTTCACTGATTATTGCGATTTTGATTTGGTTATTGGTTCGAAATGTGGATGATCCAATTGTTGTGCGAACCTTTTATGAAATACCGGTAAGCATTGAAAACGCCTCTTATTTTGCGGAAAACTTAGAAATTCCATTACTGGTGGATGGAAAGGATACCGTGAAAGTTCGAGTTAAGGGCGCTCGTTCTGTTGTGAGTAAGCTGAAAAAGGAAGATATCAAGGCTGTCGCAGATATGACACAAATTATTTCAAAAGATACTACACCGATTATGGTGCCTGTGGAGGTTACCGGTACAGGTATATCAGACTCAGATATTACAGTGAGACCTAGAAATATCCAGGTAGATATTGAAAAACAGAAAAGTGTGGAAAAAACCATTGCTGTCAGCACCGGAGATACACAACCGGATAAGGATTATGAAATCGGGAATTTAAAAGCAAATCCTGAGAAGGTTACGATTTCAGGACCGGAAACCATCATTAATAAAATTGATAAGGTAGTTGCTTTAATCGATGTGACAGGAAGAAAAGAAAGTAATATAGAAATAAAGTCTCAACTAAAGATATATGATAAAAATCTGGATGAATTGTCACCAAAACAGCTGGAATATCTGAATATAAAAGAAATCAGTGATAATACTATCCGAATACAGGCGCAGTTCTGGAAAGTAAAACAGAATGTGAAGATAAAAGCCGAATATTCGGGAGAACCGAAGCGTGGCTATGAGGTAGACAGTATTAATCTGGTGCCGGATACAATCAGCGTGGCAGGGACTGATGAGGCTTTAAAGAAGCTGGAACAGGAAGGCAATACACTGGAAATTCCGGGGAAATATATTGATGTTACAGACAAGACGGGAGATTTTGAACAAAATATTGATTTGAGTGAATTGCTTCCAGAGGATTTGAAGCTGGTAAGAGATTTGAACAGCTCTGTAATTGCTACGGTAAAAATTCTTCCGTATAACAGCAGGGACTACGAGGTTTCCGTTACTCAGATTGAAGCAGATAATAAAGCGGAAGATTTAGATTTGGTATTTCAGGATGAACAGATTACAATTCGTGCAAAAGCAAAAGAGCAGGATTTAGATAGTCTAAGTGCTGCCAATATACAGGTTCAAATTGATTTGAACGGATACGGAGAAGGGGAATACGAAGTCCCGGTAACTGTTACGCTGCCAGGTGGATATGAGCTGGTAGAAAGTATCAAAGTAAAGGTGAAATTAGTTCCGGGAGCTGAAAAGTAAAGGAACGGGCAGGAAGTGAAAGGGTTGTATGGTTAGTAAAAAGGTAATAATAAAAAATCCTACCGGTCTTCATTTAAGACCGGCGGGAGTTCTCTGCAAAGAGGCGATGCAGTTTAAATCGTTGATAACATTTAATTTCCGTGGGGGAACGGCAAATGCAAAAAGCGTATTGAGCGTTTTAGGCGCTTGTATTAAGTCGGGAACAGAAATTGAATTGGTATGCGAAGGAGAAGATGAAGAGCTTGCATTGAAAACTCTCGTAGACGCAATAGAAAGCGGTTTAGGGGAATAGAAAGTGAGGACTGTTGCTTGATGAACGCAATGGTCCTCTTTTGTGATAAAAAAGGAAGGAAAAAGAAAAATGATACATAATAAGATGAAACAAGGGATAAAAGACGGAGTTCCCATAGCAATCGGTTATTTTTCAGTAAGTTTTACTTTTGGTATGCTGGCAGCCAAAAGCGGTATATCCATATTCCATGCGGTGTTGATTTCTTTGCTTAATTTGACTTCGGCGGGGCAGTTTGCAGGCATGAACGCAATTCTTGCTCAGGCATCTTTTATGGAAATGGCTTTGACACAGCTTGTTATCAATATAAGATATAGTCTGATGTCCCTTTCCCTGTCTCAGAAGTTAGACAGCAGTGTAAAAGTGAGAGAACGACTGGCAGTGTCTTATGGAGTGACAGATGAAATCTTTGCAGTGGCAAGCTCCAAGCCGGGAACAATAGGGGCACACTATATGTATGGATTAATACTTCTTCCTGTATTGGGGTGGGTAGGAGGAACTTTTGCAGGAGCAGCGGCAGGCTCGCTTCTTCCTGCTGAGATAATCAGTGCGCTGGGAGTTGCTTTATATGGAATGTTTATTGCCATTGTAGTTCCCGTAGCAGCAGAGCACAAGGAAGTAAAGGTAGTTGTTCTTACAGCCCTTTGTCTGAGTACAGCGCTTTATTATCTGCCCATAGGAAAGCGGATTTCTTCCGGATTTTCCATGATTATCTGCACCGTGTTTGCAGCCGGCTTAGGCGCCGTTTTATTTCCAATAAAGGAGGAACAGGAATGATATACGCATATATTTTTGTAATGGCAGGAGTCACTTATCTGATTAGGATGTTGCCTCTTACATTGGTGCAAAAGAAGATTACCAATGTCTATGTACGTTCGTTTTTATACTATATTCCCTATGCCTGCCTGACTGCAATGACATTTCCGGCTGTTCTCTATGCAGCCAGCTCGCCAATCGCTGCATTTTGTGGCTTTATCATGGCTGTATTTATGGGATTAAGAAAGAAAAGCTTGATTGTAGTAGCTTTGTCAGCTTGCACTGTTGTGTTTTTGGTGGAAAGAATTGTGGAGTTTTTGTAAAAAAATTATGAGGCTGTTTTATGGAGTAATACTTCATAGGACAACCTCATAATTTTTAGCTTTTCTTTTTTCGATTTTGTTTTCTGATGTGGTATTTTACAATCAGTATAATCATAATGACTGCAAACAAAATTGTCAAAGTTATTATGATAGGCAGAAGCAGTGGGGAAGGAAAAATTGTTTTTACAGTGCCTATTCGGAACATGGACATATCTGCGGTAATCTGTGTTTCTACGGAAAGAGGAAGCTGCATAGAAGTTCTGTATAGTTCTGTTCCGTTATAGGACCAAGTACGGGTACGCTGGTTATTTTCATCGCTGTCTGAAACAGAAAGTGCATCGGCAGTGACTGCTTTTGGCAGAATGACGTTTCCTGCCGGTGTGGTTTTGTCCATCCAGTAAAGGGATTGGCTATGGAAATTGTCAAATCCATAGTCAAAAAGTGTTCTGGTATCGGTGAAGCGTTCGTCATTTTCAGAACGAAGAACCACACAAATCAAGGTCATATCTTCTCTGGAGGCAGCGGTAACTAAAGTGTTTCTGGCTGCTTCTGTATGTCCGGTTTTACCTGCAATAGCTCCTTCGTAATAATATTTTCCGTCAACCAGAAGCGCATTATGATTTTCCATATTTCTGGAGGCAGCAGTTTTATTCGTAGGAGGAATAGTATATTTGGCAGCTCCTGCGATTTTACAGAAAGCTTCATTTTTTACAGCCTCCCGAAGAATAAGCGCCAAGTCATAAGCTGTTGTATAATGATTAGGATCGGGCAATCCGTTGGCATTGACGAAGTGCGTGTTAGTACAGCCAATTTCGGCGGCTTTGGCATTCATCATAGCCGTGAAATTCTCCACAGAACCGGCTACTTCCACAGCCATTTGCGTACAAACTTCATTGGCAGAAGCCAACATAATAGCATAAAGACATTGCTCTACGGTAAGAACTTCACCAACCTGTGCATTAATGGTGGAATTTCCCGGAGCTAGGTCAGGGAGAATAATGTCGGTAAAAGTAATATTTTTGTTTAAATCCGGTATGTTTTCCAGTATAATGAGAGCTGTCATTACTTTTGTAGTGCTTGCCGGATAGCGTATTTCATTCATAGATTTATCAAAAAGCACCTGTCCGGAGGAAGCCTCCATAAGGACACCGGATGCACTGGAAATCTCAGGAGCAGAAGGCCATCCGGAGGGGAAATCCTGAGCACTGACAGATAAAGGTGATAAAAGACATAACAGCAAGGAAAAGACGGATAGTAATAGTTTTTGTATTTGTTTTTTATAACGCAAGTGAAATCCCTCCTTCTTTCTAATCATATATAGTATAGCATACACGGGGATTTCTTGAAATAAAAAATAAAAAGGAAAAGGCGGTTTTTCACTTTTTATTTTCTTTTTTATCACAATTTGAACACAATTAATTGATAGACTAAAACTCGTAAAAGGGAAATGAAATTCACGAAAGGAAGTAAAGGCTATGAGTGATGAATATAATAATACAAATGAAGAAATGGAAAATGGAAGCTTAAATGAAAATCAAAATGAAAACAAGGAAACAAGGCAAGAGCCGGGAGAAATTCCTACACCGGAAAATCCATGCTATGCACGTTCTTATAAAAAAGAGGAAGCAGGCAGCGATGATATGAAGATTGAAGAACCGAAAATGGAGGAACAGAAACAGGAAGAAAAGAAAGAATATCAGCCGTATCAGTTTTCCGCTCCAAATCAGCCACAGCAGCCGAAGAAAAAGAAACAGTCTTCCGGTTTAGCAAAAAAATTGGGAATGACAGCAGCAGTGGCAGCGGTCTTCGGATTAGTTGCAGGCGGTGTGTTCTTAGGTGTAAATTATGTGGGAAATGAAGTGGTGGGACCGGAAAAGGTTCCGATTGACAATACACCGGTTACAGACGGTAAAACCGTAGAAGGTGCAGATGCAATCAATAATATAGAAACCACAGGCAATACAGTGGCAGATGTTGCTAAGAATGTAATGCCGTCTATTGTAGCCATTACGGGAATAAGCATACAGGAAATTCCAAATTACTTTGGTTTTGGCGTGCAGGCGCAGACAGTACCGAGCAGCGGCTCCGGAATTATTGTAGGACAAAATGACGAAGAGCTGTTGATTGCTACAAATAATCATGTGGTAGCAGATACGGAGTCCATTACCGTATGCTTTACAAATCAGGATGGTACGGCAGCTTCCACAGGCGAGAATAATTTGGAAGATACCGCAGCAACAGATGAGAATAGTACAGATTTAGAGGCAGGTACAGCAGTAGAAGCACAGATTAAGGGTACAGATGCAGATAATGATTTGGCTGTTATTGCAGTAAAAATAGCAGATATTCCGGCAGATGTATTAAGCCAGATTAAAGTGGCTACCATTGGCAGTTCCGATGATATGATTATCGGTGAGCAGGTTGTTGCGATTGGTAATGCGTTAGGATACGGACAGTCAGTAACAAGCGGTTATGTCAGTGCATTAAATAAAAGAGTAAGCTCTGACAATATTGACAGTACCTTTATTCAGACAGATGCAGCCATTAACCCCGGAAACAGCGGCGGCGCTCTTTTGAATATGAAAGGTGAGCTGGTTGGAATTAACTCCTCTAAAATTGCTTCCAATGAAGTAGAAGGTATGGGCTTTGCAATACCGATTTCCAGAGCCGAGCCGATTTTAGATAACTTGATGAGTAAGAAGACAAGAAGCAAAGTAGAAGATGAAAATAAAGCCGCTTACCTTGGAATTACCTGTAAAAATGTGACAGCAGAGGCATCTCAAATGTACAACATGCCAACAGGTGTATTTGTAGACAGTGTGGTAGAAGACGGACCGGCAGAAGAAGCAGGAATTCAGGCAGGCGATATTATCCGTAAAATTGACGGAACAAGCATAAGCACAAACGAAGGTTTGATTGAGCAGCTTCAGTATTATGAAGCCGGAGAAGAAATTGATTTCGTAGTTTCAAGAGCAAACGGCGGAGAATATAAAGAAGAAACCATTACCGTAGAATTGGGTGCGAAAAAGGATGCACCATCCACATCAGGAAATCCAATCTTAGGTAATCGTTAATTATAAAGAAAGGAAGTTGTTGCTTTAGGCGCAGCTTCCTTTTCCTTTATAAAAAGTTTACTTGTAGCAAAAACTAATTTGTGATAAGATACCCACAAGTGGTTTAAGCTGAGGAAAACAGAAAGAAAGCAGGAAAGAGATATGTCAGATGATAAAGAATATTTAAAGACAAATAATCCATCTGAAGAAACAGATGAGAAGGAAAATAAGGACCAATATGAAAAAATCTGTTTTATGTGCAGAAGACCGGAAAGCAAAGCAGGGAAGATGATAGACCTTCCAAATGATATTCATATTTGTACAGATTGTATGCAGAGAAGCTTTGATACCATGAATAACAGCAATATCAATTATGATGAGCTGATGCGTAATATGCCGAATATCAGTATGATTGATTTAAGTTCTTTGCAAAATCAAATTCCAAACAGACAAAAGGTAAAGAAAAAACAGGAAGCGCCAAAAGAAAAGGTAGCTCCAAAGGTTTTTGACATAAAGAGTATTCCGGCGCCTCATAAAATTAAGGCGAGTCTGGATGAGTATGTGATTGGACAGGAAAAGGCAAAAAAAGTAATGTCCGTAGCTGTTTACAACCATTATAAACGTGTTTTTGCGGATATGAACGATGATATTGAAATCGAGAAATCCAATATGCTGATGATTGGACCGACAGGAAGTGGAAAAACATATCTTGTAAAAACGCTGGCAAGACTTTTGGATGTGCCTCTTGCCATTACCGACGCAACTTCTTTGACAGAAGCCGGTTATATCGGTGATGACATTGAAAGCGTGGTAAGTAAGCTTTTGGCAGCAGCAGACAATGATGTGGAAAGAGCGGAGCATGGAATTATTTTTATCGATGAAATTGATAAAATTGCCAAGAAAAAGAATACAAATCAGAGAGACGTAAGCGGCGAGGCAGTACAGCAGGGAATGTTAAAACTTCTGGAGGGCAGTGAAATTGAAGTTCCTGTGGGAGCAAACAGTAAAAACGCTATGGTTCCGCTGACAACTGTGAATACAAAAAATATTTTATTCATCTGCGGAGGAGCTTTCCCTGATTTGGAAGAAATTATCAAAGAACGTTTAAATAAAACCGCATCTATTGGTTTTCAGGCTGATTTAAAAGATAAATACGACCATGATAATACCCTTCTGGAAAAAGTAACTGTGGATGATATTAAAAAATTCGGTATGATACCGGAATTTTTGGGACGTCTTCCGATTATCTTTACTTTAACGGGATTAAACAGAGATATGCTGGTGGAAATTTTAAAAGAGCCGAAAAATGCGATTTTAAAACAATACCAGAAGCTTTTGGCGTTGGATGAAGTAAAATTGGAATTTGAAGACGGCGCACTGGAAGCCATTGCCGATATGGCGCTGGAGAAACATACAGGAGCCAGAGCTCTTCGTGCTATTTTGGAAGAATATATGCTGGATATTATGTATGAAATTCCAAAGGATGACAGCATCGGAGAAGTGATTATTACAAAAGAATATATTGAGCATACAGGCGGTCCGAGAATTTTATTAAGAGGTCAGGAAATGCCTATGCTGGAAGCAAAATAAAAAAGCATATCATTAAGTAAATATCAGGAATATTTATATCTTTCATGCAGAACTGCATTTTAGAGAGAATAGACATTCCTGATATTGTTTAAAGATATGCTTTCACTTTTCTTATAAAATCCTGTAAAACAAAAAAAGATGCAGGAGATGGGACTTGAACCCACACGATATTGCTACCACAGGCACCTGAAGCCTGCGCGTCTGCCAATTCCGCCACTCCTGCATTTCTTATTAAGTTTGTGCTGTCTTAAGCACAAGGTATATAATACATGATGTTATTCGAAATGTCAACAGTAAATTTGAAAAAAATTTAAGTTTTTTTATGAGAATATTCTACACAAGAGTATGAAAAAAAAGGTTGAAAATTACTATATGTTGTGATAAACTTTTAGCAATTTGGGAAAAAATAGGGCTTTACAAAAGAGCCGCTCAGAAAGGAAGACAGGTGAAAGCATGAAAGCATTTTTGATACTGGAAGACGGAACTGTTTTTACAGGAACCAGCATTGGTTCTAAAAAGGAAATCATCAGTGAAATTGTCTTTAATACATCTATGACAGGCTATTTAGAGGTGCTTACAGATCCTTCTTATGCAGGACAGGCAGTCTGTATGACCTATCCTTTAATCGGAAATTATGGTATTTGCCATGAAGATCAGGAGTCTTTAAGACCATGGCCGGATGGGTATATCGTTAGAGAATTATCTCGCATGCCAAGCAATTTCAGAAGTGAAGACACGATTCAGAACTTCTTAAAGCAATATGATATTCCGGGAATTGCAGGCATTGATACAAGAGCTCTGACGAAGCTGCTGAGAGAAAAAGGCACAATGAACGGAATGATTACAACAGATGCAGCTTATAAATTAGAAGAGATTATTCCAAGATTAAAGGCATACAACACAGGAAAAGTAGTGGAACGTGTAACCTGTGAAGAAAAAACAGTTTTAAAGGGAGAAGGTCCGAAGGTAGCTTTAATGGACTTTGGAGCCAAAGATAATATTGCAAAATCTTTAAATGAAAGAGGCTGCGAGGTAACTGTTTATCCTGCCTTCACAAAAGCAGAGGAAATTCTGAAAACAAATCCAGATGGAATTATGCTTTCTAACGGCCCTGGAGATCCGAAGGAATGTACTTCTATTATAGAAGAAATAAAAAAATTATATGACTCTGAAGTTCCTATTTTTGCTATTTGTCTGGGACATCAGCTCATGGCGCTTGCCACAGGAGCGGACACAAAGAAAATGAAATACGGACACAGAGGAGGAAATCACCCTGTAAAGGATTTGGAAACAGGAAGAGTATATATTTCCTCTCAGAACCATGGTTATGTAGTCGACACAGAGACCTTAAATCCGGAAATTGCTGTTCCGGCATTTATCAATGTTAACGATAAGACAAATGAAGGCTTAAAGTATACAGGAAAGAATATCTTTACCGTACAGTTCCATCCGGAAGCTTGTCCGGGACCACAGGACTCAGGCTATTTATTTGACAGATTTTTAAAAATGATGGAGGTGACCAAATAATGCCGAAAAATCCAGATATTAAAAAGGTATTGATGATAGGCTCCGGCCCGATTGTTATCGGACAGGCAGCAGAATTTGATTATGCAGGTACACAGGCATGCCGTTCCTTAAAAGAGGAAGGAATTGAGGTCGTTTTATTAAACTCCAATCCGGCTACGATTATGACGGACAAGGATATTGCAGATAAGGTTTATATTGAGCCTTTGACAGTGGAAGTGGTAGAGCAGCTCATTTTAAAGGAAAAACCGGACAGTGTGCTTCCGACTCTGGGCGGACAGGCCGGGCTGAACCTTGCTATGGAGCTGGAAGAAAGAGGTTTCTTAAAAGAGCATAATGTGCGTCTTATCGGAACAACCTCCGAAACCATTAAAAAGGCAGAAGACCGTCAGGAATTTAAGGACACTATGGAAAAAATCGGAGAGCCTATTGCAGCTTCTCTGGTAGTAAAGAATGTAGAAGACGGAATTGCGTTCAGTAATAAAATCGGTTATCCGGTAGTTCTTCGCCCTGCTTATACATTAGGAGGAAGCGGCGGCGGAATTGCCAATAACGAAGAAGAATTAGTAGAAATTCTGGAAAACGGACTTCGCCTGTCTCGTGTAGGAGAGGTACTGGTAGAACGTTGCATTGCAGGCTGGAAAGAAATTGAATACGAAGTAATGCGTGACAGTGCAGGAAACTGCATTACCGTATGTAATATGGAAAATCTCGACCCCGTAGGTGTACATACCGGAGACAGTATTGTAGTCGCACCATCTCAGACCTTGGGTGATAAAGAATATCAGATGCTTCGTACTTCTGCTTTAAATATTATTACAGAGCTGGGAATTACAGGCGGATGTAATGTACAGTATGCTTTAAATCCTAACAGCTTTGAATATTGCGTAATTGAGGTAAACCCTCGTGTATCACGTTCTTCTGCGCTGGCATCTAAAGCTACGGGATATCCGATTGCAAAGGTAGCGGCAAAGATTGCCCTTGGATATACCTTAGATGAAATTAAAAATGCCATTACAGGAAAAACTTATGCCAGCTTTGAGCCAATGCTGGATTACTGTGTTGTAAAAATTCCTCGTCTGCCATTTGATAAATTTATCAGCGCTAAGAGAACATTGACAACACAGATGAAGGCAACCGGAGAGGTTATGAGCATCTGCAATAACTTTGAAGGCGCTTTAATGAAGGCAATCCGTTCACTGGAGCAGCATGTGGACAGTCTCATGTCTTATGATTTTACAGGGCTTTCCAAAGAGGATTTAATAGAGGAGCTTTGCATTGTAGATGACATGCGTATCTGGAGAATTGCCGAGGCAATCCGCAGAGGCGTTGATTACGAAACCATTCATAAGATTACGAAGATTGATAACTGGTTTATTGATAAAATTGCCATTCTTGTAGAAATGGAAGAGGAGCTTAGAAAGAAAGAGCTTACCGAAGACCTTTTAAGAGAAGCAAAGAGAATTGAGTTTCCGGATCATGTGATTGCAAAACTGGCAGGTAAAACAGAAGATGAAGTAAAAGCTCTGCGTAAAGAATACGGCATTACAGCAGCTTATAAAATGGTAGATACCTGTGCGGCAGAGTTTGAGGCAAGTACACCATATTATTATTCTGTTTACGGCGGCGAAAACGAAGCAGAAGGTAAAACAGACAAGAAAAAAGTATTGATTTTAGGCTCCGGTCCTATTCGTATCGGACAGGGTATAGAATTCGATTTCTGCTCCGTACACTGTACATGGGCATTTGAAAAAGAAGGCTACGAAACCATTATTATCAATAATAACCCTGAAACAGTAAGTACAGACTTTGATATTGCAGATAAGCTTTATTTTGAGCCGTTGACACCGGAAGATGTGGAAAATGTAGTAAATGTAGAAAAGCCGGATGGAGCAGTCGTACAGTTTGGTGGACAGACAGCAATTAAGCTGACAGAAGCTTTGATTAAAATGGGTGTGAAAATTCTGGGAACTTCTGCAGAAAATGTAGACGCTGCAGAGGACAGAGAGCTGTTTGACGGTATTTTAGAGGAATGTCATATTCCAAGACCAAAGGGGCATACAGTATATACAGCAGAAGAAGCAAAGAAAGCTGCAAATGAGCTGGGATATCCTGTTTTAGTACGTCCTTCTTATGTATTAGGCGGACAGGGGATGCAGATTGCTATTAATGATGAAGATGTGGAAGAATATATTGGAATTATCAATCGTATTGCACAGGAACATCCAATTCTGGTAGATAAGTATTTACAGGGTAAGGAAATCGAGGTAGATGCAGTATGTGATGGAGAGGATATTTTAATTCCGGGAATTATGGAACATATCGAAAGAGCCGGTATTCATTCCGGAGACAGTATTTCTGTATATCCTGCAAGAACCATCAGTGAGACTGCGAAAAAGACTATTGAGGAATACACACGAAGACTGGCAAAATCTCTTCATGTGCTGGGAATGATTAATATTCAGTTCATTGTATGTGGTGAGGAAGTATATGTTATTGAAGTAAATCCACGTTCCAGCCGTACCGTACCGTATATCAGCAAGGTGACAGGTATTCCAATCGTTCCGTTAGCTGCAAAGGTAATTTTAGGACATAAATTAAAGGACTTAGGATATACACCGGGACTTCAGCCGGAAGCAAAATATTATGCAGTGAAAATGCCGGTATTCTCCTTTGAAAAAATCAGAGGTGCGGACATCAGTCTGGGACCTGAAATGAAATCCACAGGAGAATGTCTGGGAATTTCCGAAAGCTTTAATGAAGCTCTGTACAAAGCCTTTTTGGGAGCAGGCATCAATCTTCCAAAGCATAAAAATATGATTATCACCGTAAGAGATGAAGACAAACAGGATATTATTCCTATTGCAAAACGTTTCTCTGATTTGGGATATAAGATTTATGCCACAAGAAGCACTGCAAAAGTATTAAATGAAAACGGTGTGAAGGCAGTGAGAACTAATAAGATTGAGCAGCCGTCACCAAACCTGATGGACTTAATTCTGGGACATAAGATTGACCTTGTTATTGATACGCCGAGTCAGGGTGTGGATAAGGCAAAGGACGGATTTATTATCAGAAGAAATGCCATTGAAACAGGCGTAAATGTATTAACCGCATTAGATACGGCAGAGGCACTGGTAACCAGTCTGGAAAACACAGATATTCAAAAGCTGGAATTGATTGATATCGCAGCAATTTAAGAGGAGAAGGTATGGATATTTTAGAACTGTTAAAGGTTGTTTTTTTAGGAATTGTAGAGGGTATTACAGAATGGCTTCCTATCAGTAGTACCGGACATTTAATTCTGGTAGAAGAATTTGTAAAGCTGGATGTAAGTAAAGCATTCTGGGAAATGTTTATGGTAGTCATTCAGTTAGGTGCAATTCTGGCGGTAGTTGTCTTATATTGGAAAGATATTTGGCCATTCCGAAATAAGAAACCAAAGCATGAAAATGTGACAAAAGTAGAAAAGGCAGCAGGAACTTTATGTCGTTTTGTCAAAATCGATAAGATGATTATGTGGCTGAAGATTATGGTATCCTGTCTTCCTGCAATTTTAATCGGTCTTCCTTTTGATGACTTTATTGAAAAGAAGTTCAATAACTGGTTTGTAGTAGCAGTTATGTTGATTGTATATGGTGTTCTCTTTTTAGTAGTGGAGGACTACAATGAAAAGAGAACAGTGAAAATTCATTCTATTGCAGATATTACATGGAAAACAGCGCTGCTGATTGGAATTTTTCAGGTATTAGCATTAATTCCGGGAACTTCTCGTTCCGGAGCAACGATTATCGGTGGAATTCTTCTGGGAGCATCCAGAACAGTGGCAGCAGAATATACCTTTTTCCTTGCAATCCCTGTTATGTTTGGTGCAAGTCTTTTAAAAATTGTAAAATTTGGATTTGACTTTACTTCTTGGGAACTTACAATTTTAGGTGTAGGAACAGTTGTATCTTTTGTGGTGTCTATTTTGGCAATTAAATTCCTTATGGGATATATCAAAAAACACGATTTTAAAGCTTTTGGCTGGTACCGAATTGTATTAGGTATTATCGTAATGCTGTTCTTTACAATATTCAGATAATGAAAAGGGGCTGTCGCAGTGCGTCAGCCTCTTGTTTCTAATTTTATGGGACATTGAGAAAGGAACGAAGGAATTAAGATGGAGAACGAGGATAAAAAGGTTTTGGACTTGTCTATGGAAGCAGGCAGGATTTTATTGGATGCAGGGGCAGAAATTTTCAGGGTAGAAGAAACTATTAAACGTATTGCAATGGCATTTGGAATTGAAAAATGCAGCCCTTTTGTTATGAGTACCGGTATTTTTCTTACAGCCGAAAATGAAGAAGGAGAGATGTATGCCAGTGTAAAACACATTCCTATTCAAGGGGCAAAACTTCATAGAATAGCGGCGGTAAATCAGCTTTCCAGAGAAATTGTAGAAGGAAAGTATACCATTGAGGAAGCTGAAAAAAAACTGGAAGAAATTAAAAAAGAACCGGGAAAATCAGATATTAGTAGGATGCTTGCATCGGGGGTAGGTTCCGGTGGTTTTTGTTACCTGTTAGGTGGACAGGCTATGGATATGCTTGCAGCATTTCTTTCAGGATTTTTATTATATGTGGTACTTCTTGCTTTTGAAAAACGAGAAAAAACTACATCAAAAATTGTGTTAAATATGATTGGGGGATTTTGTGTATCTCTTTTTGCAGTGTTTTTTTATCGTATAGGACTTGGAAATACACCGGGAAGTATTTTGGTAGGTTCTGTTATGCCTTTGGTTCCGGGAGTATCTTTGGTAAATGCTGTTCGTGATTTTGCTGAGGGGAATTATATCGGAGGAGGCGTCCGCTTTTTAGATGCTTTGATGGTGGCTCTTGGAATTGCTTTGGGAGTCAGCCTGATGCATGTAATATATTTTCGGATGACAGGAGGAAGCCTATTATGATTACAGATGCAGTTTTACAATTTTTGGCAGCTTTTTTTGGTACGATTGCTTTTTCTGTATTATTTTCTGTACCAAAAGAACATTATCCGTTGTGCGGTGTAATCGGGGGAACAGGCTGGATGCTTTGCTGGACATTAATTCATGTATTGCATACCGGTGTAGTAGAGGCTAATTTTATTGCTACTGTATTTATTACATTAGCATCACGAATTGGGAGCACAGTAAGAAAATGTCCGGTAACTTTATTTTTGATTGCGGGTATTTTTCCGGAAGTGCCGGGAATTGGTGTGTATAGAACCATTTATTACAGTGTGCAGGAAAATCACGAAATGGGACTTTATTATGGACGAGAAACATTAGGAATAGCTATTGCCATGGTGTTAGGAATTATTCTGGTATTTGAAATTCCACAGAAAACCATTAATCGGTTATTTGGAGATAAAGCGTTATATGGAAGGAAATAAAAAGACGATTACCTATTACAAATCAAAAATTATAGATACATTTACGCTCAGTCTGCGCTCCCTTTGAGCCTGAGGTCTCAAAGCGTACTCGACAAATTCGCAAAATATATCTATAATTTTGATTATGCAGTAATGGGTAGTCGTCTTTTTTATTTTGAGAGAGTTTAATTTAAAATAATATCGTGCCATATTTACATTATAAAAAACTCTATGCTGTTACAATCGTGCCTGTTTTACCCAGATATCCGTCCTTTGCTTTTGCAATGGAGGTAATAATGGCTTTTCTGCCCGGTTTGGCTTCTACGAAGTCGATAGAAGCCTGAATTTTGGGCAGCATCGTGTAGTCTTCAAATTGCCCTTCTTCCATGTATTCTTTTAATTCGGCAGAAGTCACTTCGTGAAGTGCTTTTTCCTGTGTTGTTTCGTAATTTACAGAAACACAGTCTACGCTTGTTAAAATCAGGAGAATATCAGCGTCCAGTTCATCTGCCAGTTTTTCGCTGATTAAGTCTTTTTCAATGACTGCACTTGCTCCGGTAAGCTCTTCATTTTGTTCTAAAACGGGAATTCCGCCTCCTCCGGCGGCAATGACAACCTGTCCTGCATCAAATAAGGTTTTGATTGCGTCAATTTCAATAATCTTGTCCGGCTTTGGGGCGGCTACAATTCTGCGATATCCCTGTTCTGTTTTGGTTACATAATTTCCCTTTTTCTCTTCTTGGAAAGCTTCTTCCTCTGTCAGCGTTCTTCCGATAACTTTTACCGGTTCATGAAAAGCATCGTCATAAGGGTCTACGGTAACCTGTGTTAAAACAGTGCTGACCGGTTTATAAATACCCCTGCGAAGAAGCTCTGCTCTTAAAGCGTTTTGGATATCATAACCAATGTAGCCCTGACTCATGGCAGAGCATACAGACATGGGAACGGCAGTAAAATCAGGATGTACCTTTCCAAATTCGTTCATGGCAGTGTGTATCATGCCAATCTGAGGTGCATTGCTGTGTGTAATTACCAGATTAAGTCCGCATTCAATTAAATCTGCTAAAATTTTAGCGGAAGATTTTGTGGCACATTTTTGCTCCGGAAGTGTTGTGCCGAGAGCTCTGTGTCCAAGCGCTACTACTACTTTCTTTTTGCCCATAAAATAAGTCCTTCTTTCCTATCGTTTATAGTTATAAACCATTATATCGGTTACGGAAAAGAAAAGCAACAGAAAAAACCCGATACAAAAGTATCGGGTCTTTCCAACTTGAGGGGGGAGATAGTGAGTGGTTTATCAACTATCCATGTTCCATTATAAGGACAAAATATGAGGAAATTATGTCGGTTTTATAAAAAAAATGAAAACTCTCTTAAGAAAAATTAAAAGAAGCTTATCCTAAATAAGATTTTAAAAGTAAAAAGGTATTTTTTACACCGTCTACGTGGCTTCGCTCATAGCCATGGGAGGCGTAGACACCTGCACCGATAAGCCCGTGACGCACATCATAGCCTGCCCGCAGAGCCGCTTCTGCATCCGAGCCATAATGAGGATAAACATCTACGGCAAAATCTGCTCCTGCATTTTTTGCAGCAGAAATTAAATCACTGACAAGCTGGTAATTATAAGGACCGCCGCTGTCCTTGGCACAGATAGATACCTGATGCTCTTTACAATTTAAGCCGTCTCCCACGCAGCCCATATCAACCGATAAAACCTCTGTGACACCCGCAGGAATAGAAGCAGAGCCTCCATGTCCAACCTCCTCATATACGGTGAAATGCTGATAGAGCTTTCTTTTTGGACAAATTCGGTTATCCTTTAAATATTTGGCATAGCCCATTAAAATAGCTGCACTTAATTTATCATCCAGAAAACGGCTTTTGATAAATCCGCTTTTGGTAATGGTTGTGCGTGGGCAGAAGCAAACAATATCCCCTGTCATAATACCCAGCGCTTCGGTGTCTGCTTTTGAGAAAACCTTTTCGTCAGGGACAATTTCCATGACATCAAAACTTCTGGAAGTTTCATCGTATTTTCCGTTTACATGAATGGAAGCATTGCAAAGCTGGCACGTACCTTCATAAGCGCCGGAAAAACGTGTGATAATTTTACAGTTTTCCCCTTCTGCATTATTGGCATTCATACCTCCCAGCGGAGAAATGGCAAGTCTGCCGTTTGCTTTAACCTCTGTAACAATAGCGCCCAGCGTATCCACATGAGCTTCCAGAAAAACGGCATTTTCAGCATCTGTTCCGCCTAAATCTACCAAGACGCCGCCTTTTACCGTCTGTGTGGGAGTATAGCCCATTGCCTTATATTCATCCATGAGATAGTCCGTTACATTTTTTGTATAGCCTGTCGGGCTGTCAATGGACAATAATTTTTGTAATTGTTCTAAAATATAATCCGTGTATTTTTCCATGATTTCAATCCTCCTATTGCTCCCATTGTAGCTTTTCCGTTATATTACGTCAAGAAAAAGAAAATTGTAGTAGAAAAATTCATTCATTCCATATATAATAGAAATAGTATGGACATATTAAAGACAAGGAGGAATATAACCCATGTATGATATGAAAATTTCAGACTCTGTTGTGTATATCGGAGTAAATGATAAAACCATTGATTTGTTTGAAAGTCAGTATAAGGTACCAAATGGAGTTTCTTACAATTCTTATGTAATTTTAGATGAAAAAGTAGCTGTTATGGATACTGTGGATAAACGTGCCACAGAGCAATGGATGGAAAATTTATCTCAGGCGTTAAACGGCCGCAGTGTGGATTACCTTGTAGTCTCTCATTTAGAGCCGGATCATGCGTCTAATGTTCAGAAATTAGCTGAATTATATCCGGATATGAAAATTGTGGGAAATGCAAAAATCTTTTCTATGCTTCCTCAGTTTTTCAGCATGGACCTTTCAGACAGAAGCGTTGTGGTAAAAGAAGGAGATACTTTAAGCCTTGGAAGTCACACCTTACAGTTCTTTATGGCGCCGATGGTTCACTGGCCGGAGGTTATGGTAGAGTATGAACAGTCTGAAAAAATTCTGTTTTCCGCAGACGGATTTGGAAAATTCGGCGCTCTTGATGTGGAAGAAGACTGGACAGACGAGGCCAGAAGATATTTTATCAATATTGTAGGAAAATACGGCACACAGGTACAGAATTTATTGAAGAAAGCGGCGACTCTGGATATTCAGACAATTTGTCCCCTTCATGGACCTGTTTTAAAAGAAAATCTGGGCTATTATATTGAAAAATATCTTACATGGAGCAGTTATGAGCCGGAAGAGGAAGGCGTGGTAATTGCTTACGCATCTATTCACGGAAATACGGCAAAAGCAGCCGAAAAGATGGCTGAGATTTTAAAAGAAAAAGGTGCGAAGGCAGTTTGCTGCTTTGATTTGGCGAGAGATGATATGGCAGAGGCAGTAGCAGAAGCATTCCGCTATGACAAGCTGGTAATCATGTCTCCGACTTATGACGGAGCGTTGTTCCCTTGCATGGAAGACTTTTTATATCACTTAAAAGTAAAAACTTACAAAAAGAGAACCGTAGGTATTGTGGAAAACGGTTCATGGGCGCCTATGGCCGGAAAATTGATGAAGGCTTATCTGGAAGCAATGAAAGACGTTCAGATTTGTGAGCCGGTTGTCAGCATCAAATCTGTAATGAAAGAAGCTGATGAGAAAAATCTGGAGACTCTGGCAGAGGCTTTACTGGGGTAAGAAATCAAAATCTGTGGAGATAAAACTACAAAAGACAGGAGGACTTTGCCATGAAGTGTCCGTTTTGCGGTCAGGAAAATACAAGAGTTATCGACTCAAGACCTGTACCGGATAATAATTCTATAAGACGAAGACGTCAGTGTGATGAATGTGGGAAGCGTTTTACAACGTATGAAAAAATTGAAACAATTCCCCTTGTGGTAATCAAAAAAGACCAGAGCAGAGAGCAATATGACCGTTCGAAAATTCAGGGAGGCGTTACACGTGCCTGCTATAAACGACCGATTTCCGTAAAGAAAATCGAAGAATTGATTGATGATATTGAAACCGAAATTTTCAATAAGGAAGAGCGGGAAATTCCAAGTACACTGATAGGGGAAATTGTTATGGACAAGCTCAAGGAGCTGGATGCAGTGGCTTATGTCCGATTTGCGTCTGTATATCGGGAATTCAAAGATATTGATACCTTTATGGACGAATTAAAGAAAATGATGAATTAAAAAGGGAGTTGTTGCTTTAAAAATATTCGAGATATGAATTTAAAGCGACAACTCCTTTGCGTTATATTGTCTTACATTAAGAATTCAATGAGATTTTCGTAAATATCCTGACTTTTTTCCTTCCAGTTCATACAGACGGCAGCAGCAGCTTCTTCTGTGGGAACTGCTATGGTTAAATCTACCACGGAAAAGTCATTTTTTTTCAAACGACAGCGTACGTGATAACCTTCGATTTCACTTTTGTAATAATCTGCAATAGCAGATAGTTCTTCTCGCATCTGAATAATATTTTCTTTGAAGAAAGCAGAAATATCAGATTTAATCCCATCGGAAATCTGATCCTCAAAGTAGGACAGTGTCTGTTTACCCTGAGCAGTAATCTCAAAGTAAGAGGAGTTTCGAATGGTTTTGGACTCAATCAGCTCTGAGTCAATCAGCTCTGAAATTGCCTGCTGGAGATGGAAATAGGTGGTATAGCCTTTATCCAGCACAAAACCGGATATCTGAGCATTCGTAAGCGGAAAATCCACTTTTTCCAACATATACAGAATAATCAGTTTATAGAGTGTGAGTGGCTCTGACATGACTTAATCCTCCTTATTTTCCATTGGTTTATATTGTTTTCCCTGAAAAGCGTGCCGAAGCTTACATTCTCGGTGAAGGGTGTTTAGAACGGTTCTTTTTGCGCTGCTCCATAGAGGGGCAATGAGCAAATCCTTTGGACCGTCACCGGTGAGACGGTGAATGACAATTTCCGGATTAAGATGCTCCAGACAGTCTATGACAAGCTCCAAGTATTCCTCCATAGAGTATACCTGAAATTTTCCTGCCAGATAATCCTCTGCCAAATCGGTTCCTTTTAATACATGAAGAAGCTGCAATTTAATGCCCTGAATATCCCCGTGATTAAGATATTCTATGGTAGATAAAATATCGTTTTTGCTTTCGCCGGGAAGCCCTAAAATGGTATGTACAATCACATCCAGATTTCTTTTTCGAAGCTCTGAAACAGCCTGTTCAAAACAGGAAAGCGGATAGCCCCGACGAATATATCGGGCAGTGGTTTCGTGAATGGTTTGAAGACCTAATTCCACCCATACAGGCTTTTTTTGATTTAACTCATCCAGAAGCTGTAAAATATCTTCACCCAGACAATCCGGTCTGGTTCCGATAGAAATTGCTACAATATCAGGGTGTGAAATCGCTTCCGTATAAATTTTTCGTAAGTAATCCACAGGAGCATAAGTATTGGTGTAGGCTTGAAAGTAAGCAATAAATTTTGCTACGCCCCGCTTTTGCCGAATAGAAGCTGCCTGCTTTTCAATCTGCTGTGTAATAGAGTCCTGACGACTGCCTGCAAAATCTCCTGAACCTCCTGCACTGCAAAAAATACAGCCGCGGCTGCCAAGAGTTCCGTCACGATTGGGGCAGGTCATACCTGCGTCCAAAGCAACTTTATATATTTTTTCTCCAAATCGCTCCTTTAGCATATAATCAAAAGAATGATATGGTTTTCCGTTCCAGTTTTCCATAAGAAATCCTTCCTTTTTTTCTTCTTTCTATATCATACCATTGGAAAAATTCTTTTACAAGAGAAAGAATAAGACAGAAATCGAGTCTGCCATTCCCGATATCGTTGACAAAGGTTTTCAATTTGTGGTAATGTGAACTTAAATAAATGGAAAGATAATGGGATAGACGTATGAGAAAAAGTGCCAAGAAAGTAATAAGTATTTTGTGCTGTATGACCGTGCTCCTTACAGGACTGAGCGGATGCAGCTTAGGAAAAGAAAAAGCAAGACCAATAGAAAGCGGAACTTTAAAGGTAGGTATGAACTTGCAGATTGATAAAATGTGTTATGTGCCATCGCAAAGCAGTATGCCTGAGGGTTTTGAAGTAGAAGTAGCACAGAAAATCGCAGAAAAGCTGGAGCTGAAGCTGGAGATTGTAGATACATCAGAGGAAAATCTTTTGAAATCCTTGGATGCGGAACTATATGACTGTGTCATATCAGCAGTGGGGCTTGCAGACTGGAATAAGAGCCATTATTCCTACACTGATGCTTATGCAGACATTGCAGAGGTAAAAGATGTAATAGGAAAAAACACAGAAGATACAAAAATTGCGGTTTTTACGAAAAAAGGTAATCCTATGGCGAAAGAAATCAATAAAAAATTAGTTGAACTCAGAAAAGACGGAAGTATCGGAGAGATTTCAAAAAAATATTTTGAAAAGGATATCAGTATTCCGGTTCAATAAAAAAATGCGAGAGGAAACAGGGAAAATATGCCTGAAAAATCCTCTCGTTTTTTGTATAAATTTACAGGCGGTTTTTTGAAAAAACAACTTGATTTTTCAAGGGTGTAATGTTAGCATAAAGATATAGTTTAATGGCTAAACTAAGTGTGACTGAACGAAACTTGAAAGCACATTTTTGAGAGTAAAAGGTGAGAGCCTTTCAGAAGAATAAAAATTTTCAGGAGGAAAAAAGTATGAATTTATCAAACATGCCGGAATTAAAATTAGGTATTGTTGCAGTAAGCCGTGACTGTTTCCCGATGTCTTTGTCAGAAAACAGAAGAAAAGCAGTAGTAGAGGCTTACAAGAAAAATTTTAGCGGAGAAATTTTCGAATGCCCCACAGTTGTAGAAAGTGAAACAGATATGCTGAAGGCTGCTAAGGAATTAAGAGAAGCAGGCTGTAACGCACAGATTGTTTACCTTGGCAATTTTGGCCCTGAAACAGAGGAAACTATGCTGGTAAAAGCTTTCCATGGTCCATCCATGGTTGTGGCAGCGGCAGAAGAAGGAAATCTGGTACAAGGCAGAGGCGATGCTTACTGTGGAATGTTAAATGCCAGCTATAATTTAAAGCTGCGTAATTTAAACGCTTATATTCCGGAATATCCTGTGGGAACGGCAGAAGAAATTGCAGAAATGATTAACGAATTTGCACCGATTGCAAGAGCTGTTGTTGCATTGAAAAATCTGAAAATTATTAGCTTTGGTCCAAGACCGGCAAACTTCCTTGCATGTAATGCACCGATTAAGAGATTATATGATTTAGGTGTAGAGATTGAAGAAAACTCTGAGCTTGATTTATTTGAAGCATTTAATAAACATGCAGATGACCCACGTATTCCTGACGTTGTAAAAGAAATGGAAGCAGAGTTAGGCGAAGGAAATATGAAACCTGAAATCCTACCTAAGCTTGCACAGTATGAAATTACCTTATTAGACTGGGTAGAAGCACATAAAGGAAGCAGAAAATATGTAACGCTTACAACAAAATGCTGGCCTGCATTCCAGACACAGTTTGGATTTGTGCCATGTTATGTAAACAGTCGTCTGACAGACAGAGGAATTCCTGTTTCCTGTGAAGTGGATATTTGGGGAACATTAAGTGAATATATCGGTACAGTTATCAGTCAGGATACCGTTACCCTGCTGGATATTAACAACACAGTACCTTCTCATATTTATAATGAAGAAATCAAAAACAAATATGACTATACACAGAAAGATACTTTCATGGGATTTCATTGCGGAAATACAGCGGCAAGCAAGCTGACAGCATGTTCCATGAAGTATCAGATGATTATGGCAAGAACCTTGCCGGAAGAAGTAACACAGGGTACTCTGGAAGGAGATATTATCCCCGGAGATATTACTTTCTATCGCTTACAGAGCACAGCAGACTGCAAGCTTCGTGCATACATTGCACAGGGTGAAGTACTTCCGGTGGCAACACAGAGCTTTGGGGGAATTGGTATTTTTGCAATTCCTGAAATGGGACGTTTCTATCGCCATGTGCTGATTGAAAAAAATTATCCTCATCACGGAGCGGTTGCTTTTGGACATTACGGAAAAACATTGTTTGAAGTATTTAAGTTCTTAGGCGTAGAGATTGATGAAATCAACTACAATCAGCCAAAAGGCGCATTATACCCAACAGAAAATCCATTTGCATAGATATAATTACAGAGGCTGTCTTTCTACGGGCAGCCTTCATTGTTTTACAGGAGGTTTGTTATGTTATATATTGGAGTAGATTTAGGCACTTCGGCGGTAAAACTGCTTTTGATGAATGAAACAGGGAAAATAGAAAAAATTGTATCAAGGGAATATCCTTTGTATTTTCCAAAGCCCGGCTGGTCTGAGCAAAATCCGGAGGATTGGTGGAAACAGAGCTTAGAGGGAATTAGGGAATTGACGGCAGAATGTGACAAAAGTCAGGTGGCAGGCATCAGCTTTGGCGGGCAGATGCACGGCCTTGTAATTTTAGATGAGAATGATGAGGTCATTCGTCCGGCAATTCTGTGGAATGACGGAAGAACACAGAAAGAAACCGATTATTTAAATGAAGTAATCGGAAAAGAAAGAATATCTGCCTGTACAGCGAACATTGCTTTTGCAGGCTTTACAGCGCCGAAAATTTTATGGGTGAAGGAAAATGAGCCGGAGAATTTTAAGAAAATCAGAAAAATCATGCTGCCGAAGGATTACCTGGCATATAAGCTCTCCGGTGTTCACTGCTGCGATACGTCTGACGCATCCGGAATGTTGCTCTTTGATGTGAAAAACAGATGCTGGTCAAAAGAAATGCTGAAAATCTGCGGGATTACAGAAGAACAGATGCCGAAGCTGTTTGAAAGCTATGAAACAGTTGGAACATTAAAGGACGAGCTGGCAGAGATGCTTCAAATTCCGAATACCTGTAAAATTGTGGCAGGTGCCGGAGATAATGCGGCGGCAGCCGTGGGAACCGGAACAGTAGGTGACGGAAGATGTAATATTTCTTTGGGAACCAGCGGAACAATTTTCATTTCCAGCAAGGAATTTGGTGTAGACCCCAATAATGCGCTCCACGCATTTGCCCACGCAGATGGCAATTATCATTTAATGGGATGTATGTTAAGTGCAGCATCCTGCAATAAGTGGTGGATGGATGAAATTATCGGTACAAAGGATTACAGAAAAGAACAGGCGGCGATTGACAAGCTGGGGGAAAATAAGGTATACTTTCTTCCATATCTGATGGGAGAACGTTCTCCTCACAACAATCCAAATGCAAGAGGAACTTTTATCGGACTTACCATGGACACAACGAGAGCGGATATGACGCAGGCTGTTTTGGAAGGCGTTGCTTTTGCCATTCGAGACTCTTTTGAGGTGGCAAAATCTCTGGGAATTAAAATTGAGAGAACAAAAATCTGCGGCGGCGGAGCAAAAAGCCCTCTTTGGAGAAAAATAATTGCAAATGTTTTAAATATTAAAGTGGATATTATCAAAGCAGAAGAAGGACCGGCTTTAGGCGGAGCTATGTTGGCGGCTGTTGCCAACGGAGAATTTGCTTCTGTGGAGGAAGCGGCAGAAAAGATTGTAGAGGTTGTTGATACCATAGAACCTGAGCAGGAATTAGCTGCAAAATACGAGGAGAAATATCGGAAATTTGCGAAAATCTATCCCACAGTGAAGGATTTATTTAAAGAAATTGTATAAATTTTATAAAAGGGACTGTTGCATTAAGAGCATATTTCTGTTTATGCAATAGTCTCTTTTCTTAAAATCGAAAAATACAGGGAGGAAGGGAATATGAATTACGTACTGGATGTGCATACACATACCATTGCCAGTGGGCATGCCTATAATACCATGAGAGAAATGGCAAAAGCAGCCGCAGATAAGGGATTGGAGCTTTTGGGAATTACAGAGCATGCTATGGCAATGCCCGGAACATGCCATGAATATTATTTTCAAAACCTGAAAATGGTAGAGCGGGAAATGTATGGAACAGAGCTTTTGCTGGGAAGTGAAGTAAATATTTTAGACAGCAAAGGAAACGTGGATTTAGAGGAAAACATCCGAAAAAAGCTGGATATTATCATTGCCAGTCTTCATATTCCCTGTATAAAACCGGGAACGAGAGAAGAAAATACACAGGCATATATCGAAACAATGAAAAAGCCTTATATTGATATTATCGGGCATCCGGATGACGGACGATATCCTGTGGATTATTTGGCGCTGGTACAGGCAGCCAAGGAATATAAAATTCTTTTGGAAGTGAACAATAATTCGCTGGACCCTCGCTGTACACGGCAGGGAGGAGCGGAAAATGTCAAAATTATGCTGAAATATTGTATGCGGTATCAAGTTCCCGTAGTAGTAAACAGTGATGCGCACACAGATGCTTTAGTGGGATTTCACAAGTATGCACAAGAGATTTTTGACGAAATTGCTTTTCCGGAGGACTTAGTAGTGAACAGAAGTGTATGTGAATTGAAAAAATACGTCAATAAATATAAAAATTTATAAAAAATCGGTAACTTTTCTTTACTTTAAAAATTTACTGTGCTACTATATATAGGAGGAATGGGGCGTACACTACAAATGTAAGGAGAACAAAAATTATGAGCAAAAAAATTCACACAGAGGCTGTTGACTCACTGTTTGATGCAATTTTAAGTTTAAAAAACAGAGAAGAATGTTATCTGTTTTTTGAAGATGTTTGTACTGTGAACGAAATTTTATCTTTATCTCAGCGTTTTGAAGTAGCGAAAATGTTGAAAGAAAAGAGAACTTATCTGGAAATTTCAGAAAAGACAGGGGCATCTACTGCAACAATCAGCCGTGTTAATAGAAGTCTGAATTATGGAAATGACGGATATGACATGGTATTTGAAAGAGTAGAAGAAAAATAAAAAAAGAGCTGTGGCATAGGTGGCTGGTAAACAGGATAACTTATGTCACAGCTTTTTTGTTTCATAGGAAATTGCGTCCTATGAAACAAAAAATGCTCCGCAAGGATGCGCAGCTCGCGGAAATGAAATTATCACTTTGTGAACCGCTCGCGCGCGGAGATTGGCTATTGCACAATCTTTTTATATATAGAAAATCAGTCTTGATTTTTAGAGGAGTCCTGCGTTGCCATCTGGTCAATGAGATTTTCTATGACCTGTTTTTTTACATAAACATCAAAGCTTAACATACAAATAAAGGCAAATTTTTGAAGAAAATCTTGTTCTTTTTCATCGGCATTAGAGAAAGAAGAACGGGCTTTGTTGAATTTTTTTGTAACATCCTTTATCAATGGCTCAATCTGTTCTAATTCCAAATCCATAATTTCCTGATATACTTCTTGCAATTTCAAACTGCCGTTTCCCGGAAAAAATTCCTCTGCAATAGGTCCTAAAAGAACTTGTATGTCATTGATGGACATAATATTTTTAAAATAATAAATAAATGTCAGCATTAAAATATGCTCACGAGAATATTTTTTCTTTACAGGAGGGGGCAGTAAATGATTTTTGGCGTAATTATTAATCATGGTTTTGGTTAATACTTTATCTTCAGGATGACGCTTGGAAGAAGATAAGTGGTTTTCCATGAATGTTGTAACCTGATCCATATATAAATCAATGCCAGGGATTTCATCTGGTTTGATGTAGTCAATCCGTGAAATGCTGGCTAATATGCTGTTTAAAATATCTTTTGTGTCTATCGTCATGTTATCACCTCTACTCCTTATTATATGGTTTTGAAAACCATTTGTAAAGGGTGGATTTCAGATTTGACAAAGAAATCAAGTTGACATGTTTTTAATACTTGCTTTGTTAAAAAAGGATATGTTATATTAGAAGAACAAATGTTTTGATAGTATCAGGAGTTTAGATGGAGGATAAATAACAATGAGTATCTATGATACATTAAATACAGAACAAAGAGAGGCTGTTTTTCATACAGAGGGACCTGTACTTATTTTGGCAGGAGCCGGTTCAGGAAAGACAAGGGTTCTTACCCACAGAATTGCCTATTTAATAGAAGAAAAAGGGGTAAATCCATGGAATATCATGGCAATTACCTTTACCAATAAGGCAGCGGGCGAGATGCGTGAAAGGGTAGATAAAATCGTAGGTTTTGGTGCGGAAAGTATTTGGGTATCTACTTTCCATTCCAGCTGTGTGCGAATGCTTCGCCGTTTTATCGACCGTTTGGGATATGATACCAATTTTACGATTTATGATGCAGATGACCAGAAAACATTGATGAAGGATATTTGTAAACGTCTCAATATTGACACAAAGGTTTATAAAGAAAAAGCGATTTTGGCGGCGATTTCTTCTGCGAAAGATGAGCTTATCAGTCCGGAAGAATATGAATTACAAAATATGGCAGATTTCTCCAAGAAGAAAGTTATTCTGGCGTATAAAGAATATCAAAAAGAACTGAAGAAAAACAATGCACTGGATTTTGATGATTTAATTGTAAAAACAGTGGAACTTTTTCAGTCCTGTCCTGATGTGCTGGAATATTTTCAGGAGCGTTTCCGCTATATTATGGTGGATGAATATCAGGATACCAATACGGCACAGTTTAAATTTGTAAGTCTTTTGGCAAGCAAATATCAAAATCTCTGTGTGGTAGGAGATGATGACCAGTCGATTTACAAATTTAGAGGAGCAAATATCGGAAATATTTTAGGATTTGAAAAGGTATTTTCCAATGCAAAGGTTATTCGTCTGGAGCAGAATTATCGTTCAACACAGAATATTTTGAATGCGGCAAATCAGGTTATTCAAAATAATATGGAAAGAAAGAGAAAGACTCTTTGGACAGAGAATGAAGAAGGTGAAAAGCTTCATTTCAGACAGTTTATGAATGCCTATGAAGAAGCAGAATATGTAGTCGGAGAAATCAGCAAAAAGGTGCGGGAAGGTGACGGAGAATATCGTGATTTTGCTGTATTGTACAGAACAAACGCGCAGTCTCGTCTTTTTGAAGAAAAACTTTTGATGGCAAATATTCCGTATAAGCTGGTAGGAGGTGTAAACTTCTATGCCAGAAAGGAAATTAAAGATTTGCTGGCATATTTAAAAACAGTAGATAATGCAAAAGATGATTTGGCAGTCAGAAGAATTATCAATGTGCCCAAAAGAGGAATTGGTGCAACGACTTTAAGTCGTGTGCAGGATTATGCCAGCGAAAGAGGAATAGGATTTTATGATGCACTTCGAGAGGCAGAACAAATTCCATCTATTGGCAGAGCAGCCGTGAAAGTAGAGCCTTTTGTTACTTTTATTCAAACATTGAGAAGTAAGCAGGAATTTCTTTCACCTTCCGAGCTCTTAAAGGATATTATAGAAAGTACAGGGTATGTAGAAGAATTGCGAAACGAAGGCACAGATGAGGCAGAGGCTCGAATTGAAAATATTGACGAGTTGATTACAAAAGTAGTTTCCTATGAGGAAGAAAACGAAGCTCCTACTTTGTCCGGATTTTTAGAGGAAGTAGCGCTGGTGGCAGATATTGACTCTGTGGATGGTGATGATAATCAGGTACTTTTAATGACCTTGCACAGTGCGAAAGGATTGGAATTTCCTTATGTGTACCTTGCGGGGATGGAAGATGGTATCTTCCCAAGCTATATGACAATTACAGCAGATGATCCTACGGAAATTGAAGAAGAACGACGCCTTTGCTATGTGGGAATTACAAGAGCCATGAAGGAACTAACTCTTTCCTGTGCACAGCAGAGAATGATCAGAGGGGAAACACAGTATAATAAGGTGTCTAGATTTATTAAAGAAATTCCAAGAGAATTAGTGGAATTGGGCAGAGAATTTCCAGAGAAAAAGTTAAAAGAAATACCAATGCCAACATCTTATCAGCAGATGAAACAGGCATTTAAGCAACCTGCCTTTATTCCAAAGCAGTTTGAGGTGAAAAAAGCACAGGGACTGGACTATGTAGTAGGTGACACAGTAAAACATATTAAGTTTGGTGCAGGTGTGGTGACAGATATTACAGAAGGCGGCAGAGACTATGAGGTCACTGTGAATTTTGATAAAGTTGGTGTGAAAAAAATGTTTGCATCTTTTGCAAAATTAAAAAAAATTTAATGAGTTTTCAAAATTGAAAAACGCCCCTTGAAAATTTTAAGAAGGGATAGTAAAATTCAGATTACGGTGGTATAATAGAAGAAAAAGTTGAATAAACAGCAGCTTTCAAAAAGATTTTACAACAGCTTGTAAAAAGAGAGGACGGTGCAGTATATGAATCGTATTGAGGATTTAATCACAGCATTACAGAAGAAAGAGGAAGAAAAAAACAAAAATACGGTATTATGGGTATTGGCAATTATTGGTGCAGTAGCAGCAATCGCCGGAATTGCTTATGCGGTTTACCGCTTCTTTACACCGGATTATCTGGAAGATTTTGAAGAAGACTTTGATGATGATTTCGATGACTATTTTGAAGACGAAGATGAGGACGAAGAAGATAAATAGGAAAGAAACAGGAAGCTTCGGGAGACCGGAGCTTCTTTTATGTAATGGAAAATAGAAAGGAATTGTAATTTGAAAAAGGGAGAAATTTACGAAGGAATTATTGAAACAGTAGAGTTCCCAAATAAGGGAAAAGTGCAAGTAGAAGGAAAAACAGTTGTTGTAAAAAATGGCATTCCGGGACAGAAGGTTCGCTTTATGATTAATAAAAAGAAGGGAACACGTCTGGAAGGCAGACTTTTAGAAGTTTTGGATAAATCTCCTTTGGAAGTGAGAGAGCCTGTATGCAGCATTTTTCCTGCCTGTGGAGGCTGTATGTATCAGACAATGTCTTATGAAGAACAGTTAAATATGAAGGCAGCACAGGTCAAAAAGTTAATTGATGAAGCAGTAATCAGAGGCGGACAGGTGGATACAGAAGGCAAACCGGATTATATTTTCGAGGGAATTAAAGGAAGTCCACAGGAATTTGCATATCGAAATAAAATGGAGTTTTCTTTTGGAGATAAATATAAAGACGGCCCCTTATCTTTAGGACTTCATAAAAAGGGAAGTACTTATGATGTGTTAAATGCCTGTGATTGCAAGCTGGTACATGAGGATATGACAAAAATTCTTACCTGTATTTTAGAATATTGCAGGGAAGAAGGATTTTCCTATTACCATAAAATGCAGCACACAGGATTTTTGCGCCATTTACTTTTACGCAGAGGAAATACAACAGGGGAAATTCTGGTAAATTTGGTAACTACAAGCGAAATAGAAACAGATTTTGCAGAGCTGCAAAAACGATTATTAGCATTGCCACTGGAAGGAAAAATTGTAGGTTTCCTGCACATTATCAACAATTCTCTTTCTGACGTGGTAAGAAGTGACGAAACCAGAATTCTTTATGGACAAGACTATTTTTACGAAGAAATTTTAGGATTGAAGTTTAAGATTACGCCATTTTCCTTTTTCCAGCCAAATTCTTATGGGGCAGAGGTGCTTTACAAAACTGCCAGAGAATATATCGGTGATACAAAGGAAATGACAGTGTTTGACCTTTATAGCGGAACCGGTACAATTTCACAGATTATGGCTTCTGTGGCAAAAGAAGTTATCGGTGTGGAGATTGTGGAAGAGGCAGTAAAGGCAGCGGGAGAAAATGCACATTTGAATGGAATTGAAAATTGCAGATTTATTGCAGGGGATGTGCTGAAAGTGCTGGATGATATTCAGGAAAAGCCGGACTTTATTATATTAGACCCGCCAAGAGATGGAATTCATCCAAAGGCATTGCCGAAGATTATTGATTATGGTGTGGACAAGCTGGTGTATATTTCCTGTAAACCTACAAGTCTGGCAAGGGATTTGGAGATGTTTTTGGGGAGAGGATATCAGGTGGAGAAGGTGTGCTGTGTGGATCAATTTTGTCAGACGGTGCATGTGGAGACTGTGTGTCTTTTACAACGTAAATAAGCGGTTTTATAGGCTTTGAGGTGTGAGGTTCAGTCTATTTGCCACCGATTTGCCACCCACAAAAATAAAATGAACAGAAAATGAAGAAAAGCGGTTGAACACTCTGAACTAAATCGGAATGTTTGACCGCTTCTTTTTATTTATGCCTGTAAGGACTGCTCAAATACATCAACTGCTTTTTGCTGCATAGTTTCTGTATTGAATGTATAAGTCTGTAAAGTTGTTTTAATATCCTTATGTCCTAACCGTTTCATAACAGTTTTAGGGTTCACACCACCTTCTGCCAGTATCATTCCATGTGTATGACGTAAACAATGAGCATGAAATAATACATTACCCAGTTCATAATGAATTACCCTTGCACAATATTTGAAAGAATCAGGTGGTCTATATCGAGATTTGGTACAAGTTAAAATGAGGTTTTCCTCATCTTAACCTGCCAGCTGCAATTCGTCTTGTTGAAGCCTACGATACAGCTCTTCATAATCGTTTGGTGACATATAATCACAGTGACTATGAATTTGTTTCGTATTATAAAATGCTTCCAAATATTCGAAAATCAAACGATATGCATGATCATAATCTTGAATCTTAAACCGATTCAGCCATTCTCTCTTAATCAGGGAATGGAATGACTCAATACATGCGTTATCCCATGGATATGCCTTTTTAGAATAACTACACTGCATGGTTGCGGTTACACGTTTGTATTCTTTTGAAACAGTGGCTGAAGATTCTGTCCGGCTATGCGAAAAAGGATAAAATCGCTGTGCAGTATTTTGACATGGAGCATCTGGAACTGAGGAATACGGAAATGTATATCCGCGGATATAAGACGAAGCTGGAGAAGGATACTTCCTATAAGGGATTGTGGAGGGTAAGTTTTATGTTGAAAGAATTCTAAATGGGGTTAACAGGTGGCATAAAAACATGTATAATTAATTTCACAAAGAAAAAGTTGTAAGAGGGTTAACGGTGGACAAATCGGAGAAAAATGAAATAATATTATTTGAAGATGGGGAATTAACATTAGAAGTAAACGTTGCTCCTCAACAAGAAACTGTCTGGCTTACAGCGAATCAAATGTCTGAATTGTATGGAAGAGATGAAAAAACAATTCGAAAGCATATGAATAAAATTTTTAATGATGGAGAACTGGACAAAGAGAACAACACGCAAAAAATGCGTGTTGTTGGAGTGAAGCAGCCTGTAGCATATTGTAATAATTTCTGTGGGTTATCGAGTCAATTCTAAACAAGGAATTGCATTTCGCAAATGGGCAAATTCTGTTTTAAAAAAATACATACTGGAAGGATACGCTGTAAATAATAATCGTATTACACAACTTGGAGAGGTAATACGGATTATGAAACGTACAGAGGATAGTCTTGATGCAAAACAGGTATTGTCAGTTATAGAAAAATACAGTACCGCTTTAGATTTGTTGGATGAGTACGATCATCAAACAATGGGGCGACCAGAGGGAAATGGTGCCACATATGTGCTTACTTATGAGGAATGTAAGCACGTAATTGACAGCATGAAATTTGGAAATGAATCTGCGATTTTTGGAAATGAAAAAGATGATTCATTTAAGGGAAGTATTGGAAATATATATCAGAGTTTTGGCGGACAAGATGTCTACCCATCGCTGGAAGAAAAAGCAGCGAATCTCTTATATTTTGTAACAAAAAATCATAGTTTTTCAGATGGAAATAAGCGAATAGCAGCGGCAATGTTTTTGTACTTTCTTGATAAAAATGGAGTACTATTTGTGGATGGAAAGAAGATGATTGCTGATCATACGTTGGTCGCATTGACCATTATGATTGCGGAGTCTAAACCTGAAGAGAAAGAAATGATGATTAGTGTAATAATGAACTGCATAGCATAGGAAGAATTGACAGATTCCGGTATGAAGTCATTGCAGTTTAACAGAATAAGTTTTATTCAGAGCATCGGTCAGAAATGGCTGGTGCTTTTTGTGTGCTTAAAAATAGGAGGTGTGGCAGTATGTATCCTGTATCAAATGCTTTCCTGCAGGCGGTGCAGGAGAATACCAGAAGTTATTACTGGACAGGGAAAATTACGACAACGGGCGGTGCTGTACATGAGTTTGGATATGAAGATATTGTCAAAGGCAGTGGTTACATCTCCTGCCAGTGTTGTGGAAATACAGAGATTGAACTGGGGACAGTCTATGCTGCAGAGATGGGGATTACGCTGTTTTCTCAGATAGACAGATACACATTAGAGGATGCGAAGGTAGAGCTGTTTTATCATTTTAAGCTTGCGGATGGTTCTTATGAGAAGATTCCGATGGGAGTCTTTGAAGCCATTGAAGCAAACCGACTGGCGTAATGTCTGGAACTGAAAGCCTATGATTACATGCTTTGATTCGAGAAGAATTTCAATGGATTTGAGACGATTGGTGTGGCGTATGATTTTCTGGCATTGTGCTGCAAAGCATGCAAGGTGGAGATGGCACAGACGCAGGAAGAAATCAGTGCCATGCCGAATGCAGATATATTTCCATAAACGAGAAAGGACGATGGGATAGAACAGACGTACTTCATATCGACTCGTGCCACGTGGAGACTATCTATTTGTTGTCGAAAAAATAACCAGTTTAAGTGAGCTTAAGGGTATTTTTTGTTGAAATTTGTGCATGGCAGAGTACAGTACTGTATGCCGAAATTTATGTAAAATTTTGTTGGTATTTAGAGTTTTAATTCTTATAATAATAATATGGAAAAATGGTATTGAAAAGAAAAGGATATGTTGGAAAAGAAAAAGTTGGAGGATATTATGAAACAGGCAATTGTAAATTTTTGCAAAGCAATGGATACAGGATTATTTTTGTTAGATATGCCGACTGGATTTGGAAAAACATATAGTGTACTTGATTTTATGGTTGACAATTACGATTCGCCTGAATTCAAGGATAAGAAGATTTTTTTTGTTACAACCCTTAAGAAAAATTTACCAGATAAGGAGTTACGAGAGCATTTTGCAAAGCGTGGTAAGGCAGGAGATTACGATAAATACTGTCTGCGGATAGATGCCAATGTAGATATGGTTGTGGAAAAATTGGAGGAACTATATCGTGCAAGAAAAATCCCACCGACAATTACAATGAAGCAAGAATTTAAGGATTTACATGGTTCAGTAAAATTATTAAACGAATATGGAGATAAAAAGTGTGAATTAAAAGGAACCAGTAGGGACATTATAAATGTTTTGTGTAAGAGCGCAGAAGATGTTATTCGCAAGCAGCAGGAAGGTGCTTTTCGCAGAGTGATAGAAAGCGAACTAAAGCAGTTCAAGACACCAAAGGAAAAGTTAAAGAATATTGCTAATAATCCGGATTATCAATGGATAGGAGAATTATATCCGGCAGTATATACGAGAGAAAAAAGGATATTTTTTATGTCGATTGACAAATTTTTCTTGGGGAACACTACAATTATTGAACCTACATATAGTTTTTTTAATAATGATATTACAAAAAATGCAATTATTTTTATAGACGAGTTTGATGCAACGAGAGACAGATTGCTTAATCAGATCATAAGAAGAGGATTAGAAAATCATATTGATTATTTAGGCTTGTTTTATCGTGTATATGCATCTTTGAATACTAGAGAGTTTCCGGCAGAGCTTACTACTGCATCAAAGTTACAACAAGAATATCTTGATGAACATAAAAATGCGAAAAATCCTGTGGGAATTATAGAAGGATTTGGTGACGTGTTTGATGAAACATATAAACATTATGCCATGCAGTATAGTTTCAAAATAGAAGAAGATAGTAGGGGCGATAGAAGTCGTAATTTTATTTTTAATGATTTACAGTTTCATTCGATATTTGAGGGAGAAAATGCTTTTATTGATATAAATACCGATTTGAAGGCAAGACAGAACTGGTTGCGTTTTACAAAAAGAAGGCCAACAGAGAAAGCTGGAGGCGTGTTAAGTTTGCTTGCCAGTGTTAAGGGTTGCTTGACTTATTTTCAGAATGGAATAAGAAATCTTTCATTTAATTATAAGAATCATAAAAATGAGGATGAAAGGTCGAGAGATGATGATTATACGCTTGAGAATGCAATCGAGTCAGTGTTGACAGAGTTTCATTTATCAAGAGAACAGATAAGGTATTTAAAGCCTATCGTAATGGGAGACCAGGTAAAGTCGAAGAAAGACAAAAAAGACTGCAATGGGAAAATGTCATTAAAGTATTTTGACTGTTCTGTTTATAATAGAGGATTTCGCTATTATGACTTTATAGATGATCCAAATCACAGTATGCGTTCGGAAATTCAGCTATTTGATTTCCAGGATTCGCCAGAGCGTATTTTACTTCATTTATCTGAAAAGGCTAAAGTTATAGGAATTTCCGCTACAGCAACACTTGATACGGTTATTGGTAATTATGATTTGGAATATCTTCAAAGGATGTTGCAGGATAAATTTTATGTGATGCCAGAATCAGATAAGCGTAGATTGCAGGAGTCTTTCCGGACATTTGTTGCAAATTATGATAAAGTGAATATTCATGTGGAACCAGTTTTTTGTAGCGCAGATGATAGAGCTGAATTGGCAGAGATATTTGATGGAAACGAAGCATTTATAAATATGTATGCGGAAAAATTAACAACAACGTTTGAAGGTGTTGAATATGCAAAGAATAACTTTATACGTGTCGTAAAAGTTATGAAGTTGTTTATCTTAAATGATTCGGTTAAATCTTTCTTGTGTCTTACTAATAAATTGCCACAGGAGAATAAAGGTCTCTTTGATATTAAATTGTTAGAGGATTTTGCAGACGCTATTATTAAGCTTTATGGTATCAAGGGATTAAAAGGTAAAAATCTGTTATATAGCATAAACAGTGAAGGTTATGATGCTAAGCGTGCGAAGGTTATTCAGAGATTGTCAAATGGGGAAAAGCTCTTTGTTATATCTTCTTATAATACAGTTGGTGCAGGACAAAATTTACAATATAAAGCACCGGTAAATGCTATGATCGTGGCAGTTAATAATTATGATAGAGGGGATATGGAAAAGGACTTTGATTGCATATACTTGGAGAAGCCGACGAACCTTTTGGTGAATGTGGATAGCAAGAAGGGAATTGAGGCTGAGGATTTAATTCGTTTTGTATATCAAATGGAATTTTTGATGGAGAGAGGTGAAGTTTCTCGTAAAGATGGTATTGCAGTAATCAAAGATGCTTTTATATGTTTCAACGGTGGACATACTTTTTCTGGGAAGAAGGGAGAGCCATATAAAACAGACTCAGTAAATAACTTTGCGATTCGTACATTAATACAGGCAGTAGGAAGAATATGCAGAACTGGTCTTAAGAATCCAGACATATATATTTATGTGGATGATACAATTCTAAGAGATTATGATTTGTCTAGTGTGGAACAACGAATGTTGAATCCTGAATTTGCGGAATTAGTTAAAGTGGGTAAAGCATATTTTAATGGTCAGGCAAATGAAAATCTGGATGTTGCTGTAATGGAAAATCGTGCCGGAATATTAGCATTAAAGGCAATGCAGATTATAAATGAGCTTAAGCGTAATTGGACTGATGATAGCATAGACTATTGGAAAGCATTACGTGAGCTTTGTCTTATGAGACCTACCCTAAGCAGAAAAAATGTTGAGCATAATTCGCAATATCAGCTTGTATATATGTGTGCACCGGGAGAAATTACAGCCTATTCTTATGAACAAGAAGGTGACTATAATAAGAACATAAATATCAAGTTTGACGGTAGCCTTCCTCAAAAGATGTCAGAGGATGAGGTGCATTTGAAAGAGATTATGCAAATTCCGGGAGTGAAAGAACTATTTGAAAAGCATGGATATGCAACGAGCTTTGTTCCAAATGAATTTATATTGACACCACCTATGTTTAATAATATTTACAAAGGTGCGTTAGGCGAAGTTGTTGGTAAATATATTCTAGAGCAATATGCAGGAGTAACGTTACAGGAAATGTCGCCAGAGCATTTTGAATTGTTTGATTATACACTAGGTAATGGTGTCTATGTGGATTTTAAGTTGTGGAAAGAAACCATGACAGTATCTGCGGAGGAAGAAAAGAAAAATATTCAGGCGAAGTTGGATAAGTGTGGAGGAAAGAGGGCAGTAATAATCAATATTATGCTTGATCACAATATGCAAATTACGTCTAGTGGTAATGGTAGAATTATTGAGATACCATATTTATATCGGTTGGATAGAAAAGAAATAGGAATTGAAATTATAGAAAAAATAAATCGGGAGGGATATTTGCAGTGAGTATAAAGAAACTTTATTCAAATGAACTCCTAGCTTCATTTGAATATTCTAATATAGATAGAGATTATGATTTTTATTATGTTACAACATCAGACAAGTATATAAAAAGTGGAGCCGCTTTTTTGGATATTGATGATATAAAGATATCAGCTCTTCAATTTGAAAGTGGGAAGAGTTTTTTGGTTATGCTTCCTAAAAACTCTACTTCCAGAGCTGAGTTTGTACGTTTATTGAATGAAAAAGAGTAAACGCAAAATAGCGAGTACCTGTTCAAAATCATCCGATGTGAGATAATAGACTCATCACTACAAAGTCCAAATAGTTTAGTACTCAACTTTTTTGACTTTGCTACAGGAGGTGAGTTATGAAATCTCATACAAGTTTAGTTGCACAGCAAACCCGTCTGAGCGAATGGGCTGACATGGTCAGGGACTGCCAAAACCGTCCGCAAGGAATGAAAATCGATGAATGGTGTCAACTACACGACATTACAAAAGCAAGTTATTACTGGAGACTCCGGAAAGTTCGTGAGGCTTATCTGAAAACAGCGGATCATACACAAACATTTGTAGAAGTTCCCTCTTCTGCAATCCAGCCGGTAAATATGGCAGCGGAGTATAAAATCATTGCCTTGATTAGAGGCAGAAACAACCTCACTCTGGAAATTACCGAACAGGCATCTGATTCATTTTTAAAAACACTTTTGGGAGTGCTCGGCAATGCTCAATGATGGCTCCGGGTTCAAAAAAGTATATCTGGCGACTGGATTTACGGATCTGCGCAGAGGGATCGATGGCTTGGCCAGAATCATACGTTTTCAGTTCCAGCTTGATCCTTACGATAAGAATACATTATTTTTATTTTGCGGCAAACGTACAGATCGGATAAAAGGGCTTATCTGGGAGGGCGATGGATTTCTACTTCTGTACAAGCGGATTGAAAACGGAAACTTCCGCTGGCCCCGTACACAAGAAGAAGCACTGGAAATTAGTGCAGACCAGTATCAAATGTTAATGCAAGGTCTGGAAATCGTTGCCAGACATCCCATAGAAGAAATCTCCTGTCCAGAATTCTCCTTGTGATTTGTGCAAAACGTAGAAAATAAAATTGCTTTCATCCATGATAAATCACCCTGTGCAATATAAAATTTAAAGTTATTCACATCCTGAAAGTTTTCTGTGAGTTTCTATATACTCCTGATTCCAAAACTTTTCAGATTGTGGATAACAGTCATAAATATCTGAAATTCAGGCTTTTATTTTCAGGTATTCATGACTGTTATCCACTGTCAAAATGACGAAGGTGACAGAATTCAAAAATAGCCAAAAACCGTTGGTTCTGCTATAATAGCACTCAGGAAAGTGAGGTTTGGTTATGGCAGTTAAGTATACGGAGGAACAATTAAATAGTGTTGATAAGTCGTTTCTTATCCAGCTTCTTTTACAACAGCAGGAACAATTGGAAGCCATAACAAAGGAGCTTCACGCATCGAATGAAAAAATGCAGCTTCTGATGGAACAGGTAATCCTTGGTAAGCAGAACCGTTTTGGAAGGTCATCTGAAAAAATGGAAGATACCAGCCAGATCTGTTTTCAAGAAGTAGACGGCACTATTGTTTTTTTCAATGAAGCGGAAGCTGTCTACGATCTCAATGAAAAAGAACCTGATGAGCTGGAACTCAAATCTCCAAAACAGCCAAAGCGTAAGGGAAAGAAAGAATCAGATCTTTCCGGACTTACGGTCAGACGGATTGACCATTATCTGTCAGAGGAGGAATTGGAAATAGAATTCGGTGTCAATGGGTGGAAACAGTTACCGGATGCCATTTCCAAAAAATATCATTTTGTACCTGCGAGGGTAGAGGTAGAAGAACATCACATCGGTGTGTATGCCAGCAAAACAGATGAGCACATGGTCAAAGCAGACCATCCAAAAGCATTACTGCATGGAAGTTTGGTATCACCATCTCTTGGAGCTGCGATCATCAATGGAAAGTATGTGAATGCAGTTCCTCTCTATCGGTTAGAGCAGGAATTCCAGCGTTATGGCCTGCAGATCACAAGGCAGAACATGGCAAACTGGTGCATACGTTTGGCAGAGGAATATCTCTCGATCCTTTATGATCATCTTCATGAAGAATTGTATTTCTATCATGTGATCCAGGCAGACGAGACGCCGTTGCTTGTAAACCATGACGGACGCAAAGCCGGAAGCAAAAGCTGGATGTGGGTATACCGTTCTGGTCATCTGTATCAAGACCGGCAGATTGTCCTGTATGAATACCAGCAGACAAGAAATGCATCCCATCCACGGGAATTCCTGAAAGGATACGATGGCATCTGTGTAACAGATGGTTATCAGGTCTACCATACTTTAGAAAAAGAATTGGAAGAACTGACCATTGCTGGATGCTGGGTGCACTGTCGCCGCAGATTTGATGAAGCTTTGAAGCTGATTCCCAAACCATCCCAAAAGGAATCCAATGCATTTCTGCTGATGAAACAGATTCAGGCAATCTATCGGGAAGAAGGGAAATTGAATGACCTTTCTTCTGATGAACGACTGAAACAGCGACAGGCGGTTATCAAACCTCTTGTGGATGCTTTTTTTGCGTACCTGAAAACCATAAATGTGTCCAAAAAGGACAAATTTGGTGATGCCGTTAGATATGCACGAAATCAGGAAAAATATCTCCGGGTATTTCTTACAGACGGAGATGTTCCGATTGATAATAATGCATCCGAAAGGGCAATCCGAGGTTTTTGTATTGGAAAGAAGAATTGGCAGATGATCGATACGATTCATGGAGCCAAATCTTCCGCAATTATTTACAGTATTGTAGAAACTGCAAAAGCCAATAATCTGAAACCTTTTGATTATGTGCAGCATCTCTTGGAAGAGATTCCGAAACACATGAATGATAAGGACTGTTCTTTTCTGGAAGATCTTCTGCCCTGGTCAGAAAAACTTCCGGCAGGGATTCGCAAAGCTTAAATATCGGTGGCTGCAAAGCAGCCGCCTAAAAATGTCAAGGTACTCGCTATTTTGCGTTTACGAAAAAGAAGATGGAGATAGCTTGTCTATAAAATCTATGACAAGTTGCAGCATTCCGGAGCATTTATTGACACAATTATTTTTGAATGCGCTAACGAGTCCGATTGATGAAATGATATCTTTTAATAATCTGTCTGGGAAATTATTGTGCTTTCGACCTTCATGGATAAATAAAGACAAGGAAAATTTTATTTGGGGTATGCAGTGCCTTGAAGTAAAAGTTGGTAATGATATGTGCGTCAAATTGGTAGCACATAGGATGACAGCACTGGCACTTAAGAAGCAAATGAAATTTGAAAAAAGAAAGCTACAGGATTATCCACAATATGAGTTCAGTTATAACAATAATACCTTAAAACGAGTATCTAATGAAAATAAGAACCGTAGAGAGAATTTTATTATTAAACCTGTAGATGGTGAAAGAGGTAGTATTACATTTTTTGATTTTACGAATTATGAAACTTTTTCTTGTACTAAGATGGGTGTTTTATATGATATTTTTAATGCTTTACATGATGAGTTTGGTAAGTATATTCATGTGAAGTTTAAGGAATACAATATTGATAAAGTTTTGGAATATAAGCGTACATCGTTGGAATTATATAAGGATGTTGTTAAAAAGGAAATTTTAAATTCTGGAATTAACATAGTGGACGTTATACAGTCTGAAACTTCTGAAGATTATTTGCAGGATGTGGCTGACGAAATCAAGAAAATTATTCCAGAGGTAAAATGCAGTGTTGGAAAAAGATTATCAAAGAAGAAGTTTAATGTACGATATATACACGATAAATCTTTCTATTTAGATTCGGAAATAGATGCACATCAAGAAAACATGGAGAATTATGTTGTTCAGCATATTACAGTTGAGAATTTTAAACACCAGTCATCGGCGGCAGTTTATAATATTCTGAAAGAGCTTGTTATTAAGAAGGACATTGCTAATGGCAAAATCACATTAGTGGATTGGAGTAAATATGGATATAAATCCGACTGGCTATTTGGCGTAGTTGCAGAAGGCGTATATTATTTCATGACTATTCATCCGGACGGCTTATTTAAAATTGAAGCATTGAAACGAAATCTTTTTACTATGACAGAGTATGATAAATACATGGATTATTTCGGTTTGAATGAAGAGAATAAAAATGAGTATAGAGGTGTTATAGGTCTAATAAAAGATGCAGATGGTAATATTAATCTTATAAAGGATACCAATATGTATTCTATGCCTGATTATACTGCAATGGGTGATATTCTTAAGAATGTAGCTAGTGAAGGAAGATTTCCAGGAAAAGACGTGGTAACTTGGCTTCGAGCAGTAATGAATATAACAGATAAAATAAAAGTACAGGCAGAATTGGATATCGTTATCCCACATATCGACGTGAATACAGAATACACGAAATCCGATATAATGGGATTATTCAAAGGAATTGCCACAAAAAAAGAAGTAGTGCGGTATGTATTTGAAAATACAGGAAGTATGCTATATTCGTATCTTCGTGGAGAAGAAGAAAGACGAGAGTATCTTTCTGGAAACATAGATATTAACTATTTTGACTATGATGATACGTATGCAAAATATTCAGTTGGCGAAATTGGTAATGGAATGAAGTATACAATTGAGAGAGCCAGTGTAGTGCGTGAGATACAGGCGGTAGAAGGTGGAAAGCTAATTTTTAAGAAATTACTTCCACTTATGGGAGTAGAGTTTGTAAGGTATGGAATGTTAACTGTTGTTCCGTTTCCGTTTAAGTATTTACGGGAATATATTGTGAAAAAGGAACAGCTCTAAAAGAACATTGACAGAAATATCAGGTTAACAGATTTATGAATTGATGGTAAAATAGAGCAAGAAATCTATAAAGAAAACATCAATACGAGGAGAAATCTAAATGAAAAAATGCAGAATTACAGTAAAGAGAAATTCCTGTTACAAAGACCTGATGGAACAATATGAGAATCCCATTTCTAATGCCTGTGACATGAAGGAAGGGCAGGTTTTTATCGCCAACGGCTGGAAGAAACCGGATAATTTTTGTGACAGTGCATGGGACAGTATCTCTCCTTTTGTCATGACACTGGCACACGGAGGAGAAAATTTTTATAATGGCTGGATGAAGAATAAAAAATCTGCAATGATTTCCTGCAATGATGGATTTCGTCCGGTGAGCTTTTTTATTGAAGCTTTGGAAGAAGATGCAGATTAAAAATACAATTTTTTTGCTAAAATACAGTCAGTTGCGTAATTGTAAAGCATAGTTGGTAGTATGCAACTGCAAAATTATGTATATTTTTCCTATCAAAAGTCTGTTAAGATGAAAAAGAAGGACTGTAAAGGAGGAAGAAGATGATATTAGCAGATAAAATTGTAAATTTGAGAAAAAGAGCAGGTTGGTCGCAAGAGGAGCTTGCAGAAAAAATGGGAGTCAGCCGTCAGTCAATATCAAAGTGGGAAGGTGCACAATCAGTTCCTGATATGAACAGAATTTTAAAACTTTCGGAAGTATTTTGTGTAAGTACGGATTATCTGCTTCGGGATGATATAGAAGAAGTGCCTTGCATAGTAAATCCTTTAGAAGAAGCTGAACCGCTAGAAGACAGTAAGGGAGAAACATTAATAAAAGTATCTCTGGAGACGGCAAATGAATATTTAGAGTATTGTAAAAAAAGTTCATTTTCTGTTGCAGCAGGAGTCATGCTTTGTATTCTATCGCCGATTTTATTAATATATTTGGCTGCGGCAGGAGAAATGAAAAAAATTCCTCTCACAGAAGATCAAGGGGCAATGGTAGGGCTGATTGTAATGTTTTGTATAGTGGCAGCTGCAGTGGTTATTTTTATTGTTAATGGACATAAAGGTGAGCCATACGAGTTTTTGGAAAAAGAACCTTTGGATACGGAATATGGAATTGATGGTATGGTTCGCAATAAAATGAAAAAATATGAAAAAGCACATATTATGGAATTTTCAACAGGTGTAGTGCTTTGTATTATTTCCTGTATTCCGATTTTTCTTGTACAGCTTTTTTATGGAGATGATGATTTTCTTTCTGTAATAGCGGTAGGTGTATTGCTTATGTTGGTGGCTATAGGAGTATTTTTTATAGTCAGAACATCGATTATTTGGGATGGATATCAGGCCTTGTTAGAAGAAGGAGATTATACAAGAATTGCAAAGCGGCGAGAAAAAAGTATTGGAAATATTTACTGGGCTATTGTTGTAGCATTATATCTTTTCATTAGTTTTGTCACTATGAAATGGGGTATTACCTGGGTGATTTGGCCGGTTGCCGGAATTTTATATAGTGTGGTGGCAGTAATCTATGGCAACTATTGCGTTGGAAAAGAAAAGAGGTAAAAATGAATATACAGATTTTTGGTACAAAGAAGTCCTTCGACTCTAAAAAAGCAGAGCGTTATTTTAAAGAACGTGGAATAAAATATCAATTTATTGACATGAAAGAAAAGGGTATGAGTAAAGGTGAACTACAATCTGTTTGTCAGGCAGTGGGTGGATTAGAATCTTTGGTTGATAAGGAATGTAAGGATAAAGATGCTCTGGCGCTGATTAAGTATATTGCAGAGGAAGACAGAATGGAAAAGATTCTGGAAAATCAGAAGGTAATAAAGCTTCCTGTTGTGAGAAACGGCAAACAGGCAACTGTGGGATATGTGCCGGATATATGGAAAAACTGGAAATAAGAAAATACATAAGAGGAAAAGAAAATGGTAAAATCGATTGTAAAAGATATCTTCTTTTTAGCACAGAAATCAGAACCTGCCACAAAGGAAGATTTACATATAGGACAGGATCTTGAGGATACGTTGGCGGCAAACAGAGAACGTTGCGTAGGTATGGCTGCAAATATGATTGGAGTAAAGAAAAATATTATCATTATCAATATGGGATTTGTCGATGTGCTGATGTTTAATCCGGTGATTGTCAAAAAAGATACCCCTTATGAAACAGAAGAAGGGTGTCTGTCATTGGAAGGTGTAAGACCTGCGGTGCGTTTTCAGAATATTGAAGTAGAATATTATGATAAAAACTGGAAAAAGCAAAGACAGAAGCTGACAGGATGGACAGCACAGATTTGCCAGCATGAGATAGACCATTTAGATGGAATAATTATCTAGTGTAAAAAAAGCTTTTCATGTATAGTTCTTCTTTATTTTTGGAAAAATAAACTATTATTTTTCACGGAGGAACGTTATGAAAAGCTTTTTTTATGGATGGTATTTTAAGTGTCAGTCGGATACCCAAACATTTGCGGTAATACCGGCAATACATCAAGGAAAAAACGGAAGAACTTGTTCTATTCAGATAATTACAGATACAGAGGTTCAAAAAATTGCTTTTTCTTCAGAAAATTTTTGCAAAAGAAAGAAGAGCTTATTTATAGGAAAAAATCAATTTGGGCAGAAGGGTATTCGGTTGGATATAGATACAGAAGACTTGAAAATAAAGGGTGTATTGAAATTTCGTCAAATGTCACCTTTAAAATACAATATTATGGGGCCGTTTGTCTGTATGCCTTTTATGGAGTGCAGACATCAAGTATGGAGTATGAGACATCTTGTAAGTGGTAAGATTTCTGTAAATAAGAAAGAATACCTTTTTTCAGATGATTTGGGATATTGGGAGGGAGATGAAGGGTATTCTTTTCCTCATAAATATGTGTGGACACAGTGTTTTTTTAAAGAAGGTTCCATTATGTTAGCAGTAGCGGATATTCCAATGTTTGGGATACATTTTACGGGGATTATAGGTGTGGTTTTATGGGAAGGAAAAGAATATAGAATTGCAACTTATTTTGGGGCAAAGGCTTCTGAGATAAAAAACAGAACTGTGAAGGTGGTGCAGAGAGGACTGAAACTGGAGGCACAGCTCTTGGAAGATACAGGATACCAACTTCAAGCGCCTGTAAATGGAAGTATGGTAAGGCATATTCGAGAAAGCGTCACCTGTCATGCACACTATAAATTCGTGAAATCAGGGGTAACACTTTTTGATTTTGAAACAAAAACGGCTTCTTTCGAATATGAATATGGAAAATAGAAATAAACTATGATACAATATCCAGTGTTTTGACAGACAGAAGAAAGGAAATGAGAGGTGAACAAGTTGGCTTTGGATAAGAAGGAGAAAGCCATCGAGCTTCAGGGTATTACAAAAACATTTGGAAGTGTGGTTGCCAATGACCACATCAATCTTGAAGTTCGCAGAGGAGAAATTCTGGCATTGCTTGGAGAAAATGGTTCAGGAAAAACAACGTTGATGAATATGATTTCCGGTATTTATCATCCTGATGAGGGAACCATTAAAATCAACGGCAAAGAAGTAACCATCAATTCCCCAATCGATGCAGGAAAATTGGGGATTGGTATGATACATCAGCATTTTAAGCTGGTGGATGTTTTTTCAGCCATGGATAATGTTGCCATGGGAATGGAAGGGAAAAGAGTAAAGCCAAAAGAATTAAAGGAAAAATTGACAAAACTGACAGAAAAATACGGACTTGAAGTAGAGCCGGAGAAAAAAATATATAATATGTCAGTCAGTGAAAAACAGACAGTTGAAATTTTAAAAGTGCTGTATAGAAATGCAGATATTTTGATTTTAGATGAGCCTACTGCTGTACTTACACCACAGGAAACGAAAAAATTGTTCCGTATTTTGCGAAAAATGAAAGAACAGGGCAGCGCTATTATTATCATTACACACAAGCTGAATGAAGTTATGGAAATCAGTGACAGAGTTACAATTTTAAGAAAAGGACAGAGTGTGGAAACGGTAAATACCAGTGAAACCAACGAAAAACAGCTGACAGAGCTGATGGTAGGACGTCCGGTAACTCTGGAAATTCAAAGACCGCAGTGTGAAAATGTATTTACACGACTGAAAATTGTAGATTTGTCTGTAAAGGCAGCAGATGGAAACATGGCTGTAAAGGACTTAAATCTGGAAATTAAAGCTGGGGAAATACTGGGAGTTGCCGGTGTGGCAGGAAGCGGACAGAAAGAACTTTGCGAGAGTATTGCAGGACTTATTCCGGTGCAGGCAGGAGCAATTTTACATAACAAGGAAAATATTGTAGGAAAAACACCGAGAGAAATTGCAAATCTGGGTATCAGTCTGGGCTTTGTTCCAGAAGACCGTCTTGGTATGGGACTTGTAGCTTCTATGGGAATGGTAGACAATATTTTATTAAAAACTTACGATAAAACAAAGGGAATTTTCATAGACAGAAAGCCGGCAAGAAAGATGGCAGAAGACTTAGTAGAAAAACTAGGTGTAGTAACACCAAGTGTAGATACACCGGTTCGTCTTATGTCTGGTGGTAATGTGCAAAAAGTTCTTCTGGGAAGAGAAATTGAGTCCAATCCTTCTGTATTGGTAACAGCATATCCAGTACGTGGTTTAGATATCAATTCTTCTTATACTATTTATGATTTGTTAAATGAGCAGAAGAAAAAAGGTGTTGCAGTGCTGTTTATTGGTGAAGACTTAGACGTTCTTTTACAGATTTCTGACAGAATTATGGTTATGTGTCATGGAGAAGCAATTGGTGTTGTAGATGCCAAGAGCACAACAAAAGAAGAACTGGGCCTTATGATGGCTGGTAAGAAGAAGGGGGATGCATAAAATGGAAAATATGAAGAAAAAAGAGCCTCTCATTCGTATTGAAAAAAGAAGCGAGAGAACTCACAATCAGATTATGCGCCTTCGTCTGCTTTCTGTAATATTGGCTATTGTAGCAGGCGGCTTGTTCATCCTTTTTATTGGATATAATCCGTTTTCCGTATACGGAACCATTGTTTCGGGAGCGTTCCGCAGTACCATGGCATTTCAGGCTACCATTAAGCTTATGGTACCGCTCTTAATTCCGGCATTGGGTATTACTTTGGCGTTTAAAATGCGTTTCTGGAATATCGGTGCAGAAGGACAGATTATTATGGGAGCAATTTTTGCTACCTATTTTGCTCTGTTTTGCTGGGATTTTCCACACTGGCTTTTGATGATTTGCATGTTCCTTGCAGGCATGCTGGGTGGTGCATTATGGGGACTTATCCCTGCATTTTTCAAAGCCAAATTTAATACAAATGAAACATTATTTACTCTGATGCTGAATTATATTGCATTGTATTTAATCTCCTTTTTGCGTGACGGCCCGTGGCAGGACCCGAATTCTTCAGGATTTCCGAAAATTGCGAAATTTGGAGAAGCAGCGCAGCTTGATAAGATTTTCGGTGTTCATGCGGGCTGGCTGATTGGATTGATTTTAGTTGTAATTGTTTATATTTATCTGAAATATACAAAACAGGGATATGAAATCAGTGTAGTCGGAGAAAGCCGTGCAACTGCTAATTATGCAGGTATGAATTATAAGAAAATCGTACTTCGTACCATGGCGTTTTCCGGAGGCATTTGTGGTATTGCCGGTATGGTACAGGCAAGTGGTTCGGATTTGACACTGACAACTTCCGTAGCCGGTGGTGTAGGCTTTACAGCTATTATTGTAGCGTGGCTGGCACAGTTAAATCCGGTGGGTATTTTAGTGGTATCCTTCTTATTTGCAGTGCTGGAAAAAGGAAGCACGGTTATGCAGTCTGCTCACGGGTTATCTGCATATTCAGCAGACGTTCTTCAGGGAATTATACTTTTCTTTGTACTTGGATGTGAATTTTTTGTACGCTATAAATTTGTCACACGTAAGAAGGGAGGAAAAGCATAATGGATTTTTTTGTAAACTTTTTTGTGGCCGCGGTATTGGCAGGAACTCCTATTTTATTCGGTATTGTAGGTGAAATTATCAATGAAAAAGCAGGACACTTAAATCTGGGTGTAGAAGGAATGATGTCTATAGGAGCTGTAGCCGGATTTGTAGTAGGTTATTGGACAGACAACTTGTTTTTCGCTCTTGTGGCAGCTTTTGTAGCAGGAATGCTTTCTGCTCTGATTTATGCAGTTCTTACAGTAACTTTCATGGCAGATCAGAATGTTACAGGTCTTACCCTTACTGTTTTTGGAATTGGATTTAGTAATTTTGTAGGAGATTTTGTAAGAGAAAAAAGTGGAAGCACATCTTTAAAGCTTCCGGAAAACATTTTGGAAAGCCTTGGCAAAGTAGAAATTCCGGTACTTACAGATATTCCGGTTATTGGAAAAATGTTTTTTAACTATAATATTTTTGTTTATATCGGAATTGTGGTTGCTATTTTAGCTGCTATTTATCTTCATAAAACAAAAGCAGGTTTAAATATCCGTGCTATTGGAGAAAATCCGGCAGCAGCAGATGCAGCAGGAATTCCGGTAACAAAATTGAAATACATTAATCTGATGCTGGGCGGTGGTATCTGTGCCATAGGAGGTGCATACTGTTCCATGATTATCTGTAATGGTGTATGGGTAACAAGCTGTGTAAATGGTTTGGGATGGATTGCAGTTGCTCTTGTTATTTTTGCTATGTGGGACCCAAATAAAGCAATTATTGCAGCAGTGGTATTCGGTGGATTTAGTGTATTGAAATACTATGTGCCACAGGTTATCCCAAGCTCTGTTTTCGATATGATACCGTTTATCATGACAATTTTAGTGCTGATTATTACTTCTATGCGTTCTTCAAAGGAGAATTCTCAGCCCAAATCCTGTGGTGTAAATTATTTCCGTGAAGAAAGATAGGGAATGTGATGTCTACAAAATCAAGACTTCTGGAACTTTTAGAACAGAATAGAGGGAAATATCTGTCAGGAAATGAGCTGGCAAAGATGTTGGATGTTTCCAGAACTGCTGTATGGAAAGGAATGAAAAGCCTGCAGCAGGAGGGATATTCCATTACAGCAGTAACCAACAAAGGATATCTGCTGGAAGAAGACAATAATATTTTGTCGGAGGAAGCGGTTCGGTTGCAACTTAAAAATACAGAGGTGCTGGTAGAGGTATGGAAAGAAATTGCGTCTACCAATCAGCGAATGAAACAGTTGGCAGTGGAAAAAAGGCTTCCCCACGGCTCTGTGGTGGTAGCTCAGCTACAAACAGAGGGAAAAGGAAGAAAGGGAAGAAAATTTTATTCGCCCAAAGATAGTGGGTTGTATTTGAGTGTTCTTCTATATCCCGAAAAAACAGCTCAGAAAAGCTTGGAAATTACAGCAGCAGCGGCTGTAGCTGTCTGCAAGGCTGTAGAAAATTGCTGTGGTGTTTCTCTGGGAATTAAATGGGTAAACGATTTATATTTGGAAAATAAAAAAGTATGTGGAATTCTCACAGAAGCAGTGACAGATTTTGAAACAGGAGATATTGAATTTGTAGTTGTGGGAATAGGATTGAATTTATATGAGCCCACAGGAGGCTTTCCAAAAGAGTTGAAAGAAAAAGCAGGAGCAATTTTACCGGATGGACAGAAAGTTGATAAAAACAAACTGGTAGGTGAACTTGTGAATCAGTTGCTTTTGGAAACAGAAAAATCAGGAATTCCACAAGAATACATTAGCAGAAATATTGTTCCGGGGAAGAAAATCCAGATTATTTTTGGAGAAACCAAACGGGAAGTGATTGCCAAAGAAATACTTTCTGATGGAAAGCTGCTGGCAATTAATGAGAAAGATGAAGAAGAAATTTTTCCTTCGGGAGATGTTTCTGTAAGATGGTAAATGAATATGGCTGTTGTAGGGAATATATAAGTTGTATGTTTCTTACAACAGCTTTTTATGTAATAAAAAAATGTTCAAGATAATTGACAATGTATTTAATATGTAATAATATATTTAATATAAAGAAAGGAGTGCATTGATTATGAAAAATGTTACAACCAGCATCCGAATAGATAGTAATACAAAACAGGCAGCAACAGAGCTATTAAATGAGTTAGGACTTGACTTGAGCAGTGCAGTAAATATTTTTTTGAAACAGGTTGTCCTGCAAGGAGGATTACCATTTCAAGTAAAATATCCTCAATATAAACCAGAAGTGCTTGCAGCTATGGAAGAAGCAGAAGCTTTGAGCAAAAATCCAAATACAAAAAAATATTCAAGTTTCTCTGAAGCATTAGAGGATATGGATATATGATGTATGATTTAATTTTAACGGGAAAGTTTAAAAAGAGTTTAAAGCTCGCCAAAAAAAGAGGACTAAATATTAGTTTATTAGAAGAAGTAGTAAATATACTTCAAAGTGGAGAAGAACTTGATAAAAAATATCGTGACCATGAGTTGAAAGGAAAATATAAAAATTTTCGTGAATGTCATATACAACCAGATTGGCTGCTTATTTATCTGATCGAGAATGATATTTTGACGCTTACATTAGTTGATACGGGAACACATGCGGATTTGTTTAATATGTAAGAAATATATTTTGAAAATAATGGAAAGGGACTGGCGCAATAATTTGCAAGAAGTCCCTTTTGCCTTTATTTGTGTTTTTTTGAACGTAAAAATCCATGACAGAAAATCTGCACTGCCAGAATTCCGATAAGAGCCCCTGTACTGTCAATTAGTACATCTTTTTTTGAAGGTCCTCGACCTGCTACAAAGGATTGGTGAAATTCATCTGTGCAGGCAAATCCCACGCAAAACAGTCCCGCTAACAGGAATAGGAGAAAACCTCTCACACCATATACATAGAGAGGAAAAGAAACACAAAGAGCCAGAATACAGTATTCTGTCATGTGAGCAAGCTTTCTTACAGGGTGTTCAATTCGGTCTGTATAGATTTGCTTTTCATTTTCTGTCAGATTTTTATTTAAAATCTTGTCTGCAACCGATACAATTTGATAACTGATTTCATGGCTGAGACTTCCAGACTCTGTACCGGTTTGACCGGAAAAGCTGAAAATCATATACATAACAGCAAGTGCCGGTAAAAAAGACAAAGGTTTGAGACAATAGATGATAAATTTTTTCATGAAAAAACTCCTTTCATAAAGATTTTAAAAGAGTATCACTTTTTTTCGTATTTGTAAAGTGTGGAAGGATACGTTTTTGTGTTGGAAAACAGGACAAGATAGAGTATAATCAAAATATAAAATGCGAAAGAAAGGAAAATTTCATGAGTTTAGCAGATGATTTATTTATCCGAATGTGTCAGGATATTTTGGAAAATGGCACAGATACCCAAGGAGAAAAGGTTAGACCAAAATGGGAAGACACAGGAGAATATGCATATACAATTAAGAGATTTGGCGTGGTAAACCGCTATGACTTACGGAAAGAATTTCCGGCATTGACACTGAGAAAGACAGCTTTAAAAACCTGCATGGATGAAATTCTTTGGATTTACCAGAGAAAATCCAATAATATCCATGATTTAAACGGACATATATGGGATGCATGGGCAGATGAAGATGGTTCTATCGGTACTTGTTACGGAGATGTGGTAGGAAGAAAATTTCTTTATAAAGGTGAAGAAACAGACCAGATGGATTATGTTTTAAAACAGCTGAAGGAAAATCCATACAGCAGAAGAATTATGACAAATCTATATCAGTTTGAATATCTTCACAGTGGCGCTTTAGATCCTTGTTGTTATAGTATGACCTATAATGTAACCAAAGAAAAAGACAGTGAAAAATTAGTGTTGAACGGAGTGCTGAACCAGCGTTCACAGGATATTCTGGCAGCAAATAACTGGAACGTATGCCAGTATGCGATTTTGCTAATGATGGTTGCACAGGTAAATGATATGATACCGGGAGAATTGGTTCATGTCATTGCAGATGCTCATATTTATGACAGACATGTGCCGGTTATTCAAGAACTGATTAAGAGAGAGACATTTCCGGCGCCAAAAGTACGGTTAAATCCGGAAGTAAAAGATTTTTATCAGTTTACCACAGATGATTTAATTGTGGAAAATTATCAGGCAGGACCGCAGATTAAAGATATACCAATCGCAGTATAAGGAGGAATGGAAAATGAATTTAATTGTAGCAGTAGATAGAAATTGGGGAATAGGAAAGGACAATAAGCTTTTAGTAAGTATTCCTGCAGATATGAAGTTTTTCCGTACCACAACAACAGGAAAAGTGGTTATTTTAGGAAGAAAGACATTGGAAACATTTCCTAACGGACTTCCTTTGAAAAACAGAGTGAATATTGTACTTACACGAGATAAAAATTATAAAGTTAAAGATGCCATTGTTCTTCATAGTGTAGAAGAAGTTTTAGAAGAAATAAAAAAATATGATGCAGAAGACTTATATGTTATTGGCGGAGACAGTATTTATAAACAGTTTTTGCCATATTGTGATAAAGCTCATGTGACAAAAATTGATTTTGCTTATGAAGCAGATGCTTTTTTTCCTAATCTGGATGAGATGCCGGAGTGGAAGGTGACAGAAAGAAGCGAAGAACAGACCTATTTTGATATTGAGTATGAATTTTTAACTTACGAGAAAAAATAGGAACTGTTGTATTAGGGAGTATTTAGGAATATCTATACATTTTTAGCGAATTTGTTGAGCACGCTTTGAGATTGCAAACTCAAAGTGAGCGCAGACTGAGCGCAAAATGTATAGATATTCCTTATATGTACTTAAAATGACAGCTTCTTATCAATACTGAATTTCCATCACTCGCAAAATCCCCGGAACTTCATACTCTCTTTTTCCTGCACCTACGCCGATTTTATTAATCTGAAAGATTTCCGGCAGAGTATAAGAAGTTGTAATTGCAGCAGCAATTGCAGCGCCGGTAGGTGTTACAAGCTCTCCCTGTACAGGCAGGATAGACAGAGGAAGCTTATGCGTACATACAATATTAGAAGTAGCTGGAACAGGAATAGGAAGAATTCCATGCTGACAGCGAATTGTGCCCTGTCCTTCTTTTAATACAGGCAGAAAAACTTCTTCATATCCCAGAAAATCCATGCAGATTGCAAATGCGGCAATATCAACAATAGAGTCTACGGCTCCTACTTCGTGAAAATGTACCTGTTCTTTTGGAACACGATGAGCACGGGCTTCTCCTTCGGCAAGAATTTCAAAAATTTTAGAAGCCATGGCTTTTGCACCTGCTGTCATAGAGCTATTTTCTAAAATCGTAAGAATGTCTGGCAAGCTCCGATGTTCATGATGAAGTGTATGGGCGCTGTGTTGATGCTCATGTTCGTGATGGCACTCTGCATGGCTGTGTTCATGGTTGTCACCATGGAGGTATTCCATATCATGGTCGTGATTTTCGTGTTCTTTATCTAACAAAACGTTGAAGTCACAGGCAGCAATGCCTGATTTTTCCACTTCTGAAATTTCAATTTTATATCCGGAAAGTTTTAAGCTGTCTAAGGTGTCTAAAAGCATTTTTTTATCCGCACCCAAGTCAAGCAAAGCAGCCACAGACATATCTCCGCTAATTCCTGATGCACAGTCAAAATAAAGTGCTTTTTTCATAATAAAGTCCTCCTGATGTTATTTTCGGTTTCTCGGCACTTTGCCGCAGGTATCCCTTTTGGCTATGTAATAAGGCAGCACTGTTTTTAAAGGAATACGGTGTCCGCCGGTGATGCGGTCAATAAGAATTTTTGCTGTCATTCTGCCCATTTCTTCTAAAGGAATATGGACGGTGGTAAGCATTGGTGAAAGATATTGAGCTGTTTCAATGTCGTCTACACCAATTACAGAAATATCTTCGGGAATACGGTAGCCATGCTCCCGAAATGCACGGATTGCACCAATGGCAGTGTTATCATTTGCGCAAAAAACAGCAGTAATACCAGCTTTTGCATTGATTAAATGAAGAGCTCCCTGATAACCGCCTTCGTGAGAAAGCTTTACATTGGCTGCATTTCTCTGTGAGAAGGGCAACCCCAGAGCGTTTAAGGCATCTTTAAATGCAGTGTAGCGGATTTCGTTATTCTGCTCTCCGATATAACCGATTTTTGTGTGACCTAATTCATGAAGATAAGAAACAGCGCTGAAGGCAATTTCTTTTCCGTCACATACAACCTGATCATATTTATCTTCCATAGGATTGAGCCCCGCATAGATAATATGCTTATAATTTTTCGTAAAAAGTTTCAAAATACGTTCATCATATCGTCCTAAAATAACAGCTCCGTCCACGGGGGAGTTGGCAATTCTGAGGGTTACGTCAGGATTTTCCAAATCCAAGGCGGTAAAAGAATGTTTGATGAAAAAGTTGCTTTTGAAAGCCTCCTGTTCAATGGCCTTTGCAATATGGGAAAAGAAAAGGTCTGAAACAGCAGAGTCGCCTCTTGCATAAATACAGGCTATGGTACGTGCCGGCATTTCCACAGGGGGAGTTGTTGGCCCAAGCTTTAAGGCACGGGCAGTAGAATTCGGCGTATATCCGCTTTTTCTTACAATGTTCCAGATGCGTTCCTGTACCTCCGGGCTGGCAGCCTTTGTGTTTTTTTGATTAATGACTCTGGAAACAGTAGAAATAGAAACGTTTGCTTCTTTTGCGATTTCTTTTAGTGTCATATTAAAACCTCACAATACAATAGTGCTATATGGATATATTATAACCGAAATGACGAATAAAAACAATGAAATTTAGGATAACGTTTGCATAAATTGAGTAGAAAAAAACGCAATATTTGAGAAAGGTTTGTTGAAAATGAAAAATACTTATCGTATAATCTTAGATATGAAAGGATTGACAATGCAAAAACAAGGGAGGATTGTTTGAAATGACGAAACATGAATATTACACTTACACAAAGGAGGAACTTTTAAACAAAGGAGCTAAGCTGCCGGTGATTGTAATGGAAGATAATGCAGCGGTATTTCAATCCATGGCGGAGGAAATGGCAGAAGAAATTAAGAAAAACAATGCAGAAGGCAAGAAAACGGTATTTATTTGTCCGGTAGGTCCGGTAGGACAGTATCCTTATTTTGTGGAAATGGTAAATCAGGAAAAAATCAGTCTGAAAAATGTTTGGTTTATTAACATGGACGAATATTTGGATGATGATAAAAAATGGGTTCCGGAAACACATCCGTTAAGCTTCCGTGGCTTTATGAACAGAACAGTATATAGCAAGATTGCTCCGGAATTAGTTATGCCGGAAGAACAGAGAGTATTTCCTGATCCGGAAAATGTAGAATATATTCCACAGTTGATTGAAAAACTGGGCGGTGTGGATATTTGCTTCGGCGGTATTGGTATTAACGGACATGTTGCCTTTAATGAAGCAGATGCGTCTTTAAGCAACGAAGAATTTCTGGCTCAGAAAACAAGAGTTTTAGATATTACAAAGGAAACAAGAACGGCAAATGCTATTGGAGATTTTAACGGAGCATTGGAAGATATGCCAAAATATTGCGTGACAATCGGTATTTATGAAATTGCCCATGCCAGAAAAATTCGCCTGGGATGCTTCAGAAACTGGCACAGAGCTGTGGTAAGAAGAACCGCTTACGGAGAAGCTACCTCTGATTTTCCGGTATCTCTGCTGACAAATCATCAGGATATCAATCTGAAAATTACAGAGTTTGTAGCCGCATTGGAGGGATAAAACTATGAAAACCTGGATTACCAACGGTTATGTGTATCACTATGACAAACGCCGTATGGAAAGAAAAGATTTGTGTATAGAAGATGGAAAAATTTGCGAAATCTGCAGTCCGGGACAGGGAGAAAGACAAGGAAATATTTACGATGCTTCCGGAAAATCCGTAATACCGGGATTTATTGATGTGCATACCCATGGAGGATGCGGCGTAGACGTAAATGATGCGTTGAAGGATGATTTTGAAAAAATCGGTCATTTCTTTGCGCTTCAAGGGACAACCTCATGGCTTTGTTCTATTTTAACAGATACAAAAGAGCAGACAATAAAATCTATTCATGAAGCGTTAAAACATCAAAAAGAGCACGCAAATTGTGCAAATCTTTTGGGTATCCATTTGGAAGGACCGTTTCTTTCTGTAGAATTTAAAGGCGCTATGCCGGAAGAGCTTTTAAGAAAAGCAGATATGGAGCTTTTAAAAGAATATCAGGAAGAAGCGGAAGGAAATATTCGCTACATTACAGTTTCACCGGAAGTAGAAGGTATTCCCGAAGCTGTACCGGAAATGAAAAAATTGGGAATTACCGTTGCAATCGGACATTCCGGAGCAGATTATGAAACAGCTATGAAATGTATTGAAAACGGAGCGGCTGCATGTACGCATACCTGCAATGCCATGAAATTATTTCATCAGCATTTTCCGTCAATGATGGGAGCGGCTCTGGAGTCTGATATTTATTGTGAGGCAATTTGTGACGGACGTCATTTGCATCCGGGCAGCGTAAGGCTGTTTTTAAAAGCAAAAGGATATGATAAAGTTGTTGCGGTGACAGACTCTATTATGGCAGCAGGACTTCCGGACGGAGAATATAAGCTGGGTGTCAATGATGTTGTAGTAGAGGATGGAGATGCAAAATTGAAATCAAACGGCGTTCGTGCAGGAAGTACCCTGACAACAGGAACAGCGCTGAAACGACTGATTGATTTTACAGGGGCAGAAATGGAAGATGTTCTTCCGCTCTTAACAATGAACCCTGCAAAGCTTTTAGACGTAGATGATAAAATAGGAAGCCTGGAAGCCGGAAAAGATGCGGATATCCTTATTGTAGACGAAGGCTATAATATTGTAGATACTTTTGTAAAAGGAAAGAAAATAGAGAGATAAAAGGAGAAAAATTATGCCATTAATACCATTAAGACCATTATTGGAAACTGTTGACAAATACCATTTTGCACAGGGAGCATTTAACGTAAATGCAGTTGCTCAGGCAAAAGCAGCCATTGAAGTTCATGAAATGTTCCGTTCAGCAGCGATTTTACAGGGGGCAGATTTAGCAAACGGATTTATGGGCGGAAGAACAGATTTCTTAAACGCTACTTTGGAGGATAAGAAAATTGGCGCAAAAAATATCGCAAATGCTGTGAAAAAATTTGCGGAAGACTCACCTATTCCGGTAGTTCTTCACTTAGACCACGGTAAAAATTTTGACTCCTGTAAAGCGGCGATTGAAGGTGGATATACATCCGTTATGATTGACGGTTCTTCCCTTCCTTTTGATGAAAACGTTGAGCTTACAAGAGAAGTCGTTAAATATGCCCATGCAAGAGGTGTATCGGTAGAAGGTGAGCTGGGTGTGCTTGCAGGAGTGGAAGACCATGTATTTTCTTCTACATCTACTTACACAAATCCATTAAAAGCAGTGGAGTTCTTCAAAAAGACAGGCTGTGACGCACTGGCAATTTCTTACGGAACTATGCACGGAGCATCAAAAGGAAAAGATGTAAAATTAAGAAAAGAGATTGCGATTGCAATTAAAGAATGTATGATGCACGAAAATCTTTTCGGTGTTCTGGTATCTCACGGTTCATCCACTGTGCCAAAATACATTGTAGATGAAATTAATGCTTTGGGCGGAAATATCCAGAATGCTTACGGTATTTCCATTGACGAGTTAAAGGCAGCAATTCCTTGCGGTATCGGAAAAATCAACGTAGATACAGATATTCGTTTAGCTGTTACAAGAAATATGAAGGAATTCTTTAAAAACAATCCTTCCAAACGTGACAGCGCTTCCATTGGAGGCGTATACCAGCTATTGGAGGAAAAGAAAGACCAGTTTGACCCAAGAGCATTCCTTCCTCCGATTATGGACACAGTTATGTATGGTACAATAAAAGATGATGATACAGCAGCTTTAGTAGAAGTGATTGAAAAAGGTGTAAAAGAAGCAATCGGAACTTTAATTGTAGAATTCGGTTCTTTCGGAAAAGCTCCGCTTGTTGAGCAGGTATCCTTAGAAGAGATGATTGAACGTTACAAAAAAATGTAAATAGATTTCCTTTAAAACAAGGCGTTTTGGGTAAAAGTGATGAATACCCAAACGCCTTGTTTTGTGTTTGTGCAATAAAGTTCCTAATTTAATGCGAAATGCTTGTTAAAAAATATACAAATAGCTCAAACGTTTGCGTAAAATCGTATTGATTTTTAACCCCATATAGGGGATAATAACCATACAATAACGAATAAGAAATAAGTTTTAGTACGAAATGCTGAAACAAAGAGAAACAGGAGGATTAAAATGGGGAAAAAAAGTAAAGGTGGAGCCGACATCATAGGCAAAATACCAAAAGGGATATGGCTACTGATTTCATTTGTAGTAGCAATGCTGGTGTGGACAATCTTATCAATTACTCCACAGACTGCCAGATGTTTTCCAAATGCGGTTAAGGTATTACAATCCATTGGGCTCATGGTAGAGAGAGGAATTCTTTTAGAAGATATTGCAAGCAGTTTGATTTCTGTATTCTGGGGATTTTTACTTGGCTTTGTAATTTCCGTTCCGGTAGCGTTTTTGATGGCATGGTATCGTCCGGTAAGATTTATCTTAGAGCCATGGATTCAGTTTATCAGAAACATTCCACCACTGGCTTACGTACCGCTGGTAGTTATCGGTGTAGGTGTAGGTCGTACACCACAGATTATTGTTATCTGTCTTGCAACTTTCTTAATTATGACAGTTACAATTTTCCAGGGTGTTATCAACGTAGACGAAACTCTGATTAAGGCGGCAAGAGTGTTAGGTGCAAATGATGCAAATCTGTTCGTGAAGGTTATCTTCCCGGCAACAACACCATTCATTATTACAGCAATAAGACTTGGTATTTCAACAGCACTTACAACATTGATTGCAGCAGAGTCAACAGGAGCGATTGCGGGTCTTGGTATGAGAATTAAATCCTTGGCAAACTCCTATGAAACAACACCAATGCTTCTCTACATCATTATTATCGGTGTTATCGGTATGCTGGCTGAGAAAGTTCTTAAATACTTTGAAAGGAAGTTAACATCATGGCAGGAAAAGAGGGAAATATAAAAGTAAGTATTCAGGGCGTTGAAAAGAAATACAACACACGAAAAGGTGAGGTTGTTGCTTTAAACGGTGTGGATTTTGATATTAAAGAAAATGAATTTATTTGCGTAATCGGACCATCTGGATGCGGTAAATCTACATTATTAAATATTATCGCAGGATTGTTAGAGCCTACAAGCGGACAGATTTTAGTGGACGGAAAGCCAATCAGCGGAACAGGAACGGACAGAGGCGTTGTTTTCCAGCAGTACGCATTGTTCCCATGGCTGACAGTAAAGAAAAATGTTGAATTCGGCTTAAAATTAAAGGGACTTTCCAAAGAAGAGTGTGATGCCATTGCAATGAAATATTTGAAAATGGTTGAATTGGAAAAATTTGCCGACTCTTATCCAAAGGAATTATCCGGCGGTATGAAACAGCGTGTTGCCATTGCAAGAGCTTATGCAATGAACCCGGAAGTACTTCTGATGGATGAGCCTTTCGGAGCACTGGATGCGCAGACAAGAACACAGCTTCAGTCAGAACTTTTAAAAGCATGGCAGGAAGAAAACAAAACATGTTTCTTCGTTACACATGATATTGAAGAAGCGATTGTTCTTGCAACAAGAGTTGTAATTATGAGCGCCCGTCCGGGACGTATTAAAGAAGTGGTAGATATTGATATTCCGTATCCAAGAGATCAGGAAACAAAGATGAGCGACCGATTTATTGAACTGAAAAATCATATCTGGGGACAGGTATATCAGGAATATCTGGAAGTAAGAAAATAATTCAGAACTTACAAAGGGGCAGAAGCCCGGTGAGAATAAAAAACTATATTTTTTAAGGAGGAACTTAAAATGAAGAAGAAATTATTATCCATGCTTTTAGTAGGAGTAACAGCAATGTCTATGCTGGCAGGCTGTGGCGGAAGCTCTGAAGAACCAAAAAAGGAAGATACAAAAACAGAAGCAAAAGACGACAAGGAAGAGAAAAAAGAGCTTGATGTTGTAAACGTGGCTTACATGCCAAACTACGCTTCTTTATGGGTAGTTACAACAGCAAAAGAAAAAGGATACTTTGAAGAACAGGGTATCGAAGTAAAAATGACAAAATTTGATGATGGTCCAACAGAAATCGCTGCTATGGAGTCCGGTTCTATGGACGTAGCTTACATCGGACCTGGTGCTCATACTCTTGCAATTCAGGGTAATGTTGACGTATTCTGCTTCCAGCAGTTGGGTGATGCTGACTGTGTAATGGGCTTAAAATCTCACGGAGTAAATTCTCTGGAAGACTTAAAGGGCAAAAAAGTAGCTTATGCTTCCGGTACATCATCTGAAACAATCTTATTACGTGCATTAGACTCTGTTGGTCTTACAATGGATGACATTGAAGCTTACAACATGGAAGTTACAAATATGCCAAGCGCTATGATTTCCGGTTCTATTGATGCTTGTGCTCCATGGTCACCAAATACAAAAGTTATCACAGATGAATTAGGTGATGACGCACAGGTATTTGTAAGTAATGCAGATTTCTCTGATATCGCAGCAGACCCTGCAAGCTGGGTATGTATGCCTGAATACGCTGAAAAGAACAAAGACTTATTAGTAAGATTTACAAAAGCACTCTACAAAGCAATGGACTTCGGTGCAAAAGAAGAAAACTTTGAAGAAGTTGCAGGATATGTAGCAAATGAAACAAAAACAGATGTTGAAACAGCAATGGGACAGACAACAGACGGTGCATGGCTTACATCTGAAGAACTGTTAAAAGGCGTTGAAGACGGAAGTGTAAAAGGATACTATGAAATTCAGCAGAAAAACTTCTTAGACAACGGTAAGATTACAGAAGAAGCTCCGGTTGATGACTATGTATTGTTTGACATTATGACAGAAGCAGGAAAATAATTGACCTAAAAAATGAATTGCCAGACATGACTGTAAAATATTAAGCTGTTGAAATTTTAAGATACCTTGCAGCATGTGTAGTGCTGTAAGGTATTTTTATATGTCGGCAAGTTTGGAGGAGAAAAGATATGGCGGAAAACTTATTGATTGTACATGGAGGCGGTCCTACCGCAGTAATGAATGGTTCCTTGTATGGTGCAATAAAAGAAGCAAAAAAATCAGATAAAATTGGACATATTTATGGCGCAAACAATGGTACAGGCGGATTCTTAAAAAAAGACTTTCTGGAATTGGAAAATGTGCCGGAAGAAAAATTGAAACTTTTATTGCAGACTCCGGGTACTGCAATCGGAACGTCCAGAGATCCTATTGAGCAGGAGCATTATGAAAAAATGGCGGATATTCTGGAAGAAGAAAACATTAAATATGTGTTGTTTAATGGTGGAAACGGAACCATGGATACCTGTGGAAAGCTACATAAAACATGTCAGAAACGTGGACTTGATGTAAAAGTTATGGGAATTCCAAAAACAACGGATAACGATATTGCAGTAACAGACCATAGTCCGGGATTTGGAAGCGCAGCAAGATATATGGCTGCTTGTACACAGGAATTAGCGGCAGATGTACGTTCTTTACCTATTCATGTAGTGGTCATGGAAGCGTCAGGCAGAAATGCAGGATGGATTACAGCTTCCAGTGCGCTGGCAGGAGAAAAGGGATACGCACCGGATTTAATTTATCTTCCTGAAAGAGCATTTGATGAAGATAAATTTATTGAAGATGTGAAAAAGCTTTTAGAAAAAAAATCTGGAATTTTGGTAGTTGCCAGCGAAGGTTTGACAGATAAAGAAGGAAAACCTATTGTAAAACCTGTATTTAAAACAGAACGTGCGACTTATTTCGGGGATGTAAGCTCCCATCTGGCAAATCTGGTTATCCAGAAACTGGGTTATAAAGCAAGAGGCGAAAAACCGGGACTTTTAGGCAGAGCATCTATTTTCATGCAGAGTCAGGTTGATATTGAAGAAGCACAAATGGCAGGAGAACTGGCATGCAGAGCAGCTTTGGATGGTGAGTCAGGAAAAATGGTGGCATTTTCCAGAGTCTCTGAAAATCCTTATGAAATGAAACCGTTTTTAGTGGATATTGATGAAGTTATGATGTATGAAAGAAAAATGCCGGATGAGTTTATCAATGAAGAAGGAAACGGTGTTACACAGGCATTTTTAGATTGGTGCAGACCTTTAATTGGGGAAGAGCTTCCTGATATGATTTCTTTTAATACACAGTCAGGAAAATAATAAAATAGAGGAGAGCAACATGAAACATATTTATTTAAATTTAAAAAGATTTGATGTACCGGCAGAATTAGGCGGTGTCAATAGAATTGCAGACATGAAAGAGTGGGGGAAGTATATTGTAGAAAATACACAGGAAGAATTAAAAAAATATTCTCCTGAAGAAGTAGAATTTGCAATGTTCTTTCCAGAAATTCATCTGTTTTCCGCTTGTCAGGCAAAGACAGAGAACAGCCCTGTTCAGGTTGGCTGCCAAGGAGTTTTCAGAGATGATGTAGCTCCGGGAAAAAACTTTGGGGCATTTACCACAGGACGTCCTGCAGCAGCCATGAAGGCAGCTGGTTGTGAAACGGTTATTATCGGACATTGCGAAGAAAGAAATAACCTTGCGGGAATTTTAGCAGAAGCAGGTGTAGTAAATACAAAAGCAATAAATACCATTTTAAATAAAGAAATAAAATCTGCGGTAGACAGAGGCATGAAAGTGTTATACTGTATTGGTGAGAAAAGCGAAGAATTAGAGCAGTGGCAGGAAGTTCTGGGAGAACAGCTGGAGCTGGGATTAAAAGATGTGGACAAATCTATGGTAACCATTGCGTATGAACCTGTTTGGTCTATCGGACCGGGCAAGACACCGGCAGGCAAAGAATATATTACAAAAATTTCCAAATTTGTTAAAGAAAAAACAGAGGGGATGGATATTGTCTATGGCGGCGGCTTAAAGCAGGACAATGCGGCGATGCTGGCATCTATTCCTGAAATTGACGGTGGTTTAATTGCTCTTACAAGATTTCAGGGAGAAATCGGTTATTATCCGGAAGAATATTTAGAAATTATTTCACTTTACATGAATGCGTAACGAGGAGGAAAAAAGAATGAAGTTAGAATTTGAATACGGACATGGCACTATGGCAGCAGAGCTGCCGGACAACACAGACATTTTTATTCCGGGCGAAACAGTAAAAGACCCGGATTATATTCCGGAAGATAAACTGGAAGAAGCTTATCTGGAAAGTCTTGCACACCCTATCGGAATGCCTACACTGACTGAACTGGCACATAAAGGAAGCACTGTTACTTTTATCGTACCTGATAGAGTAAAGGGCGGCGAACAGCCTACAAGCCACAGAAAAATGAGTATTAAATGCATGCTGAAAGAATTATATGCAGCAGGTGTTGAGAAAAAAGATATTTTATTCATTATTTCCAATGGATTACATCCAAGAAGCAAAGAGTCTGATGCAAAAGCGATTTTCGGTGAAGAATTATTTAACGAATTCTGGCATACAGGACAGATTATCAGCCATGACAGCGAAGACAAAGAGCACATGGTAGACTTGGGAACAACAAGACGCGGTGACCCGGTTTACATGAATAAATATGTATTTGAATGTGATATTCCTATCTTAGTAGGTCATGTACAGGGAAATCCTTATGGCGGATATTCAGGCGGATATAAACACAGCGCAACAGGTATTACAAACTGGAAGAGTATCTCAAGCCATCATGTTCCTTCTGTTATGCACAGAAAAGATTTTACACCGGTAAATGGTGGAAGTTTAATGAGAACAAAATTTGATGAAATTTCTATGCACATGGAAGAAAAAATGGGACATCCATTCTTCTGTTGTGACGCTGTTCTGGATACAAATTCCAGACAGATTGCAATCTATTCTGGATATGCAAAAGAAATGATGCCAATTAGCTGGAAACTGGCTGATAAGAGAACTTATGTACACTGGGCTGAAAAGAAATATGATGTTTTAGTATTTGGTATGCCTCAGAAATTCCATTATGGTGATGGAATGGGAACAAACCCAATTATGATGATGCAGGCATTAAGTGCACAGGTATTAAGATATAAACGAATTATGAGTGACAACTGCGTAATTATCTGTTCTTCTCTTTGCAATGGTTTCTTCCATGATGAATTATGGCCATATTTAAGAGAAATGTATGATATGTTCCAGCATGATTATATGAATACATTGCCGGATATGAATCGTTATGGTGAATATTTTGCAACAAACGAAGAATATATCAGAAAATATCGTTTTACAAATGCATTCCATCCATTCCACGGCTTTAGTATGATTTCCTGTGGACATATTGCAGAAATGAATACAAGTGCAATCTATATTGTTGGTGCACAGGAACCGGGATATGCAAGAGGAATGGGATTAAAGACAAGAGCTACATTTGAAGAAGCGTTAGAGGATGCAAAGAAGAAATTCGTTGGGGAAAATCCAAATGTTCTTGCATTGCCAATGACATTCAAAAAGGCAGCAGTTCATCTTTGTATGAAAAATCCGGAAGAAGACTGCATGGACGCTTACGGACATTGCCATCCATGTATGGGATAAGGAGATTTAACAAATTGCCGCATTAGGGGTATATCGAGAATATTTGTATGTTTCACGCTTAGTCTGATACGAATATTCCGAATGCTGCTTAGTGCGGCAATCTTTATTCATTCATAGGAAAGTAAGTCCTATGAAATTAAAAAGGAGACAAAAATATGCTGAATTTAAGAATAGAAGACAGAAATCCTCATTTAAAGGATGAACTACATGAGATTATGGTGGAAAATAAGGATATTTTTCAATCTGTATTAAACGGAGAGGATGAATATGCGGACTCCTTGGGGTGGTTTTCCGTGGATAAATGGGCAAGCCATGAAGAGGTGCAGAAATTAAAAAAATTAGCAGCTCATATTCGGGAAAATGCAGACGCTTTTGTGATTATTGGAGTTGGCGGCTCTAACAATGCCGCAAGAGCGGTGATTGAAGCCTTACAGACAGATGATAAGGTGAAGATTGTCTATATGGGAAATACGCTTTCTCCTTATGAACTGACAAAAGCATTAAAAGAACTGGAAGAAAAATCTGTTTATATCGACTGCATAGCGAAAAATTTTGAAACTTTAGAACCGGGGGCTTCTTTCCGCGTTCTGAGAAAGTTCCTTTTTGATAAGTATCAGGAAAAAGCCAATGGAAGAATTATTGCAACGGGTACAAAGGGGAGCGCATTGGAAAAACTGTGTGAAGAACAGGGTTATACTTTTCTGGAATTTCCGGAAGACGTAGGCGGAAGATTTTCCGCAATGACAGCAGTGGGGCTTCTTCCCATGGCAGTGGCGGGAATAGACATTGAAAAGCTGGTTTTGGGAGCTTCTGATATGCAAAAATATCTTACAAGTGGAGAAATAGTGAGAAATCCCGCATATCAATATGCCTGTCTTAGAAACCTTTATTATAAGAAGGGCTATAAAATAGAAATGCTCGTTAGTTTTGAACCTCAATTCCGTTGGTTTTATAAATGGTGGATACAGCTCTTTGGAGAAAGCGAAGGAAAGGATAATAAAGGACTTTTTCCATCATCAGGAGACTTCTGTGAAGAACTGCATGCTATGGGACAGTATATTCAGGATGGAACGCCCCTGATTTTTGAGACATTTTTGGATGTGCAGGAAAAAAACGCTTCTTTAGCACCTGTGGCTGATATGGTGAAAGATGGATTTGATTATTTGAATGGTAAAGAATTTTGGGATATCAACAAAGCATCTTTTGGTGCAACAGTAAAGGCTCACAGAGAAAAGCTGCCGTGTCTGATTTTAGAAGTGGAAAGATTGGATGCCTATGTTTTTGGAGAATTATTTTATTTCTTCCTGTTTTCCTGTTATGTTTCTGCTCGTATTTTGGGAGTTAATCCTTTTGACCAGCCAGGCGTAGAAGCATATAAAAAATGGATGTTTGAAGCATTGGGAAAAGACAGAAAAATTTCTTGAGAAATGGTGAATAAGATGTTAATATAGTTAAATAAGAAACTTTACCAATGAAAGCGGAGGATTTAGAATGAAGAAATTAAAAGTTACAAAAGGTGCAAAATGTATGGCGTGTTTGGAGTGCGTGAGAGCATGTTCAACAAGCTTTTATAAAGAATTTGACCCGGATAAATCCTGTATTCAGATTATTGAGAAAAACGATGTTGCAAAACCAATGGTTTGTGTACAGTGTGGTAAATGTGCAAAAGCATGTCCGGAAGGTGCAATTACACAGAATGCAAAAGGCGTTTATATGATTAATAAAAAGAAATGTACAGGCTGTGGCAAATGTGTGGAAGCATGTCCGTTCGGCGTTATGGTAAAAGCTGAAGAAGCGCCTACAAGCAGCAAATGTATTGCCTGCGGTATTTGCGTAAAAGCATGTCCGGCAGATGTTTTGGAAATTGTAGAAGACTAATTATAATAATTACAAGATTATGGAGTTGCCGCTTTAAAAAATATTTCATGTGGCAGCTCCTTTTTCTTATTGTATAGGAGGGAAGTTTATGTTGGAAAAGACAGCGCAGATTATTTCAAGCTATGATGGGCTTTCTTTGGAAATTCTCTGTGTGGAAAGTGAAAATCCTAAGGGGATTGTTCAGATTTCTCATGGAATGGCAGAAAACAAAGAGCGATATCTGCCGCTTATGGAGTTTTTTTCTGAGCATGGCTATACAGCAGTGATGCACGACCACAGAGGACACGGAAAAAGCGTGAGACAGCAAGAAGACTTGGGTTATTTTTATAATGGAAAAGAAAAAGCCATTGTAGAAGATTTGCACCAGATTACTTTATGGATAAAGGAAGAATATCCTAATCTGCCTGTATATCTGTTGGGGCACAGTATGGGAACATTAGTAGCTAGAAATTATATTAAAAAGTATGACAATGAAATCAAAAAATTGATTTTAACAGGTCCGCCCTGTAAAAATCCTGCTGTGGATATAGGACTTTTGCTGGCAAAAATTCAGAAGAAAATAAAAGGCGATAAGTATCGAAGCAAAGAAATCCAAAAAATGGCATTTGGACCTTTTGACAAGATTTTTCAGGGAGAGCCAAAGTCAGCGTGGATTTGTTCAGACAGAGAAATCGTAGATAAATATAATCAATCAGATTTATGCGGTTTTACTTTTACAACAGATGCTTTTGAAGGGCTGTTTTTATTGTTAAAAGGAGCTTACAGTAAGAAGGGCTGGCTTTTGAAAAATAAAGAGCTTCCCGTATTATTTTTGGGAGGAGAGGAAGACCCTTGCATTGGAAATGGCAGAAAATTTGTGCAGGAAATGCAGTTTTTAAAGCAGGTAGGATATAAAAATGTGACAGGAAAAATATATCCCAATATGCGACATGAAATTTTAAATGAAAAAGGAAAAGAAACTGTCTATGAAAATATTTTAAGTTATTTGGAAAAATGATGTTTTTTGTTGAAAAATGGCAGATATAATGATATGATGTGTCCCGTATGATGTTAAAATATTTAAAATTTCAGGAGGAAAATCATGAAAAAGAAAATCTTGGGTGCATTATTATCTATCGCCATGATTGGAACATTGTTTACAGGATGTGGACAGCAGCAGGGAGAAGTAGAAAAAGAAGCTTCTAAAAAAGAAAGTGCTGACAAAGGCGGAAGTGGATTTGAACCGGTTGCTAAAGAAGACTTAAAAGTTGGTGTTATTCACATTGGAGATCCTGCGGACGGTTCAGGATATAGTTATGCTCATGATTTGGGTATTGTAGAAATGCAGAAAGAATTAGGATTGGAAGATAATCAGATTATCAGAAAAAATAATATTCCAGATGCAGATCCTACAAAAACAGAGCAGGCAATGAGAGAATGTATCGAAGAAGGATGCCAGGTTATTTATGCAACAAGCTTTAACTATATGGACACTTGTGAAGCTTTAGCAGAGGAATATCCAGATGTTATCTTTTCTCATGGAACAGGATATAAATCAAATAATACAAACTTCAACAATTATTTCGGGAGAATTTACCAGGCAAGATATTTATCCGGTATTGTTGCTGGTATGAAAACAGAGACAAATAAAATCGGTTATGTAGCTGCAATGGGCTCTGAAAACTCAGAAGTAACAGGCGGTGCAGATGCGTTTGCTATTGGTGTTGCAGAAGTTAATCCGGATGCACAGGTTTATGTAAAGGTTACAAACAGCTGGCTTTCTCCTACTGAAGAAACAAATGCGGCAAAAGCTTTGATTGCAGAAGGATGTGACGTAATCGGACAGCACTGTGATACACCAAACCCACAGACAGAAGCAGAAGCAGCAGGCGTATGGGGCGTAGGCTACAACTCTGACATGGAAAAAGACGCACCGGGTGCTACTTTAACATCTGTTATCTGGAACTGGGGTAAATACTACACAGAAGCAACAAAAAAAGTTATTGACGGAACATGGACAGCAGAAAACTACTTTGGCGGTATGAAAGAAGGATTAGTAGATATTGCTCCATTAAATGAAGACTTAGTTGCACCGGGAACACAGGAAAAGGTTGACGAAGCAAGAAAACGCATTGTAGAAGAAGGATTTAACGTATTTGATGGTGTTCTGGAAACAAATGACGGAAAAACAGTTGGTGAAGAAGGCAAAACTTTAGATGATGCAACAATCACAGGCGGAATTAACTGGTATTATAAAAATATTGTTGTAAAATAAAGTCCTCAAACAGGCAGAAAAAGGTATTTCAAGCAGCAGAACAGGCTGTTTGGAGTGCCTTTTTTCTTTAATTTTCAGGTGTGGGAATAGGAATTTACAGCAGAGGGAATGGTAGTTTTATAGACTTTTCATATCTAAAATCAGATTTTAACTTGTTTAAGCTAAGAGTTTGAGATATAATACTGTGAGAGTGTGGGTAAAAAGAAAATGAAATAATTGTAAACTATATTTAAATTGAAAGGGACAAAAGACGTGGAACAAAATATAAAAGAAAAGAAATTGTTAGATTTGCAATGGGTAAGACGAGCATTATTGTTGCTCTTAGGAGATATTACAATTATTATAATAGCTTCTATTGGAGCCTTAATAGCCAGATTTGATTTTTCTTATAACAGTATTGATGCTATATATTTGGAAAGTATGTATCGTTACTTGCCAATTCATATTCTTACAACAGTGCTTATATTTTATTTTTGCAAAATGTATCATAGTCTGTGGAAATTTATCAGTATTCATGAACTGGGTTATATTATACTGGCTAATATTGTTTCTTTTTTCATGCAGATTGCAGGCTTTCATTTGATGCAGTATCCAATACCGAGAAGTTATTTCTTTTTAGAAATTTTGTTGCAGACAGTAATGGTAGTAGGCATACGATTTTCTTATCGTTTTTGCCGATATCTAAAAGAGGCGAGGGAACAGCGCTTTGGCTGCGGAGAACCACAGAAAAGAGTGATGATTATCGGAGCGGGAGATGCCGGACGAGCAATTATTAAAGAAATTTTAGACAGTCGTCATCTTACTATGAAAGTGTGCTGTGTGATTGATGATGATTGTAATAAAGAGGGACGATATATTAATGGTATTCCTATTGTAGGTGACCGTTCCGTGATTTTGAAAAATGTAGAAAAGTATAAAATTGATAAGATTATATTGGCAATTCCTTCTGCTTCAAAAGAAGAACGAAGAGAAATACTGGAAATATGTAAATTGGCAAAATGCGAATTAAAGACATTACCCGGTATGTATCAGCTTATTGACGGAGAACTAAATATCGGAAAACTGAGAGATGTTGAAATTACAGATTTACTGGGAAGGGACCCTATCCAGGTTAATTTGGATGAAATTATGGGGTATGTGGAGCAAAAGATTATTATGGTTACCGGTGGAGGAGGTTCTATCGGAAGTGAATTATGCCGTCAGATTGCCATGTATAACCCTAAACAACTGATTATTTTTGATGTTTATGAAAATAATGCTTATGAAATTCAACAGGAATTAAAGAGACATCATCCGGAATTGAATTTGGTGGTTCTCATTGGTTCTGTGAGAAATACACACAGAATGGAAACGGTGTTTGAGAAATATCGTCCGGACATTGTATATCATGCTGCGGCACATAAGCATGTTCCTCTTATGGAGGACAGTCCGAATGAAGCAATTAAAAATAATGTTTTTGGAACATATAAAACAGCGAAGGCAGCCAGCGAATACGGTGTGAAACGTTTTGTCCTGATTTCCACAGATAAAGCAGTAAACCCCACAAATATTATGGGGGCTTCCAAACGGCTTTGTGAAATGATTGTGCAGAGCTTTGATAAAATATCAAAAACGGAATTTGTGGCAGTGCGTTTCGGTAATGTACTGGGAAGCAATGGAAGCGTAATTCCGTTGTTTAAAAAGCAGATTGCAGAAGGCGGTCCTGTTACAGTAACACATAAAGATATCATTCGATACTTTATGACCATTCCGGAAGCGGTATCTCTGGTTTTGCAGGCAGGAGCTTACGCAAGAGGAGGAGAAATCTTTGTGCTGGAAATGGGCGCGCCTGTGAGAATTGATGATATGGCGAGAAATTTAATCCGTCTGTCAGGTTATACACCGGATGTGGATATTAAGATTGAATATACAGGTCTTCGTCCGGGAGAAAAACTATATGAGGAGCTTCTTATGGCAGAAGAAGGCATGAAAGAAACTGCTAATAAGTTAATTCATATCGGTAAGCCTATTGAGATGGATGAAGAAACATTTTTTGATAAATTGGCAGAGTTAAAAGAAGCTTGTTATAATGACGATGAGAGTATTAAAGAGAAAGTGCAAAAACTGGTTCCTACTTACAGGATTAAGAAATAAAATCATGGAGGCATAAAAAATGGATGTTTTATTTTCACCACCAGATATTACAGAAAGAGAAATTGCGGAAGTAGTAGATACATTAAGAAGCGGCTGGATTACAACCGGTCCGAAAACAAAATTATTTGAAAAGAATATTGCGGAATTTTGTCATACAAGCAAAGCAGTATGTCTAAATTCAGCTACGGCTTGTTCAGAGATGGCACTACGGGCATTAGGCATTGGACCGGGGGATGAGGTTATTACTTCTGCTTATACTTATACAGCTTCTGCAAGTGTGGTCTGTCATGTAGGAGCAAAGCTTGTTCTCGTGGATACAGCAGAGAATTCACATGAAATGGATTATGAGAAGCTGGAAGCTGCGATTACGGAGAAAACAAAAGCAGTTATTCCCGTAGACCTTGCGGGTATTGTATGTGATTATAACAGGATATTTGAAATTTTAGAAAGAAAGAAAAACCTGTTTCGACCGACAAATAAAATCCAGAGAAAAATCGGCAGAGTGGCTGTTGTGGCAGACGGCGCTCATGCTTTCGGCGCTGTAAGAGAAGGGAAAAAATGTGGAGAAATTGCAGATTTCACAAGCTTTTCTTTTCATGCGGTTAAGAACCTGACAACAGCAGAAGGTGGAGCAGTTGTATGGAAAGACATTGAAGGGATAGATAACGAAGAACTTTACAAACAGTTTATGCTCTTTTCTCTTCATGGACAGTCTAAAGATGCTTTGGCAAAAACGCAGTTGGGTGCATGGGAATATGACATCATAGCCCCGTATTATAAATGTAATATGACGGATATTATGGCTTCTATCGGATTGGCACAGTTAGAGCGATATCCGGCTATTTTAGAGCGCAGAAAAGAACTGATTAAGATATATGATGAGGCATTAGAAGGAGAAAATATTCAGCATCTTCATCATTACGGGGATGATTTTTCATCCAGTGGGCACTTATATATTACCCATGTTTTGGGTAAAAACAGAGAAGAGTGTAATGAAATTATCAGAAAAATGGCAGAAAAAGGAATTGCAACTAACGTACATTACAAACCGCTTCCGATGCTTACTGCATATAAAAAGCTGGGATTTGATATTCAGGATTATCCGAATGCTTACAGAATGTTCTCTAATGAAATTACTTTGCCGTTACATACAAAGCTGACAAATGAGGAAGTGGAGTATGTAATTAAATCATTTAAAGAATGTATAAGATAGGAAAAAGACAATGAAGAAATGGAACGAGCTTCCTTTGGATATGCAGGTAGAGGAAGTAAAGAAATATTATAAAATATTGGAAAAGCACAAAGGAGGATTGGTGGCAAAACGTATTTTTGATGTAGTAGTTGCTGCAATTTTACTGGTGCTGCTCTCTCCTGTACTTTTGATTTTAAGTGTTTTAATTAAATTGGACTCAAAAGGACCTGTGCTTTTCAGACAGGTTCGTGTGACAGCCTATGGAAAGAAATTCCGTATTTGTAAATTCCGTACAATGGTAGAAAATGCGGAAAAAATCGGTACACAGGTTACTACAAAAGGAGATATGAGAGTAACAAGAATGGGAAAACTGTTAAGAGGATGCCGTCTGGACGAACTTCCTCAGTTATTTAATATTCTTACAGGTGATATGACTTTTGTAGGTACAAGACCGGAAGTGGAAAAATATGTTGCTCATTATACCAATGAAATGAAGGCGACATTGCTCCTTCCGGCAGGAGTTACATCAAGAGCAAGTATCGAATATAAAGATGAAGAAAAATTACTGGAAGATGCAAAGAATGCAGATGAGGTTTATATTCATCAGGTATTGCCTGAAAAAATGAAATATAATTTAAAAGCGATTGAAAAATTCAGCTTTTTTGAAGACATTAAAACCATGTTTGCAACAGTGGCAGCAGTAATAAAATAGGAGTTTTCAGATGATTATATCAGTTGGCGTTGTTGCCTATAATGAACAAAATACATTACCGAAATTGTTTGAATGTATCAAAGCGCAGACTTACCCTCATGATAAGATGGAAATTGTGCTGGTAGACAGTATGTCAAAAGATGATACAAAAAGCCTGATGGAAAAATTTAAGAAAGAAAACAAAGATTTTTGTAATATACAGGTTTTGGATAATCCGCAAAAAAAATTGGCCGGAGGCTGGAATGTTATTTTGAAAAATTACCATGGGGATGCAGTTGTAAGAATTGATGCCCATGCAGAAATACCGGAAGATTTTGTGGAAAAGAATGTGAAAGTTTTAGAGTCGGGAGAGTATGTTTCCGGCGGACTCAGACCGAATATTATTGATGAGAGTACCCCATGGAAGGAGACTCTTTTATTAGCGGAACAGTCCATGTTCGGAAGTAGTATTGCACCTTATAGAAGAAGCGAAAAAAAGACCTACGTAAAGTCAGTTTTTCATGGAGCCTATAAAAGAGAAGTATTTGATAAAGTGGGCTTTTTCAATGAACAACTGGGAAGAACAGAGGATAATGAGATAAATTACAGAATAAGAGAGGCAGGATATAAAATCTGCTATTCTCCGGATATCGTTTCTTATCAGCATACCAGAAATTCTCTGAAAGCAATGCTGAAACAGAAATACGGAAACGGATATTGGGTAGCTTTAACTCTGAAGGCATGTCCAAAATGCTTATCTGTTTATCATTTTGTACCGCTATGCTTTGTTTTGGGAATAATAGGAACAAGTATATTAGCTGCATTTGGATTTCCAATTCTTGCATATTTGATGTGGGGATTATATTGGCTGGTTGCTGTGGGAATGTCTTTGTTATCCGTGAAAGGAGAAAAAAAGACATGGTGTCAGCTTGCATTGCCATTTTTATTTTTCTTACTTCATATCAGTTACGGAATTGGAAGTTTTGTAGGAATGATAAAGTTGCCATTTTGGAAATATAAGAGGTAAAGAAATTGGGAAATTTAAGAGAAAAGCTGGAACGAGTAAAGTTTAAAGATATTCTGGCAATCGGGACATGTGTGTGTGCAATACCCTATGCACTATATTTAAAAAAGAAACGCCCGGATATGTGGTTAATCTGCGAAGATTATAATGAAGCCAGAGACAACGGGTATTGGTTATTTAAGTACATAAGAGAGCAGCAGCCTCAACAGGATGTTGTTTATGCAATTAATAAAAAATCCGTAGACTATAACAGAGTGAAAGACTTGGGAGAGGTGATACAGTACAGCAGTTATAAACACTGGGCGTATTATCTTGCTGCCAGTAAAAATATCAGTTCACAAAAGGGCGGAAAGCCTAATGCAGCAGTATGCTATTTATTAGAAGTATACGGTATTCTAAAAAATACCAGAGTGTTTTTGCAGCATGGAGTAATTTGCAACGACATGCCATGGTGTTATTATGAAAACACAAAAATGCGTTTGTTTGTGTGCGGAGCATTAAAGGAATATAATTTTATTCGAGACACTTACGGATATCCGGAAGGCTACGTAAAATATTTGGGATTAACCAGATTTGACGGATTGCATGATTTTAAAGTGAAGAAAAATCAGGTTTTGGTTATGCCTTCCTGGAGAGAGTGGATTGCGACGCCTACATCAAAATCTAAGGAATTGGACAGTGATGTAAAAAATTTTGTGAGTACAGATTATTATCAGCATTGGAATGCTGTATTAAATAGCGAAAAGATTGACAAAATTTTAAAAGAATACAATTTAGAGCTTATTTTTTATCCTCACAGAAACATGCAGAAATATATTGAAGAGTTTAAAACAAATTCGGAAAATATTACCATTGCAGACTGGAAAAAATATGATGTCCAAGGCTTACTGAAAGAGTCGGCGCTTCTGATTACTGATTTATCCAGTATCTTTATGGATTTTGGCTATATGAGAAAGCCTATGATTTATTATCAGTTTGATATGGAAAAATTCCGAAAAGGCCAATATCAGCAGGGGTATTTTGAATATAAGCGAGATGGTTTTGGACCAGTCTGTGAGACTTTGGAAGAATTAGAAAAAGCACTGGAGAAGCTTGCAAAACGCAATTTGCAAATAGAAGAAACTTATTTGGAGAGAGAAAAAGAATTTTTCCCCCTTTGGGATACAGAAAATTGTAAACGTAATTATGAGGCGATAAAATCATTAGAGAAATAAAGAGGAAAAATTATGGAAGTATCAAAAAATAGAGAAAATACGATTATTTTTTTGACAAAATGTTTGTTGGTAGTTTTGGGATTATTTACGACAATTCCCTATATAAACGATGTGGGAAGAGACATATATAAGCTTTGCTGTGCATGGTGTTTTCTTTGTGTAGCTTATTTATTCATTAAGAGAACAAAAACCTTTTTAAAACTTGAATATGTACTATTATTTCTTTTTTGTTGTTCCTACGCCATTACTATTTTAGTAAGCGGAACAGAGCATTTGATTAATGAAGTGGCAATTCTGGGTTACACTGGAATGTTGTTTTTTGCAATGAATTATTGTGACATAGACAGAGACGAAAAGGAAATAAAAAAAGAATTATCAATATTGTCATGGATTGTAATAATTATCACATTTGTATTTTCACTTGTTGGATTTTTGATGTTTCTATTTTCTGTTTCAGTAGAAATAAGCCATGGAGAGACTACTTTTGTATATGGTATGAGAGAAAACAGACTTTGGGGATTGTACAATCCTAACTCAGGTTCTGTTTTAAATTATGTATCTATTCTTTTAACAGTATTGCTGCCTAAGAAGAAATTGGGAGTAAAAATCTTTTTAGGAATGAATATTGTTATTCAAAGTTTATGCTTTATTTTAACACAGAGCAGAGGCGGCTGGATTTGTTTACTTACTTATATTGCTATATACTTGTTATTTATTAAGAAATATAATTTTAAAGAAACAAAACAGGCACTCAAATGGTGTTATAAAGCGGTTGTTACAGTAGTGTTGTGTGTTGTCGTAATTGCAGGAGGAAATTTACTGAAAACAGGATTAGGGTATATTCCGGTAGCGATTGAAGAAGTAATGCCGGATGCAGAAAGCCATCTGTTGGAAAAAGATAAATTTCTTCATGGAAAAGGAGAGAAACCAAGCACAAGTCTGGAAAGACTGGATAAAAAGGAAAATAATTTGGAAAGTATCAGTACAGGAAGAAGCGATTTGTGGAAAATGGGCTTAAAAGCTTACACAAAGAGTCCTGTATTCGGGATTGGATATCGCTCTATTGATGACGTTTTAGTAGAAGAAATGTCAAAAGGTGCATATATCAATTCCGGTGGCGGCGGTCTCCATAATATCTATATTACGGTTTTGGTTTCCTGCGGTGCAGTAGGATTTATCTTATTTGCATTGTATTTACTGTGTGTACTGAAAAAGGTAGCCTTCGGTATTTTTAATCCGAATATATCTATTTACGGAAAGTGTATTATGGCATTTATTCCGGTATGGTTGGTAGGAGAACTGGTAGAAAGCAGAATTGTACTGGGAATGAATTTTCAGGCAATTATCTTTTGGATTATGATAGGTTATGTGGGTTACTACACAAAGGAAAGGAAATAAAAATGGTAAGTGTCATTGTACCGGTTTATAATGCAGAAAAAAATTTAGAAAAATGCATTATGAGTATTTTAAACCAGAGCTACCAGAAGTTAGAGTTAATTCTGATTAATGATGGTTCAAAAGACAGCAGCGGAAAAATCTGCAAGAAATATACAGAACATGATAAAAGAATACGGTATATTGAAAGAGAGAATAAAGGTGCATCGGCTACAAGGAACGAAGGGATTTCTTTGGCTTTGGGACAGTATATACAGTTTGTGGACAGTGATGATTATATTGAAAAAAATATGGTAGAAGCCTTGGTGAACCGTATAGAGGAAACCGATGCAGACATGGTTATGTGTGGCTATACAGAAGTTTTTCCGGATAAGAATGATGTTCGATTGCCTGAGATAGACAGAACAATTGAAATGGCAGAACTGGGGACAGAATATCCAAATATATTTGAAAAGTTTCTGTTGAATTCTCCATGTAATAAATTGTATAAAAAGGAAAAGCTGTCTGAAAAGTTTCCGGAAGATTTATCTTTAGGCGAGGATTTGATTTTTAATCTACATAATTTGGAAAATGTGAAGAAAATTTCTTTTATTAAAGAAAGCTTTTATAATTATATAATCGGACAGGAAAGCTTAAACAGGAGATATAGGAAAAACAGCATTGAAATTGCAGAAAGATTATACCTTGAAAGTATGGAATTTTGCAGTAAGTTTCATGTGGGGAAAACAGCAGAAGTTCATATCAGCAATATTTTTATGACATTTTTTTTCTACGGATTGACAGATTTATTTACCATATCGGGATATGATAAGAAAAAGAAAAAAGAAGTTTTAAATAGCTGGATGAAAAATCCGAATATTCAAAAAGCTGCTGCCCATGCAGAGGTCAGAAGGACAGTACAGAAAGTAGCAGTGTTTCTTGTTAAACATAGTATGACAAAAGCCTTGGAAGCTCTTTTTATATTAAAAAGTTTCAGCCGGAGATGAGAGGAATGTAGAGATGAAAAAAATACTAATCGATGGAATGAGCAGTAATATGGGTGGTGTGGAAAAGTTTGTCTGCACCATTTATGAAGCGCTAAAAGATGAATGGCAAGTGGATTTTATAACCGTAGATGAGTCAATTCCTTATCAGGAAGAATTTTTAAGGAACGGTTCCCAAATACATAAACTGACACCCAGATATGTAAGTGTATCAAAATATAAAAATGACATTAAAGAAGTTTTTAAAAATAATCAGTATGATGTGTTCTGGTTTAATAAAACAACACTCAGTTCTATTGACTGTATAAAAGAAGCGAAAAACAGCGGTGTAAAAAATGTAATCTGCCACAGCCATCAATCGAAAAATATGGGAACTTTATTTACCTTACTGATGCACAATATGAACAAACGAAAAGTAGGAAAGTATATTGATTATAGAGTTGCCTGTTCAAAAGAAGCGGCAGAATGGTTTTTCGGTTCAAAAGCTCAGGAAGCCGTGATTTTTCCGAATGCAGTAAATATAGGAAAATACGAACCAAATGAAACGCTGCGAGATGAAAAAAGAAAAGAACTTGGCATAGAGGGCAAATTTGTTATCGGAAATATAGCGCGTTTTGCAAAAGAAAAAAATCATAAGTTTTTAATGGATATTTTTGCAGAGCTTTGTAAAAAGGAAGATGCAGTATTAGTTTCTTGTGGAGAAGGTCCTTTGTGGGAAGAAACAAAAAACTATGCAAAAGAAAAAAAGATTGACGATAAAATTTTATTTTTAGGAATGCGTAAAGACATACCTGAAATTTTACAGGCAATAGATGTAGTTGTTTTTCCTTCTTTATTTGAAGGGCTTCCGTTTTCTCTGGTAGAGGCTCAGGCGGGAGGAATTCCATGTTTGATTTCCGATACCATTGGAAAAGAAACGAAACTTACCGATTTGGTACAGTTTTTTAGTTTAGATGCAGGAGCAGAGGCATGGGCTGATGAAATTTTAAAATATAAAGATTATAAAAAAGTTACAAAAAGAAATCAGCTTGAAGAAAAAGGATTTTCTTCAGAAATAATAGAAAAGAAAATTAAAGAAATGGTAAACCATTAAGTATTGTGTATAGACTTATAAAGCGGGAAAGGCAAAAAAATGAGTTTAAAGAAAAAACAGCTTACAGATTTAGATGAAATCAAACAGCTTGAGGTAGACATTCTGGATTATGTGGCTAAAATATGTGATAGTAATAATTTAAAATATTTTTTAGGGTATGGAACGTTGCTTGGTGCAGTCCGTCACAAGGGATTTATTCCGTGGGATGATGATGTTGATATCTTAATGCCCAGAAAAGACTATGAACAGTTAAGAAAAATTTGGGATAGAGATAACCGATACAAGCTGTTAGATTGCAGAGATGACAAGAAATATATTTATCCATTTATGAAAGTAATTGATACAAAAACAAAGCTGGAAGAACACGATGTAGAGGAACAGGCAGATTTGGGACTTTATATTGATATTTTTCCTTATGACGGCGTATCAAGTGATGCAGAGAAAAGACAGGCATTTTTGAAAAAATGTGAAAGATTAGAAAAGCTAAGACTGTATTCCATGCTTTCCATGGATAAAATTCTTCATGAGGATGCTAAGAAGAATTTCGGGAGAAAAATTCTCTGGAAGGTATTAAGAATGATAGGTCCTGCAAGAATTTCCAGAAAAATGGAAAAATTTATTGCAAAAAATACCGTAGAAGATGCGGAGTGGATGGGCTGTCTGTGCACGAGATTTTCGGACAGAGAGATTATGAAAAAAGAAATTTGGGAGGAGACAATCCAACTGGAGTTTGAAGGGAAAATGTATAAGGCACCAAAAGAGTATGACAAAATGCTCACAACAAATTACAGTGATTATATGACATTACCTCCTGAGGAAAAACGTTGTCTGGCACATAATTTTAAAGTCTGGGAATATATAGAGGAATAGCTATGAAAGATTTATGGAGATTTATTAAATCATCAGGGATATATTTTGTAGGAACTGTGTTGACAAAACTGATTTCTTTTTTGCTTTTGCCGTTATATACATCGTATATCAGCCCCGCTGACTATGGAACGTATGATTTGTATAATGCTTATATTATGTTTTTATGCTCTGTGTTATTTTTGGATATATGGTCCGGTATAATGCGGTTTATGTATGAATATGCAGGAGAAAACAGAAAGAAACCGATAAACTGTGGATTTGCCATTTTTACTACATCTACGATATTATATACAATTATTATTATTGTAGCAGCGCCGGCTCTGCATGTAGAGTATCCTTTCTGGCTGTTTTTATATGGTATTTTAATGAATACCCAGACTTTGGTGGGATATATTGCCAGAGGATATGAAAAAAATGTGTTATATACAACATCCGGTTTAATCGGTTCTATTACAACAATCGTTTTCAATATTCTTCTGTTAGTCCAGTTTAAAATGGATTACAGTGCGCTGTTTATTGCCAGCTGCATTGGGTATGTAGTGAATATTGTTATTATGGTTGTGGGAATTCACGAACGTCATTTGTTTTCTTTTAAATATTTTGATAAAAAGCTGTTTAAAGAAATGCTGCTCTTTTCATTGCCGTTATGCCTGAATTCAGTAGCATACTGGTTCTTGACAAGCTATAACAGAATTGCGGTAAATGATTATCTGGGACCGGAGGCAAACGGATATTATGCGATTGCCGGAAGATTTGGCTCTATGATTACTTTATTTACAACCTGTTTCCAAATGGCATGGCAGGAGTTGGCATATTCTAAGTCAGCGAAAGAAGACGGACTTGGAGAATTTTATTCTGTGGCGACTAATAATTATATAAAAAGTATGGGTGTCGGATTAGTGATATTAATTCCATCAATCTTTATTATATATCCTCTTATGGTAAACGAAGCTTATGGTGTGGGAAAAGAATTAATCCCCTTTTATCTTTTAGGAACCATTCTCTCTACAATCAGCAGCTTTTTAGGCAATACTTTTAGTGCCATAAAGAAAAACCAGTTATTATTCATTACAATGTTAATCGGAAGTGTGGCAAATGTAGTATGTATTCATTTGTTATTACCAAAGTTAGGACTTCAGGCATCTAATGTGGCTTTGGCGATTGGATTTTTATTGATTTGTATCACAAGATTGGTGCTGTTAAAGAAGGAACTGCATATATCAATAGAGTACAGAAATATAGTTATTGTTATTATTGGGTTTATTTGTGTAACCATAGCTTATCAGTATGGAAATCTGTGGCAAAATATAGTTGTTATGCTGGTAGCGTTGGCTTTGATATTTTATTTCTTTAAAGATGTCTTTCACATGGTTTTGCAGAAAGTGAGAAACAGAGGTTAAGGAAAAAGCTTGACAAAATAGAAATCTAAGCTGAAAATAAAAGAAGATATTGTTAGACTATACGTCTTTCAATATCTTCTTTTCATATTTTATAGAAGGGTAAGAGGTGGAAAATGAAATAATTTATAAGAGCATTGGGAATAGGAATTCTCGCAAGCACTTTTTTGTGGACAGTGCCAACATATGCACAGGCGGAAACAGAGACAGCAGGTTCATCTATGAAAGAAGAAAGTTACTTAGAGGAAAATATCGAGCTTTATAATGAAGAAAGAGGAAAACCGGAAGGAGAATGGAAAGAAGACGAACAGGGAAGATGGTATGAGTACAGTGACGGAACACGTCCAAAACTTTCTTGGAGAAAAATAGACGGTCAGTGGTATTACTTTAACAGTAAAGGATATTGGATAGATGATAATACATACGAAGAAGGTTCTTTAAAAGGAATTGATGTATCAAAATGGCAGGAAGAAATTGACTGGCAGGCAGTAAAAAACGATGGAATTGAGTTTGCAATGATTAGACTGGGATATAATACCAATCAGTTAGATAAATATTATCAGAGAAATATGAAGGAAGCTGAGAAGGTTCAAATTCCCGTAGGTGTTTACTATTACAGTAAAGCAACGAATGAAGAAGAAGCAGTTCGTGATGCGGAATTTGTAATTGAAAATTTGAAAGGGTATAAGGTTTCTTATCCTGTGGCTATTGATTTAGAGGATAAAGTACAGGAAGATTTGAGCAAAGAGGAGCTGGGAAAAATTGCAAGGGCTTTTGCCGATGAAATTCAGTCAGCAGGATATACCCCTATGGTATATGCCAATGAAAATTGGTATCAAAATTATATAGACTGGTCACTGTTGGGAGATGTAGAAAAATGGATTGCCAGTTACAGCGTAAGTCCAAATCCCAATATAAAAAGAGAAATCTGGCAGTGTTGCAGTACAGGGTTAGTGGATGGTGTAAAAGGAAACGTAGACATTAACTTTGGATATAAAGATTATACAAAATATATCACACCACGAACAGAACCTTTAGAGAGCTACTATAAAAGCGGAAAATGGGTGCAGGACAGTACCGGATGGTGGTATCGTTATAAAAACGGAGAATATCCTAAAAATCAGTGGGAATATATAGATGATCATTGGTATTGGTTTAACGAAAGCGGATATATGACAACAGGCTGGCAGCAGGTATACGGTAAATGGTACTATATGGACCAGTGGGGAGCGATGACAACGGGCTGGCAGGAGATATCCAGTCATTGGTATTATATGAATGACGGAGGAGCGATGACAACCGGTTGGCAGTATATCAGCAAGAAATGGTATTATATGGACCGGTGGGGAGCGATGACAACCGGTTGGCAGCAGATATATGGTAAATGGTACTATATGGACCAGTGGGGAGTAATGACAACGGGCTGGCAGTATATTGGCGGCAGCTGGTATTATATGAATGATGGAGGAGCAATGCAGACCAGTTGGTTGTACCTTGGCGGAAATTGGTATTATTTGAATAGTTCAGGAGCAATGGTTACAGGTCGTCATTATATTGACGGCGTATGGTATTCATTTAACAGCTCAGGCGTTATGCAGTAAAATAAGTAAAAAACAAGATATTCTGGCAGTTATGCTGACAAAAGCAGAAAAAATATTGTTAAAATCTGCGGATTTTTTAAATATTCTTGCTTGACTATCTTACTTCTTATGTTAAAATATATTGTGTGCGGGTACATTTCGCCCGCACTGAGAAAAATAGAAACTAGAAGTTTATTTTTCCAGTATCTACATTTAGGAGGAATGTTCAAAATGGCAAAATGGGTTTATATGTTCACCGAAGGTGACGCATCCATGAGAAACACTCTCGGTGGTAAAGGTGCAAACCTTGCTGAGATGACAAAATTAGGTCTTCCGGTACCACAGGGATTTACAATTACAACAGATGCTTGTACTCAGTACTATGAAGATGGAAGAAAGATTAACGATGAAATCATGGAACAGATCATGGAAGCTATCGTTAAAATGGAAGAAGTAACAGGAAAGAAATTCGGAGATAAAGAAAATCCACTTCTTGTATCTGTTCGTTCCGGAGCAAGAGCTTCTATGCCAGGTATGATGGATACAATCCTGAACCTTGGTTTAAATGAAGAAGTTGTTGAAACTCTGGCAGCAGCATCAGGAAATGCTCGTTGGGCATGGGATTGTTACAGAAGATTTATCCAGATGTACTCTGACGTAGTTATGGAAGTTGGTAAGAAATACTTTGAAGAGCTTATCGACAAAATGAAAGAAGAAAAGGGTGTTACTCTTGACGTTGAACTTACAGCAGAAGACTTAAAAACTCTGGCTGGACAGTTCAAAGCTGAATATAAAGAAAAAATCGGTGAAGACTTCCCGGCTGACGCTAAAGAGCAGTTAATGGGAGCTGTTAAAGCCGTATTCCGTTCTTGGGACAACCCACGTGCTAACGTATATCGTCGTGACAACGATATCCCATATTCTTGGGGTACAGCTGTTAACGTACAGATGATGGCATTCGGTAACATGGGTGATGACTGTGGTACAGGTGTTGCATTTACTCGTGACCCTGCAACAGGTGAAAATGGTCTGTTCGGAGAATTCCTGACAAATGCACAGGGTGAAGACGTTGTTGCCGGAGTTCGTACTCCAATGCACATTTCCGAAATGGAACAGAAATTCCCAGAAGCATTTGCTCAGTTTAAAGAAGTTTGCAAAACTCTGGAAACACATTACAGAGATATGCAGGATATGGAATTTACAGTAGAACACGGTAAATTATATATGTTACAGACACGTAACGGTAAGAGAACAGCTCAGGCTGCTCTGAAAATCGCTTGTGACCTTGTAGACGAAGGCATGAGAACAGAAGAAGAAGCAGTTGCAATGATCGATCCACGTAACTTAGATACACTGCTTCACCCACAGTTTGATGCTGCTGCTTTAAAAGCTGCAACACCAATGTCCAAAGCACTTGGAGCATCTCCGGGAGCTGCTTGCGGTAAAATCGTATTCACAGCTGATGACGCTGTTGAATGGGCTGCAAGAGGAGAAAAAGTTATCCTTGTTCGTCTGGAAACATCTCCAGAAGATATCACAGGTATGAAGAGCGCTCAGGGTATCCTGACAGTTCGTGGTGGTATGACATCTCACGCAGCAGTAGTTGCTCGTGGTATGGGAACATGCTGTGTATCCGGTTGTGGTGATATCACAATGGATGAAGCAAACAAGAAATTTACATTAGCTGGTAAAGAATTCCATGAAGGAGACAGCATTTCTCTGGATGGTTCTACAGGTGCTATCTATGATGGAATTATCCCAACAGTAGATGCTACAATCGCTGGTGAATTCGGAAGAATTATGGGATGGGCTGATAAATACAGAACAATGAAAGTTCGTACAAATGCTGATACTCCGGCAGATGCAATCAAAGCTCGTGAGCTTGGTGCAGAAGGTATCGGTCTTTGCCGTACAGAGCATATGTTCTTCGAAGGTGACAGAATTGACGCATTCCGTGAAATGATTTGTTCTGAAACAGTAGAAGAAAGAGAAGCTGCTCTTGAGAAAATCCTTCCGGAACAGCAGGGAGATTTCGAAAAATTATACGAAGCTCTTGAAGGTAACCCAGTTACTATTCGTTTCCTGGATCCACCATTACATGAGTTCGTTCCTACAACAGAGGAAGATATCAAGAAATTAGCTGATGCTCAGGGCAAAACAGTTGAACAGATTAAAGCAATCATCGACTCCCTTCATGAGTTCAACCCAATGATGGGACATCGTGGATGCCGTCTTGCAGTTACTTACCCAGAAATTGCTAAGATGCAGACAAAAGCTGTTATTCGTGCAGCAATTAACGTACAGAAAGCTCATGCTGACTGGAACGTTTGCCCAGAAATCATGATCCCACTTGTTGGAGATACAAAAGAATTGGCATACGTTAAGAAATTCGTTGTTGAAACAGCTGACGCTGAAATCGCAGCAGCTGGTATTGAATTACACTACGAAGTTGGTACAATGATCGAAATCCCAAGAGCTGCATTAACAGCTGATGAAATCGCTAAAGACGCTGACTTCTTCTGCTTCGGTACAAACGACTTAACACAGATGACTTATGGATTCTCTCGTGATGATGCTGGTAAATTCTTAGAAGCTTACTATGATGCAAAAATCTTCGAAAACGATCCATTCGCTAAATTAGACCAGATCGGTGTTGGTAAATTAATGGAAACAGCTATCAAATTAGGTAAACCTGTAAATCCAAAATTACACATCGGTATCTGTGGAGAACACGGTGGAGATCCAAGTTCCGTAGAATTCTGCCATAAGATTGGTTTAGACTACGTTTCCTGCTCACCATTCCGTGTACCAATCGCTCGTTTAGCTGCTGCGCAGGCTGCTATTAACGCCAAATAATTCACAGAAGGTGAAAAAATTCATATAATTCATGCGAAAGCGTGAAAGTGTCCAAGCATAAAATGAGACCTTGAAACTTTGAGAAATCAGAGCTTCAAGGTCTTTTTTGGAGAATATGTTCTATTGATAGCAGCCTGGGCAGCCATCAATGAGAAATAAGATGTTACAAAATTCTTCTTGAATTTCTTTTACTTCTGTGCTATTCTTTTAACAAGCAAAAGTAAAAGGGAGTAGCTTAACATCTTTTATAGATAGGTTATGAAAGATGGTTTTGTAATCGTCACCCGGTATCGAGAGATACCCGTAGCAAATGAGAAAGCAAGACTTTTATTGTGGCAGAGGTCATGATAGAGGTCTTTTTTTATTCCTTTTATTTCTTCCTTCATACTTCTTCCACAGAGATTTGCTGATACAGAAGGAGGATTATTATGTGTAATCAAATTATGAAAAAAGAAGTACAGGAAGCAATAAGAGCAGGAGAGCAGGTTTTGCAGAGCCTGTATTATGCAAGTGAAAAATTAGAAAATGCAGGAAAATGGGGGATTTTTGATATGTTTGCAGGAGGCTTCTTTAGCAGTTATATGAAACATTCTCGGATTAAAGAAGCAGAAGCTTTGTTGGAGCAGGCGAAAATAGAACTGCAACTTTTTCAAAGAGAATTAAATGATGTGGGAGAAGCTTTGCACTTACAGATTGAAATTGGAGATTTTCTTACTTTTGCAGATTTCTTTTTGGATGGATTTATTACAGACTATTTGGTACAGAGTAAAATTTCAGATGCCAGAGAGGATATAGAGCTTGCAATTTTACATGTAAATATCATACTTGATAAATTATATAAGAAATTAGAGGGATATTCGGATGAAAAAAATCAGAAAAAAATATTGAAAAAGCTTTAAAAATATAAAAACTGTGATATAATTTGTGAAAAATCAGGTTGAATATATGGGGAGGAAGAATATGGTGAAAACAGTGGGAATTGTCAGTTTATCAAGTGGAACAATTGGGGAAGATTTTATAAAGCATGAATTGGATTTAGGCATTGACAGGTTAAAGAATTATGGGTTGAAAGTAAAGTTTATGGATCATGCTTTAAAAGGAATTGATTATTTAAAAGAGCACCCTGATAAAAGAGCAGAAGACCTTTTACAGGCATTTTCCGATTCGGAAATCGATATGATATTGTGTGCCATCGGTGGTGATGACACGTATCGACTGCTTCCTTATTTGTTCGAGAACGGAGAACTGCAAAAGGTAGTTACAAAGAAAATATTTTTAGGATTTTCAGACAGTACCATGAACCATTTTATGCTTCATAAAGTAGGATTAAATACTTTTTACGGACAGTCATTTCTTTCCGATATCTGCGAGTTAGGAAAAGAAATGCTGCCTTATACAAAGGAATATTTTGAAGAATTGATTACGACAGGCACAATTAAGGAGATTTCCCCAAGTGATGTGTGGTATGAGGGAAGAACGAATTATGATGAAAATCAGGTAGGAGTGGAGCTTCCGGAAAAGCCTAACAGGGGATATGAGCTATTACAGGGAAGTGCTGTTTTCTCCGGTAAAATTTTAGGTGGATGTTTGGATACCATATTTGATATATTTGATGGTGAGAGATACGAAAATTCACCGGAGCTTTGCAGTAAATATCAATTGTTTCCTTCTAAAAATGAGTGGAAAGGAAAAATTCTGCTTTTGGAAACCAGCGAAGAAAAGATGATACCGGATAAGCTGAAAAAGGCGCTTTTGAAATTAAAAGAGACCGGAGTGTTTGAAGCAGTGAATGGATTGCTGATAGGAAAACCCATGGATGAAACTTATTACGAAGAGTACAAAAAAGTGCTGATAGAAACGATTGATAATCTTGCATTACCGATTGTATATAATGTCAATATAGGTCATGCACTTCCAAGATGTATTATTCCTTTTGGAATTGAGGCGACAGTGGAGGTAGAGAAACAAAGGATTAGTTTTCAGGCAGAATAATTGTAAAAAGACATCGACAGCAGTCTGTGATGGGATTGAAAAAACGCCAATGATATGCTAATATTATCTCTGTTAATTAAAATATACAGAGAAAAAGGGAGAAAATTATGAGGTATGATTATCTAATAGTAGGCGCAGGTTTGTTTGGCGCAGTGTTTGCTCATGAGGCAAAGAAAAAGGGAAAGAGATGTCTGGTTATTGATAAAAGACCTCATATTGCCGGAAATGTTTATTGTGAAGACATAGAAGGGATACATGTACATAAGTATGGGGCACATATTTTTCATACTTCTAACAAAGCAATTTGGGAATATATGAACCAATTTGCAGAGTTTAATAATTACATTAATTCTCCCATTGCAGTATATAAAGATGAGTTATATAATCTTCCTTTTAATATGAATACATTTAGTAAAATGTGGGGAATTCGTACGCCAAAAGAAGCAAAAGAGATCATTGCACAGCAGATTGAAGAATTACATATTACAGAACCTAAAAATCTGGAGGAACAGGCGCTTTCTTTAGCGGGAACAGATGTTTATGAAAAGCTGATAAAGGGATATACAGAAAAGCAGTGGGGACGTCCGTGTACAGAGCTTCCTGCATTTATTATCAAAAGGCTTCCCTTCCGCTTTACTTATGACAATAATTATTTTAATGATATTTATCAGGGAATACCAAAGGGCGGATATACAGCGATTGTAGAAAAAATGTTGGAAGGTATAGAGGTAAAAACCAATACGGATTATTTTACATTCAGAAAAGAGAATGAAAATATAGCGGATAAAGTGGTATTTACAGGAATGATTGACGAGTATTTCGGATATCAACTGGGAGCATTGGAGTATCGTTCTGTGCGCTTTGAAACAGAAGTTCTGGATATGGATAATTATCAGGGAAATGCTGTGGTAAATTATACAGACAGAGAGGTTCCTTATACAAGAATTATTGAGCATAAGCATTTTGAATTTGGAAAACAGGAGAAAACTGTTATTTCCAGAGAATATTCTTCAGAATGGAAAGTGGGAATGGAGCCTTATTATCCGGTAAATAACGAGCAGAATAATGAACTGTTTGAGAAATACAGAGAATTGGCGGAAAAGGAAATAAACGTGATATTTGGAGGACGCCTTGGTAATTATAAGTATTACGATATGGATAAGGTTGTAGAAGCAGCACTTCAGACGGCAGAAAAAGAGCTGGCAAGAAAAGATAGGAAGTAGATGACAGAGTGAGCAGAAAAGAACTATTGGAAAAATATAAAGACATCATTCCCTATCTGTTTTTTGGAGTTTGTACAACTGCTGTAAATATGATAGGATATTGGACTTTGGCATATTTGTGTGATTTTGGGATGATGCCGAGTACAGTTATAGCGTGGCTTTTGGCTTTGATTTTTGCTTATGTTACAAACCGTAAATGGGTATTTAAAAGTGAAGCAAAAAATCCGGCAGAAATAGTAAGAGAAGCATTTTATTTCTTTATTTGCCGATTGAGCACCGGTGTTGTTGATTGGGGAAGTATGCTCCTGTTTGTGGGTGTTTTTCGTCTAAACGATATGTTTAGTAAATTTGCAGCCAATATTATCGTGATTTTGTTAAACTATATTGCAAGCAAAAGGATTATATTTAAAAAATCGAAATAAAATTTTATATAAAAGAGAAACTATGGAGAAAATCTATGGTTTCTTTTTGCGTTTCAGGAGAAATACATTATCCGTTTTCTAAAATGGATTAAAAAACTCTAGTATTAAAACGGAAAATATGCTATGATGGGTAACAGAGAATACAAGATATAGTATAGGATGAAATTAAAGGAGCAAGGAAATGAAAAATTATATCAGTCAGGTGATGAAGAAATTTCCTGAAGCAGAATATAATGTCTGTAAGCTGGAACAGGGATATGAGCGTTTGAAAAGAGAAAATATGACAGAGGAAGATATTTTACAGGCATTGACGAAGGCTGCCGTGGAACTGACGCAGGAGACAGAACCAAAATGGGAATACATCGGTGCCCGCTTTTTATATATGAAATTTGAAAAAAGGTTAAAAACAGAATTGGCGAAAAGAGGAATTGAAAGTTTCTACGAGAAAATCCAGTATCTTACAAAAGAGGGATTATATGGGAGTTATATTTTAGAAAATTATTCGGAAGAGGAAATTCTGGAAGCAGAAAGTTATATGAAGCCAGAACGCAATAACCTATTTAATTATTCGGGACTGGATTTGCTCTTAAATCGTTATGTTATTCAGACCCATGACCATATTAAACTGGAAACACCGCAGGAAATGTACATGGGAATTGCCCTTCATCTGGCAATGAAGGAAATGAAGGATAAAATGAAGTGGGTGAAGAAGTTTTATGACATGCTCAGTAAGCAGGAAGTGACCATGGCTACACCTACCTTGTCAAATGCAAGAAAGCCATACCATCAGCTTTCCAGCTGCTTTATTGATGTAGTACCCGATAGCTTAGAGGGGATTTACAGAAGCATTGATAATTTTGCAAAAGTCAGTAAGTTCGGTGGCGGTATGGGAATGTATTTCGGAAAGGTGAGAGCAACAGGAAGTACCATACGAGGCTTTGAAGGAGCGGCGGGAGGCGTTATCCGCTGGATACGTCTTGTCAATGATACTGCCGTAGCTGTGGACCAGCTGGGGGTACGACAAGGGGCGGCTGCGGTATATTTAGATGTATGGCATAGAGATTTACCTGAATTTTTACAGCTTCGTACCAATAACGGAGATGACAGAATGAAGGCTCATGACATTTTTCCGGCAGTGTGCTATCCTGATTTGTTTTGGAAAATGGCAAAGGAGGATTTGGAACAGAAGTGGCATTTAATGTGTCCTCATGAAATTTTTATGGTGAAGGGATGGCGTTTGGAAGATTGCTACGGAGAAGAATGGGAAGAAAAGTACAGACAGTGTATAGAAGATGAACGAATTAAAAAACGCAGCATTACCATAAAAGAAATTGTACGTATGGTTTTAAAATCAGCAGCAGAAACGGGAACACCTTTTACCTTTAACAGAGATACGGTAAATCGTGCCAACCCCAATGGGCATAAGGGAATGATTTATTGTTCTAATCTGTGCACAGAGATTGCCCAGAATATGCAGGAAACAGAAAGTATCTCCACTGAAATTAAAACAAAAGACGGTGAAACCGTAGTGGTTACAACCACAAAACCGGGTGATTTTGTGGTATGTAATCTGGCGAGTCTTTCTCTTGGGCATCTTTCCGTAGAAGATAAAAAATACATGAAAGATATTGTCGGGACAGCGGTAAGAGCCCTTGATAATGTGATAGATTTGAATTTTTATCCTGTTCCCTATGCACAAATTACCAATCAAAAGTACAGAGGAATTGGTCTTGGAGTAAGCGGATATCATCATCTTTTGGCAAAGAAAAACATTCTTTGGGAAAGTGAGGAGCACTTAAAATTTGCAGATGAATTGTTTGAAATGATAAATTATTTTACTGTTTTGGCAAGTGCGGATTTGGCAGAAGAGAAAGGTACTTATCAATTTTTTGAAGGCAGTGACTGGCATACCGGCGCATATTTTGAAAAGCGAAATTACGTGTCAAAAGAATGGAAAGAATTAGAGTATAAAGTAAGAAATACAGGTATGCGAAACGGTTATCTTTTAGCAGCAGCGCCTACCAGCAGTACCAGTATTCTGGCAGGAACTACGGCAGGGCTGGACCCTGTTATGAAGAAGTTTTTCATGGAAGAAAAGAAGGGAAGCATGCTGCCGAGAGTAGCTCCGGATTTGTCTTTGGATACTTATTATTACTACCGGAATGCGCATAATATTGACCAGAGTTTCAGTGTAAAAGCCTGCGGTGTCAGACAGAGACATATTGATCAGGCACAGAGCTTAAACTTATATATTACCAACAATTATACGCTGCGACAGCTTTTTCACCTGTATGTAGAGGCATGGGAAGCAGGAGTAAAAACGATTTATTATGTGAGAAGTAAATCCCTTGAAGTGGAGGAATGTGAAAGCTGTGCTTCATAGGAAGAAGGAGAACGAGATGACAGAATTAAAGAAAAAACCGCTGTTTAATCCAAGTGGAGACACAGATGTGCGTTTTCGCAGGATGATTGGCGGAAATACTACTAACTTAAATGATTTCAACAACATGCGGTATGGATGGGTGAAGGGCTGGTATCGTCAGGCAATGAATAATTTCTGGATACCGGAGGAAATCAATCTTTCTCAGGACAGAAAAGACTATGGGGAGCTTTTAGGAAAAGAGCGTCAGGCTTACGATAAAATTTTGAGCTTTCTGGTGTTTTTAGACTCCATTCAGTCTGCAAATTTGCCTTGTATCGGAGAATATATTACGGCAAATGAAATAAACTTATGCCTTTCCATTCAGACCTTTCAAGAATGTGTGCACAGCCAAAGTTATAGCTATATGTTGGATACAATTTGCAGTCCGGAAAAGCGTAATGAGATTTTGTATCAGTGGAAAACAGATGAAAGGCTGTTAAAGAGAAATACCTTTATCGGCGAATTATATAATGAATTTCAAATGAAAAAAGACAGCTTTACACTGCTGAAAGTCATGATGGCAAACTATATTTTAGAAGGAATTTACTTTTACAGTGGTTTTATGTTCTTCTATAATTTAAGTAGAAATGGGAAAATGCCCGGCTCTGCGCAAGAAATTCGTTATATTAACAGAGATGAAAATACTCATTTGTGGCTGTTTCGAAATATGATTTTGCAGTTAAAAGAGGAAGAACCGGAGCTTTTTACGAAAGAAAATATACAAGCTTTAAAGGAAATGCTGATGGAGGGTGTGGAGCAGGAGATTGCGTGGGGGCACTATGTTTTGGGAGACGATATCCCCGGAATTTCAAAAGAAATGATTACAGAATATATAAAATATCTGGGTAATTTACGCTTTACAGGCTTGGGCTTTGACGTAGTGTATCCGGGATATGAAAAAGAGCCGGAGAGTATGAAATGGGTGAGTTATTATTCCAATGCAAATATGGTAAAGACAGACTTTTTTGAAGCGAAAAGTACCGCTTATGCAAAAAGTACGGCTCTTTTAGATGATTTATAGAGGAAAATATTGACTTTCTATCGGGCTTAATACTATTCTATAAAAAGATGTTGGAGTCAAAGTTCTTTGGCACCGATATTTAACGCTTGAAACAGGAGGAAAGTAATTAAGTGGAAAAGCAGGAAATTCTGGCGATTTACGGAACAGAATATAAACAAATGACAAAAACTCTTTTACAGGAAGCGGATTTAGAAGGCCGAATTTTAAGCAAAGAGTGTAAAATAGGAATAAAACCAAATTTGGTAGCACCTTCTGAGGCTTCTTATGGAGCAACTACCCACAGTGAAATTGTGGCGGGAATTATTGAATATTTGCAGGAAAGAGGTTTTTCTAATCTGGTAATGTTGGAAAGCTCATGGGTAGGAGATAAAACAGCAGAAGCAGCGGAGGTCTGCGGATATTATGAGCTTTCGGAGCGATACCATGTGCCTTTTATAGATTTACAAAAAGATACGTATCAAACATATTCCTGTCAGGGAATGGAATTGAAAATCTGCGACGAAGTAAAAAGCTTAGACTTTTTGATTAATGTGCCGGTTATGAAAGGGCATTGTCAGACAAAAATCACCTGTGCACTGAAAAACTTAAAGGGATTGATACCGAACTGCGAAAAAAGGCACTTTCATGCTATGGGACTTCATGAACCCATTGCTTATCTGGCAGCAGAAATTGCACCGGATTTTACAGTGGTTGACAGTATTTGCGGAGATTGGGATTTTGAAGACGGGGGAAATCCGGTGGAGTTAAACCGTATTCTGGCTGCGACAGATCCGGTGCTTTGTGATGCTTATGTATGTCATTTTATGGGGTATGAGGTGGAGGAAGTACCGTATATAAAAATGGCGGAAGCATTAGGGGCAGGGGACGCATGCTGGGAAAATGTGCAGCTTCGTGAGTTGAATACACCGAAACAGGGAGAATATATTCCGAAAGAGAGAAAAGTAGTGGAGGTTTGTGATGCAGTAGAGGAAGTGGAGTCTTGCAGTGCTTGTTACGGTTATCTTTTGCCGGCTCTTTGGCGGTTGAAGGAAGAAGGACTTTTGCAAAATTTGACGGAGAAAATCTGCATCGGACAGGGATATCACGGAAAAGCAGGAAAACTGGGAGTAGGGAACTGCACGAGAGGATTTCAAAATTATGTGAAAGGATGTCCGCCTACCGAAGAGGAGATTTATGAGTTTTTGAAAAATTATACAGTGGGAAGATAAAAAATAGGACAGTCGCTTCACGATTATTCAATCGTAAAGCGACTGTCCTATTTAAAAAACATTTTTTATTAAACGGTAATCCATCCCATTGCTTCTGATACAGCAAATACCAAGATCAGAATTAAGCAAATAGGAGCAATCCATTTCAGCATAATGTTATAGAACTTCTTAAACTTAAATGCTCCGTTTAACTCTACCTCATCAGAAACTACGTTAGAACCAATAAAGTGTCCGATACAGATACAGGTCAGGATTGCAACGATTGGCATCAATACACTGTTGCTCAGGAAATCAAAGAAATCCAGAAGACCAAGACCGATAATCTTGATAAAGCTTAAAGGTCCGAAGCCTAAGGAAACAATAGCGCCTAATACCAGCACATAAATGGCAACAGAGATTGTTGCTTTTTTTCTGCTCCATCCAAGTTTATCTCTTATAATAGAAACGTTTGTTTCTAAAAGAGAGATAGAAGATGTCAAAGCTGCAAATAATACCAGAAGGAAGAACACAGTTCCGATTACACCGCCCAGAGTCATATCTTCAAAAACCTTAGGAAGTGTAACAAACATTAAGGAAGGTCCTTTGCCCAGTGCTGCTTCGTCACCGCCTGAAAATACAAAAACAGAAGGAATAATCATCAAACCTGCCAGAAAAGCAATCGCAGTATCGAAGATTTCAATCTGTCTTACAGATTTTTCCAGATTGCAGTCCTTCTTCATATAAGAACCGTAGGTAATCATAATTCCCATTGCAAGGGACATGGAATAGAATAACTGTCCCATAGCTGCAAGTACCGTAGTAGCGGAGAATTTAGAAAAGTCAGGAAGCAGATAATATTTCACACCCTCCATAGCGCCGGGGCGTGTGATACAAAAGACGGAAACGCCTATAATCAGTACGATTAAAAGTGGCATCATAATACGGCTTGCCTTTTCAATTCCTTTTTCTACGCCGAAAATAACTACAACAGCAGTAATGATAACGTATAATGCAAACCAGAATACAGGAGAACCTGCCTGGCTGATAAAACCGTTAAAATACTCGTCACCGGCAGCAGCAGCAACATCACCTGTCAGAAAGGTTACAAAATATTTAATGACCCAACCGCCGATTACGCAGTAATAAGGTGTAATAACAAAAGGAACGATACACGCCAGATAACCTACAAATTTAAAACGTTTATCAAGGGCTTTAAAAGCGCCGACAGCACTTAATCCTGTTTTACGTCCAATGGCAATTTCTGTTATCATAAGAGTGAAGCCAAGAGTTACCGCAAGGATTAAATATACTAGCAGGAAGATACCTCCTCCGTATTTTGCAGCAAGATAGGGAAATCGCCAAAGATTGCCAAGACCCACAGCAGAACCTGCAGCGGCAAGGACGAAGCCCATTTTGTTTGAAAAAGAACCTCTTTTTTTGTCCATAAACATCACCTCTTAAATTTTTAATTATGTAGATACAGTCAATGACACTTTAAAGTGATACATTGGCCGGGATATATAGCCCTTATTATGCCACTGAATTGTAAAAAAAACAAGAATTTTCTTAAAAAAATTAAAAAAAAATAAAATTCCTGAAAAGTACGAAATCTACTTGACGAAGATGCGGATATATGGTAGACTAAATAAGTCTGAAGAAGAAAAGAAAGCAGAGTATCCACTCTCACCTTAGCACAAATGAGTGACTATGGTTTATATGAAGATAATGAGGCGCAAGGCGTTTTCTTATGCGGATAAACAGTGGATAGTTTGCAGAACTATCCTTTTTTATATATAGGAAACTGCTCTGTGAATTCTTGTTCTTTCTTTCATCAAGTTCAAGCAGCCAAAGGCTGTAAGGGTTTATCAATATTATGGAGGTGCACTACTATTAGCGATTTAATGATTAACGAACAAATCAGAGATAAAGAGGTCCGTCTTATAGGCGCAGAGGGAGAGCAGCTGGGAATTATGTCTGCCAGAGAGGCGCAGAAGCATGCGGCGGAGGCAGGATTAGACCTTGTGAAGATTGCTCCTACGGCAAAACCACCGGTTTGTAAAATTATCGATTATGGTAAGTATAAGTACGAATTAGCCAGAAAAGAAAAGGAAGCTAAGAAGAAACAGAAAACCATAGAAATCAAAGAAGTGCGTTTATCCCCGAATATTGAGGAAAACGATTTGAACACGAAAGTCAATAATGCCAGAAAGTTCCTGACAAAAGGAAATAAGGTAAAAGTTACTCTGCGTTTCCGTGGGAGAGAGATGGCACACATGCAAAGCAGCAAATGTATTTTAGAGAAATTTGCTGAAATCCTATCTGATGTTGCTGTTGTAGAAAAAGCACCAAAGGTAGAAGGAAGAAGCATGACTATGTTTTTGACGGAAAAACGTTAATAAGAAAAAGAGTTTAAGGAGGACATAAACATGCCAAAAATGAAAACAACTAAAGCAGCTGCAAAGCGCTTCAAATCAACAGGTACAGGTAAATTAAAAAGAAATAAAGCTTATAAGAGCCATATCTTAACAAAGAAATCTCAGAAGAGAAAAAGAAATCTTAGAAAAGCAGCTATCACAGATGCAACTAATGTAAAGAACATGAAAAAAATCTTACCTTACATCTAATCGTTTGTGTGTAAGTATGTGTTTAATATAGGAGGAAATTAAGAATGGCAAGAATTAAAGGCGGATTAAACGCTAAGAAAAGACATAATAGAGTATTGAAACTGGCTAAAGGTTACAGAGGAGCTCGTTCCAAACAGTATAGAGTAGCAAAACAGTCTGTAATGAGAGCTTTAACAAGTTCTTACGCAGGCAGAAAACAGAGAAAACGTCAGTTCAGACAGTTATGGATTGCACGTATCAACGCTGCTGCAAGAATGAACGGATTATCTTACAGCAAATTTATGTACGGTTTAAAATTAGCTAACGTTGATTTAAACAGAAAAGTATTAGCTGATATGGCTATCAATGATGCAGCAGGATTTGCTACATTAGCAGAATTAGCAAAATCTAAATTAGCTTAATAGAAGATTGGAAAGAGTTGTTACATATTAATGTGACAGCTCTTTTTAAGTTTAAAACCTGTATTTAAGCAAACAAGGAGACAGACTTATGTATCGGATTTTAATTGTGGAAGATGACATGGATATTGCCCATGCAATTAAAAAGCATTTAGAAGCGTGGAATTTACAGGCGCGGTGCGTGGAGAATTTTGCAGATGTAATGACAGAGTTTTCTGCATATAATTATCATCTTGTGCTGATGGACATTACGCTTCCTTTCTTTAACGGCTATTACTGGTGTCAGGAAATCAGAAAAATATCTCAAATTCCTGTTTTATTTATTTCCTCTGCATCAGACAATATGAATATAGTAATGGCAATTCAAATGGGCGGAGATGATTTTGTGGCAAAGCCCTTTGATTTATCGGTGTTGACTGCAAAGATACAGGCATTGCTTAGAAGAAGCTATGATTATACGGGACAGGTTTCTGTTTTGGAGCATAAAGGTGCGCTTTTAAATACAGCGGAGGCGGTTCTTTTTTATCAGGACGAAAAAATTGAATTGACAAAGAACGAATACCGGATTTTACAGACCTTGATGGAGAATAAAGGAAAAATCGTAAGCAGGGAACGTCTTATGGAAAAGCTTTGGGAAAATGACAGTTTTGTAGATGAAAATACATTAAGTGTCAATGTAAACCGTCTGCGGAAAAAGCTGGCTCAGGCAGGCTTGTCCGATTTTATCACTACAAAGGTGGGAATGGGATATACCATTGCTATTTAAGCAAGTAAGGAGAACGTAATGAAAGTATTTTCAATCTATATCAAGAAACAAGGGGGAAAAATTCTCTTTTATCTGTTATTTTCCGCTGTCTTTTTCTGCCTTTTTTTCCTGTATCAAATTCCCCTTCATGCGGCGGTTTATGCAGTTTTCGTGGGTAGTGCTTTTGGAATAGCTGTTTTGATTTTTCAGTTTATAAAATTCCGTCAGAAATATGTCCAACTGGAAAGAGCAGTAAGCCAGAAAGAATTTTTGCCGGAAAACCTGCCAAAGGCAGAGGGCGGACTGGAGGCAGAATACGAAAAGCTTGTGGAGCGGTTGTATGAAAACATCCAAAATATGGAAAATATATATAATGAAAAAGAGTTGGATATGCTGGAATATTATACTTTATGGGTACATCAGATTAAGACGCCCATTGCTTCCATGTATTTAAAGCTGCAAGGAGAAGACAGCGAATTTTCCAGAGAAATCGGGACAGATTTAATGCGTATTGAGCAGTATGTGGAAATGGTGCTCTGCTATCTGCGCCTTGACAGCAGCGAAAAAGACTATGTTTTTCGGGAATATTCCTTAGACAGTATTATAAAACAGGCAGTACGCAGATTTGCACCGCAATTTATCCGTAAAAAGATAAAGCTGGAATATGAAACCACCAATGCAGTGATTTTGACAGATGAAAAGTGGCTGCTTTTTGTGCTGGAGCAGCTGCTGTCCAATTCTTTAAAATATACAAAGCCGGGAGGCTGTATTTCCTTACAGTGGAAGCCGCCGCAGCTTTTGGTAGTGAAGGATACGGGAATTGGAATTGCCAAAGAAGATTTGCCCAGAATTTTTGAAAAGGGCTATACGGGATATAATGGAAGAGAGGATAAAAAGGCGAGCGGCATAGGCTTATATTTGTGTAAAAGGATTTGTGAAAAGCTGGGATACGGAATTTGGGCTGAGTCTGAAATTCATAAGGGCACAGAGATGATTTTGGATTTAAAGAGAAAAAAACTGGAAATAGAATAACAATCTTTCAAAAATGTAAGATGAAACAGGGGAAATGTAAGCGGAAGTTATGGCGAAGCATTTCCCTTTTTTGATACAATACGTTTGAACAAAGCAAGGAGGAAAACGAGATGGCAATTTTAGAAGTAAAGAATTTAAAGAAAATATATACAACACGATTTGGAGGAAATCAGGTAGAAGCCCTTCGAAATGTGAATTTCAGCGCTGAGGAAGGAGAATACACGGCGATTATGGGTGAGTCCGGTTCCGGTAAAACGACTCTTTTAAATATTCTTGCAGCTCTTGATAAGCCGACAAAAGGAACGGTATGGCTGGACGGAAAAGATATGTCCAAAATAAGGGAAACAGAGCTTTCTACTTTCCGCAGAGAAAATCTGGGCTTTGTATTTCAGGAATTTAATCTTTTAGATACTTTTTCTATTAAAGATAATATTTTCTTACCACTGGTATTAAGCGGAAAAGGATATAAAGAGATGGAATACAGATTAGCTCCCATTGCAGAAAAGCTGGGAATTACAGCAATTTTAGAAAAGTATCCTTATGAGGTTTCAGGAGGTCAGAAGCAGAGAGCGGCAGTTGCCCGTGCGCTGATTACCAATCCGAAGTTGATTTTGGCAGATGAGCCTACGGGAGCTTTAGACTCCAAATCCACAGATGAACTTTTAGAGCTGTTTTCCGCAGTAAATGAGGAGGGACAGACTATTTTAATGGTAACCCATTCCATAAAAGCAGCAAGTCATGCAAAACGTGTGCTTTTTATCAAGGACGGTGAGGTGTTCCATCAGATTTACAGAGGAAATAATACAAGACAGCAGATGTATGAAAAGATTTCCAACGCCCTTACTGTTCTGGCAGGAGGGGGTGCAACAGAGTGAAAATCGGATTTTATCCTAAGCTTGCGTGGACAGGAATAAAGAAGAATAAAAAGATTTATGTGCCTTATATGTTTGCCTGTATTGGCATGATTATGATGTTTTATATGATTTGTTTTTTAAGCACCAGCGAAATTGTAAGAGGAATGCTAGGCGGAGAAACCATGCAGATGACCTTGTCCTTCGGATGTCTGGTTATCAGCGTGTTTGCGTTGATTTTCCTGTTTTACACCAACTCCTTTTTGATGAAAAGAAGATATAAGGAATTCGGTCTTTACCATATTTTAGGTATGGGTAAGAAAAATGTGGCTTACGTTATGGTATGGGAATGTATTCAGATTACAACAATTACGCTTATTTGCGGTATTGGCGGAGGCATTTTCTTCTCTAAATTAGGAGAGCTTGCCATGATTAAGATGCTGGGCGGAAAAGCGGATTTTCATTTTACGATTTCCGTTTCATCTGCGAAAGATACAATAACCGTTTTTCTTCCGATTTTTCTTTTGATTTTATTAAAATGTCTGTTTCAGATTTTCAGAATGAAACCGGTGGAGCTGCTGAAGAGCGCACAGGTAGGGGAAAAACCGCCAAAGTCAAACTGGGTTTTGACGGTGCTTGGTATTGTTATTTTAGCAGGAGCCTACATAATTGCCCTGTCTATTGAAGAGCCGATGCAGGTAATCGGTATGTTTTTTGTAGCTGTCATCATGGTAATCGGAGCTACTTATCTGCTGTTTGAAGCAGGCTCTGTGGTGTTGTGTAAAATTTTGAAAAATAACAAACGCTATTATTATAAATCCAACCACTTTATTTCTGTATCGACGATGATGTTTCGTATGAAAAGAAACGGAGAGGGACTTGCCTCTATCTGTATTTTATCTACCATGGTGCTGGTTATGGTATCTGCTGTTTCCTGTTTGTATATGGGAGCAGAGGATTTCTTAAATTCCCGCTATCCGCAGGAGCTGGTGATAGATGTGCAAACAGAAGACGAAGAAAAAGTAGATGAATTTTATAACATTGTTTCAGAAGTTTTAGAAGAAACACAGACAGAAAAAGAGGATGAGCTGTTCTATACTTATCTGGGAGCAGCAGGCTATTTAGACGGAAGCGAATTGGCTATGAGTCCGGAGCGCATGGAGAGCTATGGAACAGATGTGTATAAGCACATCAGACAGTTGTTTTTTATTCCCGTAGAGGATTATAATCGCCTCATGGGGAAACAGGAGACTTTAAAAGAAAACGAAATCCTTCTTTATAATACAAAGCTAGAGTATGAAGAGGATATACTTGCCTTGGAAAACGGCAGAGAGTGGAAGATAAAGAAAAACGTGCCTAAATTTGTGGACAACGGACTGGATGTGATGCAGACGATTTCATCTATGTTCATTTTTGTAAAAGACAAGGAAACGCTTTCCGAAATCAGACAGGAATGTGAGCAGTTAAGCGGTATGGAAAACGCTATGGATAATTACCGTGGCATTAATTTAAAGGCAGATGCAGAGAAACAAATTGAGGTAGCGCAGGAGCTTCAGAAACGTGGGGCAGAATTTGAACAGCAAAATGAAAATCTGCATGTTATGGTAGAAAGCAGAGAAACGGAAAGAGCCGGATTTTATGCACTGTACGGCGGAATGTTTATACTGGGAATTCTTCTCGGAATTGTGTTTATTGTGGGAATGGTACTCATTATGTATTATAAGCAGGTAACAGAAGGGTATGAAGACCAGCAGAGATTTGAAATTCTTCAAAAAGTAGGTATGAGCCACAGAGATATTCGAAAGAGCATTAATTCACAGGTACTTACGGTATTTTTTATGCCTTTGATTGCAGCAGGTATTCATACAGCATTTGCTTTCCCTATGATGAGTAAAATTATTGTCTTATTTGGTATTAACAATCAGAAACTACTCCTCATAGTGACGGCAGCCTGCTACATCATTTTTACACTTTTCTATGTGGCGATGTATCTGGTAACCTCCAGAGCTTACTATGGTATTGTAAGCAATAGAAAGGAGGATTAACCCCTGGATGGGGTTCTGATTTGCACTGACTTGATAAAAAGTGTTTACAACTCCTTATAACAGAGCAAAAAAAGAAAAGAAAAAAGCGAAAAAATATATCCCCCGGGGTGGCTTGCCTCGGGGGATTTTTCTGTATATAATGAGGAAGCTAAAACACGAAGAAAGAATTAGGAGGATAAAATCCATGAAGAAAAGAATGAAGGCTTTAACGGCTTTATTATGTGTTTCTGCTATGGTTACAGGCTGTGGGGCTTCCGGAAGCTCAGGAACAGATGCAGCAAAAACAGATACACAGAAGGAAGGAACAAAAGAAGCCGGCAAAGACGGAGAAAATCAGGAAAAATCAGAGGTGACGATTGGATTTTCCAGCGAAGGAGACTCTTTTGACCCTTGCACAGGATTTGGATATACAGGTTCTCCCATTTATTCTACTTTGGTAAAAATCAATGGTGATGAGCAGATTGAAAATGATTTGGCAACAGAATATACTACCAGTGAAGATGCCCTTACCTGGACTTTTAAAATCAGAGATGACGTAAAATTTACAAACGGTGAGCCATTAAAAGCGTCTGATATTGCCTTTACATTTAATACAACAAAGGAAAAAGCAACCTACATGGACTTGACAATGCTGGAAAGCTGTAAGGCATTGGATGATACAACCGTGGAATTTAAGCTGTCCAAGCCATGTGTAACCTTTATTTATACCGTTGCACAGATGGGAATTGTACCGGAAAAGGCATATAGCGATAAATTCGGCTTGGAGGCAGACCAGATTATCGGCTCCGGTCCTTATAAAATGGTTCAGTGGGATAAGGGACAGCAGTTTATTTTAGAAGCAAATGAAGATTATTATGGTAAACAGCCGGAAATTAAGAGAGCGGTCTTTTTAATTCAGGATGAAGATGCCAGATTTGTAGCTGCAAAAGCGGGAGAAGTAGATATTGCCTTAACTTCTGCAACACTTGCCACAACAGAGCTTGATGGTATGCACGTGGAAAAGGTAGAGTCCGTAGATAATCGTGGTATTACAATGCCGACAGTACCGGATGAAGGAAAGACAACAGAAGACGGATACAAAATCGGAAATGACATTACCGCAGATGTGAATGTAAGAAAGGCTATGTGCTACGGAATTGACAGAGATAAGATTATTGACGAGGCATTAAACGGATTTGCAAAGCCTGCTTATTCTGAATGTGACGGTATGCCATGGTGGAATGAAGAAGATGTTATTGAAATAGATGTAGATTACGCAGTAGAGCTTTTAGAGCAGTCCGGCTGGATAGATACAGACGGAGACGGAATTCGTGATAAGGACGGACAAAAGCTGGCATTTAATCTGATGTACTTTGCGGGAGACTCCATGCGTCAGGCTGTTGCCATGTCTGTGGCAAATCAGGCAAAGGAAAACATGGGCTTTGAAATCAATGTAGAGGGCGTCAGTGAGGACGAAACCATTAAGAGAATGTTCTCTGAGCCGATGATTATGGGATGGGGTTCAGACAGCCCGATGACTTCTTATATGTTGTTCCACAGCAGTAATGCAGGAAAAACAGACTGGTACAATCCGGAATTTTATATCAATCCTACAACGGATGAATATCTGGATAAGGCAATGAATTCCCTCACCATTGAGGACTCTTATGAGTGGTGGCAGAAAGCACAGTGGGACGGCACAACGGGTACTTCCATGAAGGGAGAAGCGCCTTGGGCATTCTATGTGAATATGACGCATCTGTACTATGTAAAAGATGGTTTAAATATCGGAAACCAGAGAATTCACGCGCATGGTGCAGCATGGCCGTTAATCGCAAATCTTGCAGAATGGACATGGGAATAGAAGTAGTATAAAAACAAAATTTGAGTTGCTGCATTAGGGAAATAATGCGGCAACTCTAATTGTGGTTATAGAGAGTATAGGAGAAAACAAATGAAGAGTAAGTATTATCTGAAGCTTACGGGAAAGTATCTTCTGCGTATGGTTACCCTGCTGATAGCAGTGAGTATCATAAGCTTTATACTGGTAAGTCTTTCACCGGTAGATCCGGTGCAGCAGTATGTAGGTTCTGTTCCCAATGTAAGCGTAGAACAAAGAGCAAAAATAGCAGAATACTGGGGGCTCAATGACCCTCCTGTGGAACGCTTTTTAGCATGGGGAAAATCCCTACTTCACGGAGATTTTGGCGTATCCTTGATTTATCGAAGACCTGTTCTGGATGTAATCAAAGAGAAGTTTGCAACCTCCTTGGCATTGATGATGACGGCATGGGTATTTTCCGGCATTATCGGCTTTGCCATTGGATGTGCCATGGGAATTTTTAACGGAAAATGGATAGATAAAATTTTAAAGAAGGTCTGTCTGATTATGTGTTCCATTCCCACCTTCTGGATTGGAATTGTGTTTCTGATGCTGTTTTCCGTACAGCTTGGCTGGTTTCCCATGGGTATGAGTGTACCAAAAGGTGTTCCGGCAGATCAGGTTACGATTTTGCAGAGAATTCACCATCTGATATTGCCGGCATTGACTTTAAGTTTTCTCTCTTTTGCCAATGTGGCGCTACATACAAGAGAAAAGCTGGTAGATGTTTTGGAAAGTGATTATGTATTATTTGCAAAAGCAAGAGGAGAGTCAAAATGGAGTATTTTAAAAAGACACGGCCTTAGAAATATTATGCTTCCTGCTATTACTATGCAGTTTGGCTCTTTTAGTGAGCTTTTCGGCGGTTCTGTTCTGGCGGAAACAGTGTTCTCTTATCCGGGACTTGGTGCGGCGGCATCTGCGGCAGGTATGGGCTCGGATATTCCCCTATTGCTGGGAATTACGTTGTTTAGCACCTTATTTGTTTTTGTAGGAAATATGCTGGCGAATATTATATATGGAATTGTAGACCCGCAAATCAGGGAGGGATATAGAAATGAATAGCAAAATTTTAAACAGACGAAAAAAGACCATTCTTTTTGCCATTCTGATTTTTGCGGTATTGCTTGGTGTTTATTTGTCAGGTGCATTTTTAAGCGATGAGCTGATACAGGCAGATTTTTCACAGAAAGGCTTGGCGCCGTCTCTGAAGCATCCTTTCGGAACCGATATGTTGGGAAGGGATATGCTGGTGAGAACCATAAAAGGCTTATCCGTAAGTATTGTCGTGGGCGTAGTTGCATCCAGCGTCAGCGCTGTGATTGCTTTAATTGTAGGAGTAATCGCAGCCACAGGAAAATCGTGGCTGGACCATTTGATGAACTGGCTGATTGATTTAGTTATGGGAATTCCTCATACAGTGCTTTTGATTTTAATTTCTTTTGCCTGTGGAAGAGGATTAAAGGGCGTTTTAATCGGTGTGGCGGTTACCCACTGGACAGGCTTGGCACGTATTATTCGAAGCGAAGTCCTTCAAATTCGTTCTCAGCAGTACATAGAGGTTTCTAAAAAGCTGGGACATTCCAGCTGGTGGATTACCGTACATCATATTTTACCGCACATGGTTCCGCAGTTTTTAATTGGATTGATTTTAATGTTCCCGCATGCCATTATGCACGAGTCCGGCTTGACCTTCTTAGGCTTCGGACTTTCTCCGGAGCAGCCGGCAATCGGAATTATTCTTTCTGAGTCCATGAAATATATTTCAGCCGGTATGTGGTGGCTGGCATTTTTCCCGGGACTGATGCTGGTAATTATTGTTTTATTATTTGACCGTCTGGGAGAAAATCTGAAGAAGATTATTGACCCTTACAGCGCTCATGAATAGGAGTAAGAGATGAAAAAAGAACCGATTTTATCAGTAAAGGATTTGTCCGTATCCTTTCAGATGTATGATAATGGACTTGAAAAATATGATTTAAAAGTAATTTCCAATCTGACCTTAGATGTACGACCGGGAGAAATTGTTGCCATTGCAGGCTCCAGCGGTTCCGGTAAGAGCTTGCTTGCCCATGCGGTTATGGGACTTTTGCCGGAAAATGCTTCCATAAGCGGAGAGATTTCTTATAAGGGGAAAGTGCTCAGCCAAAAAGAAAAAGAAGCTTTACGTGGAAAAGAAATGGCGCTGGTGCCTCAGTCTGTCTCTTATCTGGACCCGCTTATGAAGGTGGGAACACAGGTACGTGGAAGAAAGGCAGATAAGGAAATCATAAAAGCTCAAAGAGAGATTTTCCGGAGATTTCATTTAGATGAAAAAACAGAACAGCTCTATCCTTTTCAGCTTTCAGGAGGAATGGCAAGAAGAGTTTTAGTTTCTACGGCAGTATTAAGCGGGGCAGAGGTGATTATTGCAGATGAGCCTACGCCGGGACTGGATTTGGAGATGGCATTGGAGGCTCTGAAAATATTCAGGGAGCTTTCCGATGAAGGAAAAGCAGTTATTTTAATTACCCATGACATTGATTTGGCGTTTCATATTGCAGACAGAATTGCAGTATTTTATGCAGGAACTACGGTGGAGATAGCAGCTGCAAAGGACTTTCTTGAAGGAGTAGACGCCCTTCGTCATCCGTATTCTAAGGCACTGTGGAAAGCTCTTCCGCAAAATGGCTTTGAGCCAATTCCCGGTTTTCAGCCTTATGCAAAATATTTACCAAAAGGGTGTCTGTTTTCACCCAGATGTCCTCATAAGACAAAAGAGTGTGAAGAAAATATTCCCATGAGAGAGGTACGTGGGGGATATGTGAGGTGTATACATGCAGATTGAAGCAAAGAATATAAGCTTTCGGTATAGTGACAATCAGCCGTGGATTTTACAGGACGTAAGTCTGAAAATAGAAGAGGGGGAGCGGGTAGGCTTAATCGGACCAAGCGGATATGGAAAAAGCACACTGGTAAAAATTATGTCCGGATATTTAAGACCTACCAAGGGAGAAGTTTTGCTGGACGGAAAGCCTTTGCCGAAAAAAGGAGTATCTCCTGTTCAGTTGATTTACCAGCATCCGGAAAAAGCCATCAATCCCCGCTGGAAGATGAAAAAAGTGCTTCAGGAGTCGGGAATGTTCCGTGAAGAAGTGATGGAGGCGCTGGGAATTGAGAAGGACTGGCTGGAGCGTTATCCGAGAGAGCTTTCAGGCGGAGAGCTTCAGCGGTTTTGTGTTGCCCGTTCCTTATTTTCCGGTACACATTTTCTTTTTGCAGATGAAATGAGTACCATGTTGGATGTGATTACACAGGCACAGATTTGGAATTTAATGTTAAAAGAAGTAGAGGAGAGAAGGCTGGGACTTTTAATGGTTACCCATAATGCAGAGCTGGCAAAAAAAATCTGCACCAGAACAATCAATCTGGCGGAAATCAATAAAAGGGAGGATATCTGAAAATGTATGTAAATATTGTACTGTTTGATGATTTTGAAACCTTGGATGCCTTTGGACCGGCAGAAGTTTTCGGAAAGCTTCCGGAGGAATTTCATATCCGTTATCTTTCTGTCTCCGGAGATGTAATCAATAGTGTACATGGAGTAAAAGTGTGGACAGACTTTCTTGTACCGGAGGAAATTGACGGGATTTTAATTATTCCCGGAGGAAAAGGTGCAAGACGGCTTTTGTGGAAAGATGAAAGAGCATTAAATATCATAAAGAAAGCAGCAGAAAATTCAGATTATTGTCTGATGATAGGAAACGGCTCTGCAATTTTGGCGCAGACAGGACTTTTATATAGAAGGAGAATTGCCGATTTTCCTATGGACACCAACTGGAACAGAATGTTTACTGCCGGTATTGAGAGAATAGAAGGTGCAAAAGTGGCTATTGACGGCAAATTTTATTCCTGCGGAAATACGATACTGGGAATGGATACGGCTCTTTGGACCATCACAGATGTTCTGGATATTGCCGCAGCAGAGAAGGTGGCTAAGGAGCTGGGATATCCATGGAACGAAAATGCAGATGAGGATATTTACTGTTAGTATACTGCCCCGCTTATTAGGAGAAAAATATGGAAGATAGAAATCAGACCAAGTATGACAAAGCCATGGTGAACCGTTTGGCAAGGGCGACAGGGCATTTGAAAATGGTGAAACAGATGGTGGAAGACGGCAGGGATTGCAGTGAGGTGCTTATTCAGTTGGCAGCAGTGAAATCAGCGGTCAATGGAGCAGGCAAGGAAGTCTTAAAGCAGTATATGGAGGAATGTGTGGAGGAGGAGCTGGAGTTTCAGGATAAAGAGGGACTTGGAAAATTGAAGAAAGGGATTGACAGTTTTATCAAATAAAATTTTTGGAAAAAGGAACCCCCAGGGAGGCTTGTAAACCTTTAACAAGTAGTATATGATAAATATACAGTTACTGTTACAGGTTACTGAATTACTGCATGAATATGCAGATGCCGTATACATCCTCCGCATAAAAAATGTTATACGGCGAAAGCAATGTCGAATCCTCATAGACAAAGAAACAGAGACATATCGATGGCAGGATATGGACTCTGTTTTTTTGTTTAATGAAAAGATAGTTGATATAAGACATGTTATAATCTAAAATAAGATTTATCAGAAACGTATAGGAGGGTGAAGTATCATGAAAAAAGAACCGGAAAGACTGGAAATAGACCTTGCGAAGATTTTTTTAACACCGCCCAATACCATGAAAGAAAAAGTGACCTTAGTGGTTATGATGGTAGTTGTCTTTGCCATGTTTTTTGCTCCGGTAGTGTTTACGGAGGTATCTCCTGTGAAAGGAATTTTCCTATCTGCACTTCCGGCAGTTTCTATTTCATGGGGCTGGATGGTATTGCTTCGCAGCTTGTTCCGAAAAAGAGAATTTTCCAAGAAAACAGATAACAAGAAGTAGCAGAGGGATTTTAATGGAGTTAAAACAAGAATTAGAAATACAGGCAAGGGTATCGCAGGAGATGGTTCAGGCTGTTTCAATTCTGCAAATGACGGCATGGGATTTAAAAGAATATGTACAGGAGGCTATGCTGGAAAATCCTGTGATTGAGCTGGAAGAAACCACGAGAAAACAGGATAATGAGGAGATTGTGAGAAAGCTGGAGTGGATGGAAAACGGAGATTATCAAAATAAAGTATATTATCAGCAGGAGCTGGAAGAAAGCAATGAATTCTGGGAAGAAAACGAACCGGATTTAAGGGAATATCTGTTGGAACAGATGGCTTTTATGGATTTAGATAAGAAAGCTGCTTCTATTATCCGTTATATGATTCAAAGTCTTGATGAGAGAGGCTACTTGCTTGAGAATGAGGAGGAAATCGCAGATATTCTGGGGCGTTCATTGGAAGAAATACAAAGAGCCAGACAAATCTTGTGTACAATGGAGCCTTTGGGAGTAGGAGCGCTTAATTTACAGGAATGTCTGCTGATACAATTACGAAAAAAAGGCTGTACTTCTCTTGCCTGTGAAATTGTAGAAAACTACATAGAGGAATTTGGAAAAAATCAATTATCGAAAATTGTAAAGAAAACAGGCAGGGATTTAAAGGAGATTGCACAAGCCTGTGAGCAGATTAAAGAACAAAACCCCAAACCGGCAGGATATTTTCCTGCAAGGCCATATAAAAATTATATTATTCCTGATGTGATTGTTGTGAAGCTAAAGGATTACTTTGAAATTTTAGTCAACGATTATGACAGTCCGGAAATTTTCATCAGTCCGTTTTACAGACAGATGATGAGAGAGCAGGGAGAAGAAACGGGAAAATATATCAAAGAAAAAATTCGTCAGGCAGAGTGGCTGAAAAGCTGTATAGAACAGAGAAATCGTACTTTATTGCAGCTTACAGAGGAAATTTTGCGAAGTCAGACAGAATTTTTCCAAAGGGGAAAAAATTATTTGAAGCCTATGACGCAAAAGGAAGCGGCAGAAAAGTTACAGGTACATCCTTCTACAATCAGCCGTGCCGTACAGGGAAAATATTTGCAGTGTACATGGGGGATGTTTCCTCTTTCCTTTTTCTTTTCTTCGGGAACAGATAAGGGTGCCGAGTATATAAAGGAATGTTTGAAACGCATTATAGAGAATGAGGATAAGAAAAATCCATACAGTGACAGGGTTTTGGCGGAAAAACTGCAGGAAATGGACATTGACATTTCCCGCAGAACCATTGCAAAGTACAGAAATTCCATGCATATCAGCGAAGCATTGGGACGAAAAGAATATTAAATATGAATACCGTATTTATGGATACGATATTGCAGACTCTGCCGACGGATGCCAAGAGCATCGGCAGTTTTGGTGATGTTGTATCCAAAATGCTCCAAAGCAGAACACAGGATTTCATGTTCATATTCGTCCATCATGTTTTGCAGAGATGTGTTTTGAAATGAGCAGAAGGTATCGGGAACTTTTTTCAGAGTTTCCGATGCTTTTTTCGTTTTTAGAAGATAAGAAGGCAAATGCTCTAAAAGGATGGTATTTCCGTCAGAGATATTGCGGACATAGTCTAATACATGAAACAATTCTCTTACATTTCCCGGCCAGTCATAATGGTAGAAAAGCTCCATAACCTCTGGACTGATTTCTGTGGAGCTGTGTACATATTGAAAAACAGTAGAACGAAGATGATATTGAATAAGCTCTTCTAAGTCTTCTTTGTGGTTCCTAAGGGGCGGCAATTCAATCATGACAGTGGAAAGACGGTAAAAGAGGTCTTTTCGCAGTTCGTTTTCCTTGATACACAGGAAAGGGTCTTTATTGCAGGAGGAAATAATTCGGACATCCATGGAAATGTCTTTTTGGCCTCCTACTCGGCGGAAGGAATTTTCCTGAAGAGCCCGCAGAATTTTTGACTGCATGGCAAGGCTCATGGAATTCATCTCATCTAGGAATAAAGTTCCCCCTTCTGCTTCCTCAAAATATCCGACTTTATTTTCACTGCCTGTAAAGCTGCCTTTTTGTGTTCCGAACAAAAGACTTTCAATCAGAGTTTCCGGAATTGCGGCGCAGTTTAACGCTACAAATTTTTTGTCTTTTCTGGGGCTGCAGCGGTGAATACTCTGAGCGAAAATTTCTTTTCCGGTTCCTGTTTCTCCCACCAGAAGAACAGAATTATTCTGTGGAGCAATTTTTCTGGCGATACGAACAGCTTTTTGGAGATTTTCGCCATTCCCGATAATATGCTCGAAGGTATAACCAGAAAAACGGGTAGGCGGAGTATTGGGCTGAAAATCACGCAGCGCTTTTTCAGCCTGAGCCATTTTTTCCTTGCTGCAATCAATGATATTCTGTGTCTGTTCAAATACAATAGCTCCGATTAGTTCATTGTCTTTGGAAACAGGATAGGAGGTATTGACAGATGCGATAGAAACTCCTGCGGAAGTAGAAAAATTGTCTACTCGGTTAATCACAGGCGATTTAGTACGCAAAGCTGTCATGGTGGTGCTGATTTGTTCGTCGAGAGCAAATAAATCTAAAAGATGGCGTCCCCGAATATCCAGAGTAGGGGGGATTTGGGAAAGCTTGCGGCTTGCCTGATTAAAAAACAGAGCATATCCGTTTTCATCATAAATCTGAACGCCATCGGTAATTAAATTTAAGGTTTGAATTAACAAATCCTCTAAGTGATTTTGCTTTACTAAAAAATAATAAAAGCCTTGATTGGGCGCATCCATTCTTTCGTAGGAGAAAGAGTCTCCATCCCACACAAACTCACCGCTTGTATCTTCTTCTGCAATAGGGAAAACAGAGGTGATGTGTCTTTGATAAGAAATCCAATTTTTAAATAATGGTGCATAAGTATTTTCTATATAAATATCTCCGTATTGTACGTGGAGAAACTGATATTGTTCGTTTGTGGTAAAACAGATATCATAAAAAGCTTTCATAGGAAAACGCTCCTTTTTGTAGTTTATTTGTAAATTTCTTTTTGATTATTATATCAATAGAAAAGGTGAAAGACAAGAAAAGTGCCAAACAAATTTGCATAATGCCAAATAATTTTGCACTTTTAGGTTATATAGAAAAAAGAAAAGCACGAAATATCGCTGTTTTTTCGTTGGCACGGAAATTGCATATTAGTATGGTATAAAACAAAAGAAAGGAGCGAGCCGATTTTTAATCGGACAGAAAAAAGTATGGAAGGAAACAAAACAAACAAAAAGCCTATACGCTGGAATGTGTTCATTCCTTGCTTTCTGGTAGTAGGAGGGGCGGCGATTTTAGGTATCGTAAACAACGAATGGCTGACAAAGGTTACAAAGGGAATTTTTTCATGGTCATTAAACTCCTTTGGTTGGCTGTATCAGGTAGTTGCCATGGTAACCTTAGTGGTTGTGGCATTGCTGGCTTTTTCAAAGACAGGTAATATTCGTTTTGGAGGGAAAGATGCCAAGGCGAAATATTCTTTTGGCTCATGGTTTGCCATGACACTCACCGGAGGTATTGCAACGGGGTTGATTACGTATGGTGTGAATGAGGTTCTGATTTATTTTGGAAATATTTACGGAGAGCTGGATGGATATGGAGTAAAGGCGCTGTCTGATGAGGCGGCACAGTTTGCCATGGGACGCAGCTTTTACAACTGGACCTTTGTTCCTTATGCCATGTATGCACTTTCCGGCGTGGTAATTGCGTATATGTATTTTAACAGAAAGAAAGAGCTTTCTGTTTCCGCATCTTTAATTCCTCTTTTTGGAGAGGGTGTTACAAAAGGCTTTTGGAAAGCATTGATTGATGTATTATCTGTACTTGCCATTGCCCTTGGACTGGCATCATCTCTTGGTGCAGGACTTGCTCTTATCGGAACGGGACTTTCTTCTGCTTACGGCATAAAACAGGGCCCGATTGTGTGGTTTGTTTTAACGGCAATTATTACGGCAACCTTTACCGTTGCATCTGTAACAGGTATTGATAAAGGAATTAAGTGGCTGGCAGGGCTGACCTCTAAGATTTTCTATGTGCTGTTGATTGTATTGTTTTTAATTGGTCCTACACTCTATATTTTGAATATGGCAAATGTGGGCTTAGGATACTGGTTAGACCGTTTCTGGACATGGGGCTTTGACCCGGGAACAGTGGGCGGAGAAGCTCTGGTTACATGGTGGACGATGTATGACTGGGCTATCTGGATTGCTTATGCGCCGCTTATGGGTATCTTCTTTGCCATTATTGCTTACGGAAGAACGGTTCGTCAGTTCTTGGTAATTAACTGGATTTTACCTGCATCTTTTGGCTTTGTATGGTTCTCTGTATGGGGCGGAACTGCTTTGAAATGGCAGACAAGCGGAAAAGCAGATATCATTGCCACCATTCAGGAGGAAGGCGCAGTAGCCGGAATTTGGGAATTTTTAAAGCATGTGCCTTTAGGAGCAATTATTATTCCGGTCATTATTGTGGCTTTGATTGCTGCTTTCTCTACTACGGCTGACACCATGTCCACAACCATTGCCGCTTTATGTACCAAAGGGGCAAAACATGATGAAGAGCCGGCAATCTGGCAGAAAATCGTATGGGGTGTTTCTATTGGTTTAATTGCATGTATTATGGTTGCTTTCGGAGGCGGCGAGCAAGGTGTAGACGGTGTAAAATATCTGGCTGCCTGCGGTGGTTTTGTGGTTCTTACTATTTTTATTTTGCAGGTTGTTTCTGCAATAAAACTGTTTTTCTTAGATAAGGAAACAAAGAAGGATATAATGTAGCAGGAGGTTCCAAATGGAGAACAGCAAAAATATAAAAAAGGTGGAGCTGGGTAATCCCATTCATCTGGAGGAATTTGTAGCAGTTGCACGATATGGGGCAGAGGTTGTTTTTTCTGAAGAATATTGTCGGCGTGTAAAGAAAAGCCGTACCTTAGTGGAAAAATGGGTAGAAGAGGAAAGAGTCATGTATGGCGTTACCACAGGCTTTGGCGCTCTTTGCACAAAAGCAATCGGAAAAGAGGAAACAGCACAGTTACAGGAAAATATTATTTTGACACATGCCGTTTCCGTGGGCGAACCGTTGAGAGAAGAAGGAGTTCGCGGAATTATGCTTATGGTTTTGCAGAATTTGGGACGTGGAAACAGCGGTGTGCGTCTGGAAATTCTGGAAATGTACAGAGAGTTTCTGAACAAAGGAATTACTCCGAAGGTACCGGAAGCAGGAAGTGTCGGATATCTGGCGTTAGAGGCGCATACAGCTCTGGTATTATTGGGCAAAGGAGAGGCATGGTATCAGGGAGAATTGCTTTTGGGAGAAGAAGCTTTAAAAAGGGTAGGCATGAAGCCTATGGAATTAAGTTCAAAGGAAGGTCTGGCTCTTGTTTCCGGAACAACATCTCCCACAGCCCTTGGAGCGCTGGCTTTATATGATATGTTACAGGCAGCCAAAACAGCGGATGTTATCGGCGCTTTGACAGTGGAGACCTTAAAGGGTGTGATGAATGCTTTTGACGAAAGAGTGATGAAGGTACGTCCTCATGGGGAACAGGCGAAGGTGGCAGAGAATATCAGAAAAATCCTGAAAAATTCTAAAGTAATAAAGAAATATCAGGGAAGCCGTGTGCAGGATGCCTTATCTTTAAGATGTATGCCTCAGCTTCACGGCGCATCCAGAAAAACCTTAGAGGATGCAAGGAGAACACTGGAAATTGAAATGAATTCCTGCTGTGACAATCCGATTATCTGGAGCGAACCGGGAGAGGAGGATGTAATTTCAGCCTGTAATGCGGACTCCTCCTATGTAGGGCTGGAGATGGACAGCGCCAGTATTGCAGCCTGTACCTTGGGGAAAATGTCTGAACGGAGAAATAATCGAATTATTGATGAAAATCTCTCCGGATATCCGTGGTTCTGCATCAGCCAGCCGGGATTGAATTCAGGACTTATGATACCGCAGTATACACAGGCAGGACTACTCAATGAAATGAGAGTTTTATGTTCACCTGCAACCATTGATAACACGCCTACCTGCGGTAATCAGGAGGACTATGTTGCCATGGGATATTTTGCTTGCAGAAAAGCAGTAACAGTGGCAGAAAAGCTGGAATACATTCTTGCCATAGAGCTTTTATCCGACTATGAAGCGCAGCAGTTCCAGGATAAGGACGTAGAAGTAAGCTCTGTGTCAAAAGCCGTGTACAGCGAATTAAAAATGACAGTTCCTGTTATGGAAAAAGACATGATTTTGCATCCGCATATTGAGCATATCAGAAAGCTTATTCATTCCGGCAGGATTTTAGAAATTGCAGAAAGTACAGTGGGAAGTTTGAAGTAAAATAACATAGAAAGCATCATTGATATTTGGTATAATAGGAAATATCAGTGGTGCTTTTTGTTTCATGCTCTGCAAGGATAGCGCTGTGGCGAAGGAGGTAATTTTGTGGGATATAAGCAGGCTTTAAAAGGAAATCAAACGGAGACCTTCCATGCCGTGATTACAGATATAGGAGAAAATGGCAGTTCTATGCAGGTGGAAGGACTGGAAACCAATGATATCAACAGCCGAGGAGCATTTATTTTTTCAGTAGAAGACGATACAAAACTGGAATGGCATCATGCTCCTATAAAGCTTTCGGAATTTGACGTGGGAGATTGTGTTGCCGTAACCTACACAGGAAGTATTATGGAAAGTTATCCCGGACAAATTGAAAAGGTAACAAAGCTTCAGCTTTTAGATGATGAGAAATAAAGAAAGAGAGTGAGTATAAAATGGGAAAAATTAAAAAGGAAGAAATCTGGTCCATACCCAACTGTATGGGGTATTTTCGTATTCTGCTGATACCGTTTTTTTGCGTAATTTATTTGAATGCAGACAGTGTGAAGGATTATTATCTTGCAGCAGGGCTTGTATTGGTGTCTACAATTACCGATTTATTTGACGGAAAAGTAGCCCGAAAATTTAATATGGTAACAGAGCTTGGAAAATTCGTAGACCCCTTTGCTGATAAGCTTACGCATGGGGCAGTAGCATTATGCCTGTGTACCAGATATAAGCGTATGATTTGGCTGGTGGCGCTTATGGCAATTAAGGAAGGTTTTATGGCAGTTATGGGGCTGATAAATCTGCGCCACGGAAAGAAATTAGACGGAGCAAAATGGTATGGAAAAATATGTACGGCTACTTTGTTTGTAGTTTTAGGCGTGCTGGTTTTCATGCCAAAAATTTCAGGGAGAATTGCAGATGTGCTGATTTTAGGTGAAATGGTAATTATGGCGATTGTGCTGGTTTTATATGCCTTTGAATTTCGGAAAATGGCAAAATAATTTTAAAAGAATTCGTTCTTGCATCTTTGGCAAAAAAGAACTATAATTGTCTATTTATAAGCAATACTTTTAGGAAGGAATAGTGGAAATATGAGTGTCTATGCGATTTATTTTAGTCCAACAAGAAGTACAGAAAAAATTGTAAAATTATTAGCCAAGGAATTTGGTACATACGGGGAAATTGATTTAAGTAAACAGAATTCAGGGGAAAATGTAAGAGCCTTTAAAGAGGAGGACATCTGTATTTTCGGTGTGCCTTCCTACGGCGGACGAGTACCTGCGCCGGCGCTGGAACGTATGAAAAAAATGAAGGGGAATAAAGCAAAAGCTGTTTTAGTTGCCGTATACGGAAATCGTGCTTATGAAGATACATTGCTGGAATTAAAGGAACAGGTAGATTTATGCGGATTTCATGTGACAGCAGCCGTGTCAGCAGTAGCAGAACATTCGATTATGCACCAGTTTGCAAGAAAAAGACCGGATGCAAAGGATAAAAAAGAATTAAAAGCATTTGCTGAAAAAATTGCTCATAAGATAAAATCCGGTGATGAGAAAGAAATTTCCGTACCGGGAAACAAACCTTACCGTAAATATAATGGTGTTCCGTTAAAACCAAAAGCAGGGAAAGACTGTAAAGGCTGCGGCTTATGCGCACAGGTCTGTCCGGTGGGAGCAATACCGGCTGAGTCACCGAAAAAAACAGATAAAAGCAAATGTATTTCCTGTATGAGATGTATACAGGTTTGCCCGAAAAAAGCAAGAAAAGTGAATAAGCTGAAATTAAAAATTGCATCTATGAAGATGAAAAAAGCTTGTGAAGACAGAAAGAAAAACGAATTGTTTCTTTAAAGATTTGTAAAAATACAGCAGGATAAAGGAGAAGAGCCTTTTGTCCTGCTGTGTTTTTTTATTTCATAGGAGATTGCGCAACAGCGCAATCTTTTATAATATAGTTTCTAAAATGTGCAACAGTAAAGGAAGATTTGCTGAAAACAGACTTCCGCAAGTGGAAAACTTTGAAAAATGAATAGGAGTCTCTTTTTTATAGGCATAAAATGTACTTACATTGTTATCGATTTCAGGCGCTTCATCTGTGGGAGGATAAGACTCTATTGTAACGTTTATATTTGTAGGAGGTTCATCCTCAGAATGGTATTCAATATCTGGCTCTGTGGAATTATCAGACTCCTCCTCCATCAGTTCTTTTTCTAAATCTTCATAATAGGTAGACTCCGGTTTGTCGGCATTAAGTTCGTCAGGTGACATCAGAAAACCATTTTCATCGTATTCAGGACCAACGTAGTCTTCGGCTTGTACAATAAGACAGGAACTCATGCACAGAGATATTAACATCAGAAAACCTATCATTTTTCTTTTCTTCATAAAAACCTTCCCTCCGTTATTAAGACAGTAACATTCATGGTGACAAAAATTTTTTGTTTTATAAACTCATTATATCCTATATAGAGGGATATATCAAATTGTTTCGTCATTTCCAAATAGAAAAGTCAAAAAATAATCTTGCTAAAAGTAGTCTAATATGTTATTTTATTAAAGTATGTCAATAATTTAACGATAGAAATAATGGAGGAAGACAGAGTATGTGGAAAAAGAAGCAGAATAAATTCCCCGGCGGAATTCATCCCACAGATGGTTATGACAAGGCACTGACCATGGACCTGCCTGTCCATGAATATTGGCCTGAGACAGTTACGATTTTGTCAGAGCAATCCTTTGGCGGAAAATGTCAGCTGTTAGTCAAGCCAAAAGATAAAGTAGTAGCAGGACAGCAAATCGGAATTCCTGAGGCATTTATGGCAGCTCCTTTACATGCAAGTGTAAGCGGAGAGGTTCTCCGAGTAGAAGAAGTAAACAATCAGGGAAGAAATATTCTGGCGTGTATTATTAAAAGAGGGGATACCTCAAAACAGGATGCGCAGGAATATGAAAGCAAGCTGGTAGATATTGAGAATTTTACAAAAGAAGAAATTATTGCGGGAATTCGTGACGGCGGTCTTACAGGAATGGGCGGCGCAGGATTTCCAACACATAAGAAATACGAAACAGATAAAAAAATTGATGCGCTGCTGATTAATGCAGCAGAATGTGAGCCATTTTTAACATGTGATTATCGTTTGATGCTGGAATACAGCTATGCAGTAGCAAATGGTATTCGCCTTCTGTTAAAGGCTTCCGGCGCTCCAAAAGCGTATCTTTGCATGGAAGACAATAAACCGGAGGCGGCAAAAGTTCTTGGTAAAATTTTAGAAAATACAAAAGATATAGAAGTAAAGGTATTGCCGACACAGTATCCTCAAGGTGGAGAGCGTCAGCTCATTCAGGCTGTTCTGGGCAGAGAAGTGCCAATGGGAGGACTTCCGGCAGAGGCTGGCGCTATTGTTTCCAATGTAGGAACAGCCAAAGCGACAGCAGATATGCTCCTTGGAAAGACACCTCTTATCAGAAGGATTGTAACAGTAACAGGCTGTGTAAAAAATCCGGGGAACTATTTGGTTCCAATCGGAACTTCAGCAAAAGAACTGGTAGAGCTTTGCGGAGGAGTGACAGTAAAGAATAACAGAGTCATTGCAGGCGGACCGATGACAGGTCCTTGTGTAGCTTCTGATTGGAATGGAGAAAGTGAACTTTTCTATGTGACAAAGAACACTTCCGGAATTTTAGTTCTTCCGGACAGTCAGTATGAGGAACAGCCATGTATTCGCTGTGCAGGCTGTGAAAGTGTGTGTCCGGCGGGATTAGTTCCTTATCAGATTGAATTTGCATATTTAGAAGAAGATTATGATTTGTGTGAGAGCTTATACGCCAGTGAGTGTATTGCCTGTGGCTGCTGCTCTTATATCTGTCCTGCCAAGAGAGAACTGTCCGTAAGAACAAGAATGGCAAGAGATATGGTGAAACAGAGAATGAGAGAAAGGGCGGTGAAAAAATAATGAGTCAGACAAGAGTAATTAACGGACCGCATCTTCGTACTCCAAGAACAACCAGAAACGTTATGATGCACGTAACAATTTCCTTAATTCCGGCGCTTTTGGGAGCAATTTATTATTTCGGAATTCAGGCATTATATTTGTCAGGCCTTTCTGTTGCAGTATGTGTGCTGACAGAATATATATGGCAGAAAATTACAAAGAAACAGGTGACAGCAGGTGATTTCAGCGCCGTGGTTACAGGTCTTTTATTAGCCTTTAACATGCCGGTTACCGTTCCGGTGTGGGCACTTGTTGCAGCAGACGTATTCAGTATTTTAGTTGTAAAACAGATGTTTGGCGGAATTGGAAATAACTTTGTAAATCCTGCTCTTATGGGAAGACTTTTAGTTATGGTAGCATGGCCGGCAGCTGTTATGCAGTATGTAGTACCGAGAACTGTTTCCGTAGATGCTGTTTCAGCGGCAACCATTCTGGGAACAGCAAAAAGCGGTGCCGAAACAGGTTACAGCTATCTTCAGATGTTCTTGGGCGAGATGCCGGGAGCAATGGGAGAAACCAGCAAATTATTGCTTTTAATCGGTTTTGCTTATATGTGTTACAAAAAAATTGTAAATGCAGAAGCAGCAGTTACTTATATTGGAACAGTTACAATTTTAACTTTTATCTTCGGTCCGGATGGGCTGTTTACCGGTGATATTTTATTAAATCTTTTCGGAGGCGGTCTGATTATGGGCGGTTGTTATATGCTGACAGATTATGCCTTTGCATCCAGAAAAGGTAAGCTGATTTATGCGGCTGTGGCAGGTATTATTACTGCGGCAATTCGAATTTTCAGCGTTTATCCGGAAGGAATTTGTTTCGGTATTTTAACCGCAAACTGTATGGCAGGTATGTTGTCTGTACTTTACAAAAAGCATGTGTATGGAATGAAGAAAAAAGAAGCGTAGTGGAGGAAAAACATGAAGAATAAAAACGTAAGAGGGATTATTGCATTAGCAGTTGTTACAGCACTTTCTTTCGGAGTAATTATGGGCTCTAAGGCTCTTGCAAAAGATATGGGAACAGGTGCTTCTAATACAGCAGAAGAACAGGTAAAAGAAGAAATTGATACCAAAGGTGCAGAAGGTATTGAAAAAGCAGTTAAGACAGAGAATGGTTACATGGTAACTGCAAAGGTAAAAGGATATGGCGGAGATATTGTGATGAATGTATCCTTTGATGCAGAAAAGAAAAAAGTAACAAAAGTAGAAGTAACAGAACAAAAGGAAACAGAAGGTCTTGGAGCAAAAGTTGCAGACGCAGAATTCCTCAGTCAGTTTGAAGGTGTGGAAGCTCCTGTATTTTTACCGGGCATGAGCCTTGAAAAAGAAGAAAAAGTATCTGATGAAGAACTTTTAAAAGAATTAAAAGACGGAACTTATGAGGCAAAAGCAGATGCTCCGGACAATAACGGGTTTACAGATGTAGTAACAGTAACTGTAAAAGACGGAAAAATTGCAGAAGTAAACTGGGAAGCAGTAGGAGCAGATGGAAGTACAAAGAGTGTACTGTCTGAAAACGGAGAATATGTAATGACAGAAGACGGACTTACATGGAAGGAACAGGCAGAAGCTCTTGCAAAAGCAGTAGTAGAAAATCAGTCTTTAAGCTTTTTAAATTTAGATGAGCAGGGAAAAACAGATGCGGTTTCCGGTGTAAGTATTTCCATCGGTGGATTTACAGCTCTTGCAGAGAAATGTTTAAAAGAAGCAGCGGGAATTACTCAGACTTTAGAACTGAAAGACGGAACTTATGAAGCAAAAGCAGAAGCAGCAGATAATAACGGATTTATCGATCAGGTAACAATGACTGTTGCAGACGGAAAAATTACAGAAGTAAACTGGGAAGCGGTAGGAGAAGACGGAAACAAAAAGAGTGTACTGTCTGAAAACGGAGAATATGTAATGACAGAAGACGGACTTACATGGAAAGAACAGGCAGAGGCTCTGGCAAGCGCTCTTATTGAAAACCAGTCCTTAGACTTCCTTCAGGTAAACGAGCAGGGAAAAACAGATGCGGTTTCAGGCGTAAGTATTTCTGTGGGCGGATTTATCAGTCTTGCAGAAAAATGTATGAATGAAGCGGCAGGCGTTGAAGAAAAAGAAGAAGTACCTGCAAACGGAACACAGGTAGATGCTGTATCAGGAGCAACGATTTCTTCTACGGCAGTAGTAACAGGTATCAACACAGCATTTGAATTTTTACAGGCAGTAAAATAAGAAAACGGAGGATATAACATGAAATTAAGATATCCGGCAGAAGCCTTTGCTTTTGGGATTGTATTATTTTCAGCAGGAATGAAGGAAGCCTTTGCGGCAGGTATTCTTGTGATTTTGTCCGTAGTATTTGCTGAATTTCTGAAAAACCTTTTACAGGCTTTTGTACCTGACTGGAGTTTGAAACTCTGCGTATTTATTGGAACAGGGGCAGTAAGTGCATCTGCATTTTTGCTGGCATTTTCTTATCTGGGAACTTCAGTAAGCACAGGACTTTGGATTATGACTGTTCTTCTGGGACTTTTTGCAGCAAAGCATGTATTGGATGACAATGTAGAGGCAGAGTACGGAGAACTTTTCTGGGAATGTGCCATTGCATGGGGATTTTGGATACTTTTAAGCATTGCCAGAGAATTCTTTGGTTCAGGAATGATTTTCGGCAATATGATTTTAGAAACCGAAATGCAGTCTAAAGTATTTTTAGAAACAATTTTCGGATTTTTAACAGCCGGTATGGCGCTTGCCTTTACCAACGGAATTATCAAGAAAAAGATTACAAATACACACAGCTTGCTGTTAGTTATTCCATTGGCAATGTTTATCAGACCATTTGATATGGAAAGTTTTGGAGAAATCGTAGGTTTAGTATGGACCATTCTTGTTCCGATTATTTTATTCATCTCTGTAAAGAAAACATTGAAATTTGCAAGAACAGGAAAAGCATTTCGCGGATTACCGGTGGAAATGCTGGCAATGGGATTTATTTATATGATTTTAAGTATTTATTAAAGGAGGACTGTCGTCTTTGCAGTTGAAAAACTGCGGGACGGCAGTTTTCTATATTGATTGTCAAGCATGCAGATGTTAGAAATAAGTTAGAAAAAATACTGTATTATATAATTAGATTTTTAAGGAGGAAATTATGATGGTATCAAAATCTGAAAATATAGCAATGATGTCTGAAAGCGAGTATAAAAAAATGATACAGGACGAGAAAAATGTAGAGTATCTTGCAATGCTTGACACATCGATAGCAGAAGCTGAAAAGGGGGAAGTCGTGGTAAAGAGTATCGAAGAATTGGAAACATACGAATAAATGAATATTATGTCTACACCAGATACAAGAGACATTTGATTTAGAAATGAAATTATTCATCTTTGACACTGTAAAATCTGCATGTTATAATTTTTTTATAGAATTCCTCTGGGAAATGGAGGAAGAATATGCAGAAAAGATGTTTAAGTGATCTTACAATTAAGAATGATTTTATGTTTGGTGCAGTGATGATAAATCCTGAAAACTGTAAAGAGTTTTTGGAGAGAGCATTGGAAATAGAAATTGACCGTGTAGATGTTAGCAGGGAAAAAAGTATGGTCTATCATCCTGACTATAAAGGTATTCGTTTAGATGTCTATGCCAAAGATGAAAATAATACTTGTTATAATGTGGAGATGCAGATGACGAAAAAACCTGCACTCGGCAGACGCAGCAGATATTATCAAAGTCAAATGGATATGGATATTCTTTTATCAGGAAGAGAATATGCAGAATTACCCGATAGTTACGTGATTTTTATCTGTGATTTTGATCCTTTTGGTGAAAGAAAATATCGTTATACTTTTCAGATGCAGTGCAAAGAAAGCAATCAAACACCATTGGAAGATGGAAGAAGAATTGTATTTTTAAGTACTTGCGGAGAGAATGAGGATGAAATTTCCAAGGAACTGTTGGCTTTTTTGAAATTTGTAAAAGCAGATTTAAAAGAAAGTCGCGAGATGGAGGAACGCTTTATGACTTTAGAGGAAATGTTAAAAGATGAGCGAAAAGAAGGATTAAAAGAGGGAACAGTAAAAGCTCAGAAAAGAATTGTATCGAAAATGTTATCTAAGGGGCTAAGTGATGAGGAAATCATGGAGCTTTGCGATATTTCTTTGGAAGAATTAGAAAATCTCAAAAATCATAGATAAAAACAACAAATCAAAAATTCTAATATCAAATCTGTTTTGTATCTATTATTTATAAGTCATATCTATTAGTAACCTTTCAGACGAAGTTTAAAAAATCAGAGGAATTCTATGATTGAAAGAGAATTGGGAAATATTCTTTTTAGGAGGCGGAAGATGAAACTAAAAAATGTATTGATTGTTGTAAAGGACATAGAAAGATCAAAAAAGTTTTATAGAGATTTATTTGGACTTGAGGTTGTTCTGGACAGTGGGGAAAATGTAATCTTAACAGAAGGACTGGTTCTTCAAGAGGAAGGTCTTTGGAAAGAAACAATACACAGAGAGTTGTACTCGAAGCATAATAAAACAGAGCTTTATTTTACAGAAAGAGATATGGAATATTTTTTAGAAAAACTTCAATCTTATGAAGATGTTATAGAATATGTGACGCCTTTGACAAGAAATTCATGGGGAAGACAAGTTGTGCGATTTTATGATTTGGACGGTAATCTTATTGAGGTTGCCGGTGAAGGGTAAGGAGAAGTGATAGTGATGAAATTAGATACCATGCACCATATTGCAATTATCGGTAGTGACTATGAAAAGTCTAAAAAATTTTATGTGGATATTCTGGGGTTTGAAGTTATTCGGGAAAATTACAGGGAAGACCGGAAAGATTATAAAATTGACCTTCGTCAAGGAAATATAGAAATCGAGTTGTTTATTATTCCGGGATGTCCTAAGAGATTAAGTTATCCTGAGGCAAATGGTTTGCGCCATCTGGCATTTAAAGTAGAGTCGGTAGAAGAAATGGCAAAAGAGCTGGAAAAGTTGGGAGTAGAGGTAGAGCCAATTCGAATAGATGAATTTACAGGAGAGCAAATGACGTTCTTCTTTGATCCGGATGGATTGCCTTTAGAATTACATGGATAAAGGAGGAAGCAAAATGGATAAAAAGAAAAAATCAGGAAAAAGGACATTGATTTTGGTAGGAATATCAGTGATTTGTATTGTCGTGGGAGCATTAAGTTGGGGATATTATAAGAAAGTCACAGAGTTTAAAACTTCAAAATGTGATTTTGTACCACCATCTTCTTTTGACGCAGTAGTACAGAAGATTGATATAGAAAACAGCCAAATGGAGGTCATCATAGAAGAAGATACAGCAACACAGGAAGGGACAGAACCCCAAAGTGTAATGTTGGATTGTGAAAAGGTAGATTATAAATTGTATAATACAGAGCAGGGGGACAGGATTGAGTTTTCCTGTAAAGAAGAAAATCTGGATGATGATAGGGTGGAAATATCTAATTTCAGCAGAAAAGAGTGAAAATCCCGTGCTTGACATATTTCTTCTAATTATGTACTATAAGAGTATATAACTGCATAGTCTAAGTGGTCGTTGAGCCCTAGGTTCAAGGTTAAAAGGGAAACCGGTGAAATTCCGGTACAGTCACCTCTGCTGTGAAGCGGACGAGGAAATAGAAGCCATTGAATAGCAATTTGAGAAGGCATTTCCAAGGATGAAGCAAAGTCAGAACACCTGCCATGTATATAGAGTATTTCCGGGCTGAGGAGATTTTTTTGCGTACAGCAATATGCAGTGATAAAATTCATATTGAATGATTGATTGAGAAGGTTCTTTTGCCGATATGGGAAAAGAACCTTTTTTATTTCATAGGAAATTGCGTCCTATGAAATAAAACTGCTCCGCAAGGATGCGCACTGCGGCGGACAGGTATCATGTTGCTGAAGCAACCCGCCGCAGGCGGAGAATTCTGCAAAGCAGAATTCCTTTTCATAGGAAATTTCTGTATATGACACAGAATGAACAATTAAAGGAGATTGGAAATGAAAAGAAAGAATTTAAAAATAACAGTTTCTGCGATAGCGGTTATGTTAGCCATTCAGTCACCGATGTCGGTATTAGGAGCAGAAACGTACGAGTTTTTGCAGGAGGAAATGTTACCGGGAACAGCAGAGAGTGTTTTGGATGAAGAATTCCTTGCAGGCACAGCAGATGAGACAGAATGTGCAGAGAAAATGGTTGTCTCCGATGCGCAGAAACAGGATGGAATAACAATTTATCAGCCGGCATTTGAAGGTTTAAATAAAGCTGAAAATTATTTGCAGACAGCAGTTACCAATCCCATTGTGGACTCTATTGGAGGTGAATGGGCTGTAATTGCAATGGCGAGAAACGGAAATTTGAATAATTCGGCAAAGAATAATTATTTGCAGAATATTTATCAAAAGCTGAGAGAAACGGGCGGAGTCCTTCATACAACAAAATATACAGAATATTCCAGAGTAACCCTTGCGCTTACTTCTATGGGAATAAATCCCACATCCGTAGAGGGGTATAATCTGCTTCAGCCTTTAGCAAATATGAAAAAGGTAAACAGACAGGGAATTAACGGTACAATTTTTGCATTGATTGCTTTTGACTCTAATCAATATGAAATCCCAAAGCTGGAAGGTTTAGGTACACAGACAACCAGAGAAGATCTTATCCAGACAATTTTGTTATCAGAAATTTCAGGAGGAGGCTGGGCGCTAATGGGAAATCAGCCGGATCCGGATATAACAGCAATGGCATTGCAGGCATTAGCTCCTTATACACAGCAGCAGGAAGTCAAAGAGGCAGTGGACAGAGGAATTGAAATGCTGGCACAGCTTCAGGATGAAGAAGGCGGTTATATCAGCAATGCAGGATATGACAGTGCGAAAAATTTGGAAAGCACGGCACAGGTAGTCATTGCCCTTTCAGCTATTGATGTGTCCTTGCTAAATTCTGAAAAATTTATGAAAAACGGAAAGACATTATTAGATGAGATGCTGCGTTTTCAGGTTTCAGACGGTTCATTTTGTCATGTGATTGACGGTGGCTCTAATCAAATGGCAACAGAGCAGGGAGCTTTAGCTTTAGCAGCATGGTATCGAGCTGTTACGGGAAGAAATTCCTTGTATGATATGACCGATGTGGAGAATGGGCAGACAGGCGGAGAGGAAACACCGGAAAGAATTGAAGCGTTTCGAAAAAAACTGGAAGCATTTTCCGGCAATCTGACATTAGATAATGCCCATGAGTTATACGCATTGAAAGTGGAATTAAGTCTCATGGGAAATTTCTCCGAAAAAAAAGCTTTTGAAACAAAGCTGGAACAAATGTTAAAAGAAGTAGAAACACAGGCAGCAGAAATTGAGGCTTTAGATAAGGAAATATGGGAAGGCTTTGAGCCTTTAAACATTACACTGAAGGACAAAAAAGAAATAGAAAGACTTTTAACAGCTTACTATAAAATTCCGGAAGCAAACAGAAAACATTTACAGTATGAAGAAGAACTGTTAAGAGCAGACAGTATTATCAAAAAACTGGAGCAGGAAGTTATCGGAGCAGAAATTTTTGAAAATGTGAAAAATTCCAAGAAAGATTATACATATCAGGGGAATGGGTACACCATTTGCTTAAAAGGAAAAAATGTATATGAACCGGCAGATATGAAAGCAGGAATAGAGATAAGAGAACAGAAAAATTCTTTGGAATTTGAAACCAAGGAAACAGGAGCGTTTCCGGGAGAAGTTGAGATTGCTATTGATACAGCATTAAAAGAAAGCGTATACATGCTGTATTATGAAAAAGACGGAAAACAGCAGGAAAAACAGTGGGTATCGGTAAATAACGGACAGGTTGTCTGTGATATAGAAATTGGTGGAAAATATATATTGAAGAAACCGAAAACAGAAAGTGAAACAGCGCTGTCTCAGGCAGGAAGTAATTCAGAGAATAAAACAACTGCAAAAGGTAAAACTGCAAATACAGCAAAGCAGACCAATACATCTTCAGCTTCAAATACAATTCAGGCAACTGTGAAAGACGGTATGGTAGAGAAAAAAGCATTTGAAGAAATTAAGGGAAAAGATAAAAACCTGAAAATTGAGGGTGAAATGAAAAAGGACAGTCCTTACACCATAACAGTCAATGGAAAAGATATAAAAACTGTCAAGGATATGAAAGTGGGAATAAAGGAAGGCAGCCAATACGAAGAAGATATTAAACAGTTAGCAGAAAATCCGTTTATTTTCCACTTTGAGCAGGAAGGTGAATTTCCGGGAGAAATGCAGGTGGAAATCACAGTAGATAAAGAAGACGGGGAATATCTGTTTATGAAATATAATCAGCAGGAAAGAAAGGCAGATTATATTCAGAAGGTTACGGTAAAAGATAAAAAGACAAAATTTATTGTTTCAGAAGGCGGAGACTACTTTATTGACAAGCGTGTAAAAACAAAATCCTTAAATGAGAAAAAAGAGGAAATAAAAGAAAAATCTCTTTTCAAAACTCCTGAAAAAGAAGATGAAGTTATGGTTGCAGGAACAAAAAAAGAAACAAATCCTGTTGTAATTGCTGTTGCTTCTGTTATTATATTAGGGGCAGCAGCTGGCGGAGTATGGTACTACTATTTAAGAAAGAAAACAAGGTAAGAAGAATGAAAAGTAGAGAAAAAAAAATTCTGGTGCTGTTGTTTATTGCATTGCTTTTTATTATGCCTGTAACAGGCTGCGGGACAACAAAGCTGGATAACCCCAATCAGAAACAGGAAAAAAGCGATGATTGGATGGAAGAAGAAAAGAAAGAAGAAACAAAAGAGACAGAGGAAACAGAGAAGGAAACACCAGCTTCAGAAGAAGAGGAATATTTAGATGTGGAGTCTGCGGAGGATGAAACCGTTGATTATTCTAAATATGAGGAAAAAAAGGAAACACAGAAACAGCAAAACGGCGCAGTGGGCGGTGTGACTTACAGTGACGGAACAGATAAAGAGGAAGACCAATATCATACACAGCCTGTACCGGAAGGACAGCAAAAGCCGGTAGAGCCGGGAACAGTAGATATTGATAAAGATAAGGAATATACCTGTTATCTCAGTGTTTCATGCAGTACCATTTTAGACAATATGGAAAATCTCACAGAGGGAAAAGAGTCTTTAGTTCCAAAGGACGGTGTGATTTATAGTGAAAGAGAAGTAACCTTCTATGAAGGGGAGTCTGTTTTTGATGTACTGCAAAGAGAGATGAAGAATAATCGTATTCACATGGAGTCCAGCTTTACTCCAAAATATAACAGCGCTTATGTAGAGGGAATTAACAACCTTTATGAATTTGACTGCGGCCGTTGGTCTGGTTGGATGTATGAGGTAAATGGCTGGTACCCGAATTATGGTTGTAGTCGTTATATTGTGCAGCCGGGCGATGTGATAAAATGGAACTATACATGTGATTTAGGTCGTGATTTAGGACAGACCTGGCCGGAGTAATTATGAAACAAGACAATTTTTCAAGTTATCATCCGATTATTAATTTTGTTTATTTTGTACTGGTAATCGGATATTCAATGTTTATCATGCATCCTGTATTTTTAGGATTATCCTGTGTGGGAGGCATGGCATATTATATTTATTTAAAAAAATGGAAGGCGCTGAAAACAGCGCTTTGGATGATGCTGCCGGTGTTTCTTATATCAGCGGCAATTAATCCCTTATTTAATCATCAGGGTGTTACTTTAATTATGTATCTGAAAAATGGAAATCCTCTTACGTTGGAGTCAATCCTTTATGGTCTTGCAGCCGGTATCATGCTGGTGAGTGTATTGAACTGGTTTTCCTGTTATCAGGTGGTAATGACATCAGACAAGTTTATCTATTTATTCGGAAAAGCAATTCCGGCAATGTCGTTGATTTTTTCTATGGTGCTTCGATTTGTTCCTAAATTTAAAAATCAGATAAAAAAAGTATCCGATGCACAGAAATGTATTGGACGTGATGTTACCAATGGAAATGTATTGATAAGGGCAAAGCATGGTATGAAAATCTTATCTGTGATGACAACATGGGCATTGGAAAATTCTGTGGAAACAGCAGATTCTATGCGTTCCCGTGGATATGGATTAAGAGGAAGAAATAATTTTTCTATTTATCGTTTTGATACAAGAGACAGAATATTCTTTTCTGTCTTACTTGTGTTTGGCAGTGTGATTTTGGGAGGAATTGTAACGAAACAAGTTTACTTTTTGTATTATCCTACTTTAGTGATGAATGAGAACACTTTGTGGGCGATAATGATTTATATTTTTTATGGAATTTTATGTTTCCTTCCAATTATTATAAATTTAGCAGAGGATGTAAAATGGCACTATTTGAAATCAAAAATTTAACATTTACTTACCCGGACGCAGAAAAGCCGGCAATTGAGAATATCCATTTATCCATTGAACCGGGAGAGTTCGTGGTAATATGCGGAAAGTCAGGTTGTGGAAAAACAACTCTGATGCGTCATTTTAAAACAGTTTTAAGCCCTTACGGAAAAAGAGAAGGGGAAATTTTATTTTGTGGAGAGAGGTTAGAAGGAGTTTCCATGCGTACACAGTCAGCTGAAATTGGCTATGTACTGCAAAGTCCTGATAATCAGATTGTAACAGATAAAGTATGGCATGAGCTGGCTTTTGGAGTGGAAAATCTAGGATATGACCAGCAGACTATTCGTTTAAGAGTAGCAGAAATGGCAAGCTTTTTCGGTATTCAGAATTGGTTTTCTAAAAATGTGGAAGAGCTTTCCGGAGGGCAGAAGCAGCTTTTAAATCTGGCTTCCGTGATGGCAATGCAGCCCAAAGTATTGGTTCTTGATGAACCTACTTCTCAGCTGGACCCTATTGCGGCAGGTGATTTTTTGTCTACCATTCGAAAAATTAATCTGGATTTGGGAATTACTGTGATTATGATTGAGCACAGGCTGGAAGAGGTATTCCCAATGGCGGACAAGGTGCTGGTATTGGAAGGCGGAAAGCAGACCTTTTTTGACAATCCCCGTATGGTAGGAAAAGCGCTGGCAGACAATGATTTATTTCTTGCAATGCCAAGTCCTGTGCAGATTTACAACGGAACAGGTCAGGAAGGCGAGTGTCCCCTTACTGTATGCGAGGGACGAAATTGGTTGTCAGAGCATTATAAAGCAGAGCCTGAAAGGGAAAAAACAAAGGATAATGCAGAAAAATCTGCAAATAGGAAAGAAAAGCAGGAGTATGTGATACAGGCAAAGGAACTTTGGTTTCGTTATGAAAGAGACGGACAGGATATTGTAAAGGATTTATCTTTGAAAGTGAAAAAAGGGGAGCTTTTCTGTATTTTGGGTGGAAACGGAACAGGAAAGAGTACAACCTTATCTTTACTTTCCGGTATTCACAGACCTTATAGAGGAAAAATATTGTTAGATGGCAGAGATATTCGTAAAATCAGCGACAAGGAGCTGTTTCATCATTTTTTAGGAGTGTTACCACAAAATCCTCAGAGCCTTTTTGTTGGAAATTCAGTAGAAGAAGATTTATGGGAAATGATAGGAGGATTTTCCCCTATTCGTCATAAAGAGGATGAAAAACGAGTGGAAAGAGTAGTAGAAGATACAGAAATTGGACATCTTCTTCATGCACATCCTTATGATTTAAGTGGAGGGGAACAACAAAGGGCGGCACTGGCAAAGGTATTGCTTTTAGAACCACAGATTTTGCTTTTGGATGAACCTACTAAGGGGTTGGATGGTTTTTATAAAAGTAAGCTGGCTGGGATTTTCCGAAAGTTACAGGAAAAGGGAATTACTATTTTAATGGTTTCTCATGATATTGAGTTTTGTGCTTCTTATGGAGATACCTGTGCTATGTTTTTTGACGGGAGTATTGTAACTTCATGTAAAGCAAGGGAATTTTTTACAGGAAACAGCTTTTATACCACAGCGGCAAATCGTATGGCAAGGCAGATTTTTCCTGATGCAATAACAGTAAAGGATGTGATTAAAGCATGCAGAAGAAGCAGGCAACAGGAGTAGATACATGGGCAATGCTTCCCATATACGGAAGTATTTTTGTAATCATCTGTACGATTTTTTTGCCCTGGATTTCCATACCGGTATTGAAGTATTCGAAATTACCTACAACCTATACCTTTTGGAATTTTGATGAATGTATACAGAATGTACAGAGAAGCATTCAAGAAGGTGGAAAGCTAAAAATGGATGCTTTTACGATACAGGAGTTGGAGATACTTCAAAATATTGGGCAGATTTTAAAGGTAACAGCAGTTTTTTTGATTGTTGCTATGCTTGTTTGTGGTATTGTTTCTTATAAAATGAAAAAGAAAGGTGTAGTATGGGTGAAAATTTTGTTTTTCATGTCTGCACTTCATCCTGTATTTATTTTTCTATTAATTGGAGCAGGAAATGTTTTTGTTAATGAAAGAATGGGACGCACCATTGATTTTATCAATCTTACTATACATAGTTATATTCAGATGACTTCATGGCAGTATGGACAGATGATTATTTCTGTACTTTTGTTTTTATTTTCAGGTAGATTTTTGGATACACAGGCAGAAAAAAAGCAGCAGATGTATATAGAAAGAAGTATGAAAAAAGATAAAAGAATAGGAAAAAGAACATTGTTATCCTTGCTTTTGATTTTAGCGGCAATTCCTTTTGTTATCTTTTTTGGTATTTTCTTTTTAAATGACAGAAGTGATATTTTTATTTCTATGTGTATTATCGGTTTATCTATGATACCTTTTTGTATGGTATTTGAGGGGAGAAATCCTCAAGCAAGAGAAATCCTTTTAATTGCGGTTATGGCTGCTATTGCAGTGGTAGGAAGGATGGCATTTTTTATGGTACCCCAGTTTAAACCGGTGACAGCTATTGTGATTATTGCCGGTGTGGGATTGGGAGCAGAAGCCGGATTTTTAACAGGGGCTATGGCAGGCTTTGTTTCGAATTTCTTTTTCGGGCAGGGACCATGGACCCCATGGCAGATGTTTTCCTTTGGAATTATCGGTTTTCTGGCAGGCGTGATTTTCAGCAAGAGTAAAAAAAGAAAAGGAAGTCGAGAAGCAGAGTGGTTTCATGTTTTAACATTGTGTATTTTCGGTGGATTGGCAACACTTATTATTTATGGATTTTTAATGGATACTTCAACGGTATTCATGGCGTCACAGGAGCTGACGTGGCAATCCTTTTTGGCGGTTTATATCAGCGGATTTCCGTTTAATGTTATTCATGCAGTTTCAACGGTGATTTTTTTGTTTTTCCTGGCTCTTCCTATGGAGAGAAAATTAGACCGAATTAAAAAGAAATATGGAATTTTAGAAGTATAAAACAGGGGTGAAAGTATGGGACAGGTACGTACATGGCATGCAGAAGCAAAAGATATTTTTAATTGCGAACAGGGAAAAAAATTCAAAGGAAGATTATTAGCGTTGGAGGATGTGTATCATAGTATAGACAATCAGGCTTTGAAAAATAATGTAAAGATTAAAAGTGTGAAGTTGGCAGACTCGGTAAAAGAAATCGGAAACCAGAGCTTTTATAATTGTACGGCTTTACGTGATATCAATTTGGAAAATGTCAGTCAAATTCGCTGGGAGTCTTTTTTAGGATGTGTACATTTAAAAGAAATAACCTTGTCTTCCGGTATCCGATATTTGGGAAGACGCTCTTTTTCAGGATGTAAAAGGTTAAACTGTGTAAAATTTGAAAAGAGTACCATGCTAAAGGGAATTGAAGCCGGAGTTTTTCAAAATTGTGAAAGCATTGAAAAAATCAGTCTTCCAAAGGGACTTACAGAAATTGGAAACAAAGCATTTTACAAATGCACTTCTCTGAAAGATATAGAGCTTCCGGAAGGAATTCAGGTTATCGGAAACGAAGCTTTTTACCAGACGGCAATTCAGGGAATAAAACTGCCGTCAACACTTGTAGAAATCGGAAACAGTGCGTTTCTCAAATGCAGGTCATTAGAATTTGTTCAGATACCGGCATCTGTGAAAAAAATCGGAAGGTGGTCTTTTCACGGGTGCGGGCAGTTGAAAAAAGTGGAATTTTTGGGAGAGCCGGAGGAGATCGGCGAATGGATCATTAATAAAAGCACTGTAATCCGCTGTAAGAAGGGAAGCGGGATAGATGCGTACTGTAAGGAAAAAGAATTTCAAATAGAATATATAGATGAGGAATATACTTGAGTGGGAGGTAAATAGGATGAATGATAGTAAAATTTCAAAAAAATATGTAATATTCATTATATTTTCGATTATTTTTCTGGTAACTCCCTATCCGCTTCTTTCTATTGCTATTCTTTTGAGTGGAATATTATATTATTTGGATAAAATATGTGATTACTTGAAAAAAGATGGAAAAAATAAGTGGGAAAAGGAATAAAGTCTTGACATATGTAGATAGAATGTGTAGTATAAAGGGGAAAGAAAAAGCATAACTGCATAGCTCTAATGGTCACTGACAAAATTATTTGATCAGTGTTAAAAAGGAAATCAGTGAAAATCTGATACAGTCACCTCTGCCGTGAAAGTAATTTGAAGTCGGAATACTTGCCATTACACACTTAAAGTTTTTCTAGGCTGAGGATAGTTATGTGGTTTCTGTATAGAATAATTTAATATGGTAAAATTACAAAACACCTTTTGTCTGGAAAGATAAAAGGTGTTTTTTGATATGCATACTATGCACATGAAAGGGGAAAAGAAGATATGAAGCAAAAGAGATATTCTTTTGGAAAGCAGTTGCTCAGCATGCTTTTGGTAATGGTTTTACTTTTGTCAGGGATTACCGTGCCGGTAAAAGCAGATAATAGTCAGAAAGAGCAGGTAAACGCAAAGGAACAGCCATACGTGTATTTTCAATATGATGATGGCAGAATTCAGGAAATGGGTGAGGATAATACTTTTACCCTAAATTTGTTGGATACAGGTAACTTTGTTCTTGCAGGAACAGATAAACGTCCGGATTGGAATTTTTCTGCTCGTGTACAGGTATCAGACACAGAGTATCAGAAGCATTATTGGGTGAATTCAAAAGGACGATATGTTCCGTTTGATGTAAGAAAAGTAGAAGGTTATGTTTGTAATGCAGATAATCCTGGGGAAGTTTTTCAGACCTTTTCTATTGATAATGTATCCAGTGAAATTGAAGAAGTAAAAGCTTTTATAGGTAATCAAGAAGTTTCTCTGGACAAACCATATCAGGTAGAAGGAACTGCCAGTGGAAATGTATCAATAAAAGGCAGGGTAAAAGGGGAAGAAGAGTTTAAAACAATTCCTGTGGAAGCTTTGCATTTTGAAACAGTAAGTGGACCGGGACTGTTTTATGGAACAGGAACCTTTGCAATGCAGGAAGCCGGAGAAGCTATATTTAAAGCTTCTTTATACGAAAACAGAAATCTTGCGGCGGAATTTAAAGTAATATCAGGAGCAGTAAAATTACAGGATTTTACAGTAACAGTACCAAAGGTTTGGGAGATTGATAGCTGGAATGGTTTGGGCGGATATTATGTAGGAATAACAAAAGGACAGAATACAGAGAAAAATTTCAATCTTAGTTTTGTACCATATAACGCAACAAATCAGAAACTTGTATGGGAAGCTTTGACACCTGATATTGCGGAGTATATGGAAGCTTTCGGAAATGGAATTGTTCCGAAAAAAGCAGGGGTGGCGAAATTTAAAATCTCAAGTGAAGAAAATCCAGAAATTTCTAAAGAAGTCAGTGTAGAATTTCGTTACAAAGATACACTAAAAGATGCGAAAGCGGACAAAGAGGTTTATGAGCTACTTGATGGAGATTATGTAACATTTCAGATTAATACAACACCTTCAAACGCCACAGAGCAGAGATTTCAATGGTCTTACAGTCAAGATGGAATTGTAAAAGTAACAGACAGTGTTGAAGCAGATGTATGGGATGTAAATGCACCGAAAAAAACACTTCATTACATGGAGGCTTTGAATGAGGGAGAAGTTACAGTAATTGGTGTTCCATATGATACAACCGGTGATTGTAAAAATGTAGAATTTACTGTACGTGTTGCAAAAGAAGAAGTTGCTCCGGAGGAAGTAGATTATCTGAAGGTAGCAAAAGAAGATATTGAGCACGGAACAGCTTATCTGTCAAAACAAAGTCTGGAAAAATACGGAAATGAATGGAATCTCTTTACGCTTTTACGTTCAGGAAAAGAAGTAAGTCAAGAAACACTGGATAAATATTATGCGAGTGTGGAAAAACAAGTAAAAGAAAAAGTAGATAAAATGCGTGCTACAGATTTAGCCAGAGTGATTATTACATTAGAAGCTATGGGTAAAAATCCGCAGAACGTAAGTGATGTGAATTTATTTGAAAAACTATACAATAGTAAATCTATGGCATCAGATACATCTAATTGTCCAATTTGGGCGTTGATTGCTTTAGATGGATGGAAATCAGAAATTCCTTCAGATGCACTGTGGACAAGAGAAAAATTAATTGAACAAATCTTAAGCTTCCAGACAGAACAAGGTGGATTTGGACTTTTTGATAATAAGAGCTCAAGCATTGATATGACAGGTATGGCATTACAGGCATTGGCACCTTACTATCAAGATGATAAATACCCTAAAGTAAAAAAAGCAGTAGATAAAACTTTAGATTATTTAAAAAAACAGAAAACAGAAAATGCAGGATATTTAGATGGTGGCAAAGAAAATAGTTGTACAACTGCACAGGTACTTACTGCTCTTGCAGCATTGAAGATTGATCCAATGAATGCTGATGAGGGATTTACATCTAATGAAAATAATATAGTGAAAAATCTTCACAGCTATAAAACAGAAGATGGATTTGGCTGGCAGGATGGAAAACAGACAAATGGTATGGCAGTACAGCAAGTAACTTACGCATTAGAAGCATACAGACGTCTTGTAGAAAATAAAAACAGTTTATATGATATTACAGATACAAAACCTCAAACTCCCGATAATGAAAGTGGTCATGTAGTTATTTCTGTAGAGCGTTTTACAATCGGTCAGGGTTATATTTATGAACCAGTTTTTGTTCCGTTTGAAAAGGGAGATAATGCAGCCACTTTATTGAAAAAAGTGATTGGAAAAGAAAATTTTGTAGGAGAAGATACATATTTAGAAGCTATTGTAGGTGGTGATTTAGGAACAGATAAGGTAGTAGTACCGGAATATATTGAAAAACTCAGTAATGGAAGTGTGACAACAGAGACTGCCAGAGAATGGGGAAATGAAGATAACGGAGATGGTGGAGATGCACTGGGAGAATTCGATTACAGCAACTACTCCGGATGGATGTACCATGTAAATGGAGAAGAAGTAGGATATGGAATTGCATCTTATAAACCAAAAGATGGAGATGTATTGAGATTTCAGTTTACCATGTATGGATATGGAACAGATTTAACAGGACGTCAATGGGGAAATCCAAATCCTATTATTGATATCTGCAATAAAGACGAAATTACAAAATTAATGGCAGAAGTAAATGCAGATAGAGAAAAAATGATGGCAGTGCCGGAAGTAAAAGCAGCGTACGATGAAGCTGTAAAATTAGTATCAGCGGTAATCACTCCAAAAGAAGAAATTGATGCGGCAGCAGCAAAATTAAGAGAAGCAGTAGAAAATGCTCAAAAAGTACCGAATGGTTGGCTGGAAACAAGCGAAGGTTGGCAGTACTATGAGAATGGACAAAAAGTAATTGGATGGTTGGATACAGGAAATCACTGGTATTATATGGATCATAATGGTATCATGAAAACCGGTTGGGTGTCAGTAAATGGCCACTGGTATTATATGGATCAGTGGGGAGCAATGGTAACTGGTTGGGTGTCAGTAAATGGCCACTGGTATTATATGGATCAGTGGGGAGCAATGGTAACTGGTTGGGTGTCAGTAAATGGCCACTGGTATTATATGGATCAGTGGGGAGCAATGGTAACTGGTTGGGTGTCAGTAAATGGCCACTGGTATTATATGGATCAGTGGGGAGCAATGGTAACTGGTTGGGTGTCAGTAAATGGCCGCTGGTACTATATGGATCAGTGGGGAGCAATGATGACAGGCTGGGTGTCAGTAAATGGCCATTGGTATTACTTGAGTACAGATGGAAGCATGGCAGCTTCTCAATGGATTGGAGATTATTATGTGCAGGCAGATGGAGCAATGGCAACTAGCCAGTGGATTGGTGGATACTATGTAGACACATTTGGAAAATGGGTTAGAAATGCATAAATAGAAATTAAGAGGTTTATCCGAGCATTGTTATGGCAGGATAAACCTCTTTTCTTTATTCCATATAAGTAACTTTTAAATCTTCCTGAAAATGATCACTGTAATGTAACTGATAATCATCTGTAATAAAAACTGCATGGACATCGGGAAGGCTGTTAATTAGTTCCATTCCTTTTTCCAATCCTAAGGCAAAGCAGGAGGTACTAAGTCCGTCACCATCCATGGATTGGTCGGAAATAATGGTTACAGATACCAGATGATTGTCATAAGGATAGCCGGTATCAGGATTTAAAATGTGGTGGTAGAAAGTCCCGTCTTTTTCAAAGTAACGTTCATAAATGCCGGAGGAAACCACGGATTTGTCTTCAATATCCAGAATTGCAATGGTCTCGCTTCTGTCTGCAAAGGGTTTTTGAATACCAATGCGAAAAGGTGTGTTGTCCGTTTTTTTACCGATGCAAAGTACATTTCCGCCCAGATTGATGGTAGCGCTTTTCACGCCCTTTGACACCAGAAATTCTTTCATTTTATCTGCAATATATCCCTTTGCAATAGCCCCTAAATCAAGTCCCATACCTTCTTTTGCAAAAGTCAGTTTATTTCCCTCTATTGTTGCATCCTCATAGTTCACCAAGGGAAGAGCCGCCTGAATTGCTTCCTCAGCAGGTACTTTTTTTTCTTCAGAGGTAAAATCCCAGAGAGAGGATACCGGTGCAATGGCAATATCAAAAGCGCCGTTGGAAAGTTCTCCGTAGTAAAGACCTTTTGAAACCAGCTCGGCGGTTTCGGGGGAGAGAACAAAAGCTCCGTTTTCCTGTTTTAAGGTTTGTCCGTTTAGTCGGGAAATCTCGCTGGAGCTTAAGGTTCTGCTGAAAAGCTTTTCATAATGGTCGCACAGCTCCATAGTCTCGTCTAACAGTTTTTTATCCTTTGAGTCATAAATATTTACGGTGACAACTGTATTTAATTTAAAAGCGGTAGCGGAAAGAGGTTCTTTTGGCTGTTGTTTTTTTTCGTAAACGGCAGCAAAGCCCAAAAGAGTTACAAGCAATAATCCAATGGTAAATAGAAATAATGATTTTTTGTTTTTCATAATCGCTCCTTACTTGTTGAAATCAAAAATATTGTAAGGTTAAGGTGCTGTTTCTGTCAAGAAAGAATATAATAGAGTGATGATAATTGGAGTAAAATTATGAAAAAAATAGGATTGCTTTTGGCTTTTTTAGCAGTATTTCTGATAGGAAAACAGGGAATGGAACAGGCGGTAGAGACAGTAAACGAGCTTTCTGACGAGGAACATCCTGAAATTGCCCTGACCTTTGATGACGGACCTCACGAGGTTTATACAGGGCAGCTTTTAGACGGGTTAAAAGAGAGGGGAGTGCAGGTGACTTTTTTCCTTATCGGGCAGAATATAGAGGGGAAAGAAGATGTGGTAAAGCGAATGAAAGCAGAGGGACATCTCATTGGAAATCATACCTATCATCATGTGAATTTAAAGGAAATTTCCGAGAAAAAAGCAGAGGAAGAAGTACAAATGACTTGCAATAAAATCTATGATACAGCAGGGATTTGCACATCTTTTGTCCGTCCGCCTTTTGGGGAATGGAAGAAAAATTTAGATTTTGATATTACCATGATACCTGTGTCATGGAATGTGGACTCTTTGGACTGGACAACAGAAAATGTAGACAAAACTGTAAAAAGGGTAGTGAAAGATGTGGAAGAAGGTGATATTATTTTAATGCACGATATTTATGCGTCTTCCGTAGAGGCTGCGCTTCGTATTGTGGATATTTTACAGGAAAAAGGATATGAATTTGTTACTGTAGATGAATTACTTTTAGAATAGAGGAGAAGATATCGAAATGGATTTATTTGATTATATGAAAGAACAGACGCTGGAAAATGAGTCCCCTCTGGCATCCAGAATGAGACCTGTTACTTTAGAGGAGGTAGCGGGGCAGGAGCATATTATAGGGAAGGATAAGCTGCTGTACCGAGCCATTAAGGCGGATAAGCTGGGAAGCGTTATTTTTTACGGACCTCCGGGAACAGGGAAAACTACCTTGGCAAAGGTTATTGCAAATACCACCAGCGCCAGATTTAAGCAGATTAATGCCACGGTTGCCGGAAAAAAAGATATGGAAGAGGTGGTAAAAGAAGCCCAGCAGCATTTGGGAATGTACGGAAAGAAAACCATTCTTTTCGTAGATGAAATTCATCGTTTTAACAAAGGGCAGCAGGATTATTTATTGCCCTTTGTAGAGGACGGTACATTGATTTTAATCGGAGCTACAACAGAAAATCCCTATTTTGAGGTAAACAGTGCGCTCCTTTCCCGTTCCATTGTTTTTGAATTGAAGCCATTGGAAAAAGAGGATATTTGTAAGATTTTAGAGCGGGCGGTTTCTGACTGCGAAAGAGGAATGGGAAGCTATCATGCAGTGCTTCACGAGGATGCGAAAAGCTTTCTGGCTGATATTGCGGGAGGCGATGCAAGGGCAGCCTTAAACGCTCTTGAGCTTGGGATACTTACCACACAAAAAAGTGAAGACGGAAAGATACATATTGATTTGGAAACAGCTTCTCAATGTATTCAAAAGCGAGTTGTCCGTTACGATAAAACAGGGGACAATCATTACGATACCACTTCTGCTTTTATTAAAAGTATGAGAGGCTCAGATCCGGATGCTGCCGTATTTTATCTGGCAAAAATGCTGTATGCAGGAGAAGATATTAAGTTTATTGCCCGTCGAATTATGATTTGCGCCGCAGAAGATGTGGGAAATGCAGACCCGCAGGCGTTACAGGTTGCCGTGGCAGCAGCGCAGGCGGTAGAGCGTCTTGGTATGCCGGAGGCACAAATTCCACTGGCACAGGCAGTCACTTATGTGGCTTCTGCGCCTAAGAGCAATGCTGCATACATGGCAATCGCAGAGGCAATGGAGGCAGTGAAAAACACAAAAACCACAGTTCCGGTGCATTTGCAGGACTCTCATTATAAGGGCGCTGCCAAAATGGGGCATGGAGCAGGATACAAGTATGCTCATGATTATCCCAACCATTATGTGGAACAGCAATACATGCCTTCTGAATTGAAAGGCAGAGTATTCTATAATCCCACAGAGAATGGATACGAGCAGAATATCAGGGATTATTTCAAAAAAATAAAAGAAAACAGTTGAGTTTCTTAAAGTAAAGTGATAAAATCAACCCAATAAAAAGCAAAGTGAGGCAGAATTATGAGAACATTTCAGAAATCATCAAAACTTGAAAACGTATGTTATGATGTAAGGGGACCGGTTTTAGATGAAGCAAACCGTATGCAGGAAAGCGGTATTGACGTTTTAAAGCTGAACATCGGAAACCCTGCACCATTCGGGTTCTCAGCCCCGGAAGAAGTGATTTTAGATATGATTTATACACTTCGGGACTCACAAGGTTATTCAGACTCCAAGGGCATTTTTTCTGCGAGAAAAGCGATTATGCAGTATTGCCAGATAAAGAAAATTCCAAATGTGACCATCAATGACATTTACACAGGCAATGGCGTCAGCGAGCTGATTAACATGGTAACACAGGGACTTTTGGACAATGGCGATGAAATCTTAGTGCCTTCACCGGATTATCCCCTTTGGACAGGCTGTGTTTCTTTAGCAGGAGGAACACCGGTACATTATATCTGCGATGAGCAGTCCGAGTGGTATCCCGACATTGAGGATATTAAGAGTAAAATAACCGATAAAACAAAGGCGATTGTGCTGATAAATCCAAATAATCCTACGGGAGCAGTGTATCCAAAAGAGCTTTTGCTGGAGATTGTAGAGATTGCGAGAGAGCATGAGCTGATGATTTTCTCTGATGAAATTTATGACAGATTGGTATTTGACGGAATTGAACACACCTCCATAGCTTCTTTGGCGCCGGATGTATTTTGTATTACTTTAAACGGACTTTCAAAATCTCACATGATAGCAGGCTTTCGCTGCGGCTGGATGGTGTTAAGCGGTGCAAAGGAAAAGGCAAAGGGCTACATTGAAGGCTTAAACATGCTTTCCAATATGCGTCTGTGTTCCAATGTTCCGGGACAGGCGATTATTCAGACGGCATTAGGGGGCTATCAGAGTGTGAATGAATATTTAATGCCGGGAGGCAGAATTTATGAGCAGAGAGAGTATATCTACAATGCGATTAATGACATTCCGGGATTATCTGCGGTAAAACCGAAAGCGGCATTTTATATTTTCCCGAAAATGGACACAAAGAAATTTAATATTTTAGATGACGAAAAATTTGCCTTAGACCTTTTAAAAGAAAAGAAGGTACTGATTACACACGGAAAAGGCTTTAACTGGGGAGGACCCGACCATTTCAGGATTGTGTATCTGCCAAGTGTGGAGGAATTGAGAAAGGCAACGGGAAAATTAAGAGACTTTTTTGCAGGATATCATCAGAAATTATAAAGAAAAACGAACGTTATAAACAGAACTGTCACATGAAGAAATAATCGAGTGGCAGTTCTTTTTTCGTTATATAAGAAATTAAATTAGCTGACTAATAAATATCATGTGACTTATTTCTAAAAAAAGTGTAAAATATCAAAAATCTGCTTGATATTTCATAACTTCTGCCATAATATAAGTTAGTCAACTAAATAATATAGCGGGGACTTTGTATTCGCTGTATGAAGGAAAGGAGCATAAGAATTAAAATGGAGAAGGATGACAGTTTGCATGGAAAATTTGTGCAGCTTACCCATCTGTATTACAGAAATACATTTAAGATTTTAAGTGAAACAGGCATCCATCCCAAGCAAATTCCACTGCTGATTTTATTGGATAAGCGGGATGGTATGAGCCAGAAGGAAATCTCAGAAGAACTGCATATCAGCGCCCCTACTGTGGCAGTTTCCATGAAACGTATGGAAAAAGCAGGGATTATTGAGAGAAGAAATGATGAGCATGACCAGAGAATGGTGCGTATTTATCTTACGGCACAGGGAAAGGAAATGATTGAAAAATCCAGAAAATGTGTGGAAGAAAATGAAAAGATGGTTTTTTCCGGTTTTTCAGAGAGTGAAATGTGTCTCATGAAACGCTTTTTTGACCAGATGATTAAAAACTTAGGCGGAGATGATAAGCATCATTGTTGTATGTAGGCAGTAAAGGAGGACACTATGTTAAAAATGTTTCATTATATGAAAGAACGATGGCATTACATTGTAATGATTATCCTTCTTTTATTTGTTCAGGCATTTTGCGATTTGTCTTTGCCGGATTATACATCTAAGATTGTAAATGTAGGAATTCAGCAAAAAGGCGTGGAAGACGGAGTGCCGGAAACCATTGAACAGAAAAATTTGGAAACACTGCTGTTGTTTATGGAGCAGGAGGAACAGGATACGGTATTAAACGCTTATGAAATAGAGGATGAGCAGTACCGGCTAAAGAAAATCACAAAAGAGGAAAGAGAAGAGCTGAATAGTATTCTAGGGATTCCTGAGCTGATTGCAGGAAGCATGAAAGCAGAGGAGCTTCAGGCAGCAGCGCAGATGCCCAAGGAGCAGCGAGAAGCTTTTTTAGGAGATGCCAGAGCAAAGCTTGAAGAAATTCCGGACTCTATTATTACACAAAAAGCCGTAAGCTTTGTGCAGGAAGAATATAAGCAGCAGGGGCAGGATATGGATAAGCTCCAGACGAATTATATTTTATTCAGTGGCTTAAAGATGCTGGGACTGGCATTTCTTGCCATGGCAGCAGCCGTTATGGTTACCTTCTTGTCTTCACAGGTTGCGGCAACATTGGGAAGAAATTTAAGAAACAGTGTTTATCGCAAGGTGATTTCTTTTTCAGGAGAGGAATTAAACCATTTTTCCATTGCTTCTTTAATTACCAGAAGCACCAATGATGTGCAGCAGGTACAGATGCTATTTACCATGCTGTTTCGTATTGTTCTGTATGCGCCGATTTTAGGAATTGGCGGTGTATATAAGGTGTTTCAGACAGACGCATCTATGACATGGATTTTAGCGTTGGCAGTGGTTGTGATTACACTGTTTGTTTTCCTTGTTTTCAAGCTGGTTATGCCGAAATTTACAAAGCTTCAGTATTTAATTGACGAGTTGAACTTGGTAGCAAGAGAAATCCTTACCGGTGTGCCGGTTATTCGAGCTTTCAGTCGAGAAAAGCATGAGGAAGAACGTTTTGAGGATGCCAATGCAAAGCTGACAAAAACCAATCTTTTTGTAAACCGATGTATGACATTTATGATGCCGTTTATGATGCTTTTGATGAATGCCATTACCGTTTTAATTGTGTGGAACGGTTCTCATGCCGTAGACGCAGGCAATATGCAGGTAGGTAATATGATGGCGTTTATGCAGTATGCAATGCAGATTATTATGGCATTTCTGATGATTACCATGATGTCTATTATGATACCGAGAGCCAATGTAGCGGCAAAACGTATCAACGAAATTATGGAAACAGAAGTCAGCATTAAAGATGAAGAAAATCCAGTGCAGCCGAAAGAAGAACAAAAAGGGGAAGTGGTCTTTGAACATGTGGGATTTGCTTATCCCGGTGCAGATGGAAATTCTCTTACGGATATTAGTTTTTCTGCAAAAAAAGGAGAAACGGTTGCGTTTATCGGAAGTACAGGAAGCGGCAAGAGCACGCTGGTAAATCTTATTCCGAGATTTTTCGATGTGACAGAAGGAAGAATTTTGGTAGACGGTGTGGATATCCGACAGATGCCTTTGCATGAATTAAGAGAACGAATTGGCTATGTGCCGCAAAAAGGTGTGCTGTTTTCCGGTACCATTGACTCCAATATCCGTTACGGAAAAGAAGCTGCCACAGAAGCAGAAGTACAAAGAGCAGCTGAAATTGCGCAGGCATGGGATTTCATAGAAGAAAAAGAAGACGGTGTGCAGTCAGCCATTGCACAGGGCGGAACCAATGTTTCCGGTGGACAGAAGCAGAGATTGTCCATTGCAAGAGCCATTGCAAAAAATCCGGAGATTTATATTTTTGATGATAGCTTTTCCGCATTGGATTATAAGACGGATGTGGTGCTGCGAAGAGCATTGAAAAAAGAAACAAAGGATGCCACTACACTGATTGTGGCACAGAGAATTAGTACCATTCTTCATGCAGATAAGATTTTAGTTCTGGATGAAGGCCATGTGGTAGGACAGGGAACTCATAAGGAGCTTTTGAAATCCTGTGATGTATATCGCCAGATTGCCATGTCACAGTTATCAGAGGAGGAATTAGCCGATGAGTAGTGGAAGACCAAGAGGACATGGAGGACACATGTCCGCAGAAAAAGCCAAAGATTTTAAAACAGCAATGAAAAGGCTGTTAAACTATATGAAGCGTTACAGACTTCAGCTTGTCGTGATGATGGTATTTGCAGTGGGAAGTACGATTTTCAACATTGTAGGTCCTAAGGTTTTGGGAAAGGCAACCACCGAGCTGTATGAAGGGCTGGTTTCCAAGATAAGCGGAGGGGCAGGCATTGATTTTGGAAAAATCGGTGAAATTCTTCTGTTTGCATTGGGCTTGTATTTAATCAGCTCTGCCTTCTCTTTTATTCAGGGCTTTATTATGACGGGAATTTCCAATCAGGTTACTTATAATCTGAGAAAAGACATTTCCGTAAAAATCAATAAAATACCTTTGAAATACTTTGAGAGCAGAACACACGGAGAAATTTTATCACGTATTACCAATGATATTGATACCTTGCAGACCAGTATTAACCAGAGCTTTACCCAGTTGATTACCTCTGTTACCATGCTGATTGGTGTTCTGATTATGATGCTGTCCATTAACGTATATATGACTGTGGCGGCAATTCTGATTTTGCCGATTTCCATGATGATTATCGGAAAAGTCATGAAACATTCGCAGAAATATTTCCAGCAGCAGCAGAAATATCTGGGAGAAGTCAATGGGCAGGTGGAAGAAATTTACAGCGGTCACAACGTAGTCAAAGCATTTAACAAAGAAGAAGATGTTATCCGTGAATTTGAGAAAACCAATGAAAAGCTGTATACCACAGGATGGCGTTCTCAGTTTTTCTCAGGAATGATGATGCCGATTATGCAGTTTGTGGGAAATCTGGGATATGTTATGGTAGCTCTTTTAGGCGGATTTTTAGTAATTAAAGAAAAGGTTATGGTAGGTGATATTCAGGCATTTTTCCAGTATATCCGAAATTTTACCCAGCCAATCCAGCAGATTGCGCAGGTTACTAATATGCTTCAGTCATCCGCAGCGGCGGCAGAGCGTGTCTTTGAATTTTTAGATGAGGAAGAAGAAGACCAGACAGTGGAAAATCCTGTGGATATCACAACCATAGAGGGAAACGTAGAAGCCCGTCACGTTGCGTTTGGCTATCAGCCGGAGCATTTGATTATTCACGACTTCAGCGGTGATGTGAAGGCAGGACAGAAGGTTGCCATTGTAGGACCGACCGGAGCAGGAAAAACTACCATGATTAAACTTTTAATGCGCTTCTATGATGTAAATTCCGGTGAAATTCTCATTGACGGTCATAACATTAAAGATTTTAACCGCATTCAGTTAAGAGAATTATTCGGAATGGTATTACAGGAAACATGGCTGTTCCACGGAACAATTATGGAAAATATCCGCTATGGACGCTTGGATGCCACGGATGAAGAGGTTATTGCAGCGGCAAAGGCAGCGCATGCCCATCACTTTATTATGTCCCAGCCGGGAGGCTATCAGATGGTTTTAAATGAAGAAACCAGCAATATTTCACAGGGACAGAAGCAGCTTCTTACCATTGCAAGAGCGATTTTGGCTGACAATAAAATCTTGATTTTAGATGAGGCAACTTCCTCCGTAGATACCAGAACAGAGGAGCGTATTCAGGCAGCTATGGATAACCTGATGAAAGGCAGAACCAGCTTTGTCATCGCACACAGATTATCAACCATTCGTGATGCAGACTTAATTCTGGTTATGAAAGACGGAGATATTATTGAACAGGGAACACATCAGTCCCTTTTGGCAGCGAACGGATTTTATGCAAATCTGTATAACAGTCAGTTTGAAAAAGCGGAAAGCATATAAAGAAAATATAGTAAAAAATGGAGAAAAGATAGTTTTTTTATCTTTTCTCTATTTTTTTGCAAAAAAGGGTCCGAAATGAAAAAAGCCCTCTGTATTATATAGTAAAAGACGAGAGGAGGTTTTTCTATGAGTCAGGAAAAGCAGACAAAACTTTCTGTATCCAGAAAAGAAGTAAAATATTTGCTGTCATTGCAGGACCGTTTATTTTTATTAGATGCCCTTGACCATATCTTAACACCGGATGCTTACGGAGGATATGACGGCTATACCGTACGCAGCGTATATTTTGACAGTATCACAAATGAGGATTATATAGATAAGAAAAGAGGGGCAGATGAAAAAAAGAGAATTCGTGTGAGGATTTACCATACGGAGGATGCCACAGCGAAATTTGAACTGAAAAGGAAGAGCTTTGGGAGAGAATTAAAGGAAAGCTTAGTAATATCCAGAGAAGATGCGCAGCGGCTTTTAAAGAGAGATTTTACAGCGCTTTTAAATTATGACAGTGATGTGGCAGAATACGCCTATGATTTAATGACAAGCAGGCTGTACCGCCCTGTTTCCCTTATTGAGTATGACAGACGGGCATACACCCACGAGAATTTTAATACCAGAATTACATTGGATAATCATTTAAGGTATTGTGATTTTTGCTATGATTTATACAGTGATAAATTAAATTTCAAATCAGCCATGCCAAAAGACCAGACTATTTTAGAAATTAAATATGACCGATTTTTATTTAAACAGATACAGGATGTGTTGGCACAATGCGACTTGAGCAAAAAGCCTCCCAGCAAATTCGGAACGTCAAGGCAGCTTTTAAAAGAATATTATTATTAGCAGAAAGGGTGAAAAATATGAATGGAAATATAGAATTGGCAATCAGTATTGTATTTACACTTTTTACAGGAGGTTTGATGATGCTTGTCTATCGTTTTTGCCACGATGCACTGACCTATAACAGACGGTTTAATATTGCACTTTTGATGCTGGCGTTTGTTTCTACAATTTTACTGACTTTAATTCAGGACAATCCTATGCTGTCCTTAGGCGTGTTGGGTTCTTTATCTATTTGCAGAATTCGAACCAATACAAAAGACCCCAGAGATTTGGGATTTGTCTTCTGGGCATTGTCCATTGGAATTTCTTCGGCAGTAGGCGCATTTGCAGTTTCCTTTGTCAGCTCCTTGCTGCTGGGGACGGTATTGCTGATTTTTAATCACAGCTTTGAGCGGAAAAAATCCAGAATGGTGATTGTACGTGGGGAAAAGCAGACCTTAGAGCCTGTACAGGAAATGCTAGGACAGGCGCAGGGCAGCTCTGTGCAGAGTAAAAATGTATTTGCAGATACCTTTGAGCTGGTATATAAGGTGCGGGTAGAAGAAAAGGAGGAAGAAAACCTGCTGTGTAAAATCAGCAAAATGGAAGGTATTCACGGCGTAAATATTTTATCGCCGAAAACAAAGGTTGCATAAGAGCAGGAGGACATTATGAAATATAGATTAGGATTGTGTGCGGGAATATTATTTTTCAGCTGTCTGTTGTTTGGATGTAGAGAAAAAGAAGAAAAATTTGAAGGAACCTTGACGATTTCTTTTATTACAATAGGAAAAGGAGACGCTTTTTTAATCGAAACACCGGATAAAAATTTTTATATATGGGATACAGGAAAAAAAGAAGACAGAGAGCAAATTTTGGCAGTGCTTCAGAAAAAGGGAGTAAAAGAGCTGGAAGGAATTTTTCTCTCCCACGGACACAAGGACCATGCAGGAAATTTGGAGATGCTGTTACAGGAATATTCGGTAAAAAAGCTTTATCTGTCAGGGAAAGATGATGCTTCGTATAAAAAAACAGATGCAAAAGCTCTGGCAAAAGAATATGACGTATCGGTTACAGAGCTGGCAGGCGGAGAAAACCTTGACTTGGGAGGAGCAATCGGAGAAATCTGGCTTCCCGATAAAACAAATTATGAAAATGAAAACAATAATTCCGTTGTGATGCGTTTAGCTTATGGGAAAACAGCTTGGTATCGATTTTATTTTAGATGGAAAAGAAGTAAATGTTTGTTTGATTGAGAAAGAATGAGGTGGCGATATGAAAGAAATTTTTAATATGATTAACCGGAAACCCGAACCTATGACAATTTTAATCAGTCTTGTGGCAGCGCTGCTCCTTTCAATGATTTTGTATGGCGCATATCGATTGGCAAATACCAAGGAAAGCTATCAGCCCCAATTTGCCGTTACCTTAGTGACAATGGCGCTGATTTCTACGGTGCTGATGGATTTGATACAATCCAATCTGGCATTATCTCTGGGAATGTTGGGCTCACTTTCCATTGTACGTTTTCGTACCAATATTAAAGACACCAGAGATATCGGATTTATTTTTTGGTCTATGGCAATCGGTTTGGCAGCGGCTACTCAAAGCTATTTTATCGGTGCAGCCGGTTCTCTGATGCTGGCGTGTGTGATGATTGGAACAAAGAAAAGAGTGGCAAAGCAGGCAGCTATGCTTATGGTAATTCGAGGCAGTCATACGGATTTGGACAAAATGCAGGAGTTGGTAAAAGAACAGACAGAAAGTGTAAAGATAAGAGCAAAAAATATTCTGGCAGAGTCTTTTGAGATTGTTTATGAGGTACAGCTTCATGAAGAAAGAGGCAATCAAATCATAGAGGCAATTTTTGGCATGGGAGGTATTGACAGCGTTAATCTTCTGGCTCAAAATAGTTAAGAAAATATACGGCAGGAAAACGGAAAAGGAGTTATCATGGGGCAGGAAGAGAAAATCAGTATAGAAAATATAGAATACCTGATTGAAAAGTATATGGCTTTTTTGATAAAAACAGTCAGCAGCTTTACAGGACGTTATATTTCTATTGAAAATGATGAAGAATTTGAAATTGCACTTTTGGCATTTACAGAAGCCATAGAAAAATATCAGCCGGAAAAAGGTGTATTTTTAGCTTTTGCAAAGCTGGTAATTGTCAGCAGATTAAAGAATTATGTGGAAAAAGAAAAGAAGCACGAAAAGGTGGTGTCTCTGGATGAGCTTTATGAGACAGGGCAGGATTTTCAGGCAGAAGAGGCAGAGGAGCAGGATAATCATCTGAAACAGGAAATTTTAAAATATCAAAAGGAGCTTCTTTTCTTTGGGCTGACCTTTGAAAAATTGGCAGATGAAGCGCCTCGCCATAAGGATACAAGAGAAACTGCTTTAGATGCAGCCGAAAAAGCAGGAAAGGATGAAGAAATCGTAGAAGAAACGTACAGAAAACGAAAACTTCCCATACGAAGGGTAGCTGTTCTGGCAGAGCTTACAGAGAAGGTAATCAAACGAAGCAAAAGCTTTATTCTTGGCGCAATGATTATTTTTGCAAAGGAATTTCCAAGTCTTTTGTATTGGATAAGGGGAACGAGGTGTAAAAATGTATCATAAAGTGATTATTTTAGAAATAAAAGGCGGATACGCATTGGCAATGACAGAAGATGGGGAGATTATTCGCATAAAAAAGAAAGCGGGAATGAAGGTAGGGGCTGCTGTTTATGTGTTGGAAGAAGATAGGTACAAAAAAGTGTGGACATTGCAGTGGCAAAAAGCAGCAGTCATTGCGGCGGCTGTCCTTCTTTGTATTACTTCTTTATTGCTGCCGCAATTCAGTCAACAGGTATATGCTATGGTGGAATTAGAAGGTGCAAAATCAGTCAGCGTGAAAATTGATAAAAATTATAAAATTCAAGACGCTTATTCTTACGATGATACCATGTCTTTAAAAGCATTAAAGGATTTAGAAGGTCAAAAACTTCAGGATTTAAAAGAAATCGTAGAAGAGCTCCGTGATGCGGATGGCAGATTGACAGTTGTTTATGCAATGTATAAAGAAGACGAAAAGGTTTCAAAAGAACTTGAAGAAGCTTTACAGAAAATTTTCGGAAACGAGAATGTAACTTATATGAAAGGAAAAATAGAAGAAATTCAAGAACCTGATAAAAAACAAAAAACAGATATTATCACGGGAAAGGAAATTATAGCAGAACCAAAACCGGCAGAGGAAGATACAGAAACGGATATAGAAGATGCAGAGGAGCCGGAAAATGAAGAAGACGAAAGCTTTTCGGAGGAAGACGAACCGGACAGTGAGGAGACGGATATAGAACCGGAAACAGATGAACCGGACGAGCCGGAGATAACGGAACAGGAAAATCAGAAACCGGAGGACACACAAGAAGAACCGGAGGAAGAGGAAATAGAAGACGAGGAAGATTAAGAAATAAAGCTGATACATTAGGTACAACTTAAAAAAGATTGCGCTGTTGCGCAATCTCCTGCGAAACAAAAAATATTGATACATTTTTAGCGAATTTGTCGAGCACACTTTGAGATTACAAGCTCAAAGCGAGCGAAGACTGAGCATAAAATGTATCAATATTTATTTCATGAAGTTATGAAAAATCATTTTGTAATCATGTCTGCGATTTCTTCACAAATCTGAGAAAGAGATTTTCCGTCTGTGGAAATAAGAATATCGGCAGTCATGTGGTAGCGTTCTTCTCTTTCTTTCATCAATTTTGTGATATCGTCGATATTCTTCTTTCCGTTTAAAACAGGGCGGGATTGGTTATGCTGCACTCTTTTTAAAATGGTTTCCGGTTTTGCCGTGAGAAGAATAACAGTGCCGTGCTTTTTCATTGCCTGAATATTTTCGTCACGCAGTATAATTCCGCCGCCGCAGGAAAGAATTCCTTTTTCTTCTTGGAGAAGCTTTTTTAAAAGTGCTGTTTCTAAATCACGAAAGTAAGCTTCTCCTTTTTCCTGAAAAATATTGGAAATTTCCATTCCCTGTTCTTGAACAATCATTTCATCCATTTCAAAAAACGGAAGTTCTAATTGTCTGCTTAACTGGCGGGCAACGGTACTTTTTCCGGTTCCCATAAAACCAATTAAGATTAAATGTTGCTTTTGCAAAGAGTTCATATAAAATCCAGCCTTTCTGTGATGTTGTTTTTATTTGTTGTTTCTTCTGCGTTTCTTTCCGAGAGATAAGGACAAGACACCCGCAGAACCGGCAAACATGGAGCCAAGCAGACCTACATTTGCCATATCAGCTGTTTTGGGAGCTGTTTTTTTCTCGGTTTTCTTTTCCTTTACGGTCACTTTAATGGTCTTTTCCACAGAAGCGCCGTCTTTATCTGTAACCTTATAGGTAAGAGAATAAGTTCCTGCTTTGGATGTGTCCACATTATTTTTTATTACATTATCCTTGGTAAGCTTCAGCTTTCCGTCTTCTTTATCGGTTGCGGTTACTTTGTCTAAAGGATTGAACTTATCGCCGACCGTCAATGTGATATCTTTTGCATCGATAACAGGCGGTGTATTGATTTTTGCAGGTTTTGGATTGACGGTTATGGTGATTGTTTTTTCTGTTGAAGCGCCGTTTTTGTCCGTAACCTTATAAGTGACATGGTAAGTACCTGCTTTTGCAGTGTTTACGTCATTTTTTATTACATTGTCATTGGTAAGTTTGATTTCGCCGTCTTCTTTGTCGGAAGCAGTTGCGTAGTCCAAAGGATTAAAGCTATCGCCAACTGTTAATGTTATGTCTTTTGCTGTAATTGTCGGCGGGGTATTTGCAGCAGCTTCTTTTTCCCAGAGGGCATATAATGTAACATCCTCTGTCACAGGTGCGGCAAAATCATAAAGTTTTGTAAATTCCTTATCCAGATACCAGCCTTTGAAAATATAGCCTTCTTTTGTAGGAGAAGCCGGTTCTGTGGCTGTTTTACCATTAGCAATAATTTGATCCTCTACAATACTTCCACCCATAGTGTCAAATTTTACAGTACAGTCATTTACAGCAGTAATTTCAGTATAGAAGGTCCAATGGGTTGGTTTATTGCTATAATCTTTTCCTGCCTGTAAAATTGTTTGTTTATCACCGGCAGGTATGGTAAGGATATTTGTGTCTTTATTAAAGGTGTCGTGATTTTCGTTTGCTAAAACTTTGATGAGAGCAGGAGAAATCACGTTACTTAAATCTACGGATTTACTACCATCCGGATTTACTGTGTAAAATCCATCCAAGTCAATAACCATATTGCCGGTATGATAGGATACAAGGTTACAGCCGACATATTTTGTCATACCGGCTGAGATATAAACTGTTTCCTGGCTGACAGAGTGGTAACCGACTTCTAAGCTATTGCAGCCTCTAAAATCAAGAGTAGTGAGTTCGAGATTGCCATGATAGTCTATTTCACGAAGCTTTTTGAAATTGGAAACATCAATGGAAGACAGATGATTACTGTAACAATCCAAAATTTCCAAATTCGGTAAATCAGAAAGGTTTAGAGTAGTCAGTTTTTTATTAGACGTTATCGAGAGCTTTGTTAATTTTTTTAATCCTTTTAAGGAAAAAGAGGACAAATTAGAATTATAGATGCTGAGAGTCTGCAATTCTGTAAAGTATTCAATTCCCTTTGTATCTGAGATGTCTAAACTGGAAAGCATCATAGAGGTCATGCTATTGATTTCAGCCTGTGTTAAAATACCTTTTGAATTGTTTTCCTTGTCAATTTTATTTTCTACATATTTGCGGAAAGCAGCATCAGGAAAATTTTTTTCATCAATAGAAATACCTGTTGGTTTTTCCTGAGTTTCGGGAGTTGTTGCGGGTTTTTGAGCTTGCGGTTTTTCCTGAGCTTCAGGAGTAGTAGTCGGCTCTTGAGTTTGCGGCTTTTCTTGAGCTTCAGGAGTGGTAGTCGGCTCTTGAGTTTGTGGTTTCTCCTGAACTTCGGCTTTTTCATCTGTTGTTGCAGTTGTTTCTTCTGTTACAGTTTGCTCTTGTGCTAATGTGGTGGTAGGCATTCCTGCAAGTGCAGTTGACGTACCAAAGATAATTGCAGAGCTGATTGCTGCTATTTTTTTCGCTTTCATAAAAACAACTCCTTTCATCTTATATTTGTATATAAATTATACCATAAATGGGAGGAAAGGAAACTAAAATTTGCAGAAAATAACAGGTTTTTATAAAAGTTTTCTTGTTATATAAGGTGTAATGCGGTAAAATATTGTAAAAAGCAGAGATTGATAGGAAAGAAGGGGATTTGTTTATGGATTTATTAGAGACAATGCAAAACAGAAGAAGCGTAAGAAGTTATACAGGAGAGAAAATCGCAAAAGAAAAGCTGGATAAAATTTTACAGGCAGGACTTTTATCGGCATCAGGCAGAAGCAGAAAGCCATGGGAATTTGTGGTAGTACAAGAGAAAGAAACGCTTGAAAAATTATCTCATTGCAGAGTCGGAGCAGCAAAAATGCTTGAAAATGCAGGCTGTGCAATTTTGATATTTGCAAATCCGGAAAAAACAGATGTGTGGGTGGAGGACTGCTCCATTGTTATGAGCAATATGCACTTAATGGCAGACAGCCTCGGTCTTGGAAGCTGCTGGATACAGGGAAGACTGCGAGAAGCCGAAAACGGAGAAAGTACAGAGGTATATTGCCGTAAGTTATTAAATGTACCTGAGAAATATGTTCTGGAAGCTATTCTCTCCGTAGGAATTTTGAAAGAACATCCCAAGGCACATACTTTGGAGGAGCTGGAAAAGGAGAAGGTGCATTATGAAACTTATTAAGCCGGATAAAAAATATGCAGACAGCTATTACAGAGAAGTAGAAGGATATAAAGAAAATAATATCAGGTTATATGAATTTTTTGATATGCCCTTTGAAAAGATTGTAAAATACACAGACGATATGGAAAAAGGAGAAAATCTTCCAAAAGGCTGGGTTCCTGCTACCTGTCTTTGGTTTGTAGACGAACAGGAATTTTTGGGAGAAATCAGTATACGCCATGAGCTTACAGAAAATTTAGAAAAACTGGGCGGACATGTGGGGTATGGTGTGCGGTATGATAAATGGGGGCAGGGGATTGGAACGGAAATGCTTCGGCAGGCAATTTTTTATATTCGGGAGAATTTGCCCTTGAAAAAAATCCTGCTTACCTGTAAAGACGACAATTATGGTTCTATTGCTGTGATTGAGAAAAATGGCGGGGTGTTGCAGGACAAAATAGAAAATGTGGTAGATGGAAAAAAGAGACTGACAAGAAGATATTGGATAGAAATATAAAAATTATTAAAGAGAGGTTGCTATGAAAGAAGCAGAAGTGAAAGTAAAAAGCTTACAAAAGGCTTTAGAAGTATTGGATTGTTTTCGAGAAAAACAGCCTTTAGGAGTAACGGAAATCAGTGAAAAAGATGCTGCACAAGCTTTATGATTTTTGGCGGTTATTCTCTGTATCTTCAGAAAATGGGGATTTTAGATGTGGCAGGAATTTTGGAAAGTCAAGGGCAAAGTGCAGCGGTAGCAGCAATTTTACAGACACTTCCTTTGCCAAAACTCATTATGATAGCAGTCTGTGTGCTATGTTTTATTTATCTTGCGACGACAATCGACTCCTGTGCCTATGTTTTAGCGGAAACCACTACAAAGTCTATTGGGAGAAAAGAAGAACCGGCAAGATGGAACCGTATCTGCTGGGCGTTGATTTTTTGTGCGCTTTCGGCTGGATTAATGATTATCGGAGGGCTTCAGGCTATTCAGTCGGTTTCGATAATTGCTGCACTGCCGTTAATAGGCGTAATGTTTTTATTGATATTGTCAGTTATAAAAATGTTAAATGAAAGAGAAGAATAGAAAATATATAGAAAAATATCCTTTATTTCTTCTTAAAAAGCTGATAAAATATAATTATCAGAAAACTTCGATAAGGAGGGAACGTTTATGGAAAAAAGGATGTTTAAGGTGTACGCAAAGAACGATGAAAAAATTCAGCTTAAAGTCATTCCCGGACATTTTGTGACTTCTCAGTCTCATATTACACATTATATGGATATGACGACCATGAAGACAAGATGTGCGGAAGCCGGCAGAATTGCAGCGGTGCTGGCACAGAGATATGAAGCTACAACACCGGTAGACTCTATTATCTGTTTGGACGGGCTTGAAGTTGTAGGGGCATTTTTGGCAGAGGAGCTGGCACAGGCAGGGGTGCTTTCTATGAATGCACATAAAACTATTTATATTGTAACGCCTGAGTTTCACCAGAACGGACAAATCCTGTTTCGAGACAATATTCAGCACATGATAAGAAATAGAAATGTAGTTATTTTGATGGGCTCAATTACCACAGGAGTAACCCTCCATCAGTGCATGGAAAGCGTGTTGTATTACGGCGGAAAAATTCAAGGAGTATCGGCTATTTTCAGTGCAGTGAATAAAGTGGCAGGCATTGAGATTAACGCAGTTTTCCACAAACAGGATATTCCCAATTACGAGTCCTATCATGCACAGAATTGTCCGATGTGCAAAAAACAGGAAAAAATTGACGCCATTGTAAACGGATATGGGTATTCTAAATTGTAAACAAAAAGAGCTGTCGCATTAGAAACAAATTCAGAATATTTCTGAAAGATATTTCATGTGACAGCTCTTTTTTGTGACTTTTATGTTTTACAAATCCCAGTCAATGTCATTATGGGAAATTGTTCCATTCTCTTTAAGGTATCCAAACACCGGAGGAATTTACATAGTAACCATCAATGGTTTCATTGGAAGCCATGTGCCCGTCGCTGTATAAATAATAGCAAGAGCCGTTTACCCAAGTCCAACCAGTTTTCATATAACCGCTGGCATCAAAGAAATACCAGTAACCGTCAATGTATTCCCATCCATTTGTGGTATAAGAACCGTCGCCGTGCTTGTACCACCATTTACCGCTTGTGTAAACCCATTCGTTTGGTATCCAAACGCCGGAGGAATTTACATAGTAGCCGTCAATGGTTTCATTGGAAGCCATGTGTCCGTCGCTGTATAAATAATAGCAAGAACCATTCACCCAAGTCCAACCAGTTTTCATATAACCGTAGTCATCAAAGAAATACCAGTACCCGTCAATGTATTCCCAACCGTTTGTAGTGTAAGAGCCGTCACCGTGCTTGTACCACCATTTACCGCTTGTGTAAACCCATTCGTTTGGTATCCAAACGCCGGAGGAATTTACATAGTAGCCGTCAATGGTTTCATTGGAAGCCATGTGTCCGTCGCTGTATAAATAATAGCAAGAACCATTCACCCAAGTCCAACCTGTTTTCATATAACCGTAGTCATCAAAGAAATACCAGTACCCGTCAATGTATTCCCAACCGTTTGTAGTGTAAGAGCCGTCACCATGCTTGTACCACCATTTACCGTTTGTGTAAACCCATTCACCTTTTTCTAATTGGGATAAATCACCGATACATATTTTGGCATTGACGGTGGTCTCTAATCCTAAGTATTCAATATAGTAAGGAGCAGTATATTCATGAAATCCTGCTGTTGATACATCAAGATTTGGGAAAAACTCTAAAAGTGAAACCAGTCCGGCGCCCAGTCCGAATATTATCTCAGATGGATTATCTGCATTTACTAATAATTCTTTTAACGGCCAAGCTGTGTGTCCGTTTACAGGTATAACAAATACGTCTTCCGGAGCGCCCTGCGCAGGGAAGGTTGGAAGTATAACTACTTTAGAAGGTAGGAGATTTACTGTAAATTCTGTTGTAAGTCCACAGCTTGATACAGTTACCTTTTGTTCTCCTTTTTTGCTGGTATCAAATGGAGAGATTTCATATTGTACTTCTCCCATGTCCAGAGAATTTCCTTTTTCATCATAAAATTTAATACTTAACAGGTTTTTTAATTTGTCCTGAGAAATTCCCACAGGTAATCTGTTGTTTAAGGTAGTAAATTTTGCCTCAATTCTGGATGGTGTGGAGACCTCTCTTTCCTCCTGTGCAGTATCCACAGTTGCAGCATAAACATTGGGAGTCATGGAAAAACCTAATGTGAACACTGACAATAGACATAAAAATTTCTTTTTCATTGGCTGTTTCTCCTTTCTTTTTTCTGTTGCTAAACGGTACTGTTTATTGCCAATACGTTGACTATATCATACCTCCCCCCCCCGAAAAATCAACATGAAATACATATTTTTTTGGAAAATATTTCTAGCTATATCCTTCATTTTCCTGTATACTGAAACCTATAAAAATACAGTAAATTTATGTAAAATGAGAGGGGGAATAAGATGGAAGAAGCGTTGAAATTCAGAAAAGGCGACCGTATTAAAATCGAAGGAGAGCTTTATCAGGTTTTAGGTGGCATTGAACTGGTAAACCGCAGTGACGGAGCTCGTTGGACAGAATATTATGTGCAAAATCTTCAAAACGGAAAAGAACGCTGGTTAAGCGTAGATGAAATCTATGATGAATATGCAATTTATACCTCATGCGACAGTAAGGGATTTTCAGAGGAAGAGCTAGATGCAAAGGGTTGGAAAAATGCAGACTCCGGTGTAGAAGAAGTGCTGGACTGGTTCGGCAATGTGGATGCAGAACAGGGTGAGAAAGCTTCTTATACAGAATATGAAGATAATACAGGGGAATACCTGATGTCTGTGGAACACTGGGACGGTGAAACGGAGTACGCAAAGGGTTATTATCTGGATAAAGATGAGATTGAAGTTTTCGGTGATTTGCAGCAGATAGAAAATCCTCAGTTTCGTGTGGATTATAATAACTGTCAGCCAAGACAGCCGCAAACCATGCAAAAGAGAAAAGGAAGGAATAAGAAAATCATTGCAGTAGTTGTAATAGCAGTGCTGGCGTGGGGAATATGGGCAATAACGAAAAGCGCATCGAAAAAGGAAATCCGAAATTATTTGGAAGACTCCCCGTTTTATTCTTATGAAACCTCCATTACATCAGATTTAAACGAGGAGGAGAAAGCAGATGTGTACAGCACAGATTATTCCATAGAAACGGCTGCAAAGGAGATTATTACGGCGATTGATGGGAAAACGGAGGATGTGCAGGAAAATACCGAAGACGAAAGCGTGGCGATTTTGACAGAGCATGAGTATTGTCTGGTGTATGAGAGTGAAGAAGGGAAGACTATGGTGCAGGCAAGCAGCAGAGCTTATGTATATCAAAGCACCAATGATCCTTATCATGCCAGAACCACAACATCAAGGCATTATCATAGTTTCTACTATTTCAGAGGATATTCAAGAGACGCTTCCAGATATAATAATCGAGCAAGCGGCTATCAGAATTATGACGGAACAGCGCCGGAATATAATTATTCCGATACCTATCGGAGTTATTCCAACACAGTGCGTCAGGGAAGCACAGGTACACGAACTTCTTCCGGAGGCGGAATTGGTTTTGGAAAATAAAGAGAAAAGACGGAGGGCTAGAATATGATGGAAGAATTATTATTGATTGTTATTTATTGCGTACTGGGAACAGGCTTAATGCTTTTGGGAAATATGGTGGTGGATTGGGTAATTCCCTGTCATTTTCCAACAGAAATTAAAAAAGGAAATGTGGCAGTGGGCTGTGTCACAGCAGGAATTTCTGTTGCTATTGGAATTATTATTAAAGCAGCTATTATGTCACCACAGGCAGCAGCCGTAGAGGAAAGTATTTTAGAAGGTGTGGCATCTACGGTGTATTATTATGCAATCGGGTTGATTTTCTGTATTATCGGATATTTCATTACCCTGCTTTTAAATCGAAAATACGATTTGAATAAAGAAATCGGTGATGGAAATCCGGCGGCAGGCATTATGACAGCAGGTATCTTTGTAGGATTGGCAATCGTAATCAGTGGAGTAATTATGTAATGCAGGAAAAGAAATTTTCATACAGACGTTTAATGTTTACAACTTTTGTGATTTCCGGCTGTTCCATGGTATATGAGCTTTTAATCAGTTCTGTAAGCTCGTATCTTTTGGGAGACAGTATTTTGCAGTTTTCCATTACCATAGGGCTTTATATGTGCGCCATGGGACTGGGCTCTTATTTATCAAAATTTATAAAGACACAGTTATTTGACTGGTTTATTTTCGTGGAAATCAGCGTGGGAATACTGGGAGGAACCAGCTCTATTTTGCTGTTTCTTGCCAATGTTTATTTAGAAAGCTATTCCCTTGTTATGTACAGTGAAATTGTTTTGATCGGCACTTTGGTAGGGCTTGAAATCCCTCTCTTAACCAGAATTATTGAGGAAAATGCAGGAAATCTGCGTATTACTCTGTCCAGTATTTTCAGCTTTGACTATATCGGTGGATTGGCTGGCTCTATTGCATTTCCCCTGCTTTTGCTTCCTCAGCTGGGATATTTTTCTACGGCATTTTTAGTAGGAGCAATGAATTTGGGGATTTCTCTGTTTATTTTGTATTCTTACCGAAGATACATAGGGAGAACAGCTCTGTGGAAGATCATCATTTATATTTCCGGTGCAGGAATGATACTGGGAATGTTATTTTCGGAAAATCTGGCATCCGGTATTGAACAGGGGTTATATCGTGATAAGGTTATTTATTCGGAGCAGACACCTTATCAGAAGTTGGTACTTACCAAACATAAAGATGATGTACGCCTTTATATTAATGGAAATATTCAGTTTTCTTCTATGGATGAGTATCGTTATCATGAAGTTTTGGTTCATGTGCCTATGTCGGCGGCAAAGAAACGGGAAAAGGTGCTGATTTTAGGAGGTGGAGACGGACTTGCCGTGCGGGAAGTGTTGAAATACAAAGAAGTACAGCAAATTGATTTAGTGGATTTAGATGCCGGAGTAACGGAGCTTTGCAGAAGCCATAAAGATATTAAAAAGTTAAATGAGGGCTCTTTGGACAGAGCAAAATTAAAGATTTATAACGAAGATGCTTATGAGTTTTTGGAAAACAATGCAGGAAAAGCTCTCTATGATGTGATTTTGGTGGATATGCCGGATCCCAACAGTGAAACAGTAAACAAATTATATACGGATTTATTTTATCGCCTGTGCAGCCGTAATCTTTCTGATGAGGGAGTTATGGCTGTTCAGTCTACCAGCCCTTATTATGCCGGTGATGCCTTTTGGTGTATTCATGAAACAGTGAAGCAGGAAATGCCCTTTGTATATCCCTACCATGTGCAGGTTCCGTCTTTTGGAGACTGGGGATTTCAGTTGGCATCTAAGACAGAAATTCAGATTGAGAACTTGACCTTGCAACAGGAAGGAAAATTTCTGACACAGGATAATTTGCAGGGGATTTTTCTTTTTGGAGAAGATGAACGTTCGAAAAAGGAGCTGGAGGTAAATTCTTTATCAAGTCCGAAGCTTTTACAGTATTATCTGGAAGCGGAGAAAAACTGGGAATAAGAAAGTTTGAAATAAAAGCAATCCCCCTATTTTCCTAGGGGGATTTGTGCTATACTGTTATTTTAGAAAAAAGTAGTTTGGAGGAAATGCCATGAATATGGATAGAATACCGGCTTATGAACTGATTTTAAAAGAAGAAATTTCGGATATTCATTCTGAAGGTTATTTGTTAAAGCATAAAAAAAGCGGTGCAAGAGTAATGGTGCTGAAAAACGAGGACGAAAATAAGGTATTTAATATTGCCTTTCGTACTCCTCCCGCAGACAGCACAGGAGTGGCGCATATTTTAGAGCACAGTGTATTGTGCGGTTCGAAGAACTTTCCGCTGAAAGATCCTTTTGTGGAGCTGGTGAAAGGTTCTTTAAATACCTTTTTAAATGCCATGACTTATCCGGACAAGACCATGTATCCGGTGGCGAGCTGCAATGAGCAGGATTTTAAAAACCTGATGCACGTTTATCTGGATGCTGTATTTTTTCCGAATATTTACGAAAAGGAAGAAATTTTCCGTCAGGAGGGTTGGCATTATGAGTTGGAAAATGCAGATGCGCCTCTTACTTTAAATGGTGTAGTTTACAACGAGATGAAGGGGGCGTTTTCTTCACCGGAGGATGTATTGGAGAGAGAAATTTTTAATTCTCTGTTTCCTGATACGCCTTACGGTGTGGAGTCAGGAGGAGATCCTCAGTGTATTCCTGATTTAAAATATTCTGAGTTTTTATCCTTCCACAGCCGCTATTATCATCCGGCAAACAGTTATATTTATCTGTATGGAAATATGGATATGGAAGAACGCTTGAACTGGATGGATGAGGAATATTTGAGTAAATATGATGAAATTCCCGTTGCTTCTCAAATAGGGTATCAGGAAGCCTTTTCAGAAATCAGAAATGTAGAGATGGAGTATTCTGTAACAGAAAGCGAACCGGAAGAAAATAATTCCTACTTATCTTACAACATTGTTGTTGGCGACAGCCTTGATGTGGAAAGAAGCGTTGCTTTTGAAGTTTTGGATTATACTCTTTTAAGCGCTCCGGGAGCACCTTTAAAGAAAATCCTTTTGGAAGAGGGAATTGGTAAGGACATTATGGGCTCTTATGAGGACGGAATTTATCAGCCGTTTTTCTCGGTCATTGCGAAAAATGCAAATCCGGCAGATAAGGACAGATTTCTTTCTCTTATCCGCAGCACATTAGAAGACATTGTGAAAAACGGAGTAGATAAAAAAGCCATTGAAGCGGGAATTAACTATATTGAATTCCGTTTCCGTGAGGCAGATTATTCTTCTTTCCCGAAAGGCTTGATGTACAGCATTGATGTATTTGATACATGGCTGTATGATGATGCAAAACCATTTGAGCGTTTAAAATGTCTGGATATTTTTGAAGCCTTGAAGAAAAAAGCAGATACAGGATATTTTGAAGAACTTATTGAAAAATATCTACTTTCCAATACCCATGCGTCTGTTGTGGTAGTAAATCCAAAGAGAGGGCTGGCAGCGGAAAAGGAAAAAGCTTTGGCAGATAAGCTGGCAGAGTATAAAGCATCCTTAAGTCAGGAGAAGCTGGAAAAACTGGTGGCTGATACAAAACACTTAAAAGAGTATCAGGATGCAGAAGAAACAGAGGAAGCCTTGAAAACCATTCCTCTTTTAAAAAGAGAGGATATCAGCAGAGAAAGCGCCAAAATCTACAATACAGAAAAACATGTGGATGATACCTTGGTGCTTCACCACGAAATTGACACCAATGGAATTGGATATTTGGAACTGCTTTTTGATATGAAATATGTTCCGGAAGAATTAGTTCCTTATATGGGAATTTTAAAATCTGTTTTGGGATATGTAGATACAGAGCATTACGATTACGGAACTTTGTTCAATGAAATCAATGCAAGAAGCGGTGGTATTCTGTTTGGAATTAGTGTGTTTACAGACTCCAAAGACAATCAGAAATTCACACCAATGGCGGGAATAAAGGCAAAAGCACTTTACAAGGATATTCCTTTTGTTTTTGAAATGATAAAAGAAATTTTAAAAACATCAAAATTAGAGGATGAAAAACGCCTATATGAAATTATTGCGAAAATGAAGTCAAGATTACAGATGAGTCTGGTCTCCTCCGGACATACCACAGCGGCTATGCGTGCGCTGTCTTACTTCTCAGCAGGCTCTTGTTTTCAGGAGAAAATCAGTGGTGTTGATTTCTATCAGCTGATAAATGATATTGAAGAAAATTTTGAACAGAGAAAAGCAGATGTTATTGCAAAATTAAAAGAGCTGATGGGCTGTGTTTTCCGTGCGGAAAACCTTATGGTAAGCTATACTTCTGAAGAAAAAGGCTATGAAGGTCTGGAAAAGGAAATCAAAGAATTTAAAGAAATTCTTTATACAGGTGAAAAGAAAGAGACAGCTTCCTATTCTTCCTGTGTTGTGAAAAATGAAGGCTTTAAGACAGCGGGACAGGTACAGCATGTAGCAGCAGCAGGCAACTTTAAAGAGGCAGGCTTTGAATATACAGGAGCTTTGCGGATTTTAAAAGTGATGCTAAGCTACGAATATCTGTGGATGAATATTCGTGTAAAAGGCGGAGCTTATGGTTGTATGAGCTCTTTCAGAAGAAACGGTGATGGATTTTTAGTTTCTTATCGAGATCCAAATCTGGAAAAAACTTTGGAGGTATTCAGAAAAACAGGCGATTTTATCCGTTCTTTTGACGCAGATGAAAGAGAAATGACAAAATACATCATCGGAACCATTAGTGAACTGGATGTTCCTATGACTCCGTCTACAAAGGGAAACATGTCTTTAAATGCTTGGTTTTCTAAAGTAACAGAAGAAGATATGCAAAGAGAGCGTCAAGAAATCTTAGATGCACAGCCAAAAGATATTCGAAAGCTGGCAGGAATTGTAGACGCCATGATGGAACAGAACCGTATTTGTGTAGTGGGCAGCGAAGAAAAGATAGAACAAGAGAAAAAGGTATTTGAGGTTACGAAACATTTACTGTAAAAGGAGAATTTATGAGGGCAGATTTTAAATCAGGATTTGTGGCAATTATCGGAAGACCGAATGTGGGGAAATCTACGTTGATGAACCACTTAATCGGGCAGAAGATTGCCATTACTTCCAGAAAACCACAGACAACAAGAAACAAGATACAAACTGTGTATACAGGAGAAAAGGGACAGATTGTCTTTTTAGATACTCCCGGTATTCACAAGGCAAAGAATAAACTGGGAGAATACATGGTAAATGTAGCCCAGAGAACCTTTAAAGATGCAGATGTGATTTTGTGGCTGGTAGAACCAACTTCTTATATCGGAGCAGGAGAACGACATATAGCAGAACAGTTGAAAAACTGCAAGCTTCCGGTGATTTTAGTAATTAACAAAGTAGATACGGTAAAGAAAAGTGAGATTGCGGGATTTATTGACGGATATCGAAAGCTGTATAATTTTTCTGATATCGTACCGGCGTCCGCACTTCGGGCACAAAATTTGGATACGGTATTGGATTGCATCTTTAAATACCTGCCTTACGGACCGATGTTTTATGATGAAGATACCATTACAGACCAGCCTCAGAGACAAATTGTGGCAGAGATGATACGAGAAAAGGCGCTTCGAACCTTAGATGAAGAAATTCCTCACGGCATAGCCGTTACCATTGACCAGATGAAGGAACGTACAGATAAAGATTTGGTGGATATTGACGCTACCATTATCTGCGAAAGAGACTCCCACAAGGGAATTATTATCGGAAAACAAGGTGCAATGCTGAAAAAAATCGGCAGCGCAGCCAGATATGAAATCGAGCATTTCTTAGAAAAACCGGTAAATCTGAAGCTGTGGGTAAAGGTGAAAAAAGATTGGCGTGACAGTGATTTTCTCATTAAAAACTTTGGATATGATAAGAAGGAAATTTAATGAATGATTTCATTACCGTAACGGGTATGGTTTTATCTGCCATGCCCGTGGGAGAATATGATAAACGTCTTGTGATTTTAACACGGGAAAAAGGGAAGATAACCGTTTTTGCAAAAGGTGCAAGAAGACAGAACAGCACCATGATGGCTGTATCAAATCCCTTTGTGTTCGGTTCTTTCCTGATATATGAAGGGCGCACAGCCTATCAGCTGCGTTCTGCTTCTGTGAAAAATTATTTCTCAGAGCTGGCAGGAATTCAGCCGGAGGTTTATTATGGTTTTTATTTTCTGGAACTGGCAGATTTTTATGCCAGAGAAAATATTGACGAAAAAGAAGTGTTAAATTTACTGTATATTACCTTAAAAGCGTTGATAGCACAGCGAATAGAGCCAATGCTTATCCGTTACATTTTTGAGTTAAAAACAGTTGCCATTAACGGAGAAGCCCCTTATGTGTTTGCCTGTGAGGAATGTGGCACAACAGAGGAGCTGCAATGGTTTTCTGTAAGAGAAGCAGGTGTTTTCTGTAAAAATTGCGGAAACGGCAAAAAAGGAGTAATGTATATCAGTCCCTCCGCTTTGTATACCATGCAGTTTATTCTTGCGGCAAAATTAGAAAAACTCTATTCCTTTACTGTGACAAAAGAAGTGCAGGAGGAGTTGGGAAAAATAATGCGTTCTTATATGAAAGAACAAATTGATAAAAACTTAAAAAGTCTGGAGATTTTACAGATGATGATATAGAAAGGCGTTGGCTGAAAATCAGCCGGCGCCTTTTGACTGTGCAAAATTCTTTCTTCTTATAATAAAGTGAAAATGTATAAATATTATAGATGAAATGTATGAAAATTGCATAAAATGCCAAACGTTTGCGGAAAAAGATAGATAAAATAACGAAAAATTCATTGATTTAAAAGGGAATGGTAAGTTAATATGTAAAATATGGAAACTATATAAGAAGATGGAGGAATGCGACATGAAACGATGGAAACAAGTTTGCAGCACCATGCTGGCAGGAACTATGCTGTTCCAGACTCCGGTAGCAGCTGCTCCGAAGGAGGAGAAAGAAGAAAAATCTCCTTGGGTATCAGACTGGAAACCGGAAGACGGTACAACCACAGGGGATGCTTACCAGATTTATCCTGTTCCCCAGAAGATTGAATATCCCTCAAAGACAGAATTTGACATGGATAAGAACGTGGGTGTGGTAAGCGGCGAAAAGGTAGACAAGGCTACAAACGACTACTTGAACGAAGTCTTGGAGGAGTTTGACAGAACGCCAAAGAAAGAGAAAAAGGCAGGAGACGGTAGTGATATTATTATTGGTGTAAAGGGCAGCGGAGACGAAGCTGATAAATACTTTGCCGATAAGAAATTAGATGAAAATCTCTTTGAACAAAGCGGCGGCTACGCATTAAGCGCAGACGGAGAGGATATTGTCATTTTAGGAAAGGATACAGAAGCAGCATTTTATGGAGTTGCCACTTTGAAAATGATGTTTTCTTCCTTTAACGGAGAAAAATTTTATCCGGTAGAAATTCAGGACTATGCTTCCATTGATGCCAGAGGTTATATCGAAGGCTTTTACGGAAGCTGGACACATGAGCAGAGAAAGAGCCTGATGGAGTTTACCAGAGATGTGAAGATGAATTTGTACGTATACGCATCAAAAACAGACGCATATCACACTTCCAAATGGGCAGAGCTCTATCCGGATGATATGTTAAACCAGTTTAAAGAGTTGGTGAAATTACAGGAAAAGAATAAAACGGAATTTTCATGGGCAGTACATATCGGAGACATGTTGAAAGGTGTACAGCCTAACGCATCTGTACAATATGACGAAAATAAATATCAGGAAAGCAAGAAAAAGCTTATGGCGAAATTCGACCAGTTATATAATATCGGAGTGCGCCGCTTCTGTCTCTTGAACGATGACTTTGGAGCAGGCTCACCGGAACTGGTAGTTCGTCTTGTAAATGACTTGAATAAGGAATACATCAAAGCAAAAGGATGTAAGCCGATTATTTACTGTCCGCAGGGCTACAATGTGGCATGGTCACAGGGAGCAAACGGACAGAAGGAACTGGAAACTCTGAAACAGTTTGACAAAGATGTTTTGATTTTCTGGACAGGACAGGATGTAAACTCTCCGTTTACACAGGAGTCCATTAATTATGCAAAAGAAAAAACGGGACACTCTCCTGTATTCTGGGTAAATTATCCATGTAACGAGCATGCAAAATCCGGTATTTTCTTAGGAAGCAGCGCTCATTATATCAGAGATAATATTACAGGATTGGCAGGGGCAGTATCCAACCCAATCCATTTTGCAGAAGCAGATAAAGTAGCATTATTCCAGTTGGCTTCTTATTTCTGGAATGTGAATGATTATTCACAGCACACAGAAGAGGTGTGGGAGCAGTGCTTTAAATACTTAGAGCCGGAAGTATATGACGCATATCTGACCATTGCAAGAAACGTATCCAACTGTCCGGGTTCAGGACGTGTGCCGGAAGGCTTTGAAGAGTCCTTATACCTTGCAGATACCTTAGATGCAATCAAGAAAGCAGTAGAAGGAAATACTTTTACGGCAGATATGCAGGAAGTAAAAGATTTAAAAGCAGAATTCGCTCATATTCTTTCTGCAATTAAAACTTTTAAAGAAGAGTGTACAAACAAAGCTTTAGTACAGGAGCTTACCAATCCGGGTAACCGTGAGAACGGTGAAGGCTGGCTACAGGCTCTTGAAAATGTCGTAAAAGCAGGACAATACATTTTACAGGCACAGGAAGAAATGGCAAAAGCAGAACCGGATATGGGTATTGTATGGCAGAATTTCTCTGACGCATCAGCAGAAATGGACGTTTACAACAAACGTACTTACGAATTTCCGGCAGGCGGCACACAGTCTGTAAAAGCAGGAAGCCGCAGACTTGTACCATTTGTCAATGCCTGTATGGAAGATGTAAAAGCAGTGGTGGATGAGCTTCTGGCAACAGGAAATGCAGAAACACCTGCTGACCGAATTTATACAAACGTAAGTAAATATGCAAAAACACCGTTAACCATTGATGAAAAAGAGTATGGTGTTCGCAATGTAAAGGTAACTCTCGAAAAAGACCAGTACATCGGTATTAAAACAAAAGAAATCGCTGAAACTTCCAAGGTTATTCTGGAAAGCTCTGATGTATCCGGTCTGACATTAGAATATGCTCTTTACGGGGATGACTGGAAAGAAGTAGAACCAGGAGATTTACAGAAAAATATAGAAGCAAGATATTTGCGTCTGGTAAACAAAGGAGAGAAACCGGTAACTGCTATGGTGAAAAAGCTGGCGGCAGTAATTGAAAACAGAGCAGTATCCATGTCTGTAAAAGGAACAAATATCAAAGAACTTCAGTCCGGTTCATGGGATATGATGCTTGACGGCAATGCTGAGACTTTTGCCTTGACAAAAGGAGCGCAGAAAAAAGGAGACTATATTACCGTTGATTTAGGCAGAACACAGGCAATCAATGATATTACTTTCCATACAGCAGACGGAGACCAGAAAATTTATGACGCAAAGGTATCTGTTTCTAAAAACAATAAAGATTTTGAAGAAGTTGCCACATGGAACAGTGAAAGCGGAAAAGTAGACCCTCCTCGCAGAGAGTACAAGGCAGATGCTAAAGGAAAAGAAGGACGTTATGTTCGTTTACAGGTAACAAAGGATAATAATAATCCTCTGAAAATCTTTGAAGTAGAAGTAAATAAAGGTCAGAAAGCACCGGGAACAATTTCTCCTGATTTTGCTCTGACAAGTGATGAAAAAGCAGACAAGAAAGCTCTGACAGATAAAAATCTGGCAACCGTATTCCAGATTTCCCAGACAGATGACAAGAGCTATCTGGAATACAGAATTACAGATAATGTAAATCTGGACAGCTTTACTGTATTGCAGGCAGGCTCCTGTGAGGCAAAAGTTATTTTGAAAACAGCGGACGGAAAAGAAAAAGACTTAGGAAAGCTGACAAAAACCACACAGGAATTTAAAGGCTGGGAAGAAAATGTTCATGCAATAAGATTTGAATTCCCAAAAGGAAAAGATGTAAAATTAAATGAAATCATTCTCAAATACGGTGAAAATCCATCCGGCGACGTAGGACAGGCAGTTGAAAACATTCCTGTTGACCCGGGTGTGGAAGACTCAAAAGAAACAGTAAACCTTGCATTAAACCAGCCGGTAGAAGTATCCGGCATTGAAACAAATAACGTAAAACCGGAAAGCGCCGTGGACGGTGATGAAAATACAAAATGGGACAGTGCGGCGTTAAAAGGCAGCGGAGCTAAGAGCCCACAGTGGATTATTGTTGATTTGGGAACTTATACAAATATGATTTCCGAAATCAAAATGAGCTACTTTAACAAAGTATATCCGACCGATTATGATGTACAGGTAGCCAATGACAAGGAAAACTGGGTAACTGTTAAAACCATTAAAAAAGAAAATAATGGACCTACAAACCCGGTAGATACTGTAAAAGAAGAACTTACACAGCCGGTAGCAACCAGATATGTGAGAATTCTCTTTAGAAGCATCAATGCCAATGCGGCAGGTAACTGTATCGGATTAAAAGAACTGACCGTAAATGGTGTAAGACGCCATGTACCGGTAAGCTATACTTCCGTAGCAGAGCTTGAGAATGTAAATGCAGAAGTAAACGCAGAAAATGTAGCATTACCTGCAATGGTAGAAACAACGATAAAAGCAGGAGAAGAAAAAGAACAGCCATTAAAGGTTCTTCCTACATGGGATACAGAAAAAATTGATACATCAAAACCGGCAGATATTTTAGTAAAAGGTGCACTGCCAATCAATTACAGCTTAGTAAATCCGGAAGCTCTGGAAGCACAGGTTCATGTAATTGTAGGCGAGGGAGGAACAGAGCCTGAAAATCCGGAAAGAACCAATCTTGCCTTAAATCAGAAAGTAGAAGTTTCCGATGTAGAAACAGACTTTGACGGAAGTAAAACAGATTATGAGGGAGAATACGCTGTTGATGGAAAAGCAGATACCAGATGGAGCAGCGGACCTTTGAACAGTAAGCTGGGATTAGGCGGAGAACCAAAAGACCAGTATATTATTGTAGATTTAGGTGCAGGCAAAAATACCATAGATGAAATTAAAGTTTCTTATTTCAAGAAAGTATGGCCTACAAATTATACAGTGGAAGTTTCAGCAGATAAAAATACATGGGAAACTGTGAAGACCATTGAGAGAAATTCTTCAAATGACCTTAATGTTGTAGACGATTTCAAATTAGAGGAAGTGAAAAATGCCAGATATGTGCGTCTGTCCTTCCCGAAGGACGGTTTGAATACCAATGCAGCAGGAAGCAGCGTTTCTATTACAGAGCTGGAAGTATACGGAACAAAAGAAAATGTTGAACTTGATACCACAGCTTTAGAGCAACAAATTGCGGCAACAGAAGAAATTATAAAGAATGCAGAAGCTGAACCAAATAAATACGACAGTGCAACGGTAGAAGCGTTAAAAACAGCATTGGAGGCAGCAAAAGCAGTTGTAAATAAACCGGAAAGTCAGGAACAGCTTGATAAAGCGGTAGAGGACTTAAAAGCAGCACAGGCAGGCTTGAAAGAATTAAACTTAGATGAATTAAAGGCAGCGCTTCAGAAAGCAGAAGAAATTCTGACAGAAGAAAACTGCTATACACCGGAAAGCTATGAAGCCTTTAAAGCGGTTTATGAAAAAGTAAAAGCTCTTTTAGGAAAACCCATGACACAGCAGCAGGCAGATGATGCAAAAGCAGAGCTGGAAGCAGCACAGGGACAGTTAGAAAAAGTAGGAAAAGAAGGCTGGGTTCAGACCGAAAACGGCTGGGAATACTATGAAAACGGACAAAAAGTAACCGGATGGTTATATACAGGAAATCATTGGTACTATATGAACGATAATGGTATCATGGTAACCGGCTGGGCAGCGGTAGACGGACATTGGTATTATATGGACCAATGGGGAGCAATGTGCACCGGCTGGGTAGCGGCAGACGGACATTGGTATTATATGGATCAATGGGGAGCAATGTGCACCGGCTGGGTAGCAGTAGACGGACATTGGTACTATATGGACCAGTGGGGAGCAATGTGCATCGGCTGGGTACTTGTAGGAGATACATGGTATTACATGAATGGCAGCGGAGCAATGTGCACCGGCTGGGTAGCGGCAGACGGACATTGGTATTATATGGATCAATGGGGAGCAATGTGCACCGGCTGGGTAGTAGTAGACGGACATTGGTACTATATGGACCAATGGGGAGCAATGCGTACCGGCTGGGCGCTTGTAGGAGATGATTGGTATTATCTGAATGCAGACGGAACCATGGCAAGCAATCAGTGGATTGGCGGTTATTATGTAGATGCGTCCGGAAAGATGGTGTAAAGAATAAAATATCTTCTTTAGAGGTTGAAAACCTGTTACTTAACAGGTATAATAGGCTTCATAAACAAAAATGCCATAACAGTATTTTGAAAAAATGTAAAATAGAGGAGATTGTACAATGGAAAAGACAATGGAAAAGATTGTTGCACTTGCAAAATCCAGAGGATTTGTATATCCGGGTTCTGAAATTTACGGAGGTCTGGCAAACACATGGGATTATGGAAATCTCGGTGTTGAATTAAAAAACAACGTAAAAAGAGCATGGTGGCAGAAATTCGTAATGGAAAGCCCATACAATGTAGGTGTTGACTGTGCCATTTTAATGAACCCGCAGACATGGGTTGCTTCAGGACATCTGGGAGGCTTCTCTGACCCTCTGATGGATTGTAAAGAGTGTCACGAACGTTTCCGTGCAGATAAAATTATTGAAGATTACTGTGCGGAAAAGGGAATTGCCATTGAAGGAAGCGTAGATGCGTGGTCACAGGAACAGATGAAGGATTTCATCGAAGAACATCAAATTCCATGTCCTACCTGCGGAAAACATAACTTTACAGATATTCGTCAGTTTAACCTGATGTTTAAAACTTTCCAGGGTGTTACAGAGGATGCAAAAAATACAGTATATTTAAGACCGGAAACAGCGCAGGGTATCTTTGTAAACTTTAAAAATGTGCAGAGAACATCCAGAAAGAAGCTTCCTTTCGGTATTGCGCAGATTGGTAAATCCTTCCGTAACGAAATTACACCGGGTAACTTTACATTCCGTACTCGTGAATTCGAGCAGATGGAGCTGGAATTCTTCTGTAAACCGGATACAGACTTAGAATGGTTTGCATACTGGAAACAGTTCTGTCTTGACTGGCTGCACAGTCTGGGATTAAAAGACGAAGAAATCCGTTACCGTGACCATGATAAAGAGGAATTAAGCTTTTACAGTAAAGCAACCACAGACGTAGAGTTTCTTTTCCCATTTGGCTGGGGCGAGCTTTGGGGTATTGCGGACAGAACAGATTATGATTTGACACAGCATCAGAATGTTTCCGGACAGGATATGACTTACTTTGATGATGAAACAAACCAGAAATACATTCCTTATGTTATCGAGCCTTCACTGGGCGCTGACCGTATGGTGCTTGCATTCCTTTGCAGCGCTTATGACGAAGAAGTGTTAGACGCAGAAAAGAACGATGTTCGTACCGTGCTTCGTTTCCATCCTGCATTAGCGCCTGTAAAAATCGGTGTGCTTCCATTATCTAAGAAGTTAAACGAAGGTGCGTTAAAGGTGTTCGAGCAGTTATCTAAGAAATATAATTGTGAATTTGACGACAGAGGAAACATTGGTAAACGTTATCGCCGTCAGGATGAAATCGGTACACCATTCTGTGTAACTTACGATTTTGACTCTGAAACAGACGGAGCTGTTACAGTACGTGACCGTGACACAATGGAACAGGAAAGAGTAAAAATTGAAGATTTAAAAGCATATTTCGAAGAAAAATTTGTATTCTAAGAAAAGCTTGTAAGAAGCAGGAGTTGTTGTGAAAGACAACTCCTGCTTTTTATGGTGAGTCCAGCGGGCGCACGTTTTAAATTTCTTGCCGAAAAAGGTTGAATATGGTATATTTTTACTATGACACAAAGGTAGAAGAATATAAAGGCTAGAGTGGGGCTTATGTAGAAGTATAAAAAATTTGAAAATAAAAAGAAAAGCCTTAGAGCATTGGGGGTAGGCTTAACTATATCAGTTGTCGCAATACTTGTTATTTTTTATTCGAATTATAACAGAATTTATAAATTGTTTTTAGAAAAGGATATGGAACAAATTAAGTTTACATCTAACTATGTTACAAAGCTTATACAGACAGAAATCGAAAATCTGTTATCAGAGATGGAAACCAGTTAGAAGATTTTTTTGGACCATAACGAAGAACAGCAGGATGAGGTTGTAGAACATTTAAAAGAAATAAAAGAACAAGGGGCTTTTGAAAAAATCGGTGTGGTAGATTTAACGGGAAGAAGTCTTGATGATACGGGAAAAACAGAAAAAATTCAAGATACAGAATTTTTGAACAGCATGTATCATAATCAAAATTATGTGTCAAATGTCCAAGATATTTCAGATACGATGATGATAGCCGTACCCATAACAAGAAACGGTCAGGTGACAGGGGCGATTTGGGGATATTATTCTATTTCAAGAATTTGATGTAAATACGATTAAGCTGGACAGATTGTTTTTCTTAAACAGTAATGAAAAAACATGGAAGGTTGTAAAAGTATTTATTTCTTTGGCGCATGAGCTGAAAATTACCGTTGTGGCAGAAGGCGTGGAAAATCGAAGCCAGATTGAAAAGTTAAAAGAAATAAATTGTGATTTGGTGCAGGGGTATTATTATTCAAAACCATTACCGGAAGAAGAATTTATATATTGGGTAAGCAAAAGAGGATAAAGAATGTGGGGAAAATCTTATGGACGAAAAAGAAGAACTATTAAAAAAAGACAGAGAACGGCAGAAAAAACGTGAGGCGCTGCGGGAAAAACGTGAGCAGGAGCTGAAAAAGAAGGTCAGGCTTTTTACGGGAATTGGAATACTGGTATTTTTGATTTTGACAGCAGGCATTTCCCTAGGCGTACATAATCACAAAAAAGCCGAGGCAGAAAAAAAGAAAGAAAAAGCCAGACAGGAAAAACTGGAAAAGAAGAAAGCGCAAGAAGATCTGACTGTGGAGTTTCTTGCAGTAGGAGACAACATTGCCCATAGTCCTATTTACAAATCAGGGAAAGGGGAAGGAGATGTGTGGAATTATGACCACATCTATGAACCGGTGAAGAAAGATATTGAGGAAGCGGATTTGTCTTTGGTGGTACAGGAAACTATTTTCGTAGAAGACAGAAATGATATTTCCAGTTATCCGACTTTCGGGACACCTGTGGAAATCGGTGATGCACTGGTGAATACAGGATTTGATGTTATTGCCCATGCGACCAATCATGTATTGGATAAAGGCACAAAATCCATTGAATACACACTGGATTGGTGGGAACAGGCACATCCGGAGACCGAGATACTGGGAATACATAAAAGTGCAGAGGAAGCAGAAAATATTTCTGTAATTCAGTGTAAAAACTTAAAGATTGCCATGGTGAATTATACATACAGTTTTAATGGAATGGAATTGCCGAAAGAGAAGGAATATCTGGCTGATTTATTCGATGAAGAAAAAGCACGCAAGGACATTCAAAAAGCAAAAGAACTGGCGGATGTTGTCATGGTAGTGATGCACGTAGGAGATGAGTATGTGCAGGAAGTAGACGAGCAGACAAGGAACTGGACTGAGATATTCTTGGAAGAAGGGGTAGATATTGTCATTGGTTCTCATCCGCATGTCATTCGCCCTATGGAAACTTTAACAGGCGAAGACGGACATAAAATGTTGGTATATTATTCTCTTGGAAACTTTGTATCTACACAGAATGATTTGCCATGCCTTTTAGGTGGAATGGCAAAAATCACTGTTCAAAAAGATTTAGAAAGTGGAGAAATTCGGATACCAAATCATGAGTATATTCCGTTATTGATGTATTATGACAGAGAAAATCCGAAGGCAACAGTGTATAAGCTGGAAGATTATCCTGCGGATTTGGTGGAAAAACATTCCGTATATAAGAAAAATCCAAGAGAATTTTCGTTGGAATACTATCAAAACCTGTTTAAAAAAATAGAAGAACAGGGAAATAAGGATGCAATTTAGAAGAAAATGTTGAAAATGCACAAAAAAATATAAAAAAGAAGAAAAAACTATACAGAAAAACCATAAAACTATTGAAAATAACGTTTCTTTTTGTTACAATAATACTCACATTGAGTGACTTGTAAGGAGGGAACGGCAAAATGGCGAAAAAGAGAAATATTATTGTTGGACAATCAGGCGGACCGACAGCAGTAATCAATTCAAGTCTTGCAGGGGTTTATAAAAATGCCATTGAACGTGGCTTTGATAAGGTGTACGGTATGTTACACGGTGTTCAGGGGCTTTTAGATGAGCAGTATGTGGACTTATCCACACAAATTCATTCGGAGCTGGATATTGAGCTTTTAAAGAGAACGCCGTCTGCATTTTTAGGCTCTTGTAGATTTAAACTGCCGGAAATTCATGAAGACAAGACGATTTATGAAAAGTTATTTGGTATTTTAAATAAGCTGGAAATTGACACCTTTATTTATATCGGTGGCAATGACTCTATGGATACCATTAAAAAATTATCAGATTATGCCATTATCACAGGACAGAGTCAGAAATTTTTAGGCGTACCAAAGACCATTGACAATGATTTGGCTTTGACAGACCATACGCCGGGCTTTGGAAGCGCTGCAAAATATATCGGAGCTTCCACAAAAGAAGTAATTCGTGATGCACAGGGCTTGAATTATAAGAAAAATACCATTACGATTATGGAAATCATGGGAAGAAATGCCGGCTGGCTTACAGGAGCAACAGCTCTTGCAAAAACAGAAGACTGTGACGGACCGGATTTGATTTACCTTCCGGAGGTTCCTTTTGATACGGAGCGCTTCTTAAAGAAGGTAAAGGAATTATTAAAGAAAAAATCTTCTATCGTAATTGCAGTTTCAGAGGGAATTAAATTGCAGGACGGCAGATATGTATGTGAATTGGGTAATGTAGGGGATTATGTTGATGCCTTTGGACACAAGCAGCTTCAGGGAACAGCGACTTATCTTGCGAATTTCCTTGCGGCAGAATGTAACTGCAAAACAAGGGCAGTGGAGCTTTCCACACTTCAGAGAAGCGCTTCTCATATGGCGTCCCGTGTAGATATTGAGGAAGCCTTTATGGTAGGCGGTGCGGCAGTAAAAGCAGCGGATGAAGGGGATACAGGAAAGATGATTGTCATTGACAGAGTTTCCGATGACCCGTACATGAGTGCGACCGGCATTTATGATGTTCACAGAATTGCCAATGAAGAAAAACTGGTTCCGAGAGAATGGATGAATAAAGAAGCAAATTATGTGACAAAAGATTTTATCGACTACATAAAACCATTAATTCAGGGTGACTATCAGCCGATTATGGTAAATGGTCTTCCAAGACATTTGGTATTAAAGATGAAAAAGAAATAACAATACAGAGAGTAAAAGCTTTGGAGAAGGTTTTTATAGAGGGACAGTCCGAATTGGGGAATTCGGGCTGTTCTGTTTTTCTAAGGGGTTGTGGTTTGTTCTGTAATATAGTATCATTATTTATATTTCAAACGAAAAGGAGAACGAACATGAAACAAACAGCACTTGTAATTATGGCGGCAGGAATTGGCAGCCGTTTTGGAAAAGGAATTAAACAGTTGGCAAAGGTAGGACCAAGCGGAGAAATTATTATGGATTATTCCATACATGATGCGCTGGATGCAGGCTTTAACAAGGTTGTTTTCATTATTCGCAAGGATATTGAAGAAGAGTTTAAGCAGGTTATCGGAAACAGAATTGAGAAAATTACACAGGTAGAATATGTATATCAGGATATTCAGGACTTACCGGAAGGATTTACCTGCCCAAAAGAACGTACAAAACCTTGGGGAACGGGACATGCTGTTTTAGCAGCTAAAAAGGTAATTAACGAGCCTTTTGTGGTAATCAATGCAGATGATTATTACGGAAAAGAAGCTTTCGTCAAAATTCATGAATATCTTGTAGAAGACAGAGAAAAAACAGATAAGATGGATATCTGTATGGCAGGCTTTATTCTGGAAAATACATTAAGCGACAATGGCGGTGTTACAAGAGGAATTTGCGCACTGGATGAACAGAAGAACCTGATTGGTATTACAGAAACTTATAATATTCAGAAAACAGAAAACGGACCGGCTGCCGTAGAGGAAGAAACAGGAGAAAAGACAGCTCTTGATGAGAAAACCTTAGTTTCCATGAATATGTGGGGACTGACACCGGAATTTCTGGAGGTTCTGGAAAGCGGTTTCAGAAAATTCCTTTCAGAAACAAAGCCAGAGGAACTGAAAAAAGAATATTTACTTCCGACAGTAGTAGACAATATGATTAAAGAAGGAACCGCACAGGTTGCCGTATTAAAGACACATGACACTTGGTTTGGCGTAACTTATCAGGAAGATAAGGAAAAAGTTATGGAGTCATTTAAAGAATTAGTGAGAAAAGGTATTTATAAAGAACAGCTCTTTTCATAAAATGCGTGACAAAATTCTTATTTTGTGGTATTTTAGTATATGACAAAAATACAAAAAATAAGAATGATTGTGCAAAGGAGCGATTATGGGTAAATATTTTGGGACAGATGGGTTTCGAGGAGAAGCAAATGTAAACTTAACAGTAGAGCATGCTTTTAAAGTAGGACGCTTTTTAGGTTGGTACTTTGGAAAAGAGCATAAGGCACAGATTGTTATTGGAAAAGATACCAGAAGAAGCAGCTACATGTTTGAATATTCCTTAGTAGCAGGTCTTACAGCATCCGGTGCAGATGTGTATCTTCTTCATGTAACAACAACACCAAGCGTGTCTTACGTGGTGCGTACAGAGAATTTTGACTGCGGTATTATGATTTCCGCCAGCCATAATCCTTTCTATGACAACGGAATTAAAATTATGAACGGCAACGGACAGAAGATGGAAGCTGCCGTAGAAGAGCAAATTGAGAAATATATTGACGGCGAGCTGGAAGAGCTGCCTTTGGCAAAGAGAGAGGATATCGGAAGAACAATAGATTTCTCAGCAGGAAGAAACCGCTATATCGGATATCTGATTTCTATTCCTACCCGTGCATTTAAAAATGTAAGAGTGGGACTGGACTGCTCAAACGGAAGTGCATCTGCCATTGCGAAAAGTGTTTTTGATGCACTGGGTGCGAAAACTTATGTTATTCATAATGAGCCGGATGGTACGAATATTAATACCAACTGTGGTTCTACCCATATTGAAGAATTAAAGAAATTTGTAAAAGAAAAGCAGCTGGATGTAGGTTTTGCCTATGACGGTGATGCAGACCGTTGTATTGCAGTTGATGACAAAGGAGAGGAAGTCAACGGCGATTTAATCATGTATGTTTGCGGAAAATACATGAAAGAATGTGGAAAATTAAATAACAATACCATTGTTACAACAGTAATGTCGAATTTAGGACTTTATAAGGCATGTGACAGAGAAGGAATTTCCTACGAAAAAACAGCAGTGGGAGATAAATATGTATGTGAAAATATGATGGCAAACGGACATTCCATTGGAGGAGAGCAGTCAGGACATATTATTTTCTCTAAGCATGCCACAACAGGTGACGGAATTTTGACTTCATTGAAGCTGATGGAAGTAATTATTGAGAAAAAACTTCCGTTAAGCGCATTGACAAGAGAAGTGAAAATTTATCCCCAGGTCCTTAAAAATGTGAGAGTATATGATAAAAAGACGGCAAGAGAAAATCAGAAGGTAACAGAGGCTGTTCACAAGGCAGAAACAGAATTAGGCGAAGACGGAAGAATTCTGGTAAGAGAAAGTGGAACAGAGCCTTTAATCCGTGTTATGGTAGAAGCGCCCACAGATGAGGTATGTGAAAAGTATGCACAGCAGGTGGTGGATGCCATGAAAGAAGAAAATCTGATTGCCGAATAAGGAAATGAGGTTAAAAGGGTGAAGAAACGAGTCGTACTGACGGTTTTCTTGAGCATGTGTCTGTTAGGCGGATGCAAAGGAAAAGAACTTACAGATTATGAAAAAGGTATGGAAAATCTGGAAAAGCAGAATTATAAAGAAGCTCTGGAAAATTTTCGGGAAGCAGTAAGTGACGGAGAGGATGCCGCAAAAGCATGGAGAGGTATAGGGATTTCATGGAGCGGACAGGGAGCTTTTGACAAAGCAGAAGAAGCTTTTTTAACAGCTTTGGATTTTACAGAAAAATCTGAAAAGAACCTCAGAACAGACTTGAGTCTTTACCTTGTAGATGCACAGTATCATCAAAAAGAATATCAGGCGTGTATTAAAACCTGCGATGAAATTTTAGATGAAAAAAAAGAAAAAAACGGGTATTTTCTTCGAGGAAGTGCATATCTTCATTTAGACGAGTATAAAAAAGCAGAAAAAGATTTCTCAAAAGTGATTTCCGGTTCTAAGGAATATGAGGACTATCTGGATATTTATCGAATTTATCAGGAATGTGACTTAAATGCAGACGGAGCGGAATATCTGGAGCTGGCTTTGGAGATGAAAGCCAAATCACCGGAGGATTTTTATAACAGAGGCAGAGTCTATTATTATCTGTCAGAATTTGAAAAGGCAGAAAAAGAGCTGAAAACAGCATGGGAAAAAGAATATGCTCCTGCTGCCGTTTATCTGGGAAAAGTGTATGTGGAAGCAAACGAGCCGGAAAAAGCCAAAGATATGTATCAAAAGTGCTTAAAGCAGGATGAATTAAAAGCAGAGGCATATAATGGGCTGGCGTATTGTTCGATGGAGCAGGAAGACTACGAAAAGGCTTTGGAATATATTCAAAAGGGATTGGAAGTAAAAGACAGAGAAGTCAATCAGGCATTACTTTTTAATGAAATTGTTGTATATGAAAGAAGCAGAGACTTTGCTTCGGCAAAAGAGAAAATGCAGCAGTATTTAGCCCAGTATCCGGCAGATGCTGCTGCTGTAAAGGAGAATTATTTTTTGCAGACCAGATAGTGAAGGGACACATGAAAATGTGTGGAAGGAATGGTGACAAATATGAGGTTAAAAAGAGTAATGTTAATTGCCGCAGTAATGGTAATGGCGGGGGCTTTTACAGGCTGTGGTAAAAAAGAAGAAAAACCGGAGCAGCCGAAAATTGAAAAAGAGAAAGAACCGGAAGCAGAAAAAACAGTAGGTGAAGTCGTAGAAGAACCGGAAATTCCGGCAAACCAAAATCTGCTTACGGGGTTAGGTGATTTGTCAGAGGGGGCAATCGGAAAACGTCCTGTGGCGGTTATGGTAAATAATGTGGAAAAAGCCATGCCACAATATGGAATTGGGCAGGCAGATATTATTTTTGAAATTCCGGTAGAAGGGGATGTAACCAGATTTATGGCGCTCTACGGAGACTATACAAAGGTTCCGAAAATCTGTCCAATCCGAAGCTGTCGTTATTATTTTCCGGCGATTTCACAAGGATTTGATGCCTTTTATGTAAATTGGGGAATTGATGAAACGGTTTCAGATTATCTGAAATCCTTAAATATGGATCAGATTGAAGGAATTACCAACACAGGAGGGCTTTTCGGCAGAGACCAGGATAAGAGAAATCAGGGCTATGCGCTGGAGCATACAGGATATTTTGACGGTACGCAGCTGCCTTCTTATATTGAGTCAAAAGGGCTGCGCACAGACCTGAAAGAGGATAAAAAAGGACCTGCATTTTCTTTTAACGGCATGGAAGAACAAATAAAACCTGCTTCTTCGGACTGTACTTCTGTTCAAATTGATTTTGGCTCACAAAGTGCAGCATTTACCTATGATGCAGAAAAAATGCAGTATTTAAAACAGATAAACGGAAATCCACAGATGGATGCAGTAACAGGGGAACAGCTGGGATTTACCAATGTATTTGTTTTGGAAACAGAAATTTCTGTAAGAGATGATATGGGACATAAGAATTTAGACTGGGATGGCGGTGCAGACGCTAAGGGATATTATATTTCAAACGGCGGTATGCAGCCTATAACATGGTCAAAAGAAGAAGGAAAGGAAGACTCATACCTGACCTTCTATGATGAGTCGGGAAATGTGCTGAATATCAATAGAGGAAAGAGCTATATCGCCTTAAATTACAAAGACAAGGCAACCTTTCAGTAAAGAAATAGAGAGACAGGAGAAAGACATTTTTCAGGAATAGTCAGTCTTCTGTCTTTCCTGCTTTTTAGAAAAATTTTTTTAAATACTATGAAATTGCCAAAAGAAGTGTTAAAATGGGTATTATTTAAGAGGAGGGAATGACATTGAGCGAATATAAAATAACTTGTTGTTCTACTGCCGATATGCCGGCAGCGTATTTTGAAGAAAAAAATCTGCCCTTTGTCTGCTTTCATTTTCGGATGGATGGGGTAGAGTATCCGGATGATTTAGGAAAATCTATGGCATTTGACGAGTTTTATAAAAGGATATCTGCGGGTTCTGAACCGACTACCGCACAGGTAAATACGCAGCAGTATATGGAGCTTTTCGAGCCTGTCTTGAAAGAAGGAAAAGACCTTCTGCATCTGACTTTATCCAGTGGGATTTCAGGAAGTATTAACTCTGCCAATATGGCAAAAATCCAGCTAGAGGAAAAATATCCGGAGAGAAAAATTTTTATTGTGGACTCTTTATCGGCATCTTCAGGGTATGGAATGTTGGTGGATGCTGCACTGGAAAATCAGGAAAAAGGATTTTCCATAGAGGAGAATGTAAAGTGGATTGAAGAAAACAGAAATCGCCTGCATCATTGGTTTTTCTCCACAGATTTAACCAGCTTTATCAGAGGCGGCAGAATATCAAAGGTGTCCGGTTTTGTAGGTCAGGCGCTGAACATTTGCCCGCTTATGAATGTAAATACAGAAGGAAAATTAATTCCGAGAAATAAATACAGAGGGAAAAAGCAGGTTATTCGTGAAATGGTGAAGCGAATGGAAGAGCATGCACAAAATCAGACACAGTATAGCGGAAAGTGTATGATGTCTTGCTCTGCGTGTGAAGAGGATGCCAGAAAAGTGGCTGATTTGGTAGAAGAGAAATTTCCAAAGCTCAACGGAAAAGTACAGATTAACAGCATTGGAACGGTGATTGGTTCTCATACCGGACCGGGAACGGTAGCGCTGTTTTTCTGGGGAGATGAGAGGACTGAGTAAAATCTATGTAAAATTTTTCTAACGTTTGTGAAAAATACTTGCACCATAAGAGAAACAATGATATATTGAACCTCGATAGTGTTTGAAATTTGACAAAGAGAAAAAGGAGAATTTTATGTTAGAGAAGTACCTGATTGTGTTTTTTGTATCCATGGTACCGTTAATTGAATTAAGAGGTGCAATTCCCATTGCGGAAGGGTTACAGCTGCCGTTTGTTCAGTACTATATTGTTGCAATTTTAGGAAATATGCTTCCGGTACCGATTATTTATTTCTTTGCAAGAAAAGTTCTTGTATGGGGAAGTACAAAACCGGTAATCGGTAAATTCTTTTCCTGGTGTCTTGATAAGGGCGAGCGTGGTGGAAAGAAATTACAGGAAAAAGCAGGAAAAGGTTTGTTTGTTGCACTGCTTTTATTTGTAGGAATTCCTCTTCCGGGAACAGGGGCATGGACAGGAACTCTGGCGGCCAGTATTTTAGATATGGATTTTAAATCCAGCGTAATCGCAGTTATGCTGGGAGTTTTGTTGGCAGGTATCATTATGGCTGCTGTAAGTATGGGCGCATTTGGTGCATTGGGAGCACTTTTTTAAAGAGTAATTAAAAGAGAAGAAAGAAAAGGCATCATTCTTAATTGGTTTTGAGAATGATGCCTTTTTAACATATTTCGTTGTCCATTGGAAAATACCTCACATTAAAATTGAATAATGAAAATTTTTTCTTTTTGGGTTAAGTTTTAAAAGTTTCTGGTGGTCCGTACCTCTCTTTCGATAAATTATAAGGTTTGGTTTAAGTTTTTGGTGGTATCAGTCCTTTCTGATTTCTTTTTTTTCTTTCGATTTATTTTATGATTAGACTATACCATACAAATATTAAAAAGTCAACAAAAAAACGAAAAATAAATAAAAATAATTTTAAAAGACTGTATTAAAATGATATATATTATAAAATATCAGAAAATTTAAGAAAAATCCAAAAGTGGAAAAAAAGAAAAAATAATGATACAATAACATTTAAAAGAAAACAAAAGAAAGGTCGCAGAATATGGAAGTAAGACAGGCATTATTGGAAGAAATTTCTGAAATTATGAAAATATATGAAGCAGCAAGGTGTTTTATGGCAGAACACGGAAACCCAACACAGTGGGTAAACGGATATCCTTCGGAAGAACTGGTGACAGAAGATTGTAAAAACGGAGAATTGTATGTATGTGTTTCTGACGAACAGATTGCAGGTGCTTTTATGTTTACCAAAAAGCCGGATATTACATACAGAGAAATCTTTCAGGGAAAATGGTTAAATGAAAAGCCTTACGGAACCATGCACCGAATGGCTTCTTCAGGCATTCAAAAGGGAGTGTCCTCTTTTTGTTTAGACTGGTGTTTCAAGCAGTGTGGGAATGTAAGAGGAGATACGCATAATGATAATTATGTGATGCAGAAGGTATTTGAAAAGAATGGCTTTAAACGATGCGGAATTATTTATGTAGAAGACGGAACGCCTAGAATTGCATATCAAAGGGAGAATTAGAAAATGGAATTATTAGAAAGAAATGCACCATGCTGGTGCGGAAGCGGAAAAAAATATAAGAAATGTCATTATAATTTTGACGAGAAATTAAAATTTTATGAAAGTAAAGGTGTTTTAATTCCATCTCATGATATTATCAAAACACCAGAACAGATTGCAGGAATTAAAGAAAGTGCAAAAGTAAATATTGAAATTTTAGACTATGTGTCAGAGCATATAAAAGAAGGTGTTACCACACAGGAAATCGATAATTGGGTAGCGGATATTACGGCAAAAGCAGGAGCGGTGGCAGCGCCTCTTAACTATGATGGATTTCCAAAGAGCGTGTGTACATCTATCAACGAACAGGTATGCCACGGAATTCCCTCAGAGGATATTGTGCTGAAAGACGGAGATATTATCAATGTAGATGTATCTACAATTTTAAACGGATATTATTCTGACTCATCCCGTATGTTTTGCATCGGAAATGTTAGCGAGGAAAAGAAGAAGCTGGTGGAAGTCACACGTCAGTGCGTGGAGAAGGGGTTGGAACAGGTAAAACCATGGGGATATTTGGGAGATATGAGTCAGGCGGTCTATGAGCACGCCCATGCCAACGGATATTCTGTGGTAAGAGAGATTGGCGGACATGGAATTGGACTGGAATTTCATGAAGACCCGTGGGTAGGATATATTGGAAAAGCAGGTACGGGGATGCTGTTAGTTCCGGGTATGATGTTTACTATTGAACCAATGATTAACATGGGAAGTCATGAGATATTTGTAGATGATACAGACGGATGGACAATTTATACAGAAGACGGTAAACCATCTGCCCAGTGGGAAATTATGGTGCTGGTGACAGAACAGGGATACGAAGTTATTTGTTATTAAAAGAAAAAGGGTTGACATTCTATTTTTTTAATGGTATGTTGTAATTGCTTATATGACTGACGGAAGTGGAAATGACCACAGGGAGTATAAGCCAAGGAAGCCGACCGTCTGGGCATATATGCTCGGGCAGTGGGCTTTTTTGTGTATCAGAAAATCCTATTCTGGTTTACCGAGTATATCGTTCATTGAAAAAAAGGAGAAAAATTCATGGAAATGTTATCATTAACAAAAGAATTGAAAGAAAACGCATATCCTGGCAGAGGAATTGTTCTGGGAAAATCAGAGGACGGAAAAAAAGCAGTAGCTGCTTACTTTATCATGGGAAGAAGTGAAAACAGCAGAAATCGTGTATTTGTAGAAGATGGCGAAGGAATTCGTACACAGGCATTTGACCCTTCTAAGCTGGTTGATCCAAGTCTGATTATTTACGCTCCTGTACGTGTTTTAGGAAACAAAACCATTGTGACAAACGGAGACCAAACAGATACGATTTACGAAGGTATGGATAAACAGCTTACTTTTGAGCAGTCTTTAAGAAGTCGTGAATTTGAACCGGACGGACCGAACTATACACCTAGAATTTCAGGAATTATGCACGTTGAAAACGGAAAATATAATTATGCAATGTCTATTTTAAAAAGCAATAACGGAAATCCACAGGCATGTAACCGTTATACATTTGCCTATGAAAATCCGGTAGCAGGAGAAGGTCATTTTATTCATACTTATATGCACGACGGAAATCCCCTTCCAAGCTTTGAAGGAGAACCAAAGCTGGTAAGTATTCAAAACGACATTGATGAATTTAAAGACAGCCTGTGGGAAAGTCTGAATGAAGAAAATAAAGTCTCTTTATTTGTTCGTTTTATTGATATTGAAACAGGTAAATATGAAACAAGAATTGTGAATAAAAATAAATAAGAAGTAAGAAGGGAGAAAATCATGAAAGAATTAGCTTTAAAATACGGTTGTAATCCAAACCAGAAACCATCCAGAATTTATATGGCAAATGACAGTGAGCTTCCTATTCAGGTATTATCCGGAAAACCGGGATATATCAATTTCTTAGATGCGTTTAACGGCTGGCAGTTAGTAAGAGATTTGAAAAAAGCAACAGGTCTTCCGGCCGCAACATCCTTTAAGCATGTATCTCCGGCAGGTGCAGCAGTAGGTCTTCCTCTTACAGAAACTCTGGCAAAAATTTACTGGGTAAATGATATGGATTGGAAGAATTTTTCACCAATCGCCTGCGCTTATGCAAGAGCAAGAGGCGCTGACCGTATGTCTTCCTTCGGTGATTTTATTGCATTGTCTGATGTATGTGATAAAGACACAGCATTATTGATTAAAAGAGAAGTATCTGACGGGGTTATTGCACCGGGTTATACAGAGGAAGCTCTGGAAATTCTGGGACAGAAGAAAAAAGGAAATTACAATGTGATTGCTATTGATGAAAACTATGTACCGGCTCAGTTAGAGCATAAAGAAGTGTTTGGTATTACTTTTGAGCAGGGACGTCAGGAGCTTTGCATTGATGACGCATTGATTTCTAATGTAGTTACAGAAAATAAAGAGCTGACAGAAGAAGCAAAAAGAGACTTAAAAATTTCCCTGATTATTTTGAAATATACACAGTCCAACTCTGTATGCTTTGTAAAAGACGGACAGGCAATCGGTGTGGGAGCAGGACAGCAGTCCCGTGTACACTGTACACGTCTGGCAGGTCAGAAGGCAGACAACTGGTGGTTAAGACAGTGCCCGAAGGTTTTAAATCTGCCATTTAAAGAAAGCATCAGCCGTGCAGAAAGAGATAATGCCATTGACGTATATATCGGTGAAGAATATATGGATGTTCTGGCTGACGGCGCATGGGAAAATACTTTTACAGAAAAACCGGAAGTGTTTACAAGAGAGGAAAAGAGAGAATGGCTGGATAAAATGCAGGATGTTATTCTTGGCTCTGACGCATTCTTCCCGTTTTCTGATAATATTGAAAGAGCACATAAAAGCGGTGTGGCATATATCGCACAGCCGGGCGGCTCTGTACGTGATGATGCAGTAATTGAAACATGTAATAAATATAATATGGTGATGGCGTTTACAGGTATTCGCCTGTTCCACCACTAAGAGGAAAAGAGGCACCTTCGGGTGTCTTTTTCTTTTGGGGAAGTTGATATGCACGGCATAAAAACCATTGACAAAGACCAAGTTTTTGATATACTTTGAGAGTAAATAATGTGTCAAAGAACAGATAGGAGAGTGAAATATGAGTATTAAAATTGGTATTTTGGGATATGGTAACTTAGGTCGCGGTGTGGAGTGTGCTGTGAAGCATAACCCTGATATGGAGCTGACAGCAGTATTTACACGCCGTAATCCTGCAGATGTTCAGATTTTGACAGAGACAGCAAAGGTTTATCATGTAGATGAAGCCGTAAAAATGAAGGATGAAATCGATGTTTTAATTCTCTGCGGCGGAAGCGCCACAGATTTACCGGTTCAGACTCCTGAATTTGCACAGTATTTTAATGTGGTAGACAGCTTTGATACTCATGCAAGAATTCCGGAGCATTTTCAGGCAGTAGACGAAGCTGCTAAGAAGGGAAATAAGGTTGCAATGATTTCCGTAGGCTGGGATCCGGGTATGTTTTCTTTAAACAGATTATATGCAAATGCAATTTTACCGGGCGGAAAAGATTATACTTTCTGGGGAAAGGGTGTCAGTCAGGGACATTCTGATGCAGTTCGAAGAATAGATGGGGTACTGGATGCAAGACAGTACACAATTCCTGTAAAAGAAGCTTTAGACGCTGTAAGAGAAGGAAAAAATCCAGAGCTTTCCACACGTCAGAAGCATACAAGAGAGGTATTTGTAGTTGCTGATGAAAATGCAGATAAAGCAAAAATTGAGCAGGAAATTAAGACAATGCCAAATTATTTTGACGAATATGATACAACAGTACATTTCATTACAGAAGAAGAAATGAAAGCAGAGCACACAGGACTTCCTCACGGAGGATTTGTAATCCGCAGTGGAAATACAGGATGGGAAGACGAACATAAGCATGTGATAGAATACAGCCTGAAGCTGGACTCCAATCCTGAATTTACATCATCCGTTATTACAGCTTATGCAAGAGCTGCCTATCGCATGAGTCAGGAAGGACAGAGCGGCTGCAAAACCGTATTTGATGTAGCGCCTGTTTATTTAAGCCTTCAGACACCGGAAGAGCTCCGTGCAAAAATGCTGTAAGGTGCAGGGAAAGTGAGTGAAAAAGTGAGTGCTAAGGTAGATGCAAAAAAAGAGACGAAAAGAATTCTGTTCGGTCTTATCGGTGCGGTGATTATGGCTGTGAATATTAAGACCTTTGTGCGGGCAGGGGGCTTGTATCCGGGAGGATTTAACGGTGTCACACTGTTATTTCAGACCATTTGCGACAGATTTTTCGATATTACAGTACCGTTTTCTCCTATCAGCTTAGCGTTAAATGCCATTCCGGCAATTATCAGCTTTAAGGCAATAGGCAAGAAGTTTACAGTTGTTACAAGCTGTATGATTGTTGCTACCAGTATTTTGACGGATATTGTTCCGGCAGTGCCTATTACAGAGGATATTTTGCTGATTAGTATATTCGGTGGCTTGATTAACGGAGCGGCAATCAGTATTTCACTGATTGGAGGAACTTCCACAGGCGGAACAGATTTTATTGCCATTTACTTTGCGGAAAAGAAAAATAAAGATGTGTGGAATTATATTTTATTGGGAAATGCAGTGGTACTGATTATTGCAGGCTTTCTTTTTGGATGGGATAAAGCCCTTTACTCCATTATTTTCCAGTATACTTCGACACAGATGATACATTTATTGTATCAAAATTATAAAAAGGTTACGTTATTTGTAGTTACAGAAAACGCCGAGGCTGTTTATCAGGCTATTTCAGAGGTTACAAATCACAGTGCAACTGAATTTTCAGCAACGGGAATGTATTCCAATGAGAAACGAAAAATGATTTATTCTGTTGTGTCCACAGTAGAAGCGAAGATGCTTACCAGAAAAGTTATGGAAGCAGATGCCCATGCTTTTGTAAATATTGTGAAAACAGATACTTTGTTGGGGCGTTTCTATCAGGAAAATAATTACTAACGTAAAAAGGGAGCTATTGTATTAGACGCATATTTCTAAATGCTGTTTAATACAATAGCTCCTGTTTTTTTCTAAAATCTTATTTTTTACCGCTGAAGCAGTAAGTACATACTTTACACGGCTCGATAGGAATGGAAGATAATAAATCGTCTAAACGATGGAAATGCAGAGTAGTAAAGTTCAACTGTTTTCCGATTTCTTCCAGCATTTCTTTGTAATTTTGAGAGTCAGGATTAGCATAAGACTCTAAAACCTCACGGCTTACGTTTTCTCCTTCTCTTGCAGCGATAATTCTTCTCGTAATTAAATCCATTTCAGATTTAGAACGGGAGAAGTTCAAATAAGGGCATCCGAACATTAAAGGCGGACATGCCGGACGGATATGTACTTCTTTTGCACCGCTGCTATATAAAAATTCTGTTGTTTCACGAAGCTGTGTTCCTCGAACAATAGAGTCGTCGATTAACAAAAGCTTTTGATTTTTAATCAATGCCTCAACAGGAATTAATTTCATTTTGGCAATAAGATTACGCTGTTCCTGACGGGAAGGCATAAAGGAGCGAGGCCATGTTGGAGTATATTTAATAAATGGGCGGGCAAATGGAATGCCGGACTCGTTTGCATAACCGATAGCATGAGCAATACCGGAGTCCGGTACGCCGGCTACTAAATCAGGTTTTACATCATCTCGCTGCGCATCACGCTGTGCCAGCTTCTTACCACATTCGTAGCGCATATTTTCTACATTGATGCCTTCGTAGGTAGAGGTAGGATATCCATAATATACCCACAGGAAAGAACAAATTTTCATTTCGTTCAAAGGCTCTGATACGGTTTCGCAGCTTTCCGGAGTCAGATAAACAATTTCGCCCGGACCTAATTCTTTTAAGGTTTCATAACCCAGATTAAGGTAAGCAAAGCTTTCAAAAGAAACACAATGTGCGCCGTCTTTATGCCCTACAATAAGAGGCGTTCTTCCCATGCGGTCACGGGCAGCATAAATGCCTTCCGGTGTTAAAATGAGAAGTGTCATAGAACCTTCAATTAACTCCTGCGCATAACGAATACCGTCTACGATGGTCTCCTGCTGGTTGATTAAAGATGCGACGATTTCAGTAGGGTTGATACATCCGCCGCTCATTTCTAAGAAATGTGTACAGCCGTTTTTGTAAGAAATATCAACAAGCTCCTCTGTATTGTTGATTTTACCTACTGTTGTAATTGCAAAGCTGCCTAAATGGGATTGTACCAAAAGCGGCTGAGGCTCGTTGTCTGAAATACAGCCGATACCACAGGTTCCTTCCAGTTCATCTAAATCACCGTCAAATTTTGTACGGAACGGTGTGTTTTCGATGTTATGGATTGAGCGGCTGAAGCCGTTTTCTCCATGGACTGCAAGTCCTCCACGTTTGGTACCTAAATGAGAATGATAGTCTGTTCCGAAAAATAAGTCCAGGGTACAACTGGACTTAGATGTTACTCCAAATATTCCACCCATTGCTGTTCTCCTTTTCTTGGAATTACCAATTTAGTTTTCTCCTTATTATATACTCCAAATTTGCTTTTCGTAAAGAGATTTTGGGAAAGTTTTTCACTTCGCAAAGGAGAAAAAATAGTGTATAATGAAAAAGTAAATGTGCAAATAGACAAGAAAAGGAGAAGAAAATGAAATTTATTTCATGGAATGTAAATGGTCTGCGGGCGTGTGTGAAAAAGGGATTTACAGAATTTTTTGAACAGACAGATGCAGACTTTTTCTGTATACAGGAAACAAAGCTTCAGGAGGGGCAGATTGATTTTGAACCGGAAGGATATTTCTGTTATTGGAATTATGCTGTGAAAAAAGGGTATTCCGGTACAGCAATTTTTGCAAAGAAGGAGCCGTTAAGCGTACAGTACGGCATTGGTATAGAAGAACATGATCAGGAAGGTCGTGTGATTACCTTAGAATATGAAAATTTTTATATGGTTACCGTCTATACGCCGAACTCCCAAAGCGAGCTGGCGAGATTGTCTTATCGTATGCAATGGGAGGATGATTTCAGAGCGTATTTGCAGCAGTTAGACGAGAAAAAACCTGTGATTATGTGTGGTGATTTAAATGTGGCACATCAGGAAATCGATTTGAAAAATCCGAAGACGAACCGTCATAATGCCGGCTTTACCGATGAAGAAAGAGAAAAATTCACTACGTTTTTGGACGCCGGCTTTACCGATACTTTCCGTTATTTTTATCCGGATAAAACAGAGATTTACTCTTGGTGGTCTTACCGATTTAAAGCCAGAGAAAAAAATGCAGGGTGGAGAATTGATTATTTTTGTACTTCAAAAAGACTGGATGAAAAGTTACTTTCTGCTTCTATTCATACAGATATTTTCGGCTCAGACCATTGTCCGGTAGAAGTTCAGATTGAGTTATAAACAGAGAAAATGGGGGCAAAAATATGTCAGATTGCGAAAAGGTGATTTTTCATATTGATGTAAACAGCGCTTTTTTATCGTGGGAGGCAGTTTACCGTTTAGAACAGGGCGGAACGGTAGATTTAAGAGAAATTCCCTGTGCGGTAGGCGGAGATAAAACAAAGAGAAGGGGCATTATTTTAGCAAAATCTCTGTCTGCAAAGGCATGCGGTGTAAAGACAGGAGAACCCTTGACAGAAGCGTTAAAGAAGTGTCCGTCTTTGATTGTTGTGTCGGCTCATCATAGCATGTATCGCCAGTATTCCCAAAAATTTCTTAATATTTTAAGGGAATACAGCCCTTCGGTAGAACAGTACAGTATCGACGAGGCATTTATGGATATGACGGGAATGGAAAAGCTCATAGGAAATCCTGTGGCTTTTGCTCATAAGCTAAAAAATAGAATTAGCAAAGAGCTGGGGTTTACGGTAAATATTGGAATTTCCGGCAACAAATATCTGGCAAAAATGGCATCGGATTTTGAGAAACCGGACAAGGTGCATACCTTATTTCCAACAGAAATCAAAACAAAAATGTGGCCGCTGCCTGTATCAGACCTGTTGTTTGTGGGGAGGGCTACTACGCAGGTTTTAAAGAAGCTGGGGATTTATACTATCGGAGACCTTGCCAATACAGATGTAGAAATTTTAAAATGTCATTTAAAAAAGCAGGGAGAGAGTATCTGGAATTTTGCCAATGGAAGGGATACTTCGCTGGTGGAAAGCGAAAGTCAGGGAAACAAAGGATATGGGAACAGTACCACCATTGCTTTTGACGTGACAGACGAAGGAACAGCCAAAATGGTGCTTCTTTCTCTGTGTGAAACAGTGGCAGCAAGACTTCGAAAAGATGATGTAAAGGCAGAGGTAGTGTCTGTTTCTGTTCGGGATTTTGAGATGAAAACAGTTTCTCACCAGAGGGTTATGGCAGCGCCTACCAACATCACAGGTGAAATTTATGATACGGTCTGTGTGCTCTTTGATGAGCTGTGGGACGGTATGCCTATTCGTCATTTAGGCGTGCATACCAGCCGTGTTTCTAAGGAAGAACGGGGACGTCAGATGTCCTTGTTTGATTTGAATACCAACTATGAAAAGATGGAAAAAATGGATATGGCAGTGGATAAAATCAGGAAAAAATTCGGAAATAATGCCATTATGCGAGCCTCTTTTCTGGATAATAAAAAGGTAGAAAATATGACAGGCGGCCATCCTGACGGAAGACAGGTGGATTTAAAAACATTGAAAGAGAAGAAAAATGAGTGAGATAATCGAAGAGTTTTTTAACGGATATTGTAAAAATTATGATATGGCAAGAACTGCCATAGGAGAATTTACAGAGGAAAACGGAGTTTTAAATCTGGAGCAAATTGACTGTGATTATGGAAAATGTCCATACGGTGAAGACTGCGAAATGATGCACAAGGTCTTTGCATTTATAAAAGAAAGGGAAGGTAAAAAGAAGTGTTAAATATCAGAGATATTCAGGAAAGTGACAGAGCGGAATTTTTTCAGATGGCTAAGGAATTTTATGGAGGTCCTGCATGTGACCACGATATTCCCCAAGAACATTTTGAGGCGACTTTGCAGGAATGTTTAAGAAGTAAAGAATATTCCCGTACATTGATGCTGGAAGATGAAACAGGCATAGTGGGATATTTCCTGATTGCAATTACATGGAGTAACGAAGCCGGAGGAATTACCATCTGGCTGGATGAATTGTTCTTTAAGAGCAGCTCCAGAGGAAAAGGCTATGGCACACAGGTATTTGACTGGGTGGAAAAAGAATATCCACAGGCAAAGCGTTTTCGTCTGGAGGCAACTTACAGTAATGAAAGAGCAATTTCTCTTTATAACCGTTTGGGGTATAAAGAACTGCACTATTATCAGATGATTAAAGACCGTTAAAGATTACTTCCGCTGTTTGCAGCAAGCATGCGTTTTACATCGGGTACTGCACAAAGAACAGGGTAGAGCAGCTGAGAAATGAGAAGTCCGCTTATTCCCTGAATAAGATTGGCAGGAATACTGGCAGCTGCGCCTTGTCCGTACAGGAAAAACTCAAAGAGGAAATATCCTCCGGCTACCAGTACAATGTCTGCAATTCCTCCAAGAGCTAATGGCAGATAGTGCTTTTTAGAAGAAGCAGCAAGCTTTTGGAAGGCAAGAGCAGAGAAAAAAGCTACCAGTCCTTTGATGAGAAAAGTAATGGGAACATAGGTCAGATATCCGCCTAATAAGTCGGCAAGACAAGAGCCAATTCCGGCGATGAGAAAGCCCCATACAGGTCCGAAAAGCGCTCCGGACAGAATAACAAGAGCGTCTCCGGGGTGGATATAACCGCCTGTTCCGGGGGTGGGAATACGGATTGACATGGTGGCTACACAGGTCAGCGCCATAAAAAGGGCGGACAGAACTAATTTTTTTGTTTGAAATTTCATAAAACCAGACTCCTTTATTTAAATTTAGTGTAATCATTATAATATAAAACTGGCTATGTATAAATAGCCAGTTTTTCTAAAAATAAGCAGTCCAGTTTGCAATGTGTTTCTGAATATTCTATTCACGGAAAGTTAAAGATGTGTCAGTCATGGAGTCAATAATTGCCAGAGACTCCACACGGATACCTCTTTCACGAAGCATATCGCCGCCTCTTTGGAAGCCTTTTTCAATTACAATTCCCGTACCTTCTAAGGTTGCCCCTGAATGATGTACAATATCAATCAGTCCGTTTAATGCGCATCCGTTTGCAAGAAAATCGTCAATAATCAGGACATGGTCTTCAGGACTTAAAAATTTCTTTGCCAGAATAACATCATAAACTTTTTTATGTGTGAAGGACTCGATTTTTGTAGTATACATTTCTCCGTCAAGGTTTACACTTTTTGCTTTTTTGGCAAAAACAACCGGTACATTAAAATATTGTGCCGCAATACATGCAATTCCAATACCGGATGCCTCGATAGTCAGAATTTTTGTAATCGGTGCATCTGCATAAATCCTTTTAAATTCTTTTCCGATTTCGTTAATCAGCGGAATATCCATCTGATGATTTAAAAAACTGTCTACTTTCAGTACATTTCCCGGTTTTACTGTACCGTCTTTTAAAATTCGTTCTTTTAAAAGCTCCATTTGTATTCCTCCTGTGTATTGTCATTTAAACAATCATACGATATATTTATTAGAAAGGCAATTTATTTTTTTGTTTTTTAACAAATCTAAAGAGAAGAGGAGCAGAAATTATGAAGGAATACGAAATTATAAGAGAAATTATTAACCTGTGTCCGGGCAACCATACAAGAGATACTTTTATTGAGGAGGCAGAGCTTCCCGATGATGCGGATTTAGAAGCTTATGTGAGAGACAAATTTAAAAACGAAGCAGAGCTTAAAATTGAGCGTATTGACAGGGAAGATGGCAGTGTAGTATTTGATGTAATGACAGCAGCGATACATCAAAGATATACTTTCTCAGAATTTTAACAGGGATTTTACATTGCTTTTTTTAACAGGTTTGTTATAATGAAAGGAGTGCGAGAAAGGAGAAAACTATGGATAGCAATCATGAACATACCCATGTAATGGAAGACGGAACTGTTGTTACACATAACCATGGACATTCTCATGGACACACCCATAGCCATGCGCATACGAAAGCAGTTCTAAACCGACTTTCCCGCGCAATCGGCCATTTAGAGTCTATTCGCCGTATGGTGGAAGAGGGCAGAGATTGCAGTGAAGTTCTGATACAGCTTTCAGCAGTGAAATCAGCCATTAATAATACAGGGAAGGTTATTCTGCAAGATCATATTGAGCATTGTATTGTAGATGCAATCGAAAGTGGAGATCACGAGGCTTTAGATGAGTTAAATAAGGCTATTGACCGTTTTATGAAATAAAGGAAGAAAGGAAAAGAGCAATGAACGAAGAAAAGAAACAGTGTGACAGCAAGAGCTGTACAAAAGAAGATTGTGCCGGATGCAGCCATGCAAAAGGTGCGGGCGTACCAAAGGAAAATTTAAACACACATTCAAAAATTAAAAAAGTAATCGGTGTTGTCAGCGGAAAAGGCGGCGTAGGAAAATCTCTGGTTACTGCCTCTCTGGCAAATGAAATGGCATTTCAGGGATACCGTGTCGGCATTATGGATGCAGATATTACAGGACCTTCTATTCCCAGAATGTATGGCTTAAAAGGCTCTGCCGTAGCGGATGACAAGGGAATTTACCCAATGGAAACAGGCAATGACGTAAAGGTAATGTCTGTAAATCTTTTACTTCCGCAGGAGGATGCACCGGTTATCTGGAGAGGACCGATTTTGGCAAATATGGTAAAACAGTTCTGGACAGATGTTGTCTGGGGCGAGCTGGATTATCTTTTTGTGGATATGCCGCCGGGAACAGGCGATGTGCCGCTTACCGTATTCCAGTCTCTTCCGATTGACGGAATTGTAATTGTATCTTCTCCTCAGGATTTGGTACAGATGATTGTGAAAAAGGCATACAACATGGCAAAAATGATGAACGTACCTGTTTTCGGATTGGTAGAAAATTATAGCTATGTAAAATGTCCGGACTGCGGAAAAGAAATTTATATCTTTGGAGAGAGCAAGGTAGATGCGGCAGCAGAGGAAGTCAATGTTCCGGTAATCGGTAAAATGCCGTTGGACAGAGAAATTGCAGCAGCAGTGGATGCAGGACAATTTGCCGGTGTAGTGAATACATATCTTTCCGGTGCAGGCAAATATCTGCCGGAGGTTTAGTACATTTTCATGTGATTTATAGAGAAAAAACAGTATGTTTTTGTGGAAAAATAGTCGGTCTTTCGTTAGGAAGACCGATTTTTTGAAATTTAAGAAAAGTTGTTGTGAAATATATATAAAATTGTGATGATTTGTGTTAAAAATATGTAAAGAAGCACTGAAAAAATCGGAATAACTGGTACTACCAGAGAAATGTCGAAAACAGGCTGGTTCTGTTGACAAAGGTCACTTTTAGTGCAATAATACCTAAGCACAGAAAGGGATGAATATTTATGGTAGAGCGCCAAATTAAGCTTACTGCAAATGAAGACGTAAAAGAATTCGTAAATCAGGCAAGTAAATGTGATTTCGATATTGATGTTTTTTACAACAGAGTGGTAATTGACGCAAAATCAATATTAGGAGTTTTAAGTATGGATTTGACCAAAGTCTTAACAGTAAGATGCAATGGTCATGATGAAAGATTTGACGAGTTTTTAAATAAATTTGCAGTAGCATAGGAAAAGGGAGCTGTCGCAGAAGTTGCGGCAGCTTTTTGCATATGAAAAAGAAGTATGATAAGATAGAGGTATGGAAAAAGAAAGAATAAAAATTTCTGTCCGAAATCTGGTAGAATTTATTTTGAGAAGCGGAAATCTGGATAACAGAAGAACAAGTGTGGCAGATCGGGAGGCAATGCAAAAGGGAAGTAGAATACACAGAAAGCTTCAAAAGCAGATGAAAGCTTCTTATAAAGCAGAAGTTCCCTTAAAGTGGGAGGAAGAATATTCGGATTTTATTATTGAGATAGAAGGCAGAGCAGACGGAATTATCGATGACGAGGAAGCGTGTGTCATTGATGAGATAAAAGGTGTATACAGAGACTTATATTTTCTGGAAGAGCCTGTGCCGGTTCATAAAGCACAGGCTATGTGTTATGCTTATTTTTATGCCAGCCAGAAAAAAATTTCGAAAATCGAGGTACAAATGACCTACTGCCATTTGGAAACAGAGGAAATTAAGCGGTTTCGGGAAGAATTTTCTTTTTCTTATTTGAAGAAATGGTTTGAGGATTTGCTCAGTGAATACTATAAGTGGGCAAATTTTCAGTATCAGAGGAGAATAGAAAGACGCAGCTCCATGGAAGGATTGGAGTTCCCTTATCCATACAGAAAAGGGCAAAAAGAACTGGTATCAGGAGTATATCATACCATGCGGACAGAAAAGCAGCTGTTTATTCAGGCGCCTACGGGTATCGGAAAGACTATGGCAGCTATTTTTCCGGCAGTTCGTGCGGTGGGAGAGGGGCATGGAGATAAAATCTTTTATCTTACGGCAAAAACCATTACCAGAACTGTGGCAGAGGAAGCATTTTCTATTTTAAAAGAAAAGGGACTGTCTTATAAAACTATCAGTATTACGGCAAAAGAGAAGCTGTGTCTGTGTGAGGAAACAGATTGTAATCCTGAGAAATGTCCTTATGCAGAGGGGCATTTTGACAGAGTAAACGCAGCGGTATTTGAGATTTTAAATGAAAAAGATACTTATTTAAGGGAAGATTTGCTGGAGCAGGCAGAGAAGCACAGAGTATGCCCTTATGAAATGTGCCTTGATATTTCTTCATGGGTAGACGCTGTTATTTGCGATTATAATTATGTATTTGACCCCAATGTATATTTGAGACGGTTTTTCGGTGACGGCGTTAAAGGAGATTATCTGTTTTTGATTGATGAGGCTCACAATCTGGTGGAGCGAGGACGGAAGATGTACAGCGCTGTTTTATGTAAAGAGGATTTCTTAGAAACAGCCAAAATTGTGAAGGAACACAGTGCAAAGTTATATAAAATTTTGAAGAAATGCAATCGTCTGATGTTGGAATATAAGCGGGAATGTGACGAATGTACCGTGATGGAAAATATTGCAGGACTTTCGTTACAGCTTATGAATTTATTAGGAGAGATGGAAAACTTTTTGGAAAAGGAACATGAGGAAAAGGTACAGAAGGCTGTGCTGGAATTTTCTTTTTCTGTTCGGCATTTTCTGAATATGTACGATATTGCAGATGAAAATTATGTGATTTACAGCCATTATGATGATGAGCAGCGGTTTCTCATCACCCTTTATTGTGTTAATCCGAAAAGAAATCTTCAGGAATGTTTAAATAAAGGAAGAGGAGCGGTGTTTTTCTCAGGAACATTTTTGCCATTGCCTTATTACCGCTCTTTGTTTAGTGAAAGACGGGATGATTATGCCATCTGTGCCAGCTCACCATTTCTTCGGGAAAATTTAAAGCTTTTGGTTGCCTGTGATGTGAGCAGTAAATATACAAGGCGCGGTGTTTCAGAATATGAGAAAATGGCAGAGTATATTTATGAGCTGGCAGCAGGAAAACAGGGGAATTATATGGTGTTTTTTCCCTCTTATCGTATGCTGGAGGACATTTACGAGATTTTCCGGAACAAGACAGAAGAGAGACAATTTGAAGTATCCTGTATTTTGCAGAGCAGCAATATGACAGAGCAAGAAAGGGAAGAATTTCTGGAAGCTTTTCAGGAAAATTCTGCAAAAACCCTGATAGGATTTTGCGTGATGGGCGGAATTTTTTCAGAAGGGATTGATTTAACAGGAGAGCGTTTGATTGGCGCTGCCATTGTGGGAACGGGGCTTCCGCAGGTGGGCTGTGAGCGGGAAATTTTGAAGAATTATTATGATGAGAAAGCGCAAAACGGCTTTGCCTACGCATACAGATATCCCGGAATGAACAAGGTATTGCAGGCGGCAGGCAGAGTCATTCGTACAAAAGAGGACAGAGGTGTGGTACTCCTTTTAGATGAACGTTTTCTGCAAAGAGAATATTTAGAATTATTCCCACAGGAATGGCAGAGCTATGAAAGGTGTACTGTTGGAAACGCAGGGCAGAAAATCAGGGCTTTCTGGGACAGCTAAACCATAAGCTTATCACAGTGAAGATACTCCAAAAAATTTTTTGCGGCAGGAGAGGATAAAAGCTTTGGATTATACGCAAGGACAAGCCGGCGTTTCGGAAGGTTTTCTTTTAATTTTAATGGATAAAAATCCTTTTTTTGTGATTTCAGGACATAATCCGGAACAACGGTAATTCCCAGTCCGATACGGGCAAAATCAAGGAGCAGGTCATTGCTGGAAAGCTCTGCTTCCGGTGTCAGGGACACGCCGTTTTTAATAAAAAACTCATGGAGAAACTCACTGGTAGAGCTGGTTTTATCCAGCATTAAAATAGGATATTGGGCAAGCTGTTTCAGAGAAATAATCTGCTCCTGAAGGCTGAAAAATTTCTTTCCTGCCACAAAGACGTCTTGAAATTCCTGTATGGTACAACACATATCTTTATTGGTAAGGTGCGGGTTTGGGGCGTTGGTAACAATAAAATCCACCTTGTTATTGTGCAATAATGAAACGCAGCCTCCAGAAGTAGAGTTGGTTACCTTAATAGGAATATTTGGAAACTCCTTATGAAAGCGTTTAAAATAAGGAAGCAGAAAATAGCGGCAGATGGTATCCGATGCTCCCAGACGCAAAGGAGCTTCAGAAGGCTGTGCGTGAGAAATCTGTCGTTCTGCATTGTAAAGAAGATTGACCGCAGGCTCTACATAACGAAGTAAAGCTTCTCCTTCCGGTGTCAGGGTGACTTTTTTCGTATTTCTTAAAAATAAGGGATGCCCCAGCTTATTTTCTAAAGCCTTTACAGCCTGACTTACCGCAGACTGGGAGATGTAGAGCTGACGGGAAGCTTCTGAGAAATTTAAGGTAGTGGCAACATAGTAGAAAACTTTGTATAATTCGAAACTGATATCCATGATTGTTCCTTTCTATTGCTTTGGGGTATATAGGTGCTCAGCTATTTCATCGCAAATTGCTCCATTTTTTTATTTTTCTCCGCCACTTATCGATGCTTTGTACGCAAAACTCGTGCTTGCGCACTCAGACACAGCCTCCAAAGCATCATTATGCTCGAAAAATTGCAAAAATGTTCGCATCATTTGCTAAGAAATACTGAGCCTATATATACGGAAAGTAATGGAAAAGGGGAGTTAAATAATTTAAGGAGGGACAGAAAGACATAAAAAATTAGTAGTTGTCTATATCATAAAAAAAAGTTAATAATATGTCAATAAGTATTGCTAATAAATAATATAAGTTATATTAATTTTACTAATAAAGTGAAATGTGATAAGCTAAGAAAAGAAGTGGCACAAGAAAACTATACGAAAGCCATTGCCTTACAGGCAGAAAGGAGCCCACATGAGCAGTGTAAAACGTGTTTATGTTGAGAAGAAGCAGGACTTTGCAGTTCAGGCAAAGGAATTGAAGAGTGAGATTGAAGGTTATTTAGGAATTAAAGATGTAACTGGCGTGCGTGTGCTAATTCGCTATGATGTTGAAAACATTTCTGACGAGGTATTTGAAAAAGCATGTACCTGTGTATTTTCAGAGCCTCCGGTAGATGATTTATTTAGAGAAACTTTTGAAATGGCAGAGAATGCAAAGGCATTTTCTGTGGAATACCTTCCGGGACAGTTTGACCAGAGAGCGGACTCCGCTGTACAGTGTGTGCAGTTTTTAAAAGAGGATGAAACTCCGATTATTCGTTCTGCAACGACTTATGTAATTGAAGGTAATATTTCTGATGAAGAGCTGGAAGCAATTAAAAATCATTGCATTAATCCGGTAGACTCCAGAGAAGCAGAAGCTGCAAAACCGGAAACATTAGTAACGAAATTTGAAGAACCGGAAGATGTTAAGATTTTTGACGGCTTCATGGAAATGCCGGAAGCAGACTTACAGGAATTATACAATTCTTTAAATCTGGCTATGACATTTAAGGATTTCCTGCATATTCAGAATTACTATAAAAATGAAGAAAAACGCAATCCTTCCATGACAGAAATCCGTGTTCTGGATACTTATTGGTCAGACCATTGCCGTCATACAACCTTCTCCACAGAATTAAAGAATGTTACTTTCGGCGAAGGTGATTACAAAGAGCCAATCGAAAAAACTTATGAGAAATATCTGGAAGACCGTCAGGTACTTTACAAAGACAGAGATGATAAATTTGTTTGTCTTATGGATTTGGCTTTAATGGCAATGAAAAAGCTGAAATCTGAAGGAAAATTACAGGATCAGGAGGAGTCTGATGAAATTAACGCCTGCTCCATCGTTGTTCCGGTAGATGTAGATGGAAAAGAAGAAGAATGGTTAATCAACTTCAAAAACGAAACACATAACCACCCAACAGAAATCGAGCCTTTCGGTGGTGCGGCAACCTGCCTTGGCGGTGCAATCCGTGACCCGCTTTCAGGACGTACTTATGTGTATCAGGCAATGCGTGTGACAGGTGCGGCAGACCCAACTGTTTCCGTAAAAGAAACTATGAAAGGTAAACTGCCTCAGAAGAAGCTGGTTCGCGGCGCTGCTCACGGATATTCTTCTTACGGTAACCAGATTGGCCTTGCGACAGGTTATGTAAAAGAAATCTATCATCCGGACTACGTTGCAAAGCGTATGGAAATCGGCGCTGTTTTAGGCGCTGCTCCAAGACGTGGGGTTATTCGTGAAAATTCTGATCCGGGCGATATCATTATCTTATTAGGCGGACGTACAGGACGTGACGGCTGCGGTGGTGCTACAGGTTCTTCTAAAGTACATACAGAGGAGTCTATTGAAACCTGCGGTGCAGAGGTACAGAAAGGTAATGCGCCTACGGAAAGAAAAATTCAGAGATTATTCAGAAGAGAAGAAGTCAGCAAAATCATTAAAAAATGTAATGACTTTGGTGCTGGCGGTGTTTCTGTTGCCATCGGTGAGCTGGCAGCAGGACTGAAAATTGACTTAGATAAGGTTCCAAAGAAATATGCAGGTCTTGACGGTACAGAAATTGCTATTTCCGAGTCACAGGAGAGAATGGCAGTTGTGATTGATCCAAAAGACGTAGAGAAATTCCTTGGGTTTGCAAAAGAGGAAAACTTAGAGGCAATTCCTGTTGCAACGGTAACAGAAGAACCAAGATTGGTGATGAACTGGAGAGGCAAAACCATTGTAGACTTATCCAGAGCCTTCCTTGATACAAACGGCGCTCATCAGGAAACAGACGTATTTGTAGAAATTCCGGGTAAAGAAGACAATGCTTTGACAAAAACAAAAGAAGTGAAAGACGTAAAAGAAGCATGGCTTTCTACTTTAGCAGACTTAAATACCTGTTCTCAGAAGGGACTTGTGGAAATGTTTGACGGTTCTATCGGAGCAGGCAGCGTATTTATGCCTTACGGCGGTAAATATCAGCTTACAGAAACACAGACTATGGTAGCAAAAGTTCCTGTATTAAACGGTAAAACAGAAACCGTAACCATGATGAGCTATGGATTTGATCCTTATGTATCAAGCTGGAGCCCATATCACGGAGCTGTTTATGCAGTGACAGAGTCTGTTGCAAGAATTGTGGCAGCAGGTGGTGATTATAGTAAAATCCGCTTTACTTTCCAAGAATACTTCAGAAGAATGACAGAAGATCCACATCGTTGGAGCCAGCCATTTGCAGCGCTTTTAGGCGCTTATGCGGCACAGCTTGGATTTGGTCTTCCGTCTATCGGCGGAAAAGACTCCATGTCAGGAAGCTTTAATGAAATTGATGTGCCTCCTACATTGGTATCTTTTGCAGTTGATGTGGCAAAACAGAAGGATGTTATTACACCGGAACTGAAAAATGCCGGAAATAAATTAGTATGGCTTCGTGCACCAAAGGCTTCTTATGATTTACCTGATTTTGAAGCTTTAAAAGAACAGTATGACAAGCTTCATGAAGACATTCAGGCAGGCAGAGTTGTTTCTGCTTACGCTTTAGACCGTCAGGGTATTGCGGCAGCCGTATCAAAGATGGCATTCGGTAACCAGATGGGTGTAAAGCTTTGCGACAGCGTAGAAGAAGCAGCCGTATTCGGAGCAGGCTTTGGCGATATTATCTGTGAAGTGGCACATGATAAAGTAAATGAACTGAAAATGGATTGTGTTGTAATCGGTGAAGTAACAGATAAAGCAGCATTTGAATATAAAGATATGACAATTTCTATGGCAGAAGCTTTGGAAACATGGAAAGCGCCATTGGAAAACGTATTTAAAACACGTTCCGGTTCTGAAACAGACGATGCAACAAAGAGCATGGACAGAGGCTTATATGATACAAAAGAAGTTCATATCTGTTCTCATAAAATTGCACAGCCGACTGTATTTATCCCTGTATTCCCAGGAACAAACTGTGAATACGACAGTACAAAGGCATTTGAACGTGCAGGTGCAAAAGTGATTACAAAAGTATTCAAAAATCTGGATGCAGCAGATATCCGTGACTCCGTAGACGCTTTTGAAAAAGCCATCGACCAGTCTCAGATGATTATGTTCCCGGGCGGATTTTCCGCAGGTGACGAACCGGACGGTTCTGCAAAATTCTTTGCAACTGCATTTAGAAATGAAAAGATGAAAGAAGCGGTTATGCGTCTGTTAAATGAAAGAGACGGTTTGGCTCTTGGTATTTGTAATGGTTTCCAAGCTCTTATTAAACTGGGCTTAGTACCTTACGGAGAAATTGTCGGACAGACAGAAAATTCTCCGACACTTACCTTCAATACAATCGGACGTCATATTTCTAAGATTGTATATACAAAGGTTGTAACAAATAAATCTCCATGGCTGTTAAAAGCAGAGCTTGGCAAGGTTTATGCAAACCCTGCTTCTCATGGTGAAGGTCGTTTCGTAGCAAATGATGAATGGCTGCAGAAGCTGTTTGCAAACGGTCAGGTAGCTACACAATACTGTGATATTAACGGCAATGTTACGATGGACGAAGAATGGAATGTCAATGGTTCTTACTGTGCAATTGAAGGTATCACAAGTCCTGACGGACGTGTGCTTGGTAAGATGGCACATTCTGAAAGACGTGGTGATGGCGTTGCCATGAATATTTACGGTGAACAGGATATCAAGATTTTTGAGTCTGGTGTAGAATATTTTAAATAAAGAAAAATGATAGGAGTATCCGGCAGGAAGTTATCTGCCGGATACTTTTTTCTAGAAAATTAAATTTACATGGATTTAAAAAAGTATTAACAAATTAAAGATAGAAGCAGGGAATAGTGTATGTTACCTTTATCATAAAGAAAAATGCAGTCAAAATGATGGAGGTAAGTATGAAGAAATTAGACAGGAAATCTATAACTATGAGCATGCTGGGGCTGGTTGCTATTGTAGGAGTTGGTCAACAGGTTTTAGCTCAAGATATAGAGAAGACCTCTCAAGAGGTTCAAGCACCAATTCTTGTTACTGAGGTTGTACCTAATACAGATAACTTAAATAGTCTTGATGCGTATGAATATTTTGAATTAACCAATATTACAGATCAAAGTGTAGATATGGAAAATTATGATTTGGTTTATTTAAATGGTGAGAAAACAAGTGTTTGGACTCCTGATTTTGAAAGTATTCCCGCAAAGTCCAGTGCGATTGTTTGGATTAGAAATGAAGGGAATACCGAAATTACAAAATCTGATTTCTGTGCATATTATACCGAAAAAGGATATGGAGAAATAGAAGAAAATTCTCTTATAGGAGAACTGGAGTGTGATGGGTTAAGTAATTCGGGAACCAGACAACTTCAAATTCTGTCAAAAACAGGAAAAATTCTTACGACAGTGGAATACAATACAGATGAGTCGGAGAATAAAAAAATAGATGTAGATGAAGCTATTTGCTTTTCTTATGATAATAGTAATGTTACATCAAAATATGATTGTGAACCAACGCCTTTAACAGTAGCTCCGGAAGACATAAAATGTGGATTTACCTTTCCATCTAAAGTAGATGCAGCAAATATGATAGCAACAGAGGTTTCTAATTTAGATGAGAATACAGACTTAAATATTGAAGTGACGGATACGAATTTAGGGATAGATCAAATCCTTTCAGGGAAAATTATAATTGATGGAGAAAATGAATATCCCCTTCATTACAATGAAAAAGGAAAATTAGTAGGGACAGTTCCGTTTTCAGATTTGGAAGACAAAGAAAGTTTTTTTTATCAAGCTACAATATTTGATGGAACAAACACAGCCAAAACTCAGGAACGGCAGGTAGTGATTCATAAGGACGCAGAAAAGCCGGAGATAGATATTACAAAGGTACCACCGCTTACGATAACGGAGGTTCTTCCGGATACTTCAAATGTAGAAGGCGCAGATGCGTATGAATTTATTGAAGTAAGTAATAACTCGAATCAGGAAATTAATTTAAAAGATTATGGGATTTATTACGTATATCCGGATACCGGAGTTCAGACGGCATGGTGGGAAACAAATAAAGATAAAAAAATACAGCCGGGAGAAGCACTGGTGTTTTGGATTAAAAATGGCTCGAATGATTATCTGACAAGAGATGATTTTAATGCAAATTTTGGAGTAGAGTTATCAGAAAATGAATTGATTGAGGTTTCCAGTGGTGGTATGGCGAATAGTGGGAAAAGAGGAATTCGGATTTGTACAAATGTAGGAGACGAAATTGATAGTATTGTTTATAATGATGCAAATGCAGACAATACAATAGCAGATAAGTCAATTACATATCAAAATCAGTATACCAATGGCATTTTTCAAACAGTTATGACAAGTGATGAGGCAGAACCTACGCCAGGGACAATTACTGATAAAGAAAAGGCAACTTATCAGGCGCAGTTGACAGTACCAGCAGATTCCCCAAAAGTGGTGGACCATACAGGTACAGCCTTTGATAATTCAACAGAGTCATTTCCGTTTTCAGTAGAGGCTTTTTCAAATGAAACTACAATTAAAACAGTGATGCTATATCTAAAAAATAATAATCAATCCCAATTTGAAAGCTATAAGCTGGTTCGCAGCGGAGAAAACCAATTTGAAAAAGTATTAAGTAATGTGGATTTGTTAAATAAGAAAAACTTTACATACTATTTTGAAGTAAGCGATGGATATTCTACCATTCAGACAGAAGAAAAAGAAATTTATAATACAGATGCAGAAATAATGGAAAGCTTAAATTTGAAAGACGGGGATATTGTTACCGATAAACAGCAAATTATTGCAAACGGCAATCAATTACAGATTGACGGCGTGGATGTTTCTGAAAAATCACAGAAATCAATTAATGGAAATGGAAAAATTGCCTTTGAGGCAACTGATACAGATGTATTTTTTAAAAATGCGGTAGCCGTTGATGGAGAAGTTGTAGGAGTATTCAATGAGGGAACTTATAGTGATGTGGCTACCTATGTATACGATATTCATGCGGAAAAATTTGACGTAGAAAATAAGACAATTACCGTAGAATTTCATGCGGGAAATAAGGCAAATGTTCTGGAGCATAATATAGAAAATAATGATGACTTTACCATTCGGAATATTCGCTTGATATTGCCAAACGGAAAGACATTATTTCCAATTTCTTATCAGGCGAAAAAAGGCTTGGGGGCTGTTGAGCATGATAATATGGATCAAGCGCCGATGATAGATGTATCCATACCATCGCAGGAAACCGATATTTCTATGGGAGACGGAACATCAAAATATGAAATATTATATGCTACTTTTCACTTAGAAGATACCGATTTTGATGCAATACGATACTTGTGGGATACAACACAGGAAACAGATGGTGAACATGTAATTTCCAATGGAAAAAGCCAAATTTCTGTAAGAGTAGATAATACGGCACCGGAAATTATCAGTAATATAGAAGAAGGAAAGCTGTACCATAGCGGAACAATTGAAGCAGAGGTAAAAGATACAATTAGTAATCAAGTATCTATGGCGGTACTTTTAGATGGTAAGAGTATTTCAGTTCCGTATGAATTTCGTGCACTGGAAATGAAGCAGGGAGAACATATTATTCAGATTACAGGTAGAGATGAAGTAGGAAATATGGCAGAAAAAGAAATTCATTTTACCACACCGGTAGAGTCAGCAACCATAGATGAAAATGTTTTGCCTGAAAATGGTACAACAGTACAGACTGCTCCAATATTGTCGATAAAACCAACAGATGAAACAAATGATGATATGACAGTTACTTTTAAAAAAGGTGAACGATATCAGTTGGGCGACAGCAACATTGTGAAAGATAGCGGAATTAGCAATCAAAGTGGAATAGTAGAAAAAGCTTTTGAAGAAAATATAGGAAATGGTTTTCCGTATGACAGCTTCCAGCTTCAGTTAGATGATACAGTAGATGAGAATACAGTTATTTCCTTAGAATGGTCTGGAAATAGTAACAATGAAAAGACATTTATGTATGTATATAATACAGCCTTAGAACAGTGGGAAAAAATAGAGGCACAACAGACAATCATAGAAGAAGGAATGAAATTAACAGGAGATGTAACGTTAAAAGACCATATTTTAGATGGCAAGGTGAATGTCATTGTACAGAATGGAGAAGGGTATACACCTACACAGTATGATGAAAATTCAGGAGCTTCAAATTATTCTATTAATGAAACACCGGACAATGTTGAAACCTTCAATGAGAATGATACACCAAGAAACGAGTATGATTTTACATTTGCAGTAGAAAGCGATACGCAATATTATAACGAGGATTATGAAGACAATCAAGATCAGACGGTAGACGGAGCGTATCAGCATCAGTTGAATATTCATAATTGGCTATTAGGAAATCGGGAAAGAATGAATATTCAGTACTTGTTCCATGATGGAGATATTATTGATGACGAACCAAATCAAAAGGAATGGGTTCAGGCTGACGAAGCGTATCAGAAATTAGATGATGCAGAGTTTCCTTATGGAATTCTTGCAGGCAATCATGATGTAGGACATCTCAATGGTGATTATGGAAATTATCAGCAATATTTTGGAGAAAGCCGTTATGAAAATAATCCATGGTATGGGGAGAGCTATAAAGATAATCGGGGACATTACGATTTGATTACTGTTGGTGGAATTGATTTCATAATGATTTATATGGGCTGGGGAATTGGAGATGAGGAAATTCAATGGATGAATGATGTATTGGCACAATATCCGGAGAGAAAGGCAATTTTGAATTTCCATGAATATCTTTTAGCAAGTGGGGGATTAGGAGAAGAACCACAGCGTATTCATGATGAGGTTGTTGCAAAAAATGAAAATGTATGTATGGTTTTATCCGGTCATTATCATAATGCAAAAACAACGGTAGATACTTTTGTTAATGAAGATGGAACACAGAGAGAGGTTTACAATTTATTATTTGACTATCAGGGCTTAATTGAGGGTGGTGCAGGATATATGAGATTGATGCACTTTGACTTAGATAATGAAAAAATTATTATTCGTACATTTTCTCCTTCTCATGGCGGTACGGAATATGAAAACTATGGGGATTATGATGCGAAACCGTCAGAAAATCCCAATGTTGGAAATGAATTTTGCATCGAAGATGCAAATCTAAATGATGCAGAAACGTTTGAAATTCCTTTTGCAGAGCTTGGTATTCAGCCGGAAATAAAAACTTTAGAAACAACCAGTTTAAATGTGAATGTTTATAATGATGATGTAATTGGCAGTGTAACAGATGTTAAAAGCGGAACCGATGCTTCCTATGTTTGGGAAACAGCAGAAGAAGGAATGAATGGCTGGTATGCAGAAGTTACAGATGATAATGGTGGATTTTCCAGAACAAATGTGCATTATATAAATGTACAATATGATACAGAAAAACCGATTTTAACAGTTCCGACAGATACAAAATTAAAAGAGGGAGATTGTTTTGATGAGTGGGAAGGAGTAAGTGCGGTTGATAATGTAGACGGTGACATCACAAAGAATATTATTATAACGGGTAAAGTCAATACTAGTATAGCAGGTGAATATGAACTTATTTATGAGGTTACAGATTTTGCAGGAAATAAGACATCCATTAACAGAAGCGTTGTAGTAGAACCGAAGAACGCAACACCTATAAACCCAGAAGATAACACGTCTGGCAACGGGAAATCGGATGGAGGAAACGATGATAATACTACAGCTGGTTTGAAACCACAGAGTACAGTACATAATAGCACAAATGTAAAAACAAAGGATGAAAATGAGGTTGGAATTTTGTTAGGAATAGCGTTTCTTGCATTTGTTACAGGAGGAAGTATTTTTGTGTATACATTAAAAAAACACAGATAACAGATAAGGGTAAGAAATAAATCCCTCTTGAAATAGCATAAATTTGTTATTTCAAGGGGGATTTTTGAATTTTTTTACAAAAAATTAAGAAAAAAGTCAGAGTTTCATTAAAAAAAAATACGATTTAGTTGCTATAATAAACCAAGTCAAGAATGAAATTTTATATGATGAAAGGATAGTTATCACAAGCAAGAATAAAATTCCTTATACAAAAGAAAATGAGGTGTCAATATGGACAAGATATCAATAGTAATTCCTTGTTTTAATGAAGAGGAAGCAATTCCGGTATATTACATGGAAATGAAAAAAATTATGAAAGAAATGTCCTATGTAGGTTTTGAACTGTTTTTTGTGGATGATGGTTCTTCCGACAGAACATTACAGGAATTAAGAGCGTTATCCGATAAAGACGAGAGATGTAATTATCTTTCTTTTTCCAGAAATTTTGGGAAAGAGGCTGCCATTTATGCAGGACTTTCTCATATCACAGGAAATTATGGTGTTGTTATGGACGTAGATTTGCAAGACCCTCCTGCATTGTTGGTAAAAATGTATGAGCTCTTGCAAAGTGAGGATTGGGATTGTGTTGCTACGAAAAGAGGCGATAGAAAAGGAGAGCCGAAACTCCGTTCTTTCTTATCTGACAGTTTTTATAAAGTCATTAATAAAATGTCAAAGACAGAAATTGTCAATGGGGCAAGGGATTTCCGAATGATGAAAAGAACCATGGTAGATGCAGTGCTTTCCATGAGCGAGTACAATCGTTTTTCAAAAGGAATTTTTCAATGGGTGGGATTTCGCACTACATGGTTGGAATTTCCAAATACCAGTCGTTGTGCGGGAACAACAAAGTGGTCTTTACGAAAGTTGGTGTCTTACTCATTGGAAGGGATTACAGGTTTTTCAGTAGCTCCCTTGTCATTGGCATCTGTGGCGGGAATTACTTTTTGTGGAATTTCTTTTCTGCTGATTATTTTTATTGTTATTCGTACATTAGCATTTGGAGATCCTGTTCCGGGATGGCCTTCTTTAGTTTGTATCTTGTTTTTTGTAAGTGGAATTCAATTATTTTGCACAGGAATTGTAGGGCAATATTTGTCAAAGACCTATTTGGAAACAAAACACAGACCTCTTTATATTTTAAAGGAGTCCCATGAGCAGAAGGAAGATGCAGATGAAGAAAACAGAAAAAATTAAAATACCTTTGCTGCTGTTTGTTATATGTCTGGCAGTATGCTGGATTTTTGTATTACAGTACGGAATTTTTGGTTCAGATTTAGACTGGGTAAATCAACACAGCGTATTGCCGGATTATTTCAGACTGCGATTTTACGATACAGGACAGCTTTTTCCTGATATTACGTGGAATTTAGGTGCGGGACAGAATATTTATAATTTTTCTTATTATGGTCTGTTTAATCCGATTATTTGGATTTCTTATCTCCTTCCCTTTGTTCCCATGAGTCTATATATTCAGATTACCTCCATTTTATCCTATGGTGTATCTGTGGTGATTTTTTACTGCTGGTTAAAGAAGAAATGGGATGACAGAATTACTCTGGCATGTACGTTTCTGTTTTTGCTGGCAGCGCCACTGGTGTATCATTCCTATAATCAACTGATGTTTGTCAATTATATGCCTTTTCTGTGTGCTGCCTTTTTAGGTGTGGATAAATATGTAGAGGAAAAGAAGAAAGCATTGCTGTTATGCGGCGTGTGTGGAATGATACTTACCAGTTTTTTCTTTAGCATAGGCGGACTTCTGGCGGTGGGGATTTATGGGGCTTCCAGATTTACAGAGAGAGGAATAAAAGTATTTTTAAAAGACAGTATTTCGCTGGCTGGAGTGCTGTTTCATGGAGTGCTTTTGTGTGGAATTTTGCTTATCCCTACGGCGTTTGTACTTTTGGGACGAGGTGGAAATGGTTCACAAGCAGAAGCAGTTGTGTCGCTTTTTACTGTTCAGCCTATGCGTTTTTTGTATACGCCTCATGGTGTAGGTTTATCTGCATTGGCTTTGGTTGCTTTATTTGATGGAATGGTATGCAAAAGAAAATGGCAGGAAAAAATGCTTCCAGTCAGTCTTTTTTTGATTTTTACCATTCCTCTTGTGGGATATGTATTAAATGGTGGACTTTATGATAAAGGAAAGGTTTTTATTCCTTTTCTTCCTCTTATGTGTATGGAGATTGCCAAGTATATAGAGCGTATCAAAAAAAGGGAAAATAGTTTTAGGGATATTCTGCCATATTTTATAACAGCAATTTTCCTGTTTGCAGGAAAAACATTCTGGGCATTGTTAGACTGTGGATTGATGTTGCTTTTCTTTTTTTTAAGGAAAAGATTTTCAATTTATCCTTTGGCGGTATGGGCTTCCTGTGTGATTTTGTTTTGCTCCGGTTGGGCAATTAACAAAGGGAGTAATCATATTATTCCAAAAGAAGATTATGAAAAGATTTTAGACAGAGATACTAAGGCAGAAGTAGAGGAGATTTTAGAAAAAGATACAGGCTGGTATCGCATGGAGGAGCAGCAGGGCGGAAAAAAAGAATTGCAGGATATAAACCGAATAGAGGATAGCAGGCAATGGATTACTTCCATGTATTCCTCTGCCTATAACGAAGAATACTATAAATTTCGCAGGGAAACCTATGATATAAACGAGCATTTTCGAAATAATATGATGCAGGCTGTATCAGACAATCCATTGTTTTTACAGCTTATGGGTGTGAAATATGTAATTGGAAATCACCCTTTAGCAGGGTATGAACTTTTAGAAGAAGGAGAAAACGGAAATCTCTATGTAAATTCTCATGCAGCACCCATAGGGTATGTAACCAATGAGGTGGTGTCGGAAAAGAATTATCAGACCTTGGATTTTCCTGCAAATCAGACCGCCTTTTTGTGGAAAGCGGTGACAGAAAGTGCAGGGGATGATGGAGATTTTCCTGTTATGAATACGTGTTCTTTGGAAATACTGGAAATCAACGAAGAAGAAAATCAGATTAAAAAAACTTCTTTTGGCTGGAGTTTTTCTCTTTCAACAGAGAAAAAAGTTAGTATACCGATGAAAGATGTGCCTATGACAGAAGATTTACTGTCCGTGAGATTTCAGGTGAAGAATAAAAAAGACAAGGATATGTATATACGGCTTTGCGGGCAGACCAATCGTCTTACTGCAAAATCTCATGAATATGCCAATCACAATGAGTCTTTTGCCTATACAGTTACCCTTAATCCGGAAAATCAGACAGCAGATTTTATTTTTGGACCGGGCGAATATGAGATTTCTAATCTGGAAGTATTTACCGGAAATTTAAGTGAATTAAGGAATGAAAAGCTGTATGAAACACCTTTAAAATTGGAAAAAACAGAAGGCGATACGCTGATTTGCAGTGTGAATAATAAAGAAGCAGGATATCTGATTACTAGTATTCCTTATGATGAAGGGTTTGAAATACACATAAACGGAGAAAAAACTTCTGTGGAAAAGGTAAATACAGCATTTGTAGGCGCAAAAGTACCAAAGGGAAAATGCACCATTGAAATTTCTTATGAGGCGAAGGGGAAGACATTGGGCTTTCTCTGTACAGGTGCGGGGATATTGCTTCTTTTTGGGTACAAAATTCGTTGTAATAAAAAGGGGAGAATGGTACAATAATTTAGAAAGTATAAAAACAGGAGATAATTATGAAATACTATTTTGCCCCTATGGAGGGAATTACAGGATATATTTACCGACAGGTTCATCATCAGTTTTTTCAAGGAATAGATAAATATTTTACTCCATTTATAACACCGGGAAGTAAAAAGCTGATGACCCCCAAGGAGCTGCGTGATATTTTACCGGAAAATAACGAAGGATATCATCTTGTGCCTCAGATTTTGACAAATCAGGCGCAGGATTTTATTCGATTGGCAGAAGAATTAAGAGAATATGGCTATGAAGAAGTGAATTTGAATTTAGGATGTCCTTCGGGAACGGTAACAGCGAAAAAGAAGGGTTCTGGATTTTTAGAATTTCCTGCCCAGCTTGAGAAATTTCTGAATGAAGTATTTGAAAATCTGGATATGAAGATTTCTGTTAAGACAAGGATTGGAAAGGATGAGCCGGAGGAATTTACAGAACTGCTTCGGATTTATAACCGATTTCCTTTGGAAGAACTGATTGTGCATCCCAGAATTCAAAGCGATTATTACAAGAATGAGCCCAGAATGGAACAATTTCAAGAGGCGGTGAGATGCAGTCAAAATTCCTTATGTTATAATGGAGATTTATTTACACGGTCAAAATGTGAAAAGTTCTTTGAAGAATATCCTTCCATAGAGAAAGTGATGTTAGGACGGGGACTTTTGGTAAATCCGGCGTTGGTACAGCAGGTACAGAAGGGGACAGTGTTAGAAAAGGTAACGCTAAAAGCTTTTCATGACAAGCTGTGTGAGGAATACACAGAAGTCATGTCAGGGGACAAAAATGTTTTGTTTAAGATGAAAGAATTGTGGTTTTATATGGGAAACCTGTTTGCAGATAACCAGAAATACTTGAAGAAAATAAAGAAATCCCAGCACTTAAAGGAATATCAGGCAATCGTAGAAGAAATGTTTCAGGTATGCCCGTTGGGAATAAAGGAATAATTTATGAACGATAAATTTTTAAATCAGATTACAGAGTTTATTTTTGTAGAAGATAAGCCTGAAAAGTCAGATGTGATTTTCATACCGGGAAGCGGGTTTCCGCAGTTGGCAGAGGAAGCAGCAAAGCTGTATCATCAAGGACTGGTGCCCTATATTTTGCCTTCAGGAAGATACAGTGTTTTAAACGGGAAATTCGCAGGAGTACAGGAAAAGAAAGAACTTTATGACGGAGAATATGAGACAGAATGGGAATTTTTAAAAGAAGTTTTGAAGAAAAACCATGTTTCGGAAGAACATATTTTAAGAGAAGATAAGGCAACGTATACTTATGAAAACGCCATTTATTCCAGAAAAGTAACGGATTGTCTGGGGATGGAAATAAAAAAGGCAATTTTGTGCTGCAAGCCTTATCATGCCAGACGAAGCCTTTTGTACTATCAGCTTTTATATCCGGAAACACAGTTTTTCGTGCGTCCGATACAGGACAGTGACGTAAAGAGAGAGAACTGGTATCTGACGGAAAAGGGAATTCGACTGGTGTTTGGGGAAGTGCAGAAGATTGGAGAGCAGTTTGAGGATATTACCAAAGAAATGAGTATGGAATAAGATAATAAATAGTTTAACAGGAATATATCTACATGGCTCTGCAGCAATGGGATTATAGAACTGTCAACGGTTCAAAAAAATTTCGGCAGATATTGATAATATGTTTGAAAAGATAGTATATGTAATTTGTGAATAAGTGATATAATAAGAAATCGTAGTTATAAAAAACGAAGATGAAGAAAAGGAAGAATTACTATGAAGATTACAAAAATAATATTAACCACAATTATGATTGTGGTTGCTGCACTAGGATTATTCCGAATTCTACCCTTCAATATAACAAATTCCATTATGTTTACTTCACTTGCTACTTTACTCTTGCTAAGAAGTATAGAGTGGAAAAAGAGCAGAGATAAAACAGGCTTTCTTTTTACATTTATTGCCGCTGTATTTATTTATATCGTTGTTATTTTCAACATTTGTTCTTCACTTCTTGGATATGAGAAAGTGGATAATCGAGACTGTTTGAAAGATATAAATCCTTCAGAAATAGTTGAAATTAAATGTTCAGGAACAACTGGTGGGAAAGATGGTCATTTTGAGTATTTCTTAGATGAAAGACAGCAAGAAGATTTTGTAGAACTGTTAGGAAAAGTGAAGCTGGGAAGAAAAGCAGAAAGAGAGGAGACATTATCTTCAGGAGCAGTTACCTATTATACATTGGAATTTGAAGATGGAGAGGTGTTAGAAGTCAGTCCTGGAAGATTTTTTATGGTAAATGACGATTATTATTATTTTTTGAATTATGATAAAATATGGGATGAATTTTTAGAATTGTAGATAAAATTATAGGCTGATATTTCACATAGAAATTGTTGTGAAGTATCAGCCTTCTTTATAATTATTTTCTTACTCGGTATTTTTTATAGCTTTCCAAAATATAGGAGCGTGCTTTTTGCGCTTCTTCTTTTGGAAGATTTTCCATCCCCTTTAGCGGATATTCCATATTTAATTCAGAATATTTTTGTTCTCCCATGTTGTGGTAGGGGAGAACTTCCAGTCCTTTGATATTTTTGTGGGAAGCGAGAAGCTTTCCGATACCGTCCAGTTCTTCTTTGGAATTTGTAAAGCCCTTCACAATGACGTGACGGACAACCACAGGAACTCTTGCTGTCTCCGAAGCCTTCAGAAAATCAAGAACAGGTGAAAGAGGATGTCCTGTTAATTTTTTATGTTCTTCTGAAGCACTGTGCTTAATATCCAGCAAAATCAAGTCTGTATAGGAAAACAGTTTTTGATAAGCTTCCGCTTGTTTTTCTCTGTAAAGAATACCGGAGGTGTCAAGGCAGGTATGGATGTTTTTTGACTTTGCAGCCTGAAATAATGCAGTGACAAATTCCAACTGCATCAAAGGCTCGCCTCCGGTAACGGTAATTCCTCCATTCTGATAAAAGCCTTTGTTTTTTTCATAGATTTCCAGAATTTCCTCTACGGTCATAGACTGTCCTTTTTTGGGAGCCCAAGTGTCCGGATTATGACAGTACAGGCAGCGCATAGGACAGCCCTGCAAAAAGACTACAAGTCTGATGCCGGGGCCGTCTACTGTGCCAAAGGTTTCAATGGAGTGTACAAAGCCTGTTTTACATTCCGTCATGGAAGGTTCTTGAGATAACCTCATCCTGCTGTTCTTTTGTCAGCTTGTGGAAGTTTACTGCATATCCGGACACACGAACAGTAAGCTGCGGATATTTTTCAGGATGCTTCTGTGCATCTAAAAGAGTTTCCTTTGTAAATACGTTGACATTTAAGTGATGTCCGCCTTTTTCTGCATATCCGTCTAATAAATTTACTAAGTTATCGATTTGAGCATTACTGATATTCATTGAAAATTCCTCCTGTAAAAAGTATTATTGTAAGTCAATGTTTGGCTCGCAGCAAGCGCAGTCCGGTTCTAATTCAAAAGCAATGTCATTAAAGAAAACTGCATCATCTTTTCCCAGAGCGCCCGGAATAATGGAAAAGGTATTGGAAATACCATCCTGTGCGTCCTTAAACGGAAGCTTGGAAACAGAATTTAAGGATGCAACAGCGCCGTGACTGTCTCTGTGGTGCATTGGGTTAGCTCCCGGAGCAAATGCCTGTCCTGCTTTTCTTCCATCCGGTGTAGAACCTGTTGCTTTTCCATATACTACGTTAGAAGTAATGGTAAGGATAGAAGTTGTAGGAATTCCTCCACGGTAGGTATGATTTCCTTTAATATATTCCATAAAGGTATGAACAATATCATAAGCAATATCGTCAACTCGGTCATCATCATTTCCGTATTTTGGAAAATCTCCTTCGATTTCATAATTTACGGCAATGCCGTTTTCGTCACGAATGGCTTTTACTTTTGCATATTTAATTGCGGACAGAGAGTCAGCGACAACAGAAAGTCCTGCAATACCTGTTGCAAACCAGCGTGTGACTTTTTTATCATGAAGCGCCATCTGCAATCTTTCGTAAGAATATTTGTCGTGCATATAGTGAATAACATTTAAAGTATTTACATAGACACCGGCAAGCCATTTCATCATATCCTGAAATCTGTCCATAACCTCATCGTAATCTAAATATTCGGAAGTAATAGGACGGAATTTTGGACCAACCTGCTTTTTAGATACTTCGTCAACACCGCCGTTGATTGCATATAACAAACATTTTGCAAGGTTTGCACGAGCGCCGAAGAACTGCATTTCTTTTCCAATGCGCATAGAAGATACGCAGCAGGCAATGGCATAATCATCGCCGTGAGTTACACGCATTAAATCGTCATTCTCATACTGAATGGAAGAGGATGCGATAGAAGTTTTGGCGCAGAAGCGCTTAAAGTTTGCAGGCAGCTTTGTAGACCATAAAACCGTTAAGTTTGGTTCCGGAGAAGTACCCAGATTTTCCAGTGTATGAAGGTAACGGAAGGACATCTTTGTTACAAGGTGACGTCCGTCAATTCCCATACCGGCGATGGACTCTGTTACCCAAGTAGGGTCGCCGGAAAACAGCGCATTGTATTCAGGGGTTCTTGCAAATTTCACAAGACGCAGCTTCATGATAAAATGGTCGATAAATTCCTGAATTTGTTCTTCTGTGAAGGTATTGTTCTTTAAGTCACGTTCTGCATAAATGTCAAGGAAGGTAGAAGTACGTCCAAGTGACATGGCAGCACCGTTCTGTTCCTTAATGGCAGCAAGATAGCCCAGATATAACCACTGGATAGCTTCCTGCACATTGGCAGCAGGGCGGGAAATATCAAATCCGTAAATTTTACCCAGCTCTTTTAATTCTTTTAAAGCACGGATTTGTTCGGATAATTCTTCACGTTCTCTTGTTACATCAGAGTACATGGTAGTACGTGTGGTATTTTTTTCATTTTCTTTATCTTCAATCAGGCGGTCTACACCGTAAAGAGCCACACGGCGGTAGTCGCCGATAATACGTCCTCTGCCGTAAGCATCCGGAAGTCCTGTGATAATATGGCTGGAACGGCATGCGCGCATTTCCGGTGTGTAAGCGTCAAATACACCGTCATTATGTGTTTTGCGATGCTTGGTAAAAAATTCAACAACCTCAGGGTCTACGTGATAGCCATTGTCCTCACAGGCTTTCATTGCCATACGGATACCGCCGTAAGGCTGTAAGGAGCGTTTAAAAGGTTTGTCTGTCTGAAAACCTACGATTGTTTCTAAATCTTTATCTAAATATCCCGGTCCGTGAGAAGTGATGGTGGAAATGATTTTTGTATCCATATCCAGTACACCGCCCTTTTCCTGTTCCTGCTTTGTAAGCTCCATAACCTGCTCCCAAAGCGTCTGTGTTGCTTTTGTAGGACCTGCAAGGAAGGCATCGTCACCGTCGTAAGGAGTGTAATTCTTCTGAATAAAGTCCCTTACATCTATCTCTTTTGTCCAATTTCCTTTGTTAAAGGAAATCCATTCTTCTCTCATAAGTCTGTGTCCTCCTATATCTTGTGGTTAGTTATACATAACTTTCCTTGTATAGGGGGATTTTATAATATTGGACTAAGAAAGTCAAGGTGGTATTGTGTTTATAATTCAATACAAAGAAAATTTTATTTTGGAAAATCCTTCGCCTGCGGTGGGCGCTTTCGTAATAAAAAAAGAGCTTCTTAATTAAAAGAAACTCTTTTCATAGAAAAACATCTTATTTTTCGGAGATTTCAGGAAGTTCATTTTCTTCTTCTTCCTCATGTGGCTCATATTTTTCAAAGACTTTTCTTAAAATAATGGAGCATACATAAGCCACACTGGCAAAGCCAAAAAGCAGCCACAGCATACTGCCGTACACCAGTGTTGAAGCTGTTAAGAAGGTTAGAAATCCCAGTCCCAGAGGAATAAGCATTAAAAGAATGGTCCAAGGGAGATTTAAAATTGCAATTAACAGAGAATTTTTAAAAATATTTTTAATATTATTTATGAAACGCGCCGTATATGGGAAAACATATACCAGTATCATAAAATAAAGAATACCTAATGCACCGATTAAAATCTGGAAAATTGTGCTCATATTCCCCGGAAGGAAGGCAGTAGCACGATAATCAACATAAATAAAAATTCCGATAGCTGCCATAATCAGCCAGATAATCGTAGACTGTTTGAAATTTTCTTTAAAGGCTTTTAAGAAGCCTTTGAAAATATAAGACTCTTCTCCACGCACCATTTTCAGAGTAACGGTATACATGGCGGTGACAGAAGCGCCGGCAGTAATAATAGGAATACAAAATACAATACATAAAATATTTAAAATCATAATATCGCATACACGGGACAGAAAACGCATAATCGGACTGTCCATATTAAACAAGCTGCTCATAATAAAAATCCTTTCCTGTTTTAAATTTATTCGTCAAAATTTTCTTCGGTTTTTTCAGGAAGATAAATATGAACGGTTTCGATACGATTTCGTTCTGCTTTATCTACAACAAGTTTTACACCGCCATCTGTGGTGACGGACTCGCCGGCAGCAGGAAATCTGTCGAGCTGTTCAATGATATAGCCTCCAATGGAGTCATAATCATCAGAAACAATATTCAAGTGAAGTGTTTCATCTAAATCGTCAAGTCTGGCAGAACCAAGAGCGATATACTCACGGTTCGGGATAATTTCACGAAGCTCTTCTTCCTCTGAGTCATATTCGTCATGGATGTCCCCTACAATTTCTTCAATTAAATCTTCCAGAGTCACAATACCGGAGGTCGCTCCGTATTCATCCAATACAACGGCAAAGGTTACTGAATTTTCTTTCATTTCCATCAGAAGCTCAGAGGTTCGTTTGTATTCGTAAGTGAAATAAGCCTCTCTTAAAATTTTCCGCACGGAAAAATCTTCCTTGCTTGTAAGAAGCAGGTCTTTTACATTGACAATACCGATAATATTGTCGGTGGTATCCTCAAAGACAGGGAAGCGTGTATGCTTTTCATCACGAAACAGACCGACTAAGTCTTCATATGAACTGTTTACATCAGCGAAGGTTACATCAATACGTGGTATCATGACATCTTCTGCCTGAGAGTCGCCGAAATCAAATACATTATAAATCATTTGACGTTCTTCGCTTTCAATAACTCCTTCTTCATGTCCTACATTTACCAAAGTACGAAGCTCATGCTCGGTAATGGTATTGCATTTTGCATTGGCATCAATCCGCATCAGCGTCAGAACACCCTGCGCCAGCTTATTGATAATAAAGATAATCGGCGTCAGAATGAACATTAAAATGCGAATGACTTTTGCATAAGACAGTGCCATTTTTTCGGAATGTACAGTTGCCAGAGTTTTTGGAGTGATTTCCCCAAAGATTAAGACCAGAAGAGTAATAATACCCGTACTGATACTTACGGCAGCACTGCCGAACAAGCGCATGGTAAGCGTAGTGGCAAGGGAAGATGCACTGATGTTTACAATGTTGTTACCGATAAGAATGGTACTCAGAAGCTTGCCGGAGTCTTCAATTACGTTCAAAAGTGTCAGGGCTCGCTTGTCCCCTTGGTCGGCTAAAGCTTGAATACGAATTTTGTTCACTGTTGTCATAGAAGTTTCTGCTGATGAAAAAAATGCGGAAAGGCAAATGAGAATAATCAAAATCAGAAACTGTATGGCGTCACTGGAATCCAATATGTTCAACTCCTTTTGATAATAAATTATAGCTTTGGCTATTAAAGTCTAATATACATGATTTTTATTTGGATTGCAAGAAATCTGTATGAAATCCACGGGAAAAAAGTTGATTTTTGGGGGTGTCGGAAAAAAGAAAATTGTGTTATACTAAATCAGAATAACAAAAACTGAACTTGTTCACATTTGATTTAGAAAGGGAATAAGGGAAATGAATAGAAATAAAAAAAATTTACATAAAGTGGCAGCCAATGTACTGGGTGTTACCCTTGCTTCTGCACTGGTGACAGGAGCAGTGGCAGAGACAGCGGCTCCAATTGCTGTATTTGCTGCACAGCAGGAAGCACAGACGCAGGAGAAGATTATCTACTTGAACGGAAGTATTCAGGCAGGAGAAAATGCTGACGGAACCGGTCAGGCGCAGGCAGTGGACTCCTTTGAAAAGGCATTTGCCTTGGCAGGAGGACAGGGAACGGTTATGGTATGCGGTATGGTCAATGTCAGCACAGAAAAGAAGCTTCATATTCCTGCGGGAGTTAAGATAAAGAGAAATGCCGGATTTACAGGAGCTTTGGTAAAGGTTACAGGCAAAGGAAAGCTTACGGTAACGGGAGACGGCATTACAGCACAGGATGTGGACGTTTCAACGGCAGAAAGCGGAAAAGGGGCATTTGTTGCCGCAAAAATTCCTCAGGTGGTGATGCCTGCACAGATTACCCTGAACAATCTGGCAGAGTGGAATACTTGTAGTTTTCCTCTTTTGGGATTTACGGGAGAAGGTGCTTTTACATGGGGAACACAGGTACCTCCGTCTTCTTACGAAACAGAGATGAAGGTGGTGTTTACACCGAAGGATACAGAAAACTATGACTACTCACAGGTTTCCGGTTGGGATAATCAGAGTAAAACAGTAACCAGAACCATAAAAGTATTTATTGAAGCATTAAAACCTCAGGTGGAGGAGCCGGCAAAGCCAATGGCAGAGGTTCAAATTCCTTCTGAATTAAAATTTGCTACTAAGGAAGAATTTAAAAATCTGGATTTTGCAAATGCCGGATTTAAAGGAGAAGGGGTGTTTGCGTGGGAAGCACAGACAGAACCGTCTTCTTATGAAACAAAGATGAATGTAGTTTTTACTCCTTCTGATATAGAGAAGTACGACTATACACAGACTGCCGGATGGAACGGGGAAAGTAAGAAAATTGTTCGGGAAGTGAAGGTGTTTATTGAGGAATTAAAGGAAAATACGACAGAGCCTGAGACACCACAGCCGGAGGTTCCTGAAACAGAAGTACCGGAGACTGAAAAACCTGAGACCGAAACGCCGGAGACAACTCCTCCGACAGAGCCGGAAAATCCTGACACACAGGAGCCGGAAGTACCACAGACAGAAGCTCCTGAAGCAGAAGTACCGGAGACTGAAAAACCGGAAAATGGCGGTGTGGAAATTGAATACGTAAATCCTGATGAGGTTGTACAGCCGGAAGAGGAAACACAGCCGGAGGTTACTTATCAGGCAGAGGCAGGTCAAAACGGAGAGATTGCACAGGAGGCTCCGGAAGCGCTCCCTGTTGGAAGCTTGATTGACGAAACAGGCGTACAGGTGTCCGGTGACTTTATTCCTTATTATGTGGATTTGCAGGTTACTTATAATGAAGCAGTCAATGAGCTTCCGGATGCGGGAATTGGCGAAATCCTTTCTGCTTATGAATTGAAGCTCTGGGATTTAAAAGAGGATAAGGAATATCAAATCCCGGAAGGAAGAAAAGTAAAAGTGCTTATTCCTTTGCCGGAAAATGCAAATTGTTTTTCAGATTTATCCATTGCACATTATCTGGGCAATAACCGGTATGAATACTTTGTATTTTCCAAGGATGGAAAAACAGGGAATATGACAGTGGAAGAGAAGGACGGAGCAGAATATCTGGCTTTTGAGACGGCTTCTTTCAGTCCCTTCAATGTAGGCGGTCATCAGATTGTAGGTCCGGGTGTAAACAGTGACAATCATAAACCTTCAACAGGAACGTCACAGTCAACGACACAGACAAAGCCGAATACTTCCGCATCAAATTCTTCTGCGCAGAGTACCGTAAAACCGAATACACAGAAAAAACCTGCACAGAATAATACAACACCGGTTGTTCAAATTGTGAAAACAGGAGATGAGTCAAAAACCGTACTTTATGTACTGATTGGTTTCGGTGCTCTCATTATTGCAGGACTTGCTGTCTTTTTTGGAAAAAAGAAAAAATAGAAAAAAGTTATGAGTTACAAATCCCTCCCATATATTGATTATAGGAGGGATTTTTTATGGAAAAAAGAGTTTCAAAAAATGCAAAGCCAATGCTGATGATAAAAGCGCTTTTGCTTGCCTATGCAACCACCGGAATTTTACTTCTTATTCTGGCATTTTTGCTGTATAAGATGGGACTTGGCGAGAGTCAGATAAACATAGGAATTATGGTTACATACATTGTATCCTGCCTCTTTGGCGGATTTTATATGGGAAAAAAGATAAAAGTCAGACGGTTTGCATGGGGTATGGGAGTCGGTACGGGATATGCCGTTCTTCTTATGGCAGTTACCTTTCTGACAGTGCATCAGATAAGCGGAGATTTTAAGGAAATGCTCATGATGTTTTTCCTGTGCTTTTTCGGAGGTACTCTGGGAGGAATTTTAGCGTGAATTTCTACTTGCTAGGCGGTTGCAGCTATGCTATAATACCGCTAGATGTTATATCTTAAAATTATCATACATGGGAGGATTATGTTATGGAACATATCAAAACATTAAATACAAAAAGCTTACAGAATACAGTAAAAAAAGGCGGATGCGGTGAATGTCAGACATCTTGTCAGTCTGCATGTAAAACATCCTGCACAGTAGGAAACCAGAGCTGCGAACACAAATAAAATAACACAGTGCGTTTTTTTCTGGGCACATGGCTGAACAGCAGCGGTGTAAAAGCCGCTGCTTAATTATTGCATGGGAGACTTAGTCTCCCATGCAATAATTAACGCTCCGCGAGGAGCGCACTGCGGCAGAAAGGAATTATAGAAAATTGTGTTACAGAGAATTGCGCTGGGTAGATACAAACAGAAAGGAGAAATACGGTGATACATCGTTATAAAAATAATGGCTATAACATTGTGCTGGACGTAAACAGTGGTTCCGTACATGTAGTCGATGAATTGGTTTATGATGTAATCGGACTTCTGGATGAAGGGCAGGAAGAAGTTGTTGTTTATGAGAAGTTAAAGGATACATATAAAAAAGACGATATCCAGACAGCATTGAAGGAAATACAGGAATTAAAAGATGCGGAAATGCTGTTTACTGAGGATATTTATCGAAATGCCATTGAGCATTTTAAAGAAAGAGAAACAGTGGTAAAGGCATTGTGTCTGCATATTGCCCATGACTGTAATCTGGCATGCAGATATTGTTTTGCGGAAGAAGGAGAATATCACGGAAGACGAGCTTTGATGTCCTATGAAGTAGGAAAACAGGCTCTGGACTTTTTAATTGCAAATTCCGGCAACAGAAAGAATTTAGAGGTAGACTTCTTCGGCGGCGAGCCTTTGATGAACTGGCAGGTTGTTAAGGATTTAGTTGCTTACGGAAGAGAGCAGGAGAAAATTCACAATAAAAATTTCCGCTTTACGTTAACCACAAACGGTGTGCTTTTAGATGACGAAATCATGGAATTTGCCAATAAAGAAATGGCAAATGTAGTATTAAGTATTGACGGAAGAAAAGAAGTGCATGACTTTATGCGTCCGTTTAGAAAAGGAGCGGGAAGTTATGACTTGGTAGTGCCGAAGTTCCAGAAATTTGCAAAGAGCAGAGGAGAAAAGAGCTACTATGCAAGAGGTACTTTTACACGTCATAATTTAGACTTTTCCGAAGACGTACTGCATCTGGCTGATTTGGGCTTTGATCAGATTTCCGTAGAGCCGGTAGTAGCAGATGAAAAAGAGGAATACGCACTGAAATGGGAAGATGTTCCGAAAATCTGTGAAGAGTATGACAAGCTTGCAAAGGAAATGATAAAGCGTAAAAAAGAAGGAAAAGGATTTAATTTCTTCCACTTTATGATTGATTTGACAGGCGGTCCTTGCGTATATAAACGTTTGTCAGGCTGCGGTTCAGGTACGGAGTATCTGGCTGTGACTCCGTGGGGTGATTTATATCCATGTCACCAGTTTGTAGGTGAAGAAAAATATCTCATGGGAAATGTGTGGGATGGTGTAAAACGTACAGATTTATGCAAAGAATTTAAAAATTGCAATGTATATGCAAAAGAAAAATGTCAGAACTGCTTTGCGAAATTCTATTGCAGCGGTGGTTGTGCGGCAAATTCCTATAATTTCCATGGCTCTATCAACGATGTTTATGAATTGGGATGTGAGCTTCAGAGAAAACGTGTAGAATGTGCCATTATGTTAAAGGCGGCCGAGGCGGCAGAAGAACAAGAAAATTAAGCAAAGAAGGGAAAGACAATGAAGAAAAACAGAGGGATACTTGTACTGGTTTTAACAGCAATCATTACAGGGTTTCTGATTTTTACCACCGCAGTAGGATTTGGTCCTACCAGTACAGGTGCTGCAAAAAATATTAAGACAGGTCTGGATTTGTCCGGCGGTGTAAGTATTACATACGAAGCATCCAAAGAGTCACCGACAGAAGATGAAATGGCAGATACCATTTATAAGCTTCAAAAACGTGTGGAAAATTATAGTACAGAAGCACAGGTTTATAAAGAAGGGGAAAATCGTATTATCGTAGAAATCCCCGGAGCAAAAGATGCAAATAAAATCTTAGAAGAACTGGGAAAACCGGGTTCTCTGTATTTTATTAAACATAAAGACTCTGCCGGTGGAGAAAACTATACTTTGAATACAGAAACCGGCGAATATGAGCTTGCAAAAACCATTGAAGAAATCGAAGCGGACGGCGGTATTGTTCTGACAGGAACAGATATCAAGGATGCAAAAGCTGCGGTAGCGCAGGATGATTTGAAAAACAATGTAAACGTAGTAAGCTTATCCTTTACAAAAGAAGGAACAGGCAAATTTGCCGCTGCCACAAAAGAAGCAGTGGAAGCCGGTAATGATACCATCGGTATTTATTATGACGGAGCTTTTGTCAGTGTTCCAAGTGTAAGACAGGAAATCAAAGACGGACAGGCACAGATTGACGGTATGAAAGATGCAGCAGAGGCAGAAAATCTGGCATCTACCATTCGTATCGGAGGTTTGAAACTGGAATTAAGCGAACTTCGTTCCAGTGTAGTTGCGGCGCAGTTAGGTGAAAAAGCAATTTCAACCAGTTTGGTAGCAGCGGCTATCGGACTTGCGCTGATTATCTTATTTATGATTTTTGTATATCGTATTCCGGGACTGGTATCCGGTATTGCGTTGATTATTTATGTATGTCTTGATTTGATTGCGTTAAATGCCTTTGATTTGACTTTAACCTTACAGGGTATTGCCGGTATTATTCTGTCAATCGGTATGGCGGTAGATGCCAATGTTATTATTTATGCCCGTATTCAGGAAGAAATTGCTTCCGGAAAGAGTGTCAGAACGGCACTTCAGAACGGATTTAAAAAAGCATTTTCTGCAATTTTTGACGGTAACATTACAACTTTAATTGCAGCCTTTGTATTGAATTGGCTTGGTTCAGGAACAGTAAAAGGATTTGCACAGACTCTGGCGCTTGGTATTGTACTGTCTATGTTTACCGCATTAGTGGTATCAAAATATCTGATGTATGCAGTATATGCCGTTGGCGTGAGAAATGAGAAATTCTACGGAAAGAGAAAAGAAAGAAAACCAATTCCTTTCTTACAGAAGAGAAAAGTATTCTTTGCCGTGTCTCTTATTCTGATTTTATGCGCTCCTGTTTCTATGCTGATTTTCAAGGGAACAACAGGAGAGTCCCTGAAATACAGTCTGGAATTTAAAGGCGGTACTTCCACAAATGTAGAATTTGACAAGGACATGAGTATTGCGGAAATTGATGAAAAACTTACACCTTTAGTAGAAGAAGTTACAGGTGATAAGAACGTTCAGGCAACAAAAGTAGTAGGCAATAATCAGGTTATTATTAAAACCAGAACTTTGAATGTAGAGCAGAGAGAAAAGCTGGAAACAGCTTTAATAGATAATTTTGGCGTAGCACAGGAAGATATTACATCAGAAAGTATTTCTTCTACGGTCAGCAACGAAATGCGTGCAGATGCAGTAAAAGCTGTAATCGTAGCTACGGTACTGATGCTCTTATACATCTGGTTCAGATTTAAGGATATCCGTTTTGCAAGCAGTGCGGTTATTGCGCTTCTGCACGACGTACTGGTTGTTCTGGCATTCTATGCTGTTGCAAGGGTTTCTGTGGGAAATACCTTCATCGCATGTATGCTGACGATTGTAGGTTACTCTATTAATGCTACGATTGTTATTTTTGACCGTATCAGAGAAAATCTGGCAAGTGCGGGCAAGAAGACAGATTTGGAAACACTGGTAAATGCCAGCATTACACAGACACTTACAAGAAGTATTTACACTTCCTTGACAACCTTTATTATGGTATTCCTGTTATTCATTATGGGAGTTTCCTCTATTCGTGAATTTGCACTGCCTCTTATGGTAGGTATTGTATGCGGCGGATACTCTTCTGTATGTATTACAGGCGCTCTTTGGTATGTCATGAAGAAAAAATTTAAAAAACAGAATTAAACTCAGAAAAAAGGAGTTGTTACATTAAAGTGACAGCTCCTTTTGGAATTATAAGGTGATAATATGGAAAAATGGGTAGTTGCTGCCAAGAAGGCAGATTTTCAGGGGATTAGCAATCGCTTCGGAGTAGATCCTGTGATTGCAAGACTCATTCGAAATCGAGAACAGATTACCGATGAAGAAATTGATACCTATCTTCACGGAAAGCTCAGAAATTTACATCCGTGGAAAGCGTTAAAAGGAATTGATGAATTATTAAATATTTTGATTGAAAAAATACAGCAAAAGAAAAAAATCAGAATTATCGGGGATTATGATATTGACGGTGTATGCTCTACATATATTCTTTTTCAAGGCTTGAAAAAAGCCAATGCTTTGGCAGACGTAGATATACCGGACAGAATGAAAGATGGATACGGTATCAGCAAGGAGCTGATTGAGCGGGCGTATGAAAAAGAAATTGATACTATCATTACCTGTGACAACGGTATCAGCGCCATAGAGCAGATTGCTTATGCAAAAGAGAAAAATATGACAGTTTTGGTAACAGACCATCATGAAATCCCCTATGAGGAGAAGGAAGACGGAAGCATAGAGCGGTTTTTGCCAAATGCAGATGCCATTGTAAATCCAAAGCAGGAGGGCTGCGCCTATCCTTTTAAAGAAATCTGCGGAGCAATGGTTGCATTTAAGGTAGTATGGGGGCTGTTTGAAAAGCGTAACATTCCTCTTTCGGAGATTGAGGAACTTATTCCTATTGCTGCCATTGCTACCGTGGGAGATGTTATGGATTTAGTAGATGAGAACAGGATTTTGGTAAAGGAAGGGCTGAAACGCATCCAGAATACAAATAATGAAGGTTTAAAAGCGCTTATTCGTGTCAACAATCTGGAAAACAGAGAAATTACCGCATATCATATCGGATTTGTATTAGGTCCGTGTATCAATGCCAGCGGAAGATTAAGCACTGCAAAAAGAGCTCTGGAATTACTGCTTTCGAAAGATACCAAGGAAGCCTCTGTGCTGGCAGAGGATTTGAAAGAATTAAACGACAGCCGTAAGGATATGACCGTAAAAGGTGTAGAAAGAGCAGTAGAAATAATTGAAAATACAGAGCTGAAAAATGACCGGGTACTGGTAGTATATCTTCCCGAATGTCATGAAAGTCTGGCGGGAATTATTGCCGGACGTATCAGGGAAAGGTATACAAAGCCTGTCTTTGTGCTTACAAAGGGAGAAGAAGGCGTGAAGGGCTCAGGTCGTTCTATTGAGGCTTATCATATGTTTCAGGAAATGGTAAAATGCAGGGAGCTGCTGACAAAATTCGGTGGGCATCCCATGGCAGCAGGGCTTTCTATGGAAGAAGAAAATATTGAGAAATTTCGAAGAAAATTAAATGAAAACTGTACGCTGACAGAAGAAGACATGGTAGAAAAAATTGTGATTGATGTTCCTATGCCAATGTCTTATGTTACCATTCCTCTTATTCGCCAGTTAGGGCAATTAGAACCCTTTGGAAAAGGAAATACAAAACCGATTTTTGCACAAAAAGATATTCGATTTTCAAACTGCAAGGTTTTCGGAAAAAACAGAAATGTAGTAAAAATGAAAGCGCAGGATAGTTTTGGATTTGGGGCAGAATGTATTTGGTTTGGAGACGGAGACGAGTTTTTGGAACGCTTAAAAGAGAAGGATGTGTGGGATGTAATTTATTATCCTTCTGTTAATTCTTTTCAGGGAAGAGAGAGCATTGAGATGATTATTCAAAATATCCGTTGAGCAAAAATAAAATTTGCGTCTGCAAAGAAAAGATGATATACTAAACCACATAAAAAACACAAAAAAATCACAAAAGTGACATAATTTGATATAAAGGGCAGGGAAACGCAATGGAAGATTGTAAAAAGAAAAAAATTGAAGACTATGTCAGAAGCATTCCTGATTTTCCGCAGGAGGGAATTATCTTTCGGGATGTTACCAGTATTTTAGAAGATGCAGACGGATTTGCACTGGCAGTTGACTCTATGCAGAAGCTTTTGGAAGGCGTGGATGTTGACGTTATCGTAGGAACAGAGTCCAGAGGATTTATTTTCGGAGCGCCGATTGCGTATAATTTACATAAACCGCTTGTATTGGTAAGGAAAAAAGGGAAGCTGCCATGTGAAACCGTAGAGCAGAGCTATGATTTAGAATACGGAAGCGCTGTTATCGAAATGCACAAGGACTCCATTAAACCGGGACAAAAAGTTGTTATCGTTGATGATTTAATTGCAACAGGCGGAACCGTAGAGGCAGCGGCAAAGCTCATTGAAGGTCTTGGAGGAGAAGTTGTGAAATTGGTCTTCCTCATGGAGCTGGCAGGATTAAAAGGAAGAGAAAAATTAGAGAAATATGACGTTCAATCTGTAATTTGTTATGAAGGAAAATAAAATCGGTTGATGGATAAGAGGTGACGTTTTTTATGGAAGAAAAAAGAGAAGCTGCCTTAAAAGCAGAAGAAATTGAAAAAATTAAAAAGGCAGATGCCAATGTGAAGACCATGGAGGATTTCACCAGTCCGGAGGTACTTTATCAGGAGCTGATAACCAGTGTTCGGAAATACCATCCATCTACTGATATTTCCATGATTGATAAGGCATTTCAGATTGCCAATAATGCTCATAAAGGACAGGTGAGAAAGTCCGGCGAGCCTTATATCATTCATCCGCTTTGTGTGGCAATTATTTTAGCTGATTTAGAGCTTGATAAGGAAACCATTGTAGCCGGGCTTCTTCATGATGTGGTAGAAGATACGGTTATGACCTCTGAGGAAATTCGGGAAGAATTTAATGCAGAGGTAGAGCTTTTGGTAGACGGTGTAACAAAGCTGGGACAGTTGAATTATTCCGCAGATAAGGTGGAGGTGCAGGCAGAGAATTTAAGAAAAATGTTTCTGGCAATGGCAAAGGACATCCGTGTTATTTTGATTAAGCTGGCAGACCGTCTGCATAATATGCGAACCTTAAAATACATGCCGCCCCATAAGCAGAAGGAAAAAGCCAGAGAGACGATGGATATCTATGCTCCCATTGCTCAGCGTCTGGGTATTTCCAAAGTAAAAATCGAGCTGGATGATTTGTCTTTGAAATATTTGAAACCGGAAGTTTACTATGATTTAGTAGAGAAAATAAATCTGAAAAAGAGCGAGCGTCAGGCGTTTATTGACCAGATTGTAGGAGATGTACGTGCGCACATTGAAAAAGCGTCCATCAACGCTCAGATAGACGGAAGAATTAAGCATTTCTTCAGTATTTATAAGAAAATGGTAAATCAGGATAAAACCATTGACCAGATTTATGATTTGTTTGCTGTACGAATTATTGTAGATACTGTGCGTGACTGTTATGCGGCGCTTGGTATTATTCATGAAATGTATAAGCCCATTCCGGGGCGGTTTAAGGACTACATTGCTATGCCGAAGCCGAATATGTATCAGTCTTTGCATACTACGCTTATCGGGCCAAGCGGACAGCCCTTTGAAATTCAGATAAGAACCTTCGAAATGCACAGAACAGCAGAGTATGGTATTGCTGCCCATTGGAAATACAAAGAGGTTTCCAACAATGGAAAAGTCAGCGTTACACAATCAGAAGAAGAGAAGATGAGCTGGCTGCGTCAGATTTTGGAATGGCAGCGGGATATGTCTGACAATAAAGAGTTTTTAAGCCTTTTAAAAAGTGATTTGGATTTGTTTTCCGAAAGCGTGTACTGCTTTACTCCCGCAGGAGATGTAAAGACACTGCCAAACGGTTCTACACCGATTGATTTTGCTTATAATGTCCACAGTGCAGTGGGAAATAAAATGGTAGGGGCAAGAGTAAACGGAAAGCTGGTTCCCATTGAATATGTGATTAAAAACGGAGACCGTGTAGAAATTATTACTTCTCAAAATTCCAAAGGTCCCAGCCGTGACTGGTTAAAAGTAGTAAAGAGCACGCAGGCAAAAAATAAGATTAATCAGTGGTTTAAGCAGGAATTAAAAGAGGATAATATTTTAAAGGGTAAGGAAATGCTTATCCAATATGCTAAAGTAAAGGCAATTTCTCTCGGGGGAATCCAGAAGCCAAAATATCAGGAAGCAGTTATGAAAAAATACGGCTTCCGAGATTGGGACTCTGTTTTGGCTGCGCTGGGACACGGAGGCTTAAAAGAGGGACAGATTATCAATAAGCTTCTTGAAACCTATAATAAAGACCACAAGGCAGAGCTGACAGATGAGAAGGTTTTGGAGGCAACAGCGGAGCATAAGGATAAGCTTCATATCGGCAAATCCAAAGGCGGCATTGTGGTAAAAGGAATTCACGATGTGGCAGTGCGTTTCTCCAAATGCTGCAATCCAATTCCGGGAGACGAAATCGTGGGATATGTAACACGAGGCAGAGGCGTTACCATTCATCGTACAGACTGCATCAATGTGATGAACATGTCCGCAGAAGACAGAAATCGTTTGATTGATGCGGAGTGGCAGGTACCTGCCCATGAAAGCTGTGAACGCTACATGGCGGATATCAATGTGTTTGCTTATAACCGTACCGGCTTGATTGTTGATATTTCTAAGATTTTTACAGAGAGAAAAATCGATATTCTTGCTTTAAATACAAGAATAAGCAAACAGGGAACAGCAACCATTAATATTTGCTTTGAGGTAAGAAGCAAGGAAGAATTAAACAGTATGGTTGAAAAAATCAGACAGATTGAAAGCGTGAAAGACATTGAGCGTACTGCCGGTTAAGGAGAAAAGATGAAAAAATTGATGCTGAGAGGAATTGTGGTAGGTCCTGTACAGACCAACTGTTATTTTTTAAAAAATGAAGAAACACAGGAAATTTTAATCGTAGACCCGGGGGCGGAGCAGGAAAGAATTATTTATGCTTTGGATAAATTACAGGGAAAACCTGTGGGGATTTTATTGACACACGGACATTACGACCATGTGTGTGCGGTTAATGAGCTGAGAGAACATTATAAAATTCCGGTATATGCGGCAAAGGAGGAGGAACCGCTCCTTGCCGACAGTCAGCAGAACCTTTCTGCTGCATGGTCAGGAGTTCCGTATAAAGTAAAAGCAGACGCTTTACTGGAGGATGAAGAAGAAATTCAGGCAGCGGGCTTTGAGATTACGACTATTCTTACACCGGGGCATACAAGTGGCTCTTGTTGCTATTGGATTAAGGATGAGGAAGTCTGCTTTAGCGGAGACACGGTATTTTACGGAAGCTGTGGCAGATGCGACCTTCCTACCGGAAGTATGAGTGAAATGAAAAAGAGCTTAAACAAAATTTTTGCCATGCTGCCGGATAAAACGGTGATTTATCCGGGACACGGAGAAGCCACAGACGCAGAGTTTGAAAAGAAAAATAATCCTTACTTATAAGAATAATATAGAAAGAGGAAGAGCCCATGATAGGAATTTCCTTTAATAAAAAAGAATTTGAATATGATGCCTACACCTTGGTAAAGGCTTTTTATCCGAAAGAGGACATCGAAATGTATTATACAGAGGAAATACAGGAGGAAAAAAGCTATGACAGGCTGATTTCCATTCTTTACGGAGAAAAGGTACTTATCCGACTGTGCTTTGATGGGAAAGTGCGTGAGGGAGAACAGGCATTTGACGAAGCAGAAGACAGAAAAATCAGAAAAAATAAATTAAAACAAGTGCTGTATCAGCTGTTGGCGGAGGAAACCGGTCATACACTTCCTTGGGGCAATCTGACCGGTATTCGTCCTACGAAAATTGCCATGGGACTTATCGAGTCCGGTATGAGCAATGCAGAAGCAGCGGATTATATGCGAAAAACATACTATACCAGTAATGAAAAGACAGCGCTTGCCATTACCATAGCTAACAGGGAAAGAGAAATTTTAAAGAATATTGATTATGAGAATGGATACAGCTTATATGTGGGAATTCCATTTTGCCCCAGTATATGTCTGTATTGTTCTTTTAGCTCTTCACCTTTAGAAAGATGGCGTGATAAAGTTGACAGCTATTTAGATGCACTGCTAAAAGAGCTGGATTTTATTGCAGAAACCATGAAAGATAAAACCTTAGATACCATATATATAGGTGGAGGAACTCCTACAACCTTGGAGCCGCAGCAGCTTCATCGCCTGCTGGGACATATACAGAAGCGTTTTCCGATGGAACAGGTAAAGGAATATACCATAGAAGCAGGAAGACCGGACAGCATTACAAAAGAAAAATTACAGGCAATTCGGGAATATCCTGTTACCAGAATTTCTGTAAACCCTCAGACCATGAATGCAGAGACCTTAAAGATTATCGGAAGAAATCATACGGTGGAGGATACACGACACGCCTTCGCTTTGGCGAGGGAATGTGGATTTGATAATATCAATATGGATTTAATCGTAGGTCTTCCGGGGGAGCATAAGGATGATGTGGAGCATACATTAAAGGAAATTCAGGCGCTTGACCCTGACAGTCTTACCATACATTCTTTAGCAGTAAAAAGAGCTGCAAGACTTCGGATGTTTAAAGACCAATACGAAGAAATGGGATTTGAGAACAATCAGGAAATCATGGAAATGGCGATGAATTATGCCCGAAGCTGTCAGATGGGGCCGTATTATCTGTACAGACAGAAAAATATGTGCGGAAATCTGGAAAATGTAGGCTATGCAAAAGTTGACAAAGCAGGAATTTACAATATACTTATAATGGAAGAAAAACAGACCATTATTGCAGCAGGGGCAGGAGCATCCACGAAGCTTGTGTCTGACCACGGACAGAAGATTGAGCGTATTGAAAATGTAAAGGATGTTACCAATTACATTACCCGTATTGATGAAATGATTGAGAGAAAAAGAGACGGAATTGTATTGTAAAAAAGATAGGAGACGATAAGTATGAGTTTAAAGAAAAAACCGGTAACCGGTATGAAAGATATTTTACCTCAGGAAATGGAAATCCGTGATTATGTAATCGGCTTAATCAAGGATACTTATAAACAGTTTGGATTTACTTCCATGGAAGCACCTTGTGTAGAGCACATTGAGAACCTTACCAGTAAGCAGGGCGGTGACAATGAAAAGCTGATTTTCCGTATTTTAAAAAGAGGCGAGAAGCTGAAAATTGAGGAAGCAAAGGAAGAAAATGATTTGGTAGACAGTGGTCTGCGTTATGACTTAACCGTACCTCTTTGCCGTTTTTATTCCAATAATGCAAATGAGCTGCCGCAGCCGTTTAAGGCGCTTCACATTGGAAATGTATTTCGTGCAGACCGTCCTCAGAGAGGTCGTTTCCGTCAGTTTATGCAGTGTGATATCGACATTTTAGGTGACCCGACATTTTTAGCGGAAATTGACGTTATTCTGGCAACGTCTACTTTAGTGGGAAAATTGGACTTTGACAGCTTTACTATTCGTATCAACGACAGAAGAATTTTAAAGGCAATGGCAGCGTACAGCGGATTTCCGGAAGACTCCTTTACACAGGTGTTTATTATTCTGGATAAAATGGATAAAATCGGCATGGACGGCGTTGCAAAAGAATTGGAAGAGTCTGGTTTTGCAAAAGAGAGCGTAGAAAAATACATGGATTTATTCAAAGCCATGGGAAATGGTATCGACGGTGTTGCTTATTGCAAAGAAAAGCTGGAGGGCTTTTTAGATGCGAAGGTTGCAGATGATTTGACAACCATTATCGAAAGCGTTATGCAGGCAAAAACAGCAAACTTCAATCTGGAATTTGACCCGACACTGGTTCGTGGAATGTCTTATTATACAGGACCGATTTTTGAGATTTCCATTGACGGTTTTGCAGGAAGCGTAGGCGGCGGCGGTCGTTACGATGAAATGATTGGTAAATTTACAGGAACACCTACACCTGCAACAGGATTTTCCATTGGATTTGAACGTATTGTCATGCTGCTTATGGAAAGAGGATTTAAAGTTCCGGGAGCAAAAGAAAAGAAGGTATACCTTCTGGATAAGAAGCTTTCCAATGAAAAACTTCTGGAAGTAATGAAAAAAGCAGCAGAAGAACGAAAAGCAGGACAGAGCATTAACATTGCTTACGCAAAGAAAAATAAAAAATTCCAAAAAGAACAGTTGGAAAAAGAAGGATATGCTGTCATTACGGAAGTTTATAATGACACTGTTTTATAAGAAGGAGAATTTATATCATGGCAGAATCAATGAAGGGGCTTAAGAGAAGCCACAGATGTACAGAAGTGACAAAGGCAGAGATTGGAAGTACCGTAACGTTAATGGGTTGGGTACAGAAAAGCCGTAATAAAGGCGGAATTGTATTCGTGGATTTACGTGACCGTTCCGGTATTATGCAGATTATTTTTGAAAATGGGGATATTGACGAGCAGGGCTTTGAAAAAGCAGGACGTTTAAGAAGTGAATTTGTAATTGCTGTTAAAGGTCGTGTGGAGGCACGTTCCGGTGCGGTAAATCCAAATCTTCCTACCGGTGAAATCGAGGTAAGAGCAATAGAACTGCGTATTTTATCCGAGGCAGAAACACCTCCGTTCCCAATCGAAGAAAACAGCAAAACAAGAGATGAGGTTCGTCTGAAATATCGTTATCTGGATTTAAGAAGACCGGATTTACAGAAAAATATGATGCTTCGCTCACAGGTCTCTACATTGGTGCGCCAGTTCCTTGCAAAGGAAGGATTTCTTGAAATCGAAACACCGACTTTGATTAAGAGTACACCGGAAGGTGCGAGAGATTATCTTGTACCAAGCCGTGTGCATCCGGGAAGCTTTTATGCCCTTCCGCAGTCACCGCAGATTTTTAAACAGCTTTTAATGTGCTCCGGATATGACCGCTATTTCCAGATTGCAAGATGTTATCGAGATGAGGACTTACGTGCAGACCGTCAGCCGGAATTTACACAGATTGATATGGAATTATCCTTTGTAGATGTGGAAGACGTATTAGATGTAAATGAAAGAATGTTGGCATTTCTGTTTAAGGAAGTATTAGGTGTAGAGGTACAGCTTCCTATTGAGAGAATGACATGGATTGACGCTATGAACCGTTTTGGTTCTGACAAACCGGATTTACGTTTTGGAATGGAGCTTACAGACGTTTCCGAAGTGGTAAAAGACTGTGAATTTGCCGTGTTTAAAGGCGCTTTGGAAAACGGCGGCAGTGTGCGTGGTATCAATGCAAAAGGACAGGGCGCTATGCCACGTAAGAAAATCGACAAGCTGGTAGAGTTTGCAAAAGGCTATGGTGCAAAAGGTCTTGCTTACATTGCTATCGGAGAAGACGGAACAGTGAAATCTTCTTTTGCCAAATTTATGAAGGAAGAAGAAATGCAGGCTTTAATTCAGGCAATGAAAGGGGAAAACGGAGACTTATTGCTCTTGGCGGCAGATAAGACAAAGCTTGTCTGGGATGTGCTTGGAGCGCTTCGTCTGGAACTGGCAAAACAGATGGATTTACTGGATAAAAACGAATATCGTTTTGTATGGATTACAGAATTCCCTCTTTTAGAGTGGTCTGAAGAAGATGAAAGATTTACGGCTATGCACCATCCGTTTACTATGCCAATGGAAGAAGATTTACAGTACATTGACACAGAGCCGGGCAGGGTTCGTGCAAAAGCTTATGATATTGTATTAAACGGAAATGAAATCGGCGGAGGTTCTGTACGAATTTTCCAAGATGACGTGCAGGAAAAAATGTTTGAAGCTTTAGGCTTTACAAAAGAAGAAGCACAGAAACAGTTTGGTTTCCTTTTAGATGCTTTCAAATACGGTGTACCGCCTCACGCAGGTCTTGCTTACGGCTTGGACCGTCTGGTTATGCTCATGGCAAAGGTAGACTCTATCCGTGACGTAATTGCCTTTCCAAAGGTAAAAGACGCTTCCTGTCTTATGTCAGAAGCGCCTGATATCGTAGACGAAAAACAGTTGGAAGAACTGGGAATTGCCATTGTGGCACAAAAAGAAGAAACAACAGAAGAATAGATAAACTATAAAAGTTAGAGTTGTTGTAGAAAACATCATTCAGAATATTTATACACTTTTAGCGAATTTGTCGAGCACGCTTTGAGATTACAAGCTCAAAGTGAGCGCAGACTGAGTGCAAAAGGTATAAATATTCTGGAGATGTATTTAATACAACAACTCTTCTTGTACGTTTCCGAAGATAGCTTCGGAAATTTTCTCATTCATTTGTATTTTCCAGTTGACGCCGTCATTTATCAGATGAATTTCTACATCATGGGAAATGGTGTTGTGATTATTTTCAATACAGGATAAGAGCATTTCCTGTTCTTTTTGTCTTCTGCCTTCTGAGCCAACAGCCAGAGACTCGGAGGTTTCCAGCCATTTTGACAATTCTTCTTTGTATGTTTCCATAATACTGTGAAAATTTACGCTTACAATCGATGCAGTTACGGTTGCCTCGGTATCTTCTTTTTTTTCGCCTAAAATTTTAAAATCAAAGCACTCACTGATTTGTGACGCAACAGCATGAGCAACGGAGCTGTTATAAGTATCCTCTGTCTCAAAAAGAGTGTCCAGAGCAAGATAAATTTTCATCTGTTCAGCATCAAATTGCTTAATACTGCTAAAATGTGTTTTTACAATTTCTTTTGGACTTAATAAATTACAGTCCGTGACATAAGATAAAAAGTTTCCGGTCAAAGCCTCCTGAAGAGAAGGATTGTGAAGAACCTTCCAGCTTTCCTTTTCCTTTACAAGAGAAAGCTTTGCAGTAATGTTTTTGGTTTTATAATGGTTCTTTTGCAAAAGCTTTTCTAACAGCAGATAAGAGTCGTGGATGGAAAATTCTACTCCGGTAGGCGCAGCATCCTGCTCAATATGCTTTTTTAAGGAAGTCTTGCTGAAATCTTTTGCCAGCTTTTTGGCGTCAATGACAGAAAAGGTTACTTTTGCAGAAGCCTCGTTTTCTCTTTCGGAAATTTTTTCTATTTTGTAATTGAAATCCTTGTAAAATAGAGTAAAGATAGAAGCAACATCTTCTTCCAGCTCCTCTGTGTCCCCATAGTATGGGAGAAGTTCTTCGGCTGCAATGCAATTTTGAATAGTTTGCATATCATCACTTTTTATTTGATTAAATTCTTTTTCAATAGCATGCTTTACAGCCTTTTCTTCCTTGCTCAGACAGGCAGACAGAAGAAAATAAAAAAGGCATAGAGAAAGAAGCAGAAATAATTTTTTTGTCCGTTTATTCATGATTATCTCCAATTTTATTCTATATACTGAAGGTAGTTTAACAAAGTCAGAGGCAAGTTGCAACATAATCTGTAACATCTTGCAATGAAATTGCAAGAAAAATGTAAAGAAAATCGTAAAAATTAAGAAAAAACAAGGGGACAGGCAGTGGATTTTTTGATATACTGATTTCATACAATAGACTAAGAGGGTGGCAGGAAAATAAAATTTGAAGAAGGGAAAGAGTAGGGTATGCAGAAAAAACAAAAAATAATCATCGGAGCCTGTACTGTACTGTGTATAGGAGTAATTGGAGCAGGGATTTTCTTTGTACAGCATAAGGATAAAGGAAATAAAGAGGAGCTTGCTTATGTCATGAGTGTTTCGTCCATGAATGATATGGCAGGCACGCAGAAGCTGGCAGGTGTAGTCGAGTCTCAGAAAACCTTAGATATTCAAAAAGACGCAGAACGAGAAGTAAAAGAAATTTTGGTGAAAACAGGAGATGAGGTGGATGTAGGGACACCTTTATTTACTTATGACACAGAAAAACTAGAAGCAGATTTACAGCAGGCAAATCTGGATTTGGAAAGAGCAGATAATGATATGAAAAATCAGAAGGACCAGATTGCCCAGCTGGAGAAAGAGAAGAAAAAAGCACCGGAAAAGGAGCAGCTTTCTTATACCACCCAGATACAGTCTGCTCAAATGGATTTAAAGAAAAGTGAGTATGAGAAGAAGGCAAAAGAAGTAGAGATTAATCGTATAAAAAGTCAGATTGAAAATTCTACGGTTACCAGTGAAATGAAGGGCGTGGTAAAATCTGTGAATAATTCTCAAAACGGAGAAAGTATCAATCCTTATGACGGTTCTTCACAGGCATTTATGACGATTTTGGCAACAGGAGAATACCGTATTAAAGGAAAAGTAAATGAGCAGAATATTACGCAGATTGTAGAGGGAGCTCCGGCAATTATTCGTTCCAGAGTAGATGAAAATGCCGTATGGAAGGGAACTTATACGGCAGTAGATACAAAAAATCCAAACAATAATACCGAGAATATGATGTATGGTGGCAATGAGGACCGGCAGATGACCTCCACTTCCTATCCTTTTTATGTGGAACTGGAGTCTTCGGAAGGATTGCTGTTAGGGCAGCACGTATATATTGAACAGGATACGGGATTAGAAGAAAGAGAAGAGGGAATTTGGCTGGATGAGGCATTTATCGCAGATGTGGATAAAAAACCTTATGTATGGGTAGAGTCGAAAAAAGGTACGCTGGAGAAAAGGACAGTGGTACTCGGAATACATGATGAAAATATGCTTCAGTATAAAATCGAAAGCGGATTAAAATCTTCCGACTATGTGGCTTACCCTCAGGAGTTCTTTAAAGAAGGCGTAAAGACTACGCATGAAATGGTGGAGGACATAATGGGAATGCCGGAAGACGACGGAGCAATGCCGGAAGGCGAAATGATGCCGGAGGGAGAAGCCGTTCCTGAGGAAGAGATGATACCGGAGGAAGAAACCATACCAGAAGAAGGTGAAGGAGAAGCTGTGACACCGGAAGGAGCAGTGCCGGAAGGTGAAATAACTGTGGAGTAAAGGAGGCGGGACAATGCGAATAACGAAAAAAACAGCAAAAATTGCCGCAGTCAGTACAGCAGGTGTGCTTCTTCTTGGCGGAGGTATCTGGTTTGCGGCAGGAAAATTAAAAAAGCCGGAGATAAAAGTCTACTCCATGGAAGAATTGTCTCAGCAGATGTGGGGAGAAACCAACAGTCTGGAGGGCGCAGTTTCCTCCAACGTATCGCAGGAGGTACGTCTGATGGAGAAACAGTTAGTTTCTCAGGTTCACGTACAGGAGGGGCAGGAGGTAAAAGAAGGAGACCCCTTGCTGACCTATGACATGACTTTGGTAAATATTGATCTGGAAATGGAAAAACTGAACAGAGAGCAGCTAAAAGTCAAGAAAAAAGGTCTGGAGAATGAACTGAAAAACCTAAAGGATGATAAAAAGAATATGGCAGTAGGCAGGGTCTATAAGGTTGAATTTCTCAGCAATATAGAAGAAAATCCGGAGATAAAACCGGAGGAACCCAAACCGGAACAGCCGGAGACGCCGCAGGAGCAGGCAAGACCTTCCGGTGTTTACAAAAGACTGTATCGTGACATTACCATTGATAACACAGAATTTCCAAATGATGATGCCATTATAGAAAATGCCATTCCTTATTCGGGAAAGGGCACAAAAGAGGAGCCTTATGTGTATGTATGCCAGAAGGGCGTTCTGATACAGGGTGAATTTTTAAACCAGTTAGCAGGATTTGATGTTTCCGGAAACAGAGTGCGTGAGCCATATTATTGTAAATTAGAAGTGCGAAGTGACAACAGCTTTGACGGAACCTTACAGGCTGCTATGATTTTGGACGGAAGCGCAATAGAAAGCGCCGTGGAACCAAGTGCATGGTTCCGTACCAGATTAGGGAAAAATGAATGGGAAGAAATGCTGCCTGAGGAAGATGTTCCGCAGGGGGAAGTGCTTCCTGAGCTGCCGGACGGAACCGGAAATGAAATTCCGGAGGAGGAGATTGTAGGCGGATATTCTAAAGAGGAATTAGAAAAAGCCATTAAAGAAAAGGAAAAAGAAATCAAGACCACGGAACTGGATATAAAAGAAGCAGATTTGAAAATTAAAAAGGTAGAACAGGAGCTTCAAAGCGAGACAGTAACCAGTACGGTAAACGGTACTGTGAAAAAAGTGGGAGACCCTGCCAAGGGAGAGATAGACGGCGACCCTTTTATTATTGTTGAAAGCAGCGGAGGTGTTTACATTAAAGGCGTAGTAAGCGAAGCTTTACTGGAAAAAGTACAGCCGGGACAGCTTGTAACCGGTATGGCTTATGAGTCAGGCACATTTTTTGAAGCAGAGGTAAAAGAAGTTTCTCCTTATCCTGCCAGCGGTTATCAAAGCTATGACGGCAGAGAACTTACCTATTATCCTTTTACCGCATACATTGCAGACAGCACAGGATTAAAGGATAATGAAATGGTGAGTATGGATTTGCCCGCAGACGAAGGCGGAATGTCAGGCTTATTTATCGGTAAAGAATATATTCGAAGCAAAAACGGAGAAGACTTTGTTTATAAAGAAGGGAAAAACGGAAAGCTGGAAAAGCAGCCAATACGTACAGGACAGACCTTTTACGGTTCGATAGTAGAAGTGAAAGACGGCTTGACTATGGAAGACCATATTGCATTTCCTTATGGCAAAAAGGTAAAAGAAGGAGCAAAGGTAAAACGTGCTTCTTTGATGGAAGAAAATATATTTTAAGAAAGGAAAGCAGCACAATGATTGAAAATATTAGATTGTCTTTTCAGGGGATTTGGGCACATAAAATGCGTTCCTTTTTGACCATGCTGGGAATTATTATCGGTATCGCATCTTTAATATCTATTGTGTCTACAATCAAAGGAACAAATGAACAGATTAAGAAAAACCTCATTGGCGAAGGAGATAATGTGGTAGATGTTTATCTCGGTCAGGGAGGAAGTGAATATGAGATGGAATATCAGGGTGTGCCGGAGGGTGTGCCTGTGATAACAAAAGAGCAGAAAGAAAAAATAGCAGATTTGGATGAAGTCACGAATGTAACCTGTTATCAGGTGAGAAAATATGCAGACAGTGTATTTTATCAGAATAAAACCATGAATGGCGGCGCTGTGTTTGGGATTGATACAGATTATCTGGATACCTGCGGATATCAGATTATCAGAGGAAGAGGTTTTTCCAAAAGCGATTATGGAAAATTTCAGAAGGTAGTCTTGATTGATGAAACTGCTTCCAGCAACTTTTTTGAAAAGGGAGAGGAAATCGGAAAGGTTATAGAAATCAAAGGAGAACCTTTTACAGTAGTGGGTGTGATAAAAAAGACAGAGGAATTTGAGCCTGTTATTAACAGCAGAGAAGAATATTACACTTATTACAATGAAAGCAGCGGTATGGTTTTAGTACCCGACAGTACATGGCCGATTATTTATCGGTATGATGAACCGCAGCTGGTGTCCGTGAAAGCCACTTCTCCGGAAAGCATGAGTGCGGCAGGGAAAAAAACAGCAGAAATTTTAAATGAAAGCATTGTTTCTGCAACCGGCGATATTAAATATAAAGCCAGAGATATGATGGAAAAGGCAAAAGACTTGCAGCAGATTAGTGAAAGCACCAATCGCCAGCTTTTGTGGATTGCCAGTATTTCTCTCCTTGTAGGCGGCATCGGCGTTATGAATATTATGCTGGTGTCTGTGACAGAAAGAACAGGGGAAATTGGTCTGAAAAAGGCGATAGGGGCAAACAAGAGAAGAATTTTGGGGCAGTTTCTTACAGAGGCAGCCGTGCTTACCAGTATCGGTGGAATTTTAGGTGTTTTTGCAGGCGTTATTTTATCGGCTGTAATTGCCAAAATGTCAGGTGCACCGATGGTAATCAGTGTACCGGCGGCTGTATTGGCAGTTGTTTTTTCAACGGTAATTGGTTTGATTTTTGGTTTATTGCCATCTGTGAAAGCGGCAAATCTCAGTCCGATTGAAGCTTTAAGAAGAATGTAAAGGAAAAACAGAGCTGTTGTTTTATAAAACGACAGCTCTGTTTTTGAAGAAAAATGATTGTATTTGAAGGTACTGTATGGTATCATTAAAAACAATGACCTAAAATTAGGAAAGGGAGCTGAGAATGATGGGGAAAAAGAAAATCGCAATTATTACAGACAGCAATAGCGGTATCACTCAGAAAGAAGCACAGCAGTTAGGTATTACCGTACTGGCAATGCCATTTTATATTGATGAACAGTTGTTTTTAGAAGATATTACTTTGACGCAGGAAGAATTTTATAAACGGTTGGCAGAAGATGCAAATATTTCAACTTCTCAGCCTTCACCTGCGGATGTTATGGAAACATGGGAAACACTTTTGGAGGAATATGATGAGCTTGTACACATTCCCATGTCAAGCGGATTAAGTAACTCCTGTCAGACTGCCATGGTGCTGGCAAAGGAGTTTCATGACAGAGTACAGGTAGTGGATAATCAGCGCATCTCCGTTACCCAGCGTCAGTCGGTTTTAGATGCTATGGAACTGGCAAGGGCAGGTAAGGATGCAGCCGAGATAAAAGAAATTCTGGAGAAGGAAGCAGGAGAGTCCAGTATTTATATTACGTTGGAAACCTTAAAATACCTGAAGAAAGGCGGAAGAATTACACCGGCAGCAGCAGCTCTTGGTACTGTATTAAACTTAAAACCGGTTCTGCAAATTCAGGGAGATAAGTTAGATGCTTTTTCAAAAGCAAGAGGAAAGAAGCAGGCAAAACGTACCATGCTTCAGGCGATGAAAGCAGATTTGGAAGGCAGATTTAAAGAGTACGCAGACAGAGATTTAATTTGCTTACAGGCGGCTTATGCAGGCAATGAAGAAGAAGCTATGGAATGGAAAAAAGAGCTGGAAGGTCAGTTTCCGGGTATGCCGGTATATATGGCGCCGCTGTCTCTGAGTGTGGCATGCCATATCGGACAGGGAGCTTTAGCCGTAGCAGCATCAAAAAAAGTGGAAGTGGAGTAACAGGCAGATGAAGAAAATTATAGAAAAAATTGAGGAAGCAGTAAAAGAAGCATTTGCAGCTTCAGAGTATGACGAAAAATTTGCAAAAGTGACAGTGTCAAATCGTCCTGATTTATGTGAATATCAGTGTAACGGTGCTATGGCGGCAGCAAAGACTTATAAGAAAGCGCCGATTATGATTGCAAACAGCGTAGTGGAAAAATTGCAGGATAATGAAATATTTGAAAGTGCAGAGGCAGTTAATCCTGGTTTTATCAATCTTAAATTAAACAAAGAATTTCTGTCAGGATACTTAAACGATATGTTGGCAGACGAAAAGCTTTCCGTAGAGGAAGCCAAAAATCCAAAAACAATCGTCATTGACTACGGCGGACCGAACGTTGCGAAGCCTCTCCATGTAGGACATTTACGTTCTGCAATTATTGGAGAAAGCATTAAGAGAATGGGACGCTTCTTAGGGCATAAAGTGATTGGCGATGTGCACTTGGGTGACTGGGGACTTCAGATGGGCTTGATTATTACAGAACTCTCCAAAAGACAGCCGGATTTAGTGTACTTTGATGAGAATTATGAAGGCGAGTATCCAAAAGAAGCTCCGTTTACCGTAAGTGAATTGGAAGAAATTTATCCTACTGCCAGCGGTAAATCAAAAGAAGATGAAGCATATAAAAATGAAGCCTTGGAGGCAACTCTTCAGCTTCAGAAGGGAAGAAGAGGTTACCGTGCTTTATGGCAGCATATTATGGAGGTCTCTGTCACAGACTTAAAGAAAAACTATGCCAAATTAAAAGTAGATTTTGATTTATGGAAAGGTGAAGCGGATGCAGACGCCTACATTCCTGCTATGGTGGATTATTTAAAAGAGAACGGTTACGCCTATCTGGATCAGGGTGCTCTTGTAGTGGATGTAAAAGAAGAAACCGATACAAAAGAAATTCCGCCGTGTATGATTTTGAAATCAGATGGGGCTTCTCTGTATAATACAACTGATTTGGCAACCATTGTACAGCGTATGGAAGATTACAAGCCTGATGAGATTATTTATGTGGTTGACAAACGTCAGGAGTTGCACTTTGTTCAGGTGTTCCGTTGTGCAAAGAAAGCAAAACTGGTAGATGAAAATACACAGTTATCCTTTGTCGGTTTTGGTACCATGAACGGAAAAGACGGAAAACCGTTTAAGACAAGAGAAGGCGGTGTTATGCGATTAGAACGTCTGATTGCAGAAATCAATGAGGAAATGTTCAAGAAAATCACAGAAAACCGCAGTGTAAAAGACGAAAACGCAGAAAAGACAGCACAGATGGTTGGATTATCTGCAATTAAATACGGCGATTTATCCAATCAGGCATCTAAGGATTATGTATTTGATATTGAACGCTTTACTTCCTTTGAAGGGAATACAGGTCCGTATATTTTATACACCATTGTTCGTATTAAATCTATTTTAAGCCGTTATGCAGAAAGCGGAAAAAATATAGACAAAAAAGCAATGAAAGCTGCTGTAAATGACAGTGAAAAGGCGCTGATGTTAGAATTGTCTCGCTTTAATTCTATTATTGCACCTGCATTTGAGGAAAAAGCACCTCATAGAATTTGTTCTTATATTTATGACTTGGCAAATGCTTTTAACAGCTTTTATCATGAAACAAAGATTTTATCAGAAGAAGATGAAGATAAGAAAGCATCTTGGATTTGTTTGTTAACATTGACAGAAAAAGTATTAGAAACCTGTATTGATTTACTGGGATTTGATGCACCGGATAGAATGTAAAAAGACTCTCTGCAAAGGAAAAGAAGAACCTTTGCAGAGAGTCTTTTTCGTTATTTTGAATAAGCGTTATAAGGGATTTGTCCGATTGTTTTAAAAATGTGCACATAAGAGGAAAAATAGGAGAAAATAATTGCAAAATATAACAATGAATAGTATTATTAAGAAAAATGTTTGTGCAGAATGCATGAGCGTTAAAAAGAAAGGAGAACGTTATGAAAAAAAGAAACATGAAAGTATTCAGTTTGCTTTTGGCAGCAAGTATGACTGTTCCGCAGTTAGCCGACTATTCACAGCTTTCCGGACTTACCGTAGTACATGCGGCAGTCAATGAACAGTCATCAGAAAAAGCAGTAACTGAAGTATGGCGTCACTTTACATCAGGTGCGACAAATGACAATGCAAAGAAACCGGCAGTATTGAAGAACACTAATGAAAATGCCATTGATCCTGCTGGAGGAGAAATCAGTCTTGTATTAAAAACTTCACAGAATTCTGCATTAAACAGAATTCAGATTTGCCCGTACTGGGTAGATGGAGGCAACTTCATCAATGCAGCAGGATTTGATGCAAGCAGTAAATGGTTCTTCGAATATAAAGCTGATGGTTTAAGTGGTAATTGGCCGGGACTTGGTGTTTCTGAATGGAATGCAAATGAAGAAGTTCCAATTGTGATTTCTTGGAAAGAAAATGTTTATACTGTCACAATTAAAGGACAAAAATGCGCAGAACAGACAGTGCCTGCTACGTTCATAGAAGCATTAAAAGGCGGAAGCTTTGCGATTAAAGCAGGTACTTGGGGCGAGGAAATAACAGATATCTACTTTAAAGATGTTCAGATTAAGAACAGCAAGGGCGAAGTTGTTGTAGAAAAAGGCGCTGATACATGGGAAGTTTCCACTGGAAATGGTGAAGCTTTTGAAGCCGGTAAAGAAGTTACAACAGTATCTTTAACAGGTAAGGTCGTTGATAAAGAGAAAAATCCAGTTGCAGGAGCTACGGTAACTGTTGGTGATAAGAGCGCAACAACAGGAGAAGATGGTAGTTGGGCACTGGAGGGTGTTGAACCAGGTGAAGTTGAAATTGTAGTAACAAAAGAAGGTTATAAGAGCACAACAACAAGAGCAACCATTGAAAAAGAAGACAAAGTCATTGATGATATTACTTTATCCACAGGTGATGCAGTAGATTTCGAAGATGCAGCAGACGAAAGTATTTCTTCTGATGAAATGAAGGTGGCGATTGACAGTAAGTTCCCACGAGTAGCAGGCTACGAAATCTTAAAGGGCAATGGTGCAGGCAAGAAAATGTATGGTCAGACAGAAAAATTGGACACAATCGTGCTCAATCAGACAAAGGCTGACGATAAAACCGGTATTGCAGTAAAACCGGAAGTTACCTCTGAAAAAAATAAAGAAGGCAATAAAATGGTTTACACCATGAAGGTTGACGATAAAGAAAACAACATTCATGCAACCATCAAGGCAGAACTGGTAGCAGAGAAAAATACACTTGCTTTCAACATTACATCTGTAGAAAGAGAAAAAGGTTCTGAATTAGTAAAAACTATTAATATTCCAAACCATAATCTGGTATCTGTAAGAACTTCTCAGGCAGGTGCAAGATTTGACGGTGCGAATATGTCAAACAATACAAAGCAAAGTGGAGATACACATCAGGATGTTGCTTCCATGGCAGCAGGCAAAACAGGTTATATGTATGCATTTGTATCTGATGCTGATTTAAGTGCAGGTCTTTGGAGTAATTCTGAAAATAATGTAAATCGTGACTGGCAGCGTGTTGTAGCTAATGCAGCTGAAAAAGACGGATATCGTGAAACTGGTTTAAGCAGTAACTACTGGACATGGCAGAAAGGCGAAGATTATAGAGAAGAAAGTAAAGATTACGAACTTCCTTCCACAAAGATTGCCATTACAGCAGATGAAAATAACGATGCAAAAGTAGATTGGCAGGACGGTGCGATTGCATATCGTGATATTATGAACAATCCAAAGGGAAGTGAATTAGTTCCTGACAGAACTGCAATTCGTATTGCAATGAACTTCTCCAGTCAGGCACAGAACCCATTCCTGATGACATTGGATAATGTTAAAAAAGTATACTTAAATACAGACGGTCTTGGACAGAGCGTTCTGTTAAAGGGTTACGGAAGTGAAGGACATGACTCCGGACACTTGAATTACGCTGACATTGGTACTCGAATTGGTGGCGCAGAAGATATGACCACTCTTATGAAAGAGGGTGCAAAATACGGAGCTACCTTTGGTATTCATGTAAATGCCAGTGAAACATATCCAGAATCTATTTACTTCGAAGAAGATAGATTGATGAAAGGTTCCAATGGAAAATATTCCTATGGTTGGAACTGGCTGGATCAGGGTATTAACATCAATGCAGATTACGATTTAAAACATGGTCGTGAACAGCGTTTCTTAGATTTAAAAGAAAAACTGGATAAAGCAGATCCGGACGGAAAGAATGACCTTGACTTCATTTATGTAGACGTATGGGGCAATGGTCAGTCCGGTGATAATGGTACATGGGCAAGCCGTCAGCTGGCAAAAGAAATCACAGAAACATGTGATTGGCGATTAGCAGGTGAATGGGGACATGCAAATGAGTATGACTCTACATTCCAGCACTGGGCAGCAGACCTTACTTATGGTGGAGCAGCAAATAAAGGTATCAACAGTGCTATTACAAGATTTATTCGTAACCACCAGAAAGACTCATGGGTTGGTGATTACCCAAGCTACGGAGGAGCAGCTGTAAATCCACTTCTTGGTGGATATGATATGAAAGACTTCGAAGGCTGGCAGGGAAGAAATGATTATAAAGGATATATTGAAAATCTCTTTGATGATGATGTATCTACTAAATTCCTTCAGCATTACGAAGTGATGCAGTGGGTAGATGGAAATCCTACTACTGTTGCAGATTCTACATGGACTCCTGAAATGAAGGTTGTACTTCAGGATAAGGAAAGAAAACAGACGATTACAGTAGAAAGACAGTCTAACAACGGAAGTGATGCAGGTTATAGCTTGAGAACCATGAAGTTTGATGACGGAAATGGTGAAAGAGTTATCATGGATGGTGAAAAATACTTAATTCCATGGTACTGGGATGCAAACGGTGAATCTTTAGGAGATAACTATAAACTCTATCACTGGAATCAGGCTGGCGGAACTTCTACATGGACACTTCCGGCAGGATGGGAAAATGCAAAAGTTTACGAGCTTACAGAAAACGGTAAGAAAGAAGTAACAAATGCAACAGTATCCGGTGGTCAGATTACAATTGATGCAACAGCAAAAACACCTTATGTTCTTTATAAAACAGAAGCTAAGAACCCAACAAATGAAGAGTTGAAATGGAGTGAAGGAACTCACCTTGTTGATACAGGATTTAACAGTGCTTCTTTAGAACAGTGGAAGATTTCAGGTGAAGCAGAAGCTGCTCAGATTATCCACAGTGCAGGATTTAACCCAATGTTGCGTTTGAACAACCAGACAGATGAAGTAGTACTGGAGCAGAAAGCCAAAGGTCTTGAAAAAGGAAAACAGTATGTGGCTATGGTTGCAGTAGATAACAGAAGTGATGCAAAAGCTTATCTGGAAGTTACATCCGGTGATAAAACAACATCTAACTACACAACAAAATCTATTGCGAAAAACTACAGTCAGGCAGATGCTCATAATACAAATGCAAGTAATGCGACAATTCAAGGTCAGGGAAGTTACTTCCAGAATATGTATGTATTCTTTACAGCAGGTGAAGACGGAACAGCAACTATCAAACTGAAACGTGACAAAGGTGAAGGCGAAGTTTACTTTGATGATTTAAGAATTGTTCAGAATAATTCTAAAAACTTCGTATCTGACAATAAATTTGTACAGAACTTTGAAACAGTTCCACAGGGCTTATGGCCATTCGTAGTTGGTGGAGCAGAAGGCGTTACAGATAACCGTACTCATTTATCTGAAAAGAATAAAAAAGATTCAAAATATACATCAGCAGGCTGGTTTACAAAGAAGTTGGACGATGTATTGGAAGGTGACTGGTCCTTAAAGACAAATGGTCTGACACAGAGAGGAAACTTGATTTATCAGACAATTCCACAGAACTTCCGTTTTGAAGAAGGTGTTACATATAATGTAAGCTTTGATTATCAGTGTGGTTCTGAAGGAACTTATGCATTAGCAGTTGGTAACGGAGAGGTAGAAGACGGAAATGTAGAATATACACCGTTAGAGTCTTCTATTCCAAAGGGACAGAAAGCAGAAACAAAACACTACAAATTCCGTATTACAGGTTCAGAAGGCGGACAGAGCTGGTTTGGTATTCAGTCTACAACAAAAGGTCCGGATCTTCAGAATACAAGTGGCGGAGATGCTGACTTTGGTGGATACAAGGATTTTGTTTTAGATAATCTTGTAATTGAAAAATCCAAAGCACAGAAAGTAAAGCTGGAAACTTTAGTAGCTGAAAATCAAGGTCGTTACGAAGTAAATTACAGTGCTAAAACATGGAAAACATTTACAGAAGCTATGAAAAATGCAAATGAAGCATTAGATAACTTTGATGCAGATCAGGCAACTGTAGATAAAGCATATGAAAAATTAGATAAGGCAATCAAAGGTCTGGAAGTAATCGGTGCAACAATGTCCGGTACAGTTACAGATACAGAAGGAAATCCAATCGAAAATATCACAGTAAGCGTGAAAATGAAGGATAAAACAATCAAGACTGTTACAGACAGTAACGGACAGTATGTCCTTCCGGGTGTTTTATTCGGCGATTGGAAAGTAACAGCAGACAGTCCTATTTGGGCAAAAGCAACAGCTGATATTAAGTCCACAAAAGATAATCTTGAATTTACACAGGACTTCCAGTTGAAGGATACACAGTCTTCATTAGAAGGACATGTAACAGCCGTTGGTAAAAATGTAGAAGATGCAACAGTATCTCTTACAGGTAAGAGTGAAGTAGAAGCAATTAAGACAGATGCAAAGGGTGCATATAAGTTTGATAAGCTTTTAGCAGGAAATTATACCTTAAAAGTAGAAAAAGAAGGATATGATACCTTTACACAGGAAATCACTGTAACAAAAGAAAAAGGCTTTGTTCAGAATGTTATGTTACAGCCGGCTTCTACCGTAGATTATGAAAATGATTACAGCAACGGCAAAAAGACATGGGATAATCTTGCGGGAAATGGAAGCAGTACTACTATCAGTGTAGAAAATGAGGCAACTAAGATTAAATTCCCAGGTGGCGGACATGCTAATGTTTATGAAACAGCAGCACCAACATTTAAAAATGGTGTAGTTGAAATGGATGTTACACCTGAAAAGAGCGGTATTCGTTTAGGTGTTCTTCTTCGTGCAAACAATATGAACGATCGTGTATACATTGGTGTAGGCGATGCAGATAATCAATGGTTTGCAGAATACTGGGGCAGTGACGGATCAAACTCATGGTCCAGCATGCACTCCGGTCCAAAAGCAACAGCAGGCAAAAAATTACACTTAAAAGCTGAGATTATTGAGACAACTGTTTCCTTATGGGTAGACGGTGAATTAGTAATTAATAAGCTGAATATGGGTGGAATGCCAACAAAAGCAGGTGCAGTTGGTATGAACACTAGAAATTCCAATACCGTTACAGTGGATAATGTAAAAGTAACTTCTTATGATTTACCGGTAGGTGAAGTCGAAACTGTTGCTGGTCATGTGTCTGATAAAGACGGAAATGTATTAGAGGGTGTTTCCGTAAACATTAAGAGTGCAGAAGGTGCAGCAGAAGTAGTTGATAAAACAGCTAAGACAGATGCTCTTGGAAACTACAAGTTTAAAAACATTCCTTTAGGAAAATATAAAGTAACAGCAACAAATGATAAAGAAACAAAAACTGTAGATGTTACTGTAAAAGCAACAGATGACTATATTGTAGCTCCGGAAATTTGCTTTGGAGTAACAACAGACGGCTGGAAGGAAACAACAGACGGATGGGAATACTATGAAGATGGTAAAAAAGTAACCGGTTGGAAAGAAATTTCTAAACATTGGTATTACTTTGAGTCAAACGGAATTATGACAACCGGTTGGACAGAAGTAGGCGAACACTGGTACTACATGGATCAGTGGGGAGCAATGATGACTGGTTGGGTATCCGTAGATGGACATTGGTATTACATGGATCAGTGGGGAGCAATGACAACCGGCTGGGTATATGTAAACGGACATTATTACTACATGGATCGGTGGGGAGCAATGCAGACCGGCTGGGTATCCGTAGACGGACATTGGTACTATCTGAATGCAGACGGAGCAATGGCAACCGGCTGGGTATATGTAAACGGACATTACTACTACATGGATCAGTGGGGAGCAATGCAGACCGGCTGGGTATCCGTAGGCGGACATTGGTATTATCTGAATGCAGACGGAGCAATGGCAACCGGCTGGGTATATGTAGGTGGCTATTGGTATTATCTGGATCAGTGGGGAGCAATGACGACCGGCTGGGTGCAGGTAGGTAACGATTGGTACTACATGAACTCTGATGGAACAATGGCAACTAATCAGTGGATTGGGGGCTACTATGTAGGTGCATCTGGCAAGATGGAATAAAGCATAGTGTAGAAAATTTAATAAGTATTAAATTTTAGCTAAAAAGGAGCTGTTGCTTCTACGATGAAAAATCGTGGAGCAATAGCTTCCTTTTTTTTTGTTTTATGTTAGAATAAAGGTATCGGAAACAAGATTGGGGATTAAAAGGAAAGTGTATGAGGGAAAAAGTAATGGAGAAGATGAAATTAAAGTATCTGGAAAAAATGGCAGAGCTGTACCCCACAATGGCAGAGGCATCTACGGAGATTATTAATTTACAATCAATTTTAAATTTACCCAAGGGAACGGAGCATTTTATTACAGATATACATGGAGAATATGAAGCGTTTTCTCATGTGTTAAAAAATGGTTCAGGTTCCATTCGAAGAAAAATTGATACTGTTTTTGGGCATACCATGAATAAACAGGAAAAGAAAAGTCTTGCTACTTTAATTTATTATCCAAAAGAAAAGATAGGGCTGATTAAGAAGCAGGAAACAGATATGGAAGAATGGTACAAAATTACCTTGTATCGTTTAATTGAAGTATGTAAAAAAGCTGCATCAAAATATACGCGTTCAAAAGTGAGAAAAGCTCTTCCAAAAGATTTTGCTTATGTTATTGAAGAATTGATAACGGAAAGATGGGATATTACAGATAAAGAGTCTTATTATGAACAAATTATATGTACTATTATTGATATTGGTCGTGCAGAAGAATTTATTATTGCCTTATCAGAACTGATACAGAGACTGGTGGTAGACCATCTTCATATTCTGGGTGATATTTATGACAGAGGGCCTGCACCTCATCGAATTATGGACAAACTGGAAACCTATCATTCTTTGGATGTTCAGTGGGGAAATCATGATATTTTATGGATGGGAGCGGCTGCGGGACAGGAATGTTGTATAGCAACAGTTATCCGAATTTGTGCCCGCTATGGAAATCTGGATATTTTGGAGGATGGGTATGGCATCAATTTATTGCCGTTGGCAACCTTTGCTCTCACATATTATAAAGACGATGCCTGCCAGTGCTTTAAAATTAAAGGAAATCATCAGCTAAATCCAGTTGAACAGGATTTGAACATGAAAATGCACAAAGCAATTTCCATTATTCAATTTAAGCTGGAAGGACAGCTTCTTATGAGAAGACGAGAATTTGGTATGGCAGACAGGGCGCTTTTAGACGATATTGATTATTCAGAAGGAACAATTCGTTTAAAAGGAAAAGAATATAAACTGTTGGACAGTTATTTCCCGACGATTGATGCAGAAAATCCTTATGAATTGTCAAGAGAAGAAAAAGAAGTTGTGGAGAGGCTGGTATCTGCATTTGTAAGCTGTGAAAAATTACAAAACCATATACAGTTTCTGCTGAAGAAGGGAAGTATGTATAAGATTTTTAATGGAAATCTGCTTTACCATGGCTGTATTCCCATGAATGAAGACGGCAGCCTGAAAGAAGTACAGATTTATGAAAAATCTTACAGGGGAAAAGCCCTGTACGATGTGTTGGAATGTTATGTTCGTAAAGCATTTATGGCACGAGACGGAAAAGAAAAGGAGAGAGGGAAGGACATGCTATGGTATATCTGGACCAGCCCGAACTCGCCTTTATTCGGCAAAAACAAAATGGCAACGTTTGAACGCTATTTTTTGGCAGAGAAGGAAACACATCAGGAAATAAAAAATCCATATTATAATTTTCTGGAAAGTGAAGAAATAGCAGAGCGGATTTTTGAAGAATTTCAGGTAAAAGGAGAAGGAAGACATATTGTAAACGGTCATGTTCCGGTGCACCATACCTCAGGAGAAAGTCCGATTAAATGTAAAGGGAAAATTCTTGTTATTGATGGAGGTTTTTCAAGAGCATATCAAAAAGAGACCGGTATTGCAGGATATACTTTAATTTATAATTCATGGGGGATGATTTTAGCTGCTCATGAACCATTTACATCTACACAGGATGCTATTACAAAAGAAAGTGATATTCTTTCCGACAGTATTTTAGTAAAAAGGGTGACAGAAAGAAAAAATGTAGGGGCAACAGATACAGGTGCAAAATTAAAAGAAAGGATAGCAGAACTGAAAGAGCTTTTAGATGCTTATAGAAACGGACTGCTGGTAGAAAAGCTATGAGAAATGAACAGATAAAAATCCAAGTAGAAGGTTCCGGAAAAGACGTATGTTTGGAAACTTATATTTTGGGAGATGTAATGGATGGTGCAAGGAATAGAAAGACACCGTTAGTATTGATATGTCCGGGAGGAGGTTATGCCATGACTTCCAATCGAGAAGCGGAGCCTATTGCTCTGCAGTTTAACAGCATGGGATATCAGGCAGCAGTTTTACGGTATTCCTGTGCTCCGGCAGTTTATCCTACAGCACTTTGTGAAGTGGCACAAAGCGTGAAGCTTATCAGAGAACATGCAGAAGACTGGAATGTAGATGCAGAGAAAATTATTGTTATGGGATTTTCAGCAGGAGGGCATTTGGCAGCCAGTTATGGTGTGTTTTGGAATGAATCATGGTTAACAGAGAAAATGCAGTGTGATAAGCAACTTTTAAAGCCAAACGGACTTGTTTTGTGTTATCCGGTTATCAGCTCTAAGGAGGAAATTGCACATCAGGACAGTATAAAAAATCTATTGGGAGAATCTTATCCGGAAATGAAAGAGCAGGTGTCATTAGAGGATAAGGTGGGAAAACATACACCGAAAACTTTCCTGTGGCATACTTTTACAGATCCTGTCGTTCCTTTTTGGAATTCTTTCCGATTTGCAGAAGCATTGGGAAAAGCAGGGGTTCCAATGGAATATCATTTATATCCGCAAGGAGGGCATGGACTTTCTCTTGCCAATGAACAGACAGCAAATGAAGAAGGAAAAGGTGTGGAAAAAGTATGTCAGAGCTGGGTTCCCCTTCTTCGTTCATGGATGCTGGAAAATTTCGGACTTTATTCGTAAAAAAGCCTTGCAATTATAGAAAAAATTGTGATATAATGCTTGCGTTGCTAAGTGCAATGTAGAAAATAACCACGCCTGTGAATTTCAACGGGGGGTGCTTAGAAAGTCCCGAAGGAGCAGAAGCAGGTGGAAGAGAAAACCAAAGGAGAGAAAAAAATGAGCGTTATTTCAATGAAACAGTTACTTGAAGCAGGTGTTCATTTCGGACATCAGACAAGAAGATGGAACCCTAAAATGGCACCATACATCTACACAGAAAGAAATGGTATCTACATCATCGACTTACAGAAATCTGTAGGAATGGTTGACGATGCATACAAAGCAATCGCTGACATCGCTGCAGAAGGTGGCACAATCCTGTTCGTAGGAACAAAGAAACAGGCTCAGGATGCTATCAAAACAGAAGCTGAAAGATGTGGAATGTTCTATGTAAATGAAAGATGGTTAGGCGGTATGCTGACTAACTTCAAGACAATCCAGAGCAGAATTGCAAGATTAAAAGAAATCGAAGCTATGGAAGCTGATGGAACATTTGATGTTCTGCCTAAGAAAGAAGTAATCAACCTGAAAAAAGAACTGGAAAAATTACAGAAAAACCTTGGCGGAATTAAAGAAATGAAAAAACTTCCAGATGCTATCTTTATCGTAGACCCGAAAAAAGAAAGAATCTGTGTACAGGAAGCTCATACATTAGGTATTCCGTTAATTGGTATCGCTGATACAAACTGCGATCCAGAAGAATTAGATTACGTAATCCCAGGAAACGATGATGCTATCAGAGCTGTAAAATTAATCGTTTCTAAAATGGCTGATGCTGTTATCGAAGCAAACCAGGGCGAAGCTGCTGATGCTGAAGAAATCTTCGTAGAAGAAACAGAAGAAGTTGTAGAAGAATAATCTTATTCAAAATGGAATAACTGAAGCTGTCATATAAAATTAAATTTTATGTGACAGCCTTATTCCGTATAAACGGTATTATACAGGAGGAATTTAAAATGGCTATTACAGCAGGAATGGTAAAAGAATTAAGAGAAATGACAGGCGCTGGTATGATGGACTGTAAGAAAGCTCTTACAGCAACAGAAGGCGATATGGATAAAGCAGTAGAATTTTTAAGAGAAAAAGGTCTTGCAACAGCTCAGAAAAAAGCTGGACGTATTGCAGCAGAAGGTCTTTGCCAGACTTTAGTTTCTTCAGATGAAAAACACGCAGTTGTTGTTGAAGTAAATGCAGAAACAGACTTCGTTGCGAAAAACGATGTATTCCAGGGATATGTAGCTCAGGTTGCAGAAGCTGCTATGGAAACAGAAACAACTACAACAGAAGATTTCCTTGCTTCTCCATGGAAATTTGATACAACAAAAACTGTAAACGAAGCTTTAGCAGCACAGATCGCTGTTATCGGTGAAAACATGAACATCAGAAGATTTGCGAAAGCATCTGAAGAAAATGGATTTATTGCTTCTTATACACATATGGGCGGAAAAATCGGCGTTTTAGTTGATGTTGAAACAGACGTTGTAAACGATGCAGTAAGAGAAATGGCTAGAAACGTAGCAATGCAGATTGCTGCTTTAAAACCACAGTACACAAACAGTTCTGAAGTAAGTGAAGAATATATCGCACATGAAAAAGAAATTCTTCTTGCTCAGATCATGAACGATCCAAAAGAATCCCAGAAACCGGAAAAAGTTATTCAGGGAATGATTAGCGGACGTATCAACAAAGAATTAAAAGAAATCTGTCTGTTAGATCAGGTTTATGTAAAAGCTGAAGACGGAAAACAGAACGTAGCTAAATATGTAGAAGAAGTTGCAAAAGCTAACGGCGCTAAAATCACTGTAAAAGGATTTGTTCGTTTTGAAACAGGCGAAGGAATCGAAAAGAAACAGGAAGATTTCGCTGCAGAAGTTGCTGCACAGATGGGAAACTAATTTATCAATCGTAAGACTGATAAAAAGCGAATTAAATAGCGTATTTAAACAGTTTCTGATTATTTTGAGTACAAACTGGGTAGGGAGTTGGGTAAAGAAGTTTACCCAACCTCTTAACGAGGAATTTGCTTGTTGTTTAAAAATAGAAAGGGAACGCTGTGAGTGTTAAGGGTATATTGCGAAAGTGATATACCCTTTATTCGTTTTAAAAATTGAATATGAAATATGGAGATTTGAGGATATGAAAAAAGTAAAAATTACAGTTCTTCACAAAGAATTTTACCCAGATTATGCAGATACATACCTGACGGATGGAAAAGCAGTTGGCAGATGTCCGTTACTGGAGGTTGGTGATGAATTTATTTATGAAGGAAGTGCAAAAATGCCGGAAGGATTTTGCCCATGGGCATGGATTGATATTTATCGCAGCGTGAGCGCGATGTCTTCTGGTTCCAGCTGTAAACCGTGGAATAATACAGATGGTCAAACCATTGTTTGTTGTACAGATGGTATAAGACCTGTGGTGTTTAATGTGGAGGCTATTGGAGAAAATGATGTAGATATTGAATAGCGTATATGCTTTAGTCAGTATCCAGAAATATTTATACATTTTATTAAAGTTGTCGAGTGTAATTTGCGATTATAAATTCAAAGTAAAGGCAAACAGGTATTATGTATAAATGTTCTGGATATCTTTGCTAAAGTATGAGTTTTTAAACATATTTCTTGTATAAAGTTGAAAGTGCTTGTAGAAGATTTAACGGTTACTTAAATACACATCCAACGCATCCATTTTTTTCAACGCATCTTCTTGCCCCAAATCATACATTTCCTGAATTTTCTCCAAATCCCTTTCAATACGTTTGATATCTACAAATCTGGAGGGCCTCAGCACAAAAATTTTTCCCGCAGCCTCCAAATCCTTTACCATATCCAACTGCTGATTATATATACGATATCGATTATTTATTGCTTCTGTCAGATACGGATATTTCCGATAATAAATTTTTGGAAGGAGTGTATTACTTTTCTTTTTTCGGTAGTCCTCCGGTCTTGTAAGAACCACAATATTTTTATCGCATCCCATATCCATAAGCTTCTCAATAGGAATACTGTCAGATATGCCGCCGTCTAAGTAACTTTTACCGTGTACAATCACAGGATTTGACAAAAACGGCATAGAACCGGATGCACGCAGATATTCCATCTGGTCTTCTTTTTTCAAATCATCGATTTTTATATATTCTGCTTTGCCGGTTGTCATATTCGTTACTACTGCGTAAAAATCTTCTTTTCCGTTTTTATAGGTTTCAAAATCAACAGGGTCTAAGTCATTGACAATTTTATTAAAACAGAAATCCTTATTCATAATATTTCCTGTGGTAATCAGTGAGTGAAAACCCATGTAATTTTTGCAGGAGGCAAATCTTTTATTATATCTCAAAACCCGTCCCATTTGTTTTGATTTGTAATTCATTCCAAATAAAGCTCCGGCGGAAACGCCGATTATAGTGTCTATGGAAATGTGATTTTGCATAAATACATCCAGTACACCGGCGGTGTATAATCCTCTCATAGCCCCGCCTTCCAGCAGTAATCCGGTTGTCATAGTTGTTCAGCTCCTTCTTGCTTCTTTTGATTTCTAATTTTATACTTTTAAGAATTGTAAAGCAATAGTTTTAAAACCTTAAATGGAAAAAATTAGGATTTTATACGAAAAATCCTCTAAAATTAAGTGAAAAAAACGAAAAAGAATATGTGTTTCCCCTTGCATAATTTATGGGATTAGTATAAAATGTACGTATAAGTGGTAGAAAGTGGTGGAAAGTGGTGCTAAATGGGTGGCTGATGGCAGAAGTACCTGTGAAGCGTCATAGAGAATTATAAAGGGGAGATTTATAGTTCTCACGAAAGAAGGTGACGTTCGTATGTTCATGGGAGAGTATAGTCATACAATAGATGTAAAAGGAAGAATGATTATTCCGGCTAAGTTCAGAGAAGAGCTGGGAGAAGAATTCGTACTTACCAAAGGATTGGATGGCTGTTTATCCATTTATCCCAACAACGAATGGAAAGCCTTTGAGGAAAAGCTGAAAGCTTTACCACTTAATGATAAAAATGCAAGAGCCTTCTTACGTTTCTTTGTAGCCAGTGCTACCATGTGTGAACTGGACAAGCAGGGGAGAATACTCGTACCGGGAACGTTGCGGGAATTTGCTGGTCTCAATAAAGACGTGGTATTAACTGGAAATCTTACGAGAATCGAAGTCTGGAGTAAGGAGAAGTGGTTGGAAAACAGCAATTACGAAGACATGGATGCCATTGCAGAAGGTATGCAGAGTATGGGTATTGTTATCTAAGTATGCTAGGAGAGAAAAATGGAATTTAAACACCAATCCGTATTACTGGAAGAAACCGTAGGGAACTTAAGGGTAAAGCCTGACGGAATTTATGTTGATGGAACACTGGGAGGCGGCGGACATTCTTATGCAATATGTCAGCAGTTATCTGCCAAGGGGAGCTTGATAGGTATAGATCAAGATGAAGCGGCAATAAATGCTGCGGGAAATCGGTTGCAGGAGTTCAAAGAACAGGTGACGATTATCCGCAGCAATTATTGCAACATGAAAAGAGAGTTACAAAAGATAGGAATTACATCTGTTGATGGAATTGTTTTAGATTTAGGGGTATCTTCTTATCAGCTGGACAACAGTGAGCGAGGCTTTACTTACAGAGAAGATGTCCCTCTTGACATGCGTATGGATCAGAGAAATCCCCGCACAGCCAAGAATATTGTAAATGAGTATAGTGAAAATGAGCTCTACCGCATTATTCGTGATTACGGCGAGGACAAGTTTGCGAAAAACATTGCAAAACATATCTGTATGGCAAGGCAGGAAAAAGAAATAGAAACAACGGGGGAATTGATTGAGATTATCAAACGTGCAATTCCCATGAAAATGAGAGCAGTAGGCGGTCATCCGGCAAAGAAAACGTTTCAGGCAATTCGAATTGAATTAAATCAGGAATTGGATGTACTGAGAAATTCGCTGGATGATATGATTGAACTGTTAAATGACCAAGGAAGAATTTGTATTATTACCTTCCATTCTTTAGAAGACCGTATTGTAAAAACGATTTTTAAAAGAAACGAAAATCCTTGTACATGCCCTCCGGGATTTCCGGTATGTGTATGCGGAAATCAATCAAAGGGGAAAGTGATTACAAGGAAACCAATTCTTCCAAGCGAAGAAGAACTGGAAATGAATAAACGCTCAAAAAGCGCTAAGCTAAGAGTGTTTGAAAGAGTGAAGCAGTAGGGAAAATGACCTGATAAGGGGAGAGTTTCATGGCAAGTACAAGGAACCGAAACAAATATAACAACAGAAGAGCGCAAAGGCGTGGAGCTTATTTTGAAGATGGAAATGCAGCCCGCCGTTTAGATGAGGTACCTAGTCAGCCAAAGAAGAAACTAAGCAGGACTGCACGAAAGAACCGAGTAAAAAGTACAAATATGGGACGGGGATATATGGTATTTCTTTCTCTGATTTGTGCTTTGGCAACAGGTGCGTGTGTGCATTATATTAAACTGACTGCAGAATTAACTGCAAAACGCAGCGCAGTAGCAGAAAAAGAGCTTCAGTTAAATGAGCTGAAAGCCGAGAATGATGCGTATTACAGTGATGTAATGACAAATGTGGACTTAAATGAAATTAAGGACAGAGCCATTAATGAGCTGGGTATGCAGTATGCAACAGAAGAACAGATTAAATATTACACACCGGGAAATAACAACTATGTGCGGCAATATCAGGATGTACCGGAAAATTAAGTAGGTGGAAGATTGAATAAACAAGAATCTCAAAAGAGGAAACTTACAAAAAAGATGAAATTAAAGCTGGCGGGGGTATTTGGAATAGCTCTGCTGGCTTTAGTCAGTTTATTGGTGGGAATTACGATTATCAATGCAAAATTCGGGAATAAGTATACGCAGCAGGTGCTTTCTCAGTCTCAGCAGCAGTATACCAATAAGACATTGCCCTTTAAAAGAGGCAGTATTACAGACCGAAATGGAACCATGCTGGCAAATAGTGTAAAAGTCTATAACCTTATTTTGGACTGCAAAGAGGTAAACGGACACGAAACCTATAAAGAGCCGGTAAAGGAAGCGCTGGAAACAGTTTTTGGAATTGAAGACAGTGAAATTGAAAATCTTTTGGAAAATGAAGAGACAAAGGACAGCCAGTATCAGATTTTGAAAAAAGAAGTCACCATGGAAGAAAAAAAGAGCTTTGAAGAAGCCAATAAAGTACCAACTGATGAAGAAGCCAAAAAAGCGCTGGGAGAAGAGGAATTAAAGAGACGTCAGAATGTCAAGGGAATTTACTTTGAAGATACATATAAGCGAGTGTATCCCCTAGACAGTCTTGCCTGTGATGTTATTGGCTTTACCGATGCGGGAAATACAGCTACATGGGGCTTGGAAGGGTATTATAACAGTACCTTAAACGGAAGCAACGGAAGAAAATTCGGATACTTAGATGAAAATGCTTCCTTAGAGCAGACCATTGTAGAGGCAGTAAACGGGAAAAATCTTACGACTACTTTGGATGCCACTATTCAAACTATTGTAGAAAAGTATATTACAGCTTTTGACCGTGCCTTGTCGGCAGGACCGAACAATAAAAAAGATGCAAAGAAAAAGGGCGCTGAAAATATTGCCGTGATTGTAGAAAATCCCAATAACGGAGAAATTCTTGCAATGGCAAGCTCCGGAACGTATGATTTGAATAATCCCAGAGATTTATCAGGAAGCTATACAGAAAAAGAAATCGAAGCAATGGATGACGAGCAGACAAAAGATGCGTTATTTAATATGTGGAAAAATTACTGCGTCAGCCAGAACTTTGAACCAGGTTCTACGGTAAAACCCATTGTAGTGGCAGGAGCTTTAGAGTCAGGCGCAATTACAGAAAACAGCCGTTTTCTCTGTGACGGCGGTGAGGAAATCGGTGAGGATTATGTCCGCTGTGCGGTTTATCCGGATAATCACGGCGCAGAAAGCTTAGGGGAGGTTATTCAGAATTCCTGCAATGACGGAATGATGGCAATCGGCAGAAAAATGGGTGCAGCCAAATTTTTGGAGTATCAGCAGAGATTTAATTTCGGTACCAGAACAGGTATTGATTTGCCCAATGAAGAAACAGGTCTTTTGTTTACAGAAGATAATATGTATGAAATGGAGCTGTCCACCTCTGCTTTCGGTCAGGGCTTCAACTGCACCATGATACAGGAAATTTCAGCTATGGCAGCGGCCATTAACGGCGGTATCTATTATCAGCCGCATTTGGTAAAAGAAATTACAGATGAAGACGGAAAAGTTGTGAAAAGCATTCAGCCTAATATTTTAAAGCAGCCCATATCCGAAGAGGTTTCAGCGGATATTCGAGAATATATGGGTATGAGTGTGACGGACGGTACCAGTAAAAAGTCTAAGGTAAAGGGCTATTCCATGGGAGGTAAAACAGGAACAGCGGAAAAACTGAATGAAAAGGAAAAAGGAAATTACCTTGTTTCCTTTATCGGATTTGCGCCTCTTGATAATCCGGAGCTTTTGATTTATGTAGTTGTGGACACCCCAAATGTAGAGGAGCAGGCATCCAGCTCTTATCCTCAGTTTCTGGCACAGGCAATTTTATCAGAGGTGCTGCCTTATATGAATATTTATATGGATGAGCCTACAACAGAAGAGACTGTTTTATGGGAGGGCTTTTACGGAGTGCCGAAGCTTACAGATATTGAAAAAGACGGTGTTTCCAATCCTTACGGCACGATTTTGGACCAGGGCTTTGGAGACGGAGAGTCTCAGGATGTAGAGGAAAATGACGAACATTCAGACGGAATTACCAATGAAGATGCGGGAATAGAAGAAGACGACCCTGAATATGAGGATGACCCTTACGGAATGGAAGAACTGGAGGATGACATCCGAAGATAAACGTATTTTGGGATATTGATACATTTTTCAGCATATAGCCGGGAGGTGTATCAATATTTCCGAAATACGTTTTTCATTTCATATAGAAAAAAGAGAATACATATAGTATAGAGATAACGGGAAAAGGCAGAATTATGAGAAAAAACAGAACGTATCATAAAAAGAAAACCGTGTTGGTTTTTGCTGTATGTATTTTTCTTTTGGCAGGACTTATGGGACGTATGGTATATTTAATGATTATTCAGTCGGATTATTATGCAAAGAAAGCAGAACAGCTTCATGAAAGAGAACGAGATATTAAAGCGGCAAGAGGGCGGATTTTAGATTGCAAAGGGGAAATTTTGGCAGATAATAAAGCAGTTTGTACGATTTCCGTTATTCACAGTCAGATAAAAGAGCCAGAAAAGGTTGTGGAAATGCTTCACAAAGAATTGGGCATATCTGTGGAGGAAGCTCAAAAAAGAGTGAGGACCGTTTCTGCCATAGAAAGAGTAAAGACAAATGTAGATAAAAAAACAGGAGACAAAATACGAAGCTATGGACTAGACGGTGTAAAAGTAGATGAGGATTTTAAACGAAGTTATCCTTTTGATGAATTGGCATCAAAGGTTTTAGGTTTTACAGGAGGTGACAATCAGGGAATTATTGGCTTAGAGGTTATGTACGAGGATGTGTTGAGGGGAATTAACGGAAAAATTCTTACCACTACGGACGCCAGAGGGATTGAGTTGTCAGAACTGGGAGAAAGCCGTGTGGAGCCTGTTCCGGGTTATGACCTGCATTTGAGCCTTGATAAGAATATTCAGATGTATGCACAGCAGGCAGCGGAAAAAGTTATGGAACAGAAACAGGCAGATGCTGTTTCTATTTTGCTGTTAAATCCTCAAAACGGAGAAATTTATGCCAATGCAAATGTGCCGGAATTTAATTTAAATGAGCCTTTCCGGCTAAATACAGACACTACCGGAATGACAGAAAAGGAAAAGCAGGACGCCTGTAATCAGATGTGGAGAAATCTGACGATTAATGATACTTATGAGCCCGGTTCTACTTTCAAAATCATCACCATGGCAGCAGGGCTTTCTCAGGGAGTTGTGCATCCGGATGACCAATTTTCCTGCCCAGGCTTTAAGGTGGTGGAGGACAGACGTATTCATTGCCATAAAAGAACAGGACACGGTGCGGAAAATTTTGTGCAGGGTGCGATGAATTCCTGCAACCCTGTGTTTATTGAGGTGGGACTGCGTCTTGGTGTGGATAATTATTACCGCTACTTTCAGCAGTTTGGCTTGATGAAAAAAACGGGGATAGACCTTCCCGGAGAAGCGGCAACCATTATGCACAAAAAAGAAAATATAGGGGAAGTGGAGCTTGCCACGATTTCCTTTGGACAGTCTTTTCAGATTACGCCCATTCAGCTTGCCACGACAGTAAGCTCTATTATTAACGGCGGCAGGAGGATTACCCCTCATTTTGGCGTGAAGGTCACAGATGAAGAGGGAAATCTTGTAAAAGAGTTGAAATATAAGGAAGAACCGGGAATTGTATCAAAAGAAGTATCAAAAGAAGTGTGTCAGATTTTAGAAAAGGTCGTGTCCGAAGGCTCCGGAAAAAACGCTGCTATTGAGGGCAGAAGTATTGGAGGGAAAACAGCAACGTCCCAGACACTTCCGAGAAGCGCCAACCGCTATATTTCCTCTTTTCTGGGATTTACACCTGCGGAAAATCCAAAGGTTCTGGGAATTTGCGTTATTCACAACCCTCAGGGGATTTATTACGGAGGCACGATTGCAGCTCCCGTAATCAAAGAAATTTTCGAGAATATTCTGCCTTACATGGGGATTGAAGGTTGATAAATAAGCGAAAAAGCATTATACTAGAAAGAGCAAAAATACATATTTAAAGAGGTGTACTATGACAGATTTTAAAATGGCTTTACCGGTACTTTTGGCTTTTGCCATCAGTGTAATATTAGGTCCTATTGTAATCCCATATTTGAGAAAGCTGAAAATGGGACAGACAGAGCGTGTGGAAGGTGTGCAGTCTCACTTAAAGAAGGCAGGGACACCGACCATGGGAGGAATTATTTTCCTGCTTTCCACTACAATAACAGCTTTGTTTTATGTAAAAGATTATCCAAAGATTATTCCTGTTTTGTTCTTAACACTGGGATTTGGAATTATCGGTTTTCTGGATGATTATTTAAAAGTAGTGCTGAAGCGCTCTGACGGGCTGATGCCGGCACAGAAAATGGCATGCCAGATTGTGGTAACTGCAATTTTTGCATTTTATTTGGTGAAATTTACAGACGTAAGCTTAGCAATGAAAATTCCGTTTTTCCCGGGACATGAAATAGATTTTGGAATTTTGACAATTCCGATTTTATTTGTAGCCGTGATTGGTGCGGTAAACGGTGTAAACTTTACAGACGGTCTGGATGGACTGGCTTCTTCTGTAACCATTATGGTAGCGACCTTTTTCTCTGTGGTTGCGATTGGGACAAAGAGCGGCATTGAGCCAATCACCTGTGCGGTTGTGGGCGCTTTAATGGGATTTTTACTGTTCAATGTCTATCCGGCAAAGATTTTCATGGGAGATACCGGTTCTCTGGCGCTGGGAGGCTTTGTGGCAGGTACGGCTTATATGCTTCAGATGCCGTTATTCCTCTTAATCGTAGGTTTGATTTATGTGGTGGAAGTGCTTTCCGTAATGATACAGGTAACCTATTTTAAAGCAACACACGGAAAACGTTTCTTTAAAATGGCGCCTATTCATCATCACTTTGAGTTATGCGGATGGTCTGAGACAAGAGTTGTAGCAGTATTTTCAATTATTACAGCAATTTTGTGTCTGATTGCATTGATGGGGGTATAAAAATTGCAGAAAAAGGATTTGACAGAAAAGAAAGTATTAGTATTTGGAACAGGCATCAGCGGAATAGGCGCTGCAAAGCTTTTGGAAAAGGTACAGGCAGAGGTTATTCTCTATGACGGTAATGAAAAGCTCTGTAAAGAAGAAATCAGAAAAAAACTTCCAAAGGACAGTAAATGTGAGATTGTTCTTGGGGCGCTTTCAAAAGAGCTTTTAGAAAGTCTGGATTTAGTAGTTATGAGTCCCGGTGTTCCACTGGATATTCCAACTGTGGAGCAGATAAAAGCAGCAGGTATTCCCGTCTGGGGAGAAATAGAGCTGGCATACCAGATGAGTGCAGGAACAGTACTGGCAATCACAGGAACCAACGGAAAAACAACTACAACAGCTCTTTTGGGAGAAATTATGAAAGCCTATGCAGACTCTGTGTTTGTGGTTGGAAATATCGGAAATCCTTATACGGATGCAGCGCTTTCCATGACAGAGGACAGTTACACGGTGGCAGAAATCAGCAGCTTCCAGCTGGAAACCATTGATACCTTTGCTCCGAAGGTTTCTGCTATTTTGAACATTACAGAAGACCATTTAAACCGTCATCATACCATGGAAGAATATATTCGTGTGAAAGAGCTGATTACAGCAAATCAGACAAAGGAAGATTACTGTATCTTAAATTATGAAGATGAAGTTCTTCGTGCATTTGGTGAAAGATGTCCTGCAAAAACTGTTTTCTTTTCCAGTGAGAGAAAGCTGGAAAAGGGCGCATTTTTAGATGGGGATGCGATTTGTCTGAAAACAGATACAGAGACTCTTGAAATCGTAAAAACAGGGGAATTGAAAATCTTAGGAAAACATAACTATGAAAATGTAATGGCAGCTTCTGCAATGGCTTATTACACAGGAGTTCCCGTGGAAGTTATCCATAAAGCGATAACAGAGTTTCGTGCCGTAGCTCACAGAATAGAGTTTGTAGACGAGATTAACGGTATTGCATATTACAATGACTCTAAAGGAACCAATCCGGATGCCGCAATCAAAGGTATTCAGGCAATGAACCGTCCGACTCTTTTAATCGGAGGCGGTTATGACAAAGAGTCCTCTTATGAAGAATGGATACAGTCCTTTGACGGAAAAGTAAAATATCTGGTATTAATCGGGCAGACAAGAGAAAAAATTCAGGAAGTAGCCCATAAATGCGGATTTGTAAACACGATTTTAGCAGATAATTTGGAAGAGGCAGTTTCTATGTGCACACAGAAAGCAGAAAAAGGAGATGCTGTTTTATTATCACCTGCCTGTGCAAGCTGGGGACAGTTTGATAATTATGAGCAGAGAGGCGATAAATTTAAAGAATATGTATATGCTTTAAAGAAAGCATAAGAATATGGGAGTTGTCGTATGGAAAGCGGCAGCTCCTTTTTCAGTTCTGTATGCTGTAAAGATATCATACATTGAAAGAAAGGGGAAAAGAAAAAGGAATGAATGACAGTGGAAGAAAAGGGCAGAGAAAAAAGCTTTGACAAAATTCTTTTATGTCTGATTATCATTTTAGTTATTGCAGGTCTGGTATTTCTTTACAGCACCAGCGCCTATAACGGCAGAGTGAAATTTCACGACTCTGCGTATTACTTTAAGAAACAGCTGTTTGCCACATCTTTAGGTCTTATGGGAATGTATCTGGTTTCCTGTATGGACTATCATTTGCTGGTGAGATTTGCCCCCTTCTTTTATCTGATTTCCCTGTTATTATCTCTGGCAGTTCTGCTGTTCGGAGACGAATATAACGGTTCAAAACGCTGGCTGTCTATGGGACCATTGTCTTTTCAGCCTTCGGAGTTCGCAAAAGTGGCGGTCATTTTACTTTTAACCTTTGTTTTAATTAAGACAGATGAGAAGAAACAGGGCATTGGATATATGATAAGAACCATGGCGATTTTGCTTCCGATTGTCGGACTTGTGGGAACAAATAACTTAAGTACAGCAATTATTATCTTGGGAATTGGTGTAATCTTGATTTTTGTTTCCAATCCCAGATATCTTCCTTTTATTGGAATTGGAGCAGCGGGAATTGTATTTATCGGCATCTTTTTAAGTATGGCAAGTTATCGTCTGGAACGTCTGGCAATCTGGAGAAATCCAGAAGCTTATGAAAAAGGGTTTCAGACTATCCAGGGGCTGTATGCCATTGGAAGCGGCGGAATTTTCGGAAAAGGATTGGGAAGCAGTCTGCAAAAGCTGGGATTTGTTCCCGAAGCGCAGAATGACATGATTTTTTCTATTATTTGCGAGGAAACAGGGCTTGCAGGTTCCTGGTTTTTAATTTTTTTATTTGCTCTTTTAATCTGGAGGCTTATGGTCATTGCCACCCATGCCCGTGATTTGTGCGGAGAATTGCTGGCAGTGGGAATTATGGGGCACATTGCCATGCAGGTTATTTTAAACATTGCCGTTGTGACAAATACCATACCAAATACAGGAATTACCCTGCCGTTTGTAAGCTACGGAGGTACTTCGGTACTGTTTTTACTGGGAGAAATGGGGCTTGCATTGGCTGTCAGCAGGGATAGCTTGGGAGGGTAGAGAACAGAAATAAAAAAGCTGCATAGCATATAGTATCAGAGAATTTCGAAAAGAAAAAAGAGGAGTGTATGGCTTGAAGGGAATAAGGGTTGTGGGCGGAATTCCTTTAAACGGTGAAGTGAGAATACAGGGTTCTAAGAATGCGGCATTGCCACTGATGGCTGCCGCACTTTTAAATAAAGGGACTACGATTTTATATGGCTGTCCCAAAATCGCAGATGTTTTTGCCATGGAAGAAATTTTGCGGCTTTTAGGGGCAAAAACCGCCTGGCAAAAGCATACTTTGGAAATTAATACAGAATTTGTTACCAAAACACAGGTAGATGAGGAACAAGGGCGGAAAATGCGTTCGTCTATTATTTTGTTGGGAAGCCTGCTAGGCAGATTTGGAGAGGGAGCTGTACCGCAGCCCGGTGGCTGTATCATAGGAAAGCGCCCTATTGATTTGCATTTGGAAGCCTTAAAGAAGATGGGGGCAGAAATTTTAGAAAATCAGGGACAGATTTTTGCAAAGACCACAGGATTAAAAGGCTGTCGGCTAAAATTTCCTTTTGTCAGCGTGGGGGCTACGCAAAATGCCGTTTTGGCAGCGGTTCTGGCAAAAGGGACTACGGTTTTAGAAGGCTGCTCCAGAGAACCGGAGGTATATGCTTTATGTGACTTTTTAAAAAAAGCGGGAGCCAAAATAGAAGGAGCAGGAACCTCCAGACTGCTGATTACCGGAGTAGAAAAGCTGCATGATGTGGAATTTCACGTGCCGAAAGACAGAATTGCCGCAGGAACGTATCTTTGTGCCAGTGCGATTACAAGAGGAGCATGCACTCTTTTAGACGCACCCGTAGAAGAGATGGGGGCAGTGCTTGAGGCATATAAGAAAATGGGTGGACAATATACCTGTAACAGTGGTAAACTGACTTTATGTAGCTTTTATGCAGACAGACCGTTGGAGCATTTGCAGACACAGGTATATCCGGGTTTTCCAACAGATTTGCAGTCTGTTTTCATGGCTGTTTTATCCGTTGCAAAAGGAGAGAGCAAAATTACGGAAAATATTTTTGAAGACCGTTTTAAGACGGTTTCTCAATTACAGGCAATGGGAGCAAGGATTGAGCTGGAGGGAAACACAGCCAGAATTTTACCGGGATATTTGAAGGGAACAGACGTGACGGCATCAGAGCTTCGCGGCGGAGCGGCGCTTTTAGTTGCAGGACTTGCGGCACAGGGAGAAACTTATGTAAAAAATTGCAGCTATATAGAGCGGGGATATGAAGATATATGCAGAGATTTATCCATGCTTGGCGCACAGATTTTTAAAGACTAAAGGGGAAACGTATGAGTAAGAAAAAATTATACAGAATTCTCATTGAAGGAATTGTATGTGCAGTATTGATTTTTATACTGGTATTCTTTGTGGGATTTCGTGTCACAAAGGTGGAAGTAAAAGGAAATGAATTCTATTCAGATAAAGAAATCAAAAGGATGGTTTTAGATGCACCTATTGCTAAAAATACCATATTGGCAATGATGATTAAAACAGGAGAAAAAACAAAAGATGCCCAACTGATTGAGAAGGTCACACTAAAGAGAAAAGGCATGAACACATTGGTGGTTCAGGTAAAAGAAAAAAAGCTGATTGGCTATTTTGATTATGAAGGGAAATATGCCAATTTTGACAGGCAGGGAATTGTTCAGATTTTTACAGAAGCGCCTATTGAAAATGTTCCATACATTGAAGGGCTCGGTGTAAAGGAAGCAAAACAAGGCGAAAAATTACAGGGAATTAATACAAAAAAGCTGAACAGTATTTTAAGTGTCGGAAAAATGCTGGAAAAAACAGAGCAGAAACCGGACAGGCTGGTGTTTAATGATATGAAGCAGTTGGTTTTGTATTACGGCGACATTGAGGTTCGTTTGGGAAATGATGAGAATATGGATGAAAAAATGAACCGTCTGTCAGGAATTCTTCCTCAGCTTGAAGGAATGGCAGGAATACTTCATTTGGAAAATATTACAGAAGATACGCAGGCAGTGGTATTTGACGACACACAAAAGAGCGATGAAGATACCTCCGAAGAAGAGCAGGAAGGCGATACAGGGGAAGAGCCTGAGGAAGATACAAAGAAAGACGATGAGGAAGAGCCAAAAGAGGATACAAAAGAAAATGCAGATGAGAATGCTGAGGAGGATGAAAAGACTGTAACAGAAAAAGACAGCAAAAAGGAGAATAAGGAGGAAAACCAGCTGGAATATACGGATGGCGCAGATGCGGCAGATACCCGTTCAAAGAAGGAAGAATAAGAAAAAAATTCTAAAAAATACAGAAAAAATTAGGGAAATATGAATTTAGCAGTTGATAAATTTTAGAAAAGCATTTATTATATATCTATATGTATTACTGATACATACCGGTTTTCCGGATATTGATGAAGTGAACAAATGTAATATACATTTCAATCCATACAAGTGAGCTAAAGGAGGAAATACAGTGTTAGAAATCATGACAAACGAGGCTGAGTCATCTGCAAAGATTATCGTTGTAGGTGTAGGCGGAGCTGGAAATAACGCAGTAAACAGAATGGTAGAGGAAGCAATCGGTGGAGTTGAATTCATCGGCGTAAATACAGATAAACAGGCTTTAACCTTATGTAAAGCACCAACAGTTATTCAGATTGGTGAAAAGCTTACAAAAGGACTTGGTGCAGGTGCAAAACCTGAAATCGGCGAAAAAGCAGCAGAGGAAAGCATTGAAGAAATCCGTCAGGCAATTCAGGGGGCAGATATGGTATTTGTAACCTGTGGTATGGGTGGCGGAACAGGAACAGGCGCTGCTCCGGTTGTAGCAGGTGTTGCAAAGGAAATGGGTATCCTGACTGTCGGTGTTGTTACAAAACCTTTCCGTTTTGAAGCAAAAACACGTATGAGCAATGCTCTGGCCGGTATTGAAAAATTAAAAGAAAGCGTAGATACGCTGATTATTATTCCGAACGACCGTCTCTTAGAAATCGTAGACCGCCGTACTACTATGCCGGAAGCTTTAAAGAAAGCAGATGAAGTGCTTCAGCAGGCTGTTCAGGGTATTACAGACTTAATTAACTTGCCGGCACTTATCAACCTTGACTTTGCAGATGTTCAGACTGTTATGATTGACAAAGGTGTTGCTCATATCGGTATCGGTGAAGGCAAAGGCGATGACAAAGCGATGGAAGCTGTTCAGCAGGCAGTATCCAGTCCGCTGCTTGAGACAACCATTGAAGGTGCATCTCATGTTATTATCAATGTATCCGGTGATATTTCTCTTATGGATGCAAACGATGCGGCAACTTATGTACAGAACATGACCGGTGAAGATACAAATATTATCTTCGGTGCGCTGTATGATGATAAAGAAGCGGATTATGTAAGAATTACCGTTATTGCAACAGGTCTTGACGATGAAACAACACGCAAGGCAAGCGTAACAAGAGATAAAAATGCTGCAAAATCAGGCAAAACAGCGAGAACACAGCAGGAGCAGCCACAGGTACAGGCTCAGCCGACATACCAGATGCCGACTTTTAAACAGCCAACCTTCCAGCAGCCACAGACGAATTTTACAAGCAATGTTCCAAAGAAAGATATTCAAATTCCTGATTTCCTGAAAAACAGAAGATAGAAACTGATTTAGAGCTACCCTCAGGTAGCTCTTTTTTTTATAGAAAATTTCCTCCTATGAAAGAAAAATGTTCCGGAGGTTGGCACTGCTTTTTCGCTTTTACTATTTTAAGCGTTAAGAAAATAAAACATCAATTTTGAAAAGTGTATATACAATATATATACAATAGACTATTTAAAATATGAAATAAAAAATATTCATACAATATTTCGAAAAAATATTGAAAAATATTGGGAAATGTGATAGTATCAAAACATGAAAAAAGTTAGAAGCAGTGAAAAAGACGTCAAGCTGTGGAAAAGATTTTAGAGAGGAGGATTACTCCATTGGAGAAGAAATTGAGAACGGGTAAAGCAGAAACAGAATTTTATACATATTAGTAAAAGTGCACGAATAGAATACAGATATAAGAACAACATATCATTTCCGGACAATGATAACACAATAAGAAAAGTAGCTGTATGAAAATATTTTATTGGGAGGTCTTTTCAGTTATGAAAATTGGATGTGTAAAAGAGATTAAAAACAATGAATTCCGTGTAGGTATCACACCTGATAATGTTAAAAGCTATACAAATGCAGGACATGTTGTTTATATTGAAAAGGGTGCAGGAGAAGGCTCTTGTTTTACAGATGAAGAGTATAAGGAAGCAGGAGCAGTATTGATTGATACAGCGAAGGAAGTATGGGATACCTGTGAAATGATGATTAAAGTAAAAGAACCTTTGGAAGAAGAGTATAAATATTTCCATAAGGATTTAATTCTTTACACATATCTTCATCTTGCAGCGGATCGTCCTTTGACAGATGCAATGTTGAAGGCAGGGGTAAAAGGTGTAGCTTATGAAACATTAATTGAAAGAAACAGAAGTATTCCTCTTTTAGCTCCTATGAGTCAGATTGCAGGACGTTTAAGTGTTCAGGAAGGCGCAAAATATTTGGAAAAACCGTTTGGTGGAAAAGGTATGTTGCTTTCAGGAGTTCCGGGAACACCAAAAGCAAAAGTTGTTATTCTGGGTGCCGGTAATGTAGGAACAAATGCCTGCAAGATTGCCGTTGGTATGGGTGCAGATGTTACAATTTTTGATATCAGTTTGGAAAGACTGGCATATCTGGATGATATTTTCGGAGCTAGAATTCAGACAATGTATAGTACAGACGCAGCTATTGAAAAAGCGGTGAAAGATGCAGATTTAGTTATTGGTTGTGTTCTTATTCCGGGTAAAGCAGCACCGAAGGTTATGAAGAAAGCATATCTGAAAGAAATGCAGCCGGGAAGTGTAATCGTAGATGTAGCAGTAGATCAGGGCGGATGCTGTGAAACAACAAAGGTAACTTATCATGATAATCCAACCTTTGTAGTTGACGGTGTTGTTCATTATTGTGTAGGAAATATGCCGGGAGCTGTTCCGAGAACTTCTACGATAGCACTGACCAATGCAACCTTAAAATATGGACTTCAAATTGCGGGAAAAGGTCTGGAACAGGCCTGCAAGGAGAATGATGTAATTTATTCTGGCATTAATACTTATGATGGCAAGCTTACCTGCAAAAATGTAGCAGACAGCTTCAATGTAGAACATACAGAAATTAAAGAATTGTTCTAAACAGGACATTCTGTTTCAGAAACAGGGACAAGTAAAAAAGGACTGTTGCATGAAGTGCATATCGAGAAAATTTGTACATTTTCGCTCAGTCTGCCTTCGCTTAGAATAGCGTATTGGCTGATCATGTATTTGTATTTCCGATAGCAGATGAAACAGTTCTTTTTTGCTTTTTTTATGAGAATGTGACGGGAGGATTTATATGGACGGCTTTATAGACATATTAAAAGGTATCCAGTCTGTTGTATGGGGACCGATTACCCTGATTTTATTGGTGGGAACGGGATTATATTTTACAATACGTTTGGGGTTTTTGCAGATTACAAAATTGCCTAGAGCTATCCGGTATATTTTCGAGAAAGAAAAGGGCGTAGAAGGGGACGACGGTGATGTATCAGCATTTGCTTCCCTGTGTACTACTCTGGCAGCAACAATAGGAACCGGAAGTATTGTAGGTGTTGCGACTGCCCTTAGAACCGGAGGACCGGGTGCACTTTTTTGGATGTGGGTGTCTGCCTTTGTGGGAATGACGACCAAGTATGCGGAAGGTGTGCTTGCAGTAAAATATAGAACTGTGGATGAGAACGGAGAAATAGCAGGCGGTCCAATGTACTATATACAAAATGGTATGGGTAAGAAATGGATTTGGCTGGCAAAAATATTTGCTATTTTTGGTGTAATGACAGCGCTTATGGGATGCGGGACCTTCCCACAGGTAAACGCAATTACAGAGTCAGCACATTCTGCTTTTGGTTTACCTATCTGGCTAGTAGGTATTATAGTTACAATTGCGGTAGCAGCAGTAGTATTGGGAGGGATTAAATCCATTTCAAAAGCAGCAGAGCTTATTGTTCCGGTTATGGCAATCTTTTATGTATTAGGCTCTATCGCCATTATGATTATCAATGCGGATGCCATTCCGGGAGTATTTAAGTCCATTTTTGACGCTGCTTTTCATCCAAGAGCAATGATTGGTGGCGCTTCAGGAACAATTATTATTTCTGTTATGACAGCTTTACAAACTGGTGTTGCTCGTGGTGTTTACACCAATGAGGCAGGTCTTGGAAGTTCTCCGATTGTAGTAGCAGCGGCAAAGACGAACTCCTGTGTACGTCAGGGACTTTTATCTATGACAAGCGTATTCTTTACAACATTGATTATTTGTACAATGACAGGAATTGTAGTAATTTCGTCAGGACTTTTAGATACAACAGCCTTAGACGGAAGTTTACTTTCCAATGCGGCATACAATCAGGGACTTCCCGGAAATATCGGTATGTATATCGTATCCATTGGATTGGTATTCTTCTCCTTTACGACTATTATCGGCTGGTGCTATTATGGTGAAAGATGCCTTTCCTATTTGGTGAAAAGTGTACATTGCTCCAAAATTTTTAAAATCGTGTATATTCTCTGTATCGCAGTAGCGCCATATCTTACATTAGAAACCGTATGGATATTGGCTGACATTACCAATGCGTTGATGGCATTTCCGAACTTAATAGCACTTCTTGCGTTAAGTCCGGTGGTTATAGCAGAAACGAAGAAATTCTTCGATGAAGAAAAGAAAATGAAGAGAATAAAGAAATGAAAAATAAGAGCTGTTCAATTAAGTGCGTATCCCAAAATATTCGGATATAGCTTAATACAACAGCTCTTTTTGATGAAAATATATTTGTTTGTTTTCAGAATGATTAGTCTGTTTCTGTAAAACAGATGTATAGAAAAAGAACTATTGTTTTAAGTGTTCTTTTACAAGAGTTATTGGCATTTCTTTTCCCGTCCAGATGCGGAAAGCTTCAGCTCCCTGATATAGGAGCATGGAGTAACCGTTAAAGGCTTTGCACCCTTCGGCTTTTGCTTTCGCCAGCAACGTAGTTTCCCATGGATTGTAAATAATATCTGCCACAGCAAGATGCGTATGGAAAATAGAAGTATCTTCAATGAGACAGTCATCGGTATGGGGAAACATTCCCACAGAGGTTGCATTTACCAAGAGGCGGCTGTCTTTTACGGCTGATTTTAAGTCTTGTGTATCAAATAGGCTGTGAATATAAATTTTACAGGAGGTTTCTTTTTCTAAATTTTCCTGTAAGGCTTTTATGCGAGGAAGATGTGAGCTGTTGGGGCGGGAAAAAATATGTATGGTATTTACGCCGTCAAGAGCTGCCTGTGCGCAGATTGCCGTTGCAGCGCCTCCAATTCCCAGAAGTGTCATAGTCTGGTTTTTCATGTCAATATTTTGTTCCTTTACAGACTGCATGAAGCCAATGCCGTCTGTATTATGTCCCACAAAAACTCCATTTTTATTTTCTACGGTATTTACGGCTCCGATGAGGCGGGCTGCGGGAGAAAGTGCGTCTAAATAAGAAAGTATCTTATTTTTGTTTGGCATGGTAAGGTTAAAGCCCTTTACATCCAAAACACGCAGACCTTTTACTGCTTCTTCTAAGGTCTGCTCATTGATTTGAAAGCATAAATATACATAGTCTAAGCCCAGCTTTTGAAAGCTGAAGTTGTGCATAAGAGGTGAAATACTATGGCTTACCGGGTCTCCTAAAAGTCCGGTTAATTTTGTCTTCCCTGTAATCGCTGGCATGAATAAGCCTCCTTTAAAAATATATTATTATTTAGAAGTTTAAAGTGAAACAGTAGTGGTGTCAAGGAGAAAAATGTGATAAAATCCTAATACAAGGAAAAAGCAAGGAAGTGGCAGGATGAATATAATAAAAATTAAAAACGTAGAAATCGGAAAGGGTATTCCGAAGATTTGTATTCCTTTAACAGGGAAAAACAGAGAAGAAATTATAGAAGAAATGGAAATTGTAAAAAAATCTAATCCGGATTTGATTGAATGGAGAGTGGATTTCTTTGAAGAAAGTGATAATCCGGAAAGAGTCTGTGAAATGCTGGGAACAATAAACGACAGTTTCAAACAAATTCCGGTATTATTTACTTTCCGTACAAAAGAAGAAGGCGGAGAAAAATCCATTATGTCGGAAGATTATGTAAAGCTTTTAAAAGAGGTTTCCGAAAGAAGGCTGGCAGATATCGTAGATGTGCAGGTGTTCTGGTATGGAGAAAAGTCAGAAGACTTTATAAAGGAGCTGAAGGAGACGGGGGCAGTGGTGCTTGCATCCAGCCACCATTTTGAAGGAACGCCTTCTGTAAGGGAAATGTCAGATGCTCTGTATACCATGGAAAACCGAGGAGCAGACATTGTAAAGCTTGCGGTAATGCCTCAGTCAGGAAAAGATGTGTGTGCTCTTTTAGAAGCTACCATGGAACGAAAAGAGCACAGTAATAAGCCTAGGATTACCATGTCTATGGGACAGAGCGGTATGCTGAGCAGGATTTGCGGAGAGCTTACCGGTTCCTGCGTCACCTTTGCATCAGGAAAACAGGCATCCGCTCCCGGACAGATAAAGGCAGATGAGTTGAAAAAAGTTCTTGGGGATATTCATGATATCCTCAAATGATTAACATAAAGCAGGTAACATAAAGCGAAAAATAAACAATGATATTGTCGAAAAGATTTTCTGTATCACTACATGTTTTTGACAAAATCAGCGCCCCCTACCCTCTATAATAAAATTACTTATTCCAGATAAGTAAGAGAGTCATGCAGAGGTTTAGGGGGTGTTTTGTGTACTGCGAAGTTTACGTAGACGTTTTTTTCGTGGTCAACCTGATTTCCGGCTTCTTTGTGCTGTGCCTGACCAACCAGCTGCTTACAGGAGCTGCCAATTCTGTAAGAGCGCTTTTAGGTGCGGCAGTGGGAGCGGTGGGAAGCTGTTTTATTCTTGCATTTTCAAAAGAATTGCTAAGTCTGAAAAACGGGATTTTTTATGCGGTGACAGCAGTGGCTATGGTGAGCTTTGGATGCAGTGTAAAAGGACTGAAAAATCTGATTTTGAAAATGCTTGTATTTCTTGGATGCAACTTCCTGCTGGGAGGCTTTCTTTTTGTGTTTTCACAAAGAGCAAGGAGAGGCATTTTTACATTTGGAGCAATAACGACATGCTGTTATTGGACTTTATACATAGGCATAAGACTCTGTAAATACTTAAAACGGAAAAGAGAACTTTGCTGCGAGGTGGGCATAGCCCTGAGCGGAAAGGAAATAAATGTAAAAGGACTGTATGATACAGGAAACTGTCTGTATGACAGAGCAACGGGAAAATCTGTTTGCGTCATGGAAAAGGACAGTTTTTTTCAATTATTGACGGAGAAACAACAGCGCTTTCTGGAAAATTTCTGCGCCATGAACATGGTAGAAGAGAAGCTAGCAGAGGAAGAGGCTGCTTTTTTTCGGGGTTTAAATCCCAGATTTCTGCCTTATACTAGCGTAGGCTGTCAAAAGGGACTGCTTCCTGTTGTAACGGTGGATAAGCTTATTGTCAGAGAGCAGGAGGAGGAACGCAAAATTCTGCATGCCGCTGTTGGGATTTCATACACGAAATTGTCTGAGAAAGGGAGATTTCAGGCAATCATAAGTCCGGGGATATGGGAAAAATAAAGAGGAGGAGTTTTGTGAATATGGATATCTGTGTTGGAGGGAATGTAAAATTTTCAGGGTTTAAAGGGGTTTTTCTTCCAAAGAAAAACGAACTGCATTATATCGGAGGAGCAGAGGTGCTGCCTGCGCCTCTTACAGCGCAGGAGGAAGGAGAAATGCTGGACGCTTTGGCAGGAGAAGGAAAAGAGGAAGCGAGAGCCTGTCTGATTGAGCATAATTTAAGATTAGTTGTCTATATTGCGAAAAAGTTTGACAATACAGGGGTAGGAGTTGAAGATTTAATTTCCATTGGGACAATCGGACTGATTAAGGCGATTAACACCTTTGACCCTGTAAAGAAAATTAAACTTGCAACGTATGCTTCCCGCTGTATTGAAAATGAAATCTTAATGTATTTGAGAAGGAACAGTAAAACAAAGCTGGAGGTTTCCATAGACGAGCCGTTAAATGTGGATTGGGACGGCAACGAACTGCTGCTTTCGGACATTTTGGGAACAGATGAGGATGTGATTTATAAGGATATTGAAAACGAAGTGGAGCGAAAGCTTTTGGGAAAAGCCATCGGTAAATTGACAAAAAGAGAGCAGACCATTGTGCGATTGCGGTTTGGAATTAATATGCCTGACGGAGGCGAAAAGACGCAAAAAGAGGTGGCGGATTTGCTGGGGATTTCGCAATCTTATATTTCCAGACTGGAGAAGAAGATTATGAAGCGATTGAAAAAAGAAATTGTCCGATATGAGTAAACTTTATCTTGACAAAGTAAGAAAACAGTGATGCTTTTATGATATCAAAATGATATCAAATAATAACAAAAGAAAAGCATAAGGAGGGTACAATATGAACAGCGAAAGTAAAATTCAGGAAGAAAAGGTATTGCAGGCAAAGTCAGGATTTGTTATGCTAATCTGCGGAATGCTTTTGACATTGGTAGGAATAGCAGGATTTGGATATGGAATTTATCTCATAGACCAGTCAGCAGGAGGAGCAGCGGCAGGGATTTCAGTTGTTTTGGGAACGATACTCTTTGTGGCAGGTGTGCTGGTACTGTGCGGATTAAAGGTAATCAATCCCAAGGAAGCGCTGGTTCTGGCATTGTTTGGTAATTATTACGGAACCTTGAGAAAAGAAGGCTTTTTCTGGGTAAAGCCTTTTGTTACAGCTATTAATCCTACTGTTAGAATAGCTGCAAACGGAAAAGGTGTGAGCAGAAAAGTATCTTTGAAAACCATGACTTTGAACAATGAGAAACAGAAAGTCAATGATGAGCTTGGAAATCCGGTAGAAATCGGCGCTGTTGTAATCTGGAAAGTGGAAAATCCCACAAAGGCAGTCATCAATGTAGAAAATTATAAGAGCTACCTTTCTATTCAGTGTGACTCCATTATTCGTAACACGGCGAGAAAATATCCTTATGACGGCGCAGAAGGCGGAGATGAAAAATCTTTAAGAAGCAGCAGTCAGGAGATTGCAAACATTATGTGCGAGGAATTGCAGGAAAAGGTAGAAAATGCAGGAATTAAAATTCAGGAGGTCAGAATTACACATTTGGCTTATGCTCCTGAAATCGCATCTGCCATGCTTCAGAGACAGCAGGCTGCGGCAATTATCGACGCCCGTCAGAAAATCGTAGAAGGCGCAGTGGGTATGGTTGAAATGGCTCTTGAAAAATTAAATGAAAATGAAATTGTAGAATTAGACGAAGAGAGAAAAGCTGCAATGGTAAGCAATCTGTTGGTTGTTCTGTGCGGAAATAAAGATGCACAGCCGATTGTAAACAGCGGCAGCATTTACTAAAAACAAGGTGGTGACACATTCTGGAGAAGGAAAATAAGAAAAAACAAGTACCTTTAAGGCTGTCAGCAACATTATGGAACGAAATTGCCCAATGGGCAGAAGACGATTTTCGTTCTATGAATGGTCAAATCGAATATTTACTGACAGAATGTGTAAAGTACAGAAAAAAACATCAGAAAAAGGAAGAGGAGTAAGAAGCAGGGGGACAGCCATAAAATTTGTATAAGAATTGTAAAAAATTCATAAAAAGCAAAGTAAAAATTGGTTAAAAAATACAGCTTGACGATAAGCGCACCATAGTATATAGTTTATATATGTTCATTATACACAATGAAACGGAGTAGTGTGTTACTGGTTAAGCAGGCATAAACGAAACTGTTTTATTCACGGGAAGTGATTGGAAACAGGGGAGTTTATGCCTTTTTGTTTTATTAGAAAAGGGGAAACCGAAAAATGTACTGTATTTTAAAAATTTTGAACAATAATGCACTGCTTGCAAAGGTGAAGGAAGATGACAGCGAAAGAATTTTATTGGGAAAAGGCATAGGATTTGGGAGAAAGGCAGGAGATGAATTTACGGAAATTCCGGGAGCATCGGTTTATACGCCGGTAGTTCGGGAGGAGCGAAATTCTACTATGAATGTGGTAAATACCATTGACCCTGTCTACATCGAAGCAGCAGGTAAAATTATTGAGGCAGCAGAGCAGGTTTTTGATACCATTAAAAGAGATATTTTATTGCCTTTAGCAGACCACATTGCGTTTGCGGCAAAAAGAGAGCAGGAAAAAATATTTTTATCAAATCCCTTTGTGCCCGATATTAAAATTCTGTTTGGGAAGGAATATGCCGTTGCTTTAAAGAGCAGAGAAATCATAGAGAAAATGACAGGCTATCGCATATCTGATGATGAAGCAGGGTTTATTGCCCTTCATATTCATTCGGGTCTTTCGGATGAACAGGTATCAGATACGTTAAAGACAACGCAGATTATTGATGACTGTATTTTAATGATTGAGGAGTGTCTGGGAGATAAAATACGTCAGGACTCCTGTGCTTATATTCGTCTGATGAGCCATTTGTATTATATGGTGGTGAGAGCAAAGACAGGAGAAGCGGTGAATATAGAGCTGAATGATTTTATTCGGTGCAAATATCCAAAAGCAGGACAGATTTCTGAAGTCATTTGCCATTATATAGAAAAGAAGCTGGAGAAAAAACTGGATAAAGAGGAAGTGGGATTTCTTGCTATTCATATTCAGCGTATTATGTAAGAGAAAAACTCTTTTTGAGTTTTCATAAAGAATGTTTTGATTGAAAGGAGATATTAAAAATGAAAAGTTTTGAGTACACAGTAAAAGATGAGTTGGGAATTCACGCAAGACCGGCGGGAATGTTGGTAAAAGAGGCAAAGAAATACGAAAGTAAAATCACAATTACAAAAGAAGGAAAAACCGTAGATGTTACGAAGCTGATGATGCTTATGTCTTTAGCGGTAAAATGCGGACAGACCGTAGAAATTCAGGTAGAAGGAAGCGATGAGGACATTGCTTTTGAAGGAATGAAAGCGTTTTTTGAAGCAAATTTATAAGAAATGGCAGGGATAGATATGAAACATCTGAATGGCAAATCTGTATATAAAGGTGTGGCGCTGGGAAAAGTTCTGGTGCTGAAAAAAGAAGCTTATATTGTAAAACGTGTAAAAGTAGAAAATCCGGATGAGGAAGTAAAACGTGTAGAGGCTGCAAGACAAAAATCTCAGAAACAGCTTCAGAAGCTTTATGAAAAAGCCGTAAAAGAAGTGGGAGAAGCCAGCGCAGCAATTTTTGAAGTACATCAGATGATGTTGGAGGATGATGATTATAACGAGTCCATTGAAAATATTATCCGTACTCAGGAAGTAAATGCAGAATATGCAGTGGCATCTACCGGCGATAATTTTTCAGAGATGTTCGCCAGTATGGATGATGATTATATGAGAGCAAGAGCGGCAGATATTAAAGATATTTCAGAACGTCTGGTGCGAAATCTTTCAGGACAAAGCGGCATGGATACAGAGTTTGAAGAGCCGGTTATCGTTATGGCAGATGATTTGACACCAAGCGAGACCGTTCAGATGGATAAGGAAAAAATCCTTGCTTTTGTTACGGTACATGGTTCAACAAATTCTCATACAGCTATTCTTGCCCGTATGATGAATATTCCTGCTTTGATTGGTGTGGATATGAATTTAGAGGAAATTCAGTCAGGTACTTGTGCAGTGGTAGACGGCTTTACAGGAGAATTTATCTTAGATCCGGATGAAAACGTGCAGGAGGCAGCGAAAGCCAAAATTGCAGCAGAAGAAGAAAAGAAAAATCTTCTGCTGAAGCTGAAGGGAAAAGAAAACGTTACAAAAAGCGGTAAAAAAATCAATATCTATGCCAATATCGGAAGCGTTGGAGATATGGGCTATGTGCTGGAAAACGATGCGGGAGGAATTGGACTTTTCAGAAGTGAGTTCCTTTATATCGGCAGAAATGAGCTTCCTACGGAGGAAGAACAGTTTCAGGCATATAAGCAGGCAGTGCAGAATATGGCAGGAAAGAAGGTCATTATCCGTACGTTGGATATCGGCGCAGATAAGCAGGCTGACTATCTTAATTTAGAAAAAGAAGAAAATCCGGCATTGGGATATCGTGCCATTCGTATTTGTCTGTCACAGCCGGAAATTTTCAAGGTACAGCTAAGAGCGCTTTTCAGAGCTTCCGTATACGGAACACTTTCGATTATGTATCCTATGATTACTTCTGTGGAAGAGGTCATGCGAATTAAAGAAATCGTAAAAGAAGTGAAGGCAGAACTGAAAGCTTCCGATACACCATATAAAGATGTGGAAGAAGGAATTATGATTGAAACACCGGCAGCAGCAATGATTAGTGATGAGCTGGCAGAGCTGGTAGATTTCTTCAGCATCGGAACAAATGATTTGACACAGTATACTCTTGCTATTGACCGTCAGAATGAGAAATTAGAGGAGTTTTATAATCCGCACCATAAAGCGATTTTAAAAATGATTAAAATGGTAGTGGACAATGCTCATGCAGCAGGAAAATGGGCAGGAATTTGCGGAGAGCTGGGAGCAGATACAGAACTGACAGAAACCTTTGTAAATATGGGAGTGGACGAGCTTTCCGTAGCACCATCCATGATTTTAAAGCTTAGAAAGATTGTTCGGGAAATGGAATAGAGAAATGAATTACATAAAAAAACATAAAAGAGCAGCATTGCTTATCGGAATTATGATAATTTTTCTTGCGGCATTTTTTGCATGGCAGAGGAAGATTACCTTATCCAATACCCTTTCCGGAAAACTGGAGGACAGTCCCAGAAAGGAAGCTGCGGTAGAAAGTGACTTTTATTCCAATCAGCTTACCAAGAAGGAGTATGAGGTCTACCTCTTTTTAAAAGAAAATATAGAGAGTTTAAAAGGCGGTGTACTGACGCTTCCTCAGCCGGTAAACGGAAAAGAATACCAGAGAATTGTCACTGCGCTGGAATGTGAAGGGAAAAATTATTTTTATGGTTTCGTAGAAATTCCCATGACAGAAGATGAAGTGTATGTACAGTATGAGGATAAGGACTTAAATCGGATTACGGAGAATGAAATTTCCAAAGTGATTTTATTCCTATCCTGTGCAGAAGGAATTGAAATTCAGGCAGCCTTTGCCCAGGATGGAACGATATCAAATCTCAATGAAATCAGAGACGGACTGGCAGTGAACAATGAAAGCAAGGTTGACGAGATTAACAGAAGACTTGAAAATACAGAGCAGATTTTAGATGAGGTTATTGCAGGAATACCAAAAGACAGCGGTGAGAAAAGTACCGTAGATTACTTTTTAGACTGGATGAAGGACAGTTTAAAGCCCACAGACAGCATGGAAACCGCAGGAGAAAAAGTATCTCATATCGGAGAGCTGTTGGACAAATATTACATTACAAATCATACGGCAGCAGTTCTTGAGGGAAAGGCAACTGCCTTGGGATATGCGAAAATTCTGGCAGAGCTTTGTAACAGAGCAGGAATGGAAGCTCACATTGTAGCAGGAACCTGGCAAGGCGGCTGGGTACAGGAGGAAAGCTATGTATTTTGTGCAGTTTCTATGAATGGACAGACTGTTTATGTAGATGCCAGCGGTATGAAGTCTGGTTCTCTTGCAGGAGAACGCTATCTCACAGAGGAAGAAGCCTTTAATCATTTAAAGACAGCAGATTATTTTTCATATAAGTAGGAGGAAAACATGTTTAATTTTTTTAAGAAAAAACAGGACAACACGTTCTTTTTAGGAGCGCCGGTAAAGGGAAAAGCCGTAGATTTAAAAGAAGTAAATGACCCGACCTTCAGCACAGGTATGTTGGGACAGGGTGTGGCAATTATCCCTTCCGAAGGTAAAATTTACGCTCCGGCTGACGGAGAAATCGCAATGGTATTTGATACACTTCATGCAGTCAGCATGACAGCAGATAACGGCGTGGAAATTTTAGTTCATGTAGGGCTTGATACCGTAGAATTAAAAGGCGAAGGCTTTGAAGGTCATGTAAAGGCAGGGGACAAGGTGAAAAAAGGCGATTTGCTTTTGACTGTGGATTTAGATGCAGTAAAAGAAGCCGGCTATGACACCATTACACCAATGCTGGTATGCAACACAGATGATTACGCCGCAGTAGAAGGAATTTTCGGTAAAGACGTAATGCCAAAGGATGATGTGGTAAGCATCAAAATGAAATAATAAGGTATTTTACACCGGCTTTTCCGGTCTAAAATAAAATGATGGCGGCACGTTTTATGCGGGTTTCCATTGTAGGATAAAAGGGATTAAAACAGGAAAAAGAAGGAGGATTTTTTATTATGATGAGATATCTTCAAAGATTAGGAAAATCCCTGATGCTTCCGGTTGCATGTCTTCCGGTTGCGGCTATTTTGCAGGGTATTGGATATTGGATTGACCCTACCGGCTGGGGCGCTAACAATGTAATTGCTGCTTTCTTATTAAAGGGCGGCGGATGTTTAATTGACCAGATGCCAATTCTGTTTGCGATTGGTGTTGCTGTTGGTATGTCTGATGACAACGACGGTACTGCAGGTCTTGCAGGTCTTGTTTCATGGATTATGACAACAACTCTGCTTTCTACTGATGTTGTAGCTATGCTTACACAGACAGCAGTAGAAAAAGTAGACCCTGCTTTTGCAAAAACACAGACACAGTTTATCGGTATTTTATGTGGTCTTATTGCAGCAGCATGCTATAATAAGTTTAAAAACACAAAATTACCGGATGCGTTCTCATTCTTTAGTGGTAAAAGATGTGTTGCCATTGTTACAGCAGGCGCATCCCTGATTTCCAGCTTGGTACTGTTCTTTGTATGGCCAATCGTTTACAATGTATTGATTACACTTGGTAAATTCATTATGGGCTTAGGTCCAATCGGTGCAGGTATTTACGGTTTCTTCAACCGTCTGTTAATCCCATTCGGTCTGCACCACGCATTGAACTCTGTATTCTGGTTTGACGTTGCAGGTATTGACGATATTGCAAAATTCTGGGGTAATGCAACCGGTGGTGTGTTAGGTGAAACAGGTATGTACATGTCCGGTTTCTTCCCGGTAATGATGTTCGGTCTTCCGGCAGCAGCTCTGGCTATGTACCATACAGCGAAATCTACAAAGAAAAAAGTTGCAGCAGGTCTTTTAATGTCCGCAGCAGTTGCTTCTTTCTTAAACGGTGTTACAGAACCTCTGGAATTCTCATTTATGATCCTTGCACCGGCATTATATGCAGTACATGCTTTATTAACAGGTATTTCTATGGCAGTTGTAGCAGCCCTTCCTGTGCGTGCGGGATTTAACTTCAGTGCAGGTTTGATTGACTGGATACTTAGCTTTAAGGCTCCATTTGCACAGAACCCACTGTTGTTAATTCCAATCGGTCTGGTTGTTGGCGCTATCTACTATGTAGTATTCAGATTTGTAATTGTAAAATTCAATATGAAGACACCTGGTAGAGAAGACGATGATATTGATGAAACAAAAGTAGAGCTTGCAAACGATGACTTCACAGGCATTGCAAAAATCGTTCTGGAAGGTGTTGGCGGAGCTGCTAACGTTACATCTATCGACAACTGTATCACAAGACTTCGTCTTGAAATCAAAGATTACACATTAGTAGATGAAAAGAAAATCAAATCTGCAGGTGTAGCAGGTATTATCAGACCAAGCAAAACTGCTGTTCAGGTTATTGTCGGAACAAAAGTACAGTTTGTAGCTGATGAATTCAAAAAACTTTGTAAATAAACAAAGGAAGTTCTAATCCCTTTTAAGATATTGGGTTACTGTTTTGGGCGTGCGCTTTGGAACAGTAGCCCATTTTCTTTCTTTTCTGCGCCGCATAGTGATGTTTTTCCAGCCAAACTCGTGCAAATGCACTCAAACACGGCTTTCAAAACATCGCTATGCTCAAAAAACTGTGAAAATGTTCCAAATTATTTTCCAATAGAATAACTTTGTATATATTTTGTAGAATGAAAAGAGTAAGATAAAAAGGAAAAATGAGAGGAGGAATGTAAAATGTTAGAGGTTTGTGTAGATAGTGTGGAGTCTGCCATTGCTGCTTTTGAGGGCGGTGCGGACAGGATTGAGTTATGCGGTGATTTGCCGGTAGGAGGGGTAACGCCTTCGGAAGTGTTATTTCGTATGATTAGAAAGTATACGGATTTGAAAATACGTGTGCTTTTGCGTCCTCGTTTCGGAGATTTTTGTTACAGCGGTTATGAGCTGGAAATGATGAGGGAAGAAGTGCAGAAATTTGCAGAACTGGGAGCAGAGGGAATTGTCACAGGTGTTTTAACACCAGAGGGAAATCTGGACACAGAGCAGATGGAAGGGTTAATAAGCTGTGCGGGAAAGGCAGACGTAGCCCTTCACAGAGCCTTTGACGTGTGTAAAAATCCCTTCAAAACCATGGAGGATGCCATTTCATTGGGAATAAAAACCATTCTTACCAGTGGACAGAAAAATTCCGCATGGGAGGGCAGAGCGCTTTTAAAGGAGTTGCAGGCGAAGAGCAAAGACAGAATTGAAATTCTGGCAGGGGCAGGAGTTGACGCAGATATTATTGAAAAATTATATAAAGAAACGGGTATTACTTCTTATCATTTGTCAGGAAAAATTAAAAAGGAAAGTAAAATGGAGTTTCGCAATCCGCAGGTTTCCATGGGACTTCCGGGATTTAGCGAGTACGAAATCTGGCAGACATCCAAAGAAAACGTAGAAAATGCCAGAATGGTTTTAGATAAGTTTTTTTAAGTACCACTTACCATGAGCAGAAAGCCACTTACCTGATAAATATAGATTTTTTTAAAGAGCTCTTATATAATGAAACCATAGAAAAGAGGTGAACAAATGAAGGTATCCTTGAAGCTGATTTCTGACACTGAGCAGGAGGAAGCAAAGCTTTATGTACACGAAGAAACGGACAATATCAAGCGACTGGAAAGATATATTTCAGAGGACGGATTTTATCCCGGTTATTTATTGTGTCAGAAGGAAAAGGCGCAAATTCCTGTAAAGCTGGATGTGATTTACTATATTGAAACGATACAGGAAATTCAGTATGTGCATACGGAAAAAGAAGTTTATAAGGTAAAGCAAAGATTGTATGAGTTAGAGAGAATGTTGCCTTATTATTTTATGCGGGTTTCCAAATCAGCAATTTTAAATCTGAACGGAGTAAAAACGTATAAACCTTTTTCCGGAGGAATTATGCTGGCGGAGTTTGAGAACGGAGACGGTACCTACATTTCCAGAAAATATGTAAAAGAGCTTAGAAATAAAGTTAGGGAGGGATTATTATGAAGCGATTGTCGGAGAATGGGCAGGATATCATAAAACACGGTGCGTTTATGGGATGCGTCATGTTTATTTTAACAACGGTGTATTTGGGAATACAGAAGGATAAGGAATTTGCTTTATCGGTACTGCCATATTTGGGACTGTTTCTTGTGGGCTATGTACTGATAGGAATGTTCTTTTTCTTTATCTATTACAGAAGAGAACGGGAACAAAAAGACGGATTTTTGAAATATTGTATGAAAGGGATTTCCGGTATTTATTGGCTGGACCACGTTTTTATTCTGTTGCTTGGAATTGGAGCGTTGTTGTCGGACCAGACACCTATCCGTATGATTTTACTTCTTGATGCAGGGGTGATGATAGGATTTCTTATTTTGGATTATGTCTATATTTCCAAATGTGCAGATGAATTCAATCACACCTTTAAACCTAAAAGAGTGATGTTGGTGGATTTAGATGAGTGTCCTAAAAGCGTAGAGGCATTTTGCATTGAAATTGAGCGATACTGTATTAAAAATGGAAGAAGCCTGAAATTTGTTAAAAGAGAGAAACCGGCAGAAATCTATATGGATAATGAACATTATATGGTAGAGCTGGACTCTTTTTATCAAAGATTTGGACCGATGTATGCACTGAAATTTATTCAGATAAAGGACAGATAAGAAAATAAATCGGAGTTTTCATATAAAGCAGATTTGTTTTGTATGAAAACTCTTTTTTCTTTTTGAGGAAATTGCGCCATAAGCAAAAACAAATTATAATAAAGGAAACAAAGTTCAGATTGAAAAGAGAGGAAGCAGCATGAAACAAGTTTTAATTATAGATGATGACAAAGAATTATGTGCTTTAATGAAAAAATGTATAGAGCAGGAAAATCTATCTGCTGTAACAGCATACAGCGGCATAGAAGGATTGCAAATCATAAAAGAAAACCAGAATAACAACGGTTTTTCGCTTATTATTTTAGATGTAATGATGCCTTATATGAATGGCTTTCAGGTGTTAAAGAAAATCAGAGAAGTCAGTAACATTCCTGTACTGATGCTGACGGCAAAAAGCAATGAGGAGGATAAGGTTTTGGGATTGCGGCTGGGCGCAGATGATTATCTGACGAAGCCTTTTAGCATCAACGAGTTGACTGCAAGGGTACATTCGCTTATTCGCCGTTATACTACATTAAATCCGGCTTTTTCAGAAGAAACCGATTGTATTTGCCTAAAGGATATGACCATTGACAGGGGAAATCGCAGTGTGACGGTTCGGGGTGCTTTGGTGGAGCTTACAGGTAAAGAATTTGATTTACTTGTGTTTTTGGCGTCTAATAAAGGACGTATTTTTACGAAAAAGCAGATTTATACACAGGTGTGGGAAGATGAATATGCCTTTGATGACAGCAATATTATGTCTTTTATCAGCAAATTAAGGAAAAAAATCGAGCCAAATCCGGAGCAGCCCTTTTATGTTTTGACAGTGCGAGGAGTGGGATATCGTTTCAATAAGGAGGCTTAGTATAGAATGAAAAGTTATCTTTTTCTCGGTCTTATCCTTACCGGAGGCATTAGCCTCTGTCTTTTGCTGAAGCTGTATCGTATCCGTCAACAGATTTCTCTTATCAAGGAGGTTCTGGAGGATATCAAAGCAGGAAATCTAAACAGGCGTGTTCTGGCTCAAGATAAGGACGAAACACAGCAGATTTGTTACGATATCAATGAGATAGCCGAAAACAGTCAGGCACAGCTTATCCGTCAGAAACAGGCGGAACAGGCGTATAAAAGCTTGATGACCGGACTTTCTCATGACGTGAAAACGCCCCTTGCTTCGCTGGTGGGATACTTAGAAGCGGTGGAAAACGGAATAGTCAGCGGAGAAGAAAAAGAGGAGTATATCCATGTGGCATTTGAAAAAGCACAGCATTTGAAGTGTTTTGTGGAGCATTTATTTGAATGGGTAAAATTAGATGCAGGAGAGCAGCTCTTTTATTTTGAAGTCCTAGATATAAACGAAGTATCACGAAATATTGTAGCAGACTGGATACCTGTTTTGGAAAGCAGAGCTTTTCAGTATGAGATTGTGATACCGGAACAGGAATATTTAATTTCTGTTGATGTAAATGCCTATAATCGTATTATCAATAATCTTCTGCAAAACATCATTACTCATAGTCAGGGGAATAAAATAAAATTTCAGATTTTGGAAAATGAGCAGGAAATGAAAATCATTTTGGAAGATAATGGAAAAGGGATTTCAGGAGAGCAGCTTCCTCATATTTTTGAAAAATTATATCAATGCGACAATGCCCGCTCCGGCAAGGGGAACGGTTTGGGACTTGCCATTACAAAGGAACTGGTAAGCGCACATAAAGGAATAATTACAGCGGAAAGTATCCTTGATAAAGGAACGAAATTTATCATATCACTTCCTAAAAATAAGATTACAAGGTAAAAACAAGATTACCGCAAGGTTTTGGCAAGGTTTATGGTTTATGATGGGAAGTGTAAGGAGGATATTTGATATGAGAGATTGGATAATTGAAACAAAACACTTGACGAAAAAATACGGAAATCAAACAGCAGTACGTGACGTCAATCTTCATGTGGAAAAAGGACATATCTATGGTTTGCTGGGACGTAACGGTGCAGGAAAGACAACGATTATGAAAATGATTTTAGGATTAACGTCTATGACCTCCGGCAGTGCAGAGGTATTTGGCAAAAACATAAAAGGCAATGAAAAAAGGATATATCCTCGTATTGGTGCGATGATAGAAGCTCCCGGTTTTTATCCAAATCTGACAGGAACAGAAAACCTTGAAATTTTTGCAAAGCTTCGTGGTACGTCTGCCCCTGATGCCGTAAAGAAAGCGTTGGAAGTAGTAGGACTTCTGTATAGAGATAAAAAAATTTTTTCGAAGTATTCTCTGGGTATGAAGCAGCGTTTAGGAATTGCCAATGCAATTTTGCATGATCCGGAGGTATTGATATTAGATGAGCCCACTAATGGCTTAGACCCTATTGGTATTGCAAAAATGCGGGAATTTATAAAAAAGCTAAGTACAGAGAAAGGAAAAACAATTTTAATTTCCAGCCATATTCTTTCAGAAATCGCACTTCTTGCAGATGACATCGGAATTATTGACAAAGGCGTTCTTTTAGAAGAAAGCAGCATGGAGGAGCTGGAAAAGAAAAACAGGAAATATATTTTATTACAGGTTTCCGACATTCCAAAAACCATTTTGGTTTTAGAACGCAGATTTCAGGTAAAGGATTATTCTGTTCAGGATGAGCAGACCATACGTATTTATGATACGGAATTAAATATGGGAGAGCTAAATAAGGCTCTTGTTATGGAAGCTATTGCAGTGCTTTCCTCCGGAATTTGCAATGATACCTTGGAAGATTATTTCAAGAAGCTTACAGGAGGTGAGGGGATTGCTTAGATTGGTGGAAGTTGAATTTTATAAGCTGCGCCGCAAAAAAGTAATGTGGATGATGCTTCTGGCTGCTCTTGTTATGCCGTTTTTTGCTTTTTTATATTTTGGTTATTTGGGAAAGAAAAATATAGAGCCTGTACTTTTTTATAAATGGTCTGCTTTCGGTTTTACATTGTTTCTTATACTGCCGTTTATTTTAGGGCTTTTGAGCATTATGCTGCTGCATGATGAAAACCGGTATGATATGTTAAAACAGCTTTGGATTGTACCGGTGAGTAAAGCGGGATATTTTTTCGGCAAATTTTTTATGGTATTTCTTTATTCTCTCTGTTTTATGATGATTAATGCAGCGGCTTCCGTATTATTCAGTGTAATTCCCAATTATGTGGCTTTCGATTGGAGGAGTATTGCTTTTTTGGTGGAAAGATGTTTGGAGATTGCAGGATTGACTGCTTTTGCGATTTTGCCTGTTTTCGCAGTGACGGTTTCTCAAAAAGGATATATTTTTCCTATGTGCATAACGCTCATTTATATTTTTGCCGGATTTTTTATAACGCCTGTAAATTCTTATTTGCATCCGCTTTCCTGTATTTCCGTAATTATCTCCAGAGGAGGAGTAATTCCGGGGGTTGCACTTTTAGAACCAAATCTTCCTCTTGCATTTTTCAGTATGTGTGTATGGGGAATTGCTTCTGTGGTATTGGCTGTCGCTACATTGGGTAAAAGAAAGTAGGGAAAAGAAATGAAAATCTTATTATGGGCAGAATTTCAGAAACTCCGCCGTTCCAACATTATTTTATTTACAGTTTTTGCAATCGTTTTTACAGCTGTTTTTGTCTTTTTGGCAGGAACGACAACAGCATCTCCGGAACAAATGACAGTCAGCAGTGTAGGCTGGTATATGACAATGACGCAGGTATGGGAGACCGTTCTTGTGCTTCCTGCGGTAATTGCACTTTTGGGAAGCTACATGATTTGCCGTGAGGAGCAGGATGATACCATAAAAAATCTGAGTCTCATTCCTGTAAATGAAAGAAAATTAACAGCAGCGAAAATGATAATTCTCTTTCTTTTTAGCATTTTGGCTTATGTCTTGCTTTTTTTACTTACTTTTTCAATAGAAATGGTTTTGCATGCTTCGGAATTATCTATAAAAATATTCTTTGATTTTCTGAAAATGTACCTGCTGGAAGGAATAGGCGTCTTTTTCGCTGTTTCACCGATAATTGCCCTTGTGCCTTATTTGAAAAAGAACTATTGGCTGGCTTTGGCGGTAGCGGAAATCTATTCCTTTGCAGGCTTGTTTATGAGTATGTCGAATACTTTAAGAACTTTTTATCCGATAACGGCAATCTTTGGTGTTTCTGGTTATTATGAAACCACTGCGCAGGAGAAGCTATGCAGCCTTTTGGTTTTACTGTTGTGCGGTATAGTTGCACTTATCTTTCTGAAAAAATTAAACCGCAGGCGTTAAGTTTATTTCATGGTACTGCAAATTTCACTTTTAATTTCCAGAGCAATTTTGGATAATTCTTGAATACGGGAGTCTGACATCCGTACCACAGGGGCGGAAATGGAAAAAGCATATTTGGGCTTATTTCGATAGTCCGGTATGCTTACGGCAATACAGCGGACTCCCAGTTCGTTTTCTTCATCATCAAGAGCATATCCTTTTTTTCTTACTTCTTCAATTTTTTTCAAAAACTGGGCATAATCAGTAATAGTGTGAGGCGTCAGCTTTTGAATGGAGCTGTTTTCCCACAGAGCCTTGATTTGCGCTTCGTCTAAATCTGCCGCGATGGCTTTTCCTACACCGGAGCAGTAAAGGGGGATACGACTGCCAACCTTAGAAACCATGCGAATGGAATTTTGATACGACTCTTCTTTATAAATATAGACTGCATCGGTGTGTTCTCGCTGAACAAAATGAACTGTTTCCCCTGTAAGCCTGGAAAGCTTTTTTAAATAAGGTCTGACGGTATCCAGAATATCCATACGTGCCAGCAGCTTATTGGAAAGCGCCAGCAGCTTAAAGGAAAGAGAATATTTACCGGTTTCCCCTTCCTGCTTCACATAACCCATGTAGATGAGTGAGCATAGAAGTCTGTGAACCGTACTTTTATTTAAGTCAAGATGGCTGCAAAGCTCTGCAAGTGTAACAGGACCGGTTTCTGCCAAGGTTTCCAGAATAAGAAAAAGGCGGTCAGCCACCTGAATTGGATTTTTCGTTTCCATATAAAACAAATCTCCTTTTTATGTGTTGGCGCTATTGTAACACTTTCTGCTACTTGTGGCAATGAAAAACACTTGACTTTTTTTGGAAGTGTAGTATAATTCAAATTACAAAATACCACATAACGAAACGATATTCCGTAATATGGAACGATAAAAACAGGAGGAGAATATGAGCACAGTTACAGAAAAGATTTCAACACTTGGCGTTGTACCCGTTGTTGTATTAGAAGATGCAAAGGACGCAGCGCCTTTGGCAAAAGCATTAGTAGAAGGCGGACTTCCATGTGCAGAGGTAACTTTCCGCACAGATGCAGCAGAGGAGTCTATTAAAATTATGACTTCTGAATATCCTGATATGTTTGTGGGAGCCGGTACAGTTCTTACCATTGAACAGGTAGACCGTGCAGTAGCAGCAGGAGCAAAATTTATTGTAAGCCCGGGATTTGATCCGGAAATTGTAGATTATTGTTTAAGTAAAGAAATTCCTGTATTTCCGGGATGTATTACACCGTCTGAAGTAGCACAGGCAGTGAAAAGAGGATTAAAGGTTGTAAAATTCTTCCCGGCAGAGCAGTTCGGCGGTGTTGCAACAATCAAAGCAATGGCAGCTCCTTATGTGGGATTGAAGTTCATGCCCACAGGCGGTGTCAGCGCAAAAAATCTGGAAAGCTATTTAAGCTGTGATAAAATTGTTGCATGTGGCGGAAGCTGGATGGTAAAAGGCGATTTAGTAAAAGCAGGTAAATTTGACGAAATTAAAGCAATGACAGAAGAAGCTGTGAAGCTGGTAGCAGAAATCAGAAATAAATAAGTACAAAAAGGAGAAAAAACTCATGGCAAAAAAAGTAATTACTTTTGGTGAAATTATGTTGAGACTGGCACCGGAAGGATATTATCGCTTTGTACAGGCAGATACCTTCGGAGCAACTTACGGCGGCGGAGAAGCAAACGTAGCAGTTTCTCTTGCAAATTATGGATTTGATGCAAAATTTGTTACAAAACTTCCAAAACATGAAATCGGACAGGCTGCTATCAATTCTTTAAGAAAATACGGTGTGGATACTACTGAGATTGTACGTGGCGGCGACAGAGTAGGCATTTATTTCTTGGAAAAAGGAGCTTCTCAGAGACCTTCCAAAGTTATTTACGACCGTGCAGGTTCTTCTATTGCCACTGCACAGGCTTCTGATTTTGACTGGAAGAAAATTTTTGACGGAGCAGACTGGTTCCACTTTACAGGAATTACACCTGCATTAAACGATGAAGTTGCAAATATTTGTCTGGAAGCTTGTAAAGCTGCAAAAGAAGCAGGTCTTACCATTTCCTGTGACTTAAATTACAGAAATAAATTATGGTCTAAAGAAAAAGCCGGTCAGGTAATGGGTGAAATCTGCAAATACGTAGATGTTTGTATTGCAAATGAAGAAGATGCAGCAGACGTATTCGGCATTAAAGCCGCAAACACAGATGTTACAACCGGTACAGTAAATCATGAAGGCTATAAAGATGTTGCAAAACAGCTGGCAGACCGTTTTGGTTTCCAGAAGGTTGCCATTACATTGAGAGAGTCCTTATCTGCCAACGACAACAACTGGTCTGCAATGTTATATGACGGACAGGATTACTATTTCAGCAAAAAATACAAAATGCACATTGTTGACCGTGTAGGCGGTGGCGACTCCTTTGGCGGCGGATTGATTTGTGCTTGCTTAAACGGATATGATGCACAGTCTACCATCGAATTTGCAGTAGCGGCATCTTGTCTGAAACATTCTATTGAAGGTGACTTTAACATGGTTTCCATGGATGAAGTGACAAAGCTTGCAGGAGGAGACGGTTCAGGCCGTGTGCAGAGATAATCGAATTTTATAATGAAATGAAACCCTTATTGCCATTGGGGAACATTTAGATAGAAGGGGGCTGCTTGATTGCAGTCCCTGATTTATATAAAGAAAAAAGGAGACAGTTTATGAGAAGGGATTTTGATTTATTGTCACTTGGGGAAATTTTACTGCGTCTGTCACCTCCTGATAATGAGAGGATTGTAAGAGGCGATACCTTTCAAAAACAGGTGGGCGGTGCAGAATTAAATGTGGTTTCCGGCGTATCTTTGCTGGGACTTCGCACAGGTATGATTTCCATGCTGCCGGATAATGCCTTGGGAACTTATGCAAAAAACCGTGTGCGTTTTTGCGGTGTCAGCGATGATTACCTGATTTATGACAAGGATACAGATGCAAGACTTGGAATTTATTACTACGAAAACGGTGCATATCCCAGAAAACCCAGCGTGGTTTATGACAGAAAGCATGCGTCCTTTTGCAAGTTTTCCGCAGATGATTTTCCGGAGGAAATGTACGGCTCAACAAGATGCTTCCATACCACAGGAATTACACTGGCATTGTCAGAAAATACCCGTAAAAATGCCATAGAAATGATAAAGCGGTTTAAAGAAAATGGGACAATTATTTCCTTTGATGTGAATTTTCGGGGAAATCTCTGGACAGGAGATGAGGCAAGGGAATGTATCGAAACAATTTTGCCGTATGTGGATATTTTCTTCTGCTCGGAAGAAACAGCAAAACTGACTTTCTTAAAACAGGGAAACGTCTATGAAATTATGAAAAGCTTTACAGAGGAATATCCGATTTCCTTTGTTGCTTCTACACAGAGGGTAGTACATAGCCCGAAGGTACATTCTTTCGGCTCTGTATTTTATAATGCCAAAGAAGATAAGTTTTACGAAGAAGAACCTTATAAAAATATTGAGGTGGTGGACCGAATTGGAAGTGGGGATGCCTACATTTCAGGGGCTTTGTACGGGCTGTTAAAGCATAATTTTAACTGCCGAAAAGCTTTGGAGTACGGCAATGCTACCAGTGCGGTGAAAAATACCATTCCGGGGGACTTGCCTTCCAGCGGATTAGATGAAATTGAGCGTATTATAAAAAATCATCAAAGTACAGGACTTCAGCTAGAAATGGACAGATAGGAGTGTTGGATTGACTCTCAAACTCATAGGATAGATTAAAACCATGGGTTTGGGAGTTTTTTATGCGTGTATGTGAGCTGAAGCAAAAAGAAGTCATCAATATCTGTACCTGTAAAACTTTGGGCTGTCCTTTAGATGTGGAGTTTAATTGTAAAACAGGGAAAATAGAAGCGCTGATTGTGCCTGTTCCGGGGAAAATGTGTGGATTATTTGGCTCTGTCAGTGAATATGTTATTCCTTTCTCCTGTATTCGCCAGATTGGGGAGGATATTATTCTGGTGGAAATACAGGAGGAGAAATTCCTCAGAAAGGAATAGAGAAAAGGTTAAGAGACATCCTTTGGTGACGGGGGTGTCTTTTTACATCTTAGGCAAAAGTAGAGAATAGAAGTAAACAGGAAAATAATCACTCCGATAATGATAACCGGATTTAAGTCTTTTTGCGAAGCAGACCGATAATTTATGTAAAAATAAAGAAGCATAATAAGGAAATTCATGGTAGAGAGAAGACTTTTTATATTTCTATATACCCAGTCCTTATTTTCAGCAGTAATTTTAACAGGAACGTTCCAGATATCGGGAAAATGACCGACAAAAAGCAGCAGTCCGTAGAGAAGCGCTCCGATAAGGGAAGGTATCAGTATAGAAGATTTGCTCCCAAAAGCATCTGCCTCTCCGGCGAAGTTATAGTGAGTAGGGATTTCATCCGGTATCTTAGACCAAATCAGGACAGGATAAAGGAATAATCCCAGAAAAAGAAGGAAAGATAACAGATTTAAAACTTTTTGATAGGGTGTTGTTGTAAGTTTTTCTTTATGGAACATAGAAAGTCCCTCCTTTTAAAATTCTGCAAAAATAATTAAATTACTTTATTTTCTAAATAACATTCCGGCAAATACGATGGATTTTCATAATACATACTGCTGTTGTAGTCATCTATTTTATTGCTGATAAATGAGTTGTAAACTTTGAATAAGGCATCAATAATACCTATCTTTTCATATTCTGCCACGGACTTAATCAATCTTTTATATACTTTGCCGATATCCCAATGGGATGGAATAGCGTATTGACATGCGGACACATTGTTAAAATTTCCTGTGCTGATTTTTGCTTCTTTGGTAAAATCGTCACTGACACGGTCTATATTGTCGCTGTGATAGATATCTGCCAAGTCATAGATTTTTTCAAGATTTTTCTTACCTAATGAGTTTACGACTTCTGCTCTTGTATTTGTTATTTTTATCTAGCCATATTATAGCAGTTCTATATATTCACTACAATAAAAATTAGCAGATGTGTGTTGTTTTAAATAAACATTCCTTCTTGCAATGCTTAAAATGTTATGTTATATTTATCTTATCAAATACACCCCCACGGGGTATAGGAGGTAAAAGAGATGAGAGCAGATAAAGCACAGATAAACCGATTATTAAAGACAGCCAGAGGCCAGATTGACGGTATTTTGAAAATGGTGGAGGAAGACCGTTACTGTATGGATATAGCGCATCAGCTTATGGCAACAGAAGCTGTTTTAAACAGGGCAAATAAAGAAATCCTCACAGCACATTTAAAAAGTTGTGTGACAGGAGCAAAGACAGATGAAGAAAGAGAAGAAAAAGTAGATGAAATGGTAGCTTTATTGGGTAAAATCTTATAACAGGAGGTGAAATATTTGAATAAAAAATATAAAGTAACAGGAATGACCTGCTCTGCATGCTCTTCCAGAGTTGAGAAGTGCGTGGGAAAGCTGGATGGAGTCAATACCGTCAGCGTCAATTTACTGACAAACAGCATGCAGATAGATTTTGATGAGAGTAAACTGACAGAAGAAAAAATAGCAGACAGCGTGACACAAGCTGGGTACGGGATGGAAATTCCCACAGTGAAATCTGAGAAAAAAGAGGAAAAAGAAGATATTGTAGAAAAAAATATTGAGAACATGAAAAAGCGTACCATCTGGTCCTTTATCTTCTTAATTCCCTTGATGTATGTGGCAATGGGACACATGGCAGGACTTCCACAGCCTTCCTTTTTAAGAGGAGACGCCAACGCAGTGTCCTTTGCATTGACACAGCTTCTTTTGTGTATACCTGTGTTGTATATCAACAGAGCTTATTTTGAAAGGGGATTTCGCTCTCTTATCCACGGAGCGCCCAATATGGATACATTGATATCCGTAGGCTCCGGGGCTTCTTTAATATATGGAATATTTGCCATTTATCGCATGGGATATGGTTTGGGTACTCAGAATATGGAGCTGGTACACCGTTATTTACATGATTTGTACTTTGAGTCAGCAGTGATGATACTTGCCTTAATCAATATCGGAAAATATTTGGAGGCACGTTCCAAAGGAAAAACAAGTGAAGCCATTCAAAAGCTCATGGACTTAGCGCCTAAGACAGCGCTGGTGGAAAGAAACGGACAGGTGGTGGAAATTGCAGCAGAAGATATGTTGACCGGAGATATTTTACAGGTAAAGCCGGGAAGCAGTATTCCGGCAGACGGTGTTGTAATTGAGGGAAGAACCAGCGTGGATGAGGCAGCCATTACAGGAGAGAGTATGCCTGTTGAAAAGAAAGAAGGAGATACGGTAACTGCAGCTACTTTAAATAAAACAGGATTTATCAGAATGAGAGCTGCCAGAGTGGGACAGGACACCACTTTTTCTCAGATTATCCGTCTGGTAGAGGAAGCCAGCTCCAGCAAAGCGCCGATTGCCAGAATGGCAGATAAAATTGCGGGAATTTTCGTTCCTACGGTTATGGGAATTGCGCTGCTTACGGGAATTGTCTGGCTGCTTATGGGAGCAGAATTTGAATTTGCATTGTCCTGTGCCATTGCAGTTTTAGTGATTTCCTGCCCCTGCGCTTTAGGTCTTGCCACACCGGTTGCCATTATGGTAGGAACAGGAAAAGGTGCGGAAAACGGAATTTTAATTAAATCCGGCGAAGCATTGGAAATCACTCATAATGTACAAAGCGTTGTATTAGACAAAACAGGAACTATTACAGAGGGTAAGCCGGTGGTTACCGATATTATCAGCTTCGGAATGTCCGAAAACAAAATTTTAGAAATCAGCGCAGCTCTGGAAAAGAAAAGTGAACATCCTCTGGCAGAAGCCGTGCTTTTAAAGGCAAAGGGCATGGAGCTTCCAAATGCGGAAAATTTCGCAGCAATTCCCGGAAAAGGAATTACTGCAAAAATTCAGGGGAACATTTATTATGCAGGAAACCAAAAATTGATGCAGGAACAGGGAATTTCCTGTGAAAAGGCGTTAAGCAGTATGGAAAAGCTTTCCAAAGAAGGAAAGACACCTCTTATTTTGGCAGATGAGAAACAGGTGTTTGGTATAATCGGTGTTGCCGATGTGGTAAAACCAACCAGCGCAAAGGCAATTCAGGAGTTGAAAAAACTGGGTATTCAGGTTATTATGCTTACAGGCGATAATGCCAGAACAGCAAAAGCAATTCAAAAGCAGCTGGATATTGATACAGTGATTGCCGAGGTTCTTCCACAGGATAAAGAAAGAGAGATTTCCAGACTTCAGGAGGAAGGAAAGACCGTAGCCATGGTAGGGGACGGATTAAATGATGCGCCGGCTCTTGCAAGATCAGATGTAGGAATTGCCATTGGAGCAGGAACAGATGTTGCCATTGAAAGCGCAGACATTGTCCTGATGAAAAACGATTTACAGGATGTGGCAACTGCCATAGAACTGAGTAAAGCAGTTATCCGAAATATTAAGGAAAATTTATTCTGGGCATTCTTTTATAATGTATGTGGAATTCCCCTTGCGGCAGGAGTGCTTTATCCGGTATTCGGATTGAAATTAAGCCCTATGTTCGGAGCGGCGGCTATGAGTCTCAGTAGTCTTTTTGTTGTAAGTAACGCATTGCGATTACGATTTTTTCATTCTCTGAAAAAGGGAAAAACACAGCCTGAAAGTATTCAGGAGAAAAAGGAGGAAAAAAATATGTATACAATGAAAATCGAAGGAATGATGTGCCCGCACTGTCAGGCAGCAGTTACAAAAGCGTTAGAAGCTTTGGAAGGAACAAAAGCAGAAGTGAATTTAGAGAAAAAAGAAGCTTATGTAGAAACAGGACTTGAAAAAGAAGCTTTAAAGAAAGCAGTAGAAGATGCAGGCTATCAGGTGCTTTCAGTAGAATAGGCGGAAAGGAAGAAAACCATGATGCGAGTAGGAATGGGATATGATGTCCATAAGCTTACAGAAGGAAGAGATTTGATTTTAGGCGGTGTAAATATTCCATGGGAAAAAGGTCTGTTGGGACATTCGGATGCCGATGTAGTGGTTCATGCCATTATGGACGCACTTTTAGGGGCAGCAGCTCTTCGGGATATCGGAAGACATTTTCCGGATACAGACCCCCAGTATAAAGGAATTTCCAGTATCAAGCTCTTGCAGCATGTAGGAAAGCTTTTAGAAGAAAATATGTACGTGATTAATAACATTGATGCAACGATTATTGCGCAGAAACCAAAGCTTTTACCATATATTGACACCATGATTGAAAATGTGGCAAATGCCTTACATTTGGAAGCCAATCAGGTAAATATAAAAGCGACCACAGAGGAAGGTCTGGGATTTACAGGAAGTATGGAAGGTATATCCGCACAGGCAATTTGTGCGCTGACACACGTGCAGGATTTTATGACAGATGACAGAAGCGGCGGTTGTGGAGGCTGCTGTAAGGAGAACAGAAGATGAGTATATTAAATGTGCAGAATTTGTCCCACGGGTTTGGTGACAGGGCTATTTTTCAGGACGTTTCTTTTCGACTGTTGAAAGGAGAACATATTGGATTGGTAGGCGCCAACGGTGAGGGTAAATCTACCTTTATGAATATTATTACAGGAAAGCTGATGCCGGATGAAGGAAAAATCGAATGGGCAAAAAATGTCCGTGTGGGATATCTGGACCAGCATACCGTGTTGGAAAAGGGAATGACCATTCGAGACGTACTGAAATCAGCGTTTTCATGGCTGTTTGAAATGGAAGCGCAGATGAACGGAATTTGTGACAAAATGGGCGAGGCATCTCCGGAAGAATTGGAAACCATGATGGAAGAGCTGGGAACCATACAGGATATGCTGACTATGCACGATTTCTACATTATTGACTCCAAGGTGGAGGAAGTGGCAAGAGCGTTGGGACTTACGGCAATTGGCTTAGACAAGGATGTTACAGATTTAAGCGGCGGACAGAGAACAAAAATCCTGTTGGGAAAACTGCTTTTGGAAAAGCCGGACATTCTGCTTTTAGACGAGCCGACCAACTATTTAGACGCAGAGCATATTGAATGGTTGAAACGATATTTGCAGGAATATGAAAATGCCTTTATTTTGATTTCTCATGATATTCCGTTCTTAAACAGCGTTGTAAATCTCATCTATCATATGGATAATCAGGAATTAAACCGTTATGTGGGAGATTATGACCATTTTCAGGAGGTTTACGCAGTAAAGAAAGCACAGCTTGAAGCGGCTTACAATCGTCAGCAGCAGGAAATCAACGAGCTGAAAGACTTTGTGGCTAGAAACAAGGCGAGAGTGGCAACCAGAAATATGGCAATGTCCAGACAGAAAAAGCTGGATAAAATGGATGTGATTGAGCTGGCAAAGGAAAAACCAAAGCCGGAGTTTAACTTTAAAACAGCCAGAACACCAAGCCGTTTTGTGGTAGAAACCGATGATTTGATTATCGGCTATGACGAACCTCTTTCCAAGCCATTGAATTTAAAAGTAGAAAGAGGAGAAAAGATTGCTCTTACCGGAGCAAACGGGATTGGAAAATCCACATTATTAAAAAGTATACTGGGCATTATTCCACCGATTTCAGGAAAGGTGCACTTAGGCGACTATCTGGAAATCGGATATTTTGAGCAGGAGATGCCACAGGGAAATAAAAATACCTGTATCGAAGAAATCTGGGAGGTCTTTCCTTCCTATACACAGTATGAGGTTCGTGCAGCATTAGCGAAATGTGGTTTGACAACAAAGCATATCGAAAGTCTTGTGCGTGTGTTAAGCGGTGGTGAGCAGGCAAAGGTGCGTCTGTGCAAGATTATCAACAGAGAAACCAATGTATTGATTTTGGACGAGCCTACCAACCATTTAGACGTAGATGCAAAAGAAGAATTAAAGAGGGCTTTAAAGGAGTACAAAGGCACAATTTTAATGGTTTGTCATGAGCCGGAGTTTTATGAAGGTCTTGCAACGGATGTATGGGATTGCTCTCAATGGACAACACGTATTTAGAAATGAAACACCTGAATAAAGAAAATGCAAATACAGTATTGTATATAAAGGAATAGCAGGTATAAATAAAAAATATGCAGGAAATAAAAAATAAACTTGCAAAAATACCGACTTGGATTTATAATACAAGAAAAAATCAGATACAGGAGGAAAGTCATGTCATACGTAGATGAGGTTATTGAATTAGTAGAAAAGAAAAATCCAGGAGAACCGGAATTTCATCAGGCAGTAAAAGAAGTTTTAGAGTCTTTAAAACCGGTAGTAGAGGCAAATGAAGAAAAGTATCGCAAAGAAGCACTTTTAGAGCGTTTAGTTGAGCCTGAAAGAGTGATTATGTTCCGTGTTCCGTGGGTAGATGACAACGGAAATGTACAGGTGAACAAAGGCTTCCGTGTACAGTTCAACAGTGCAATCGGACCATACAAAGGCGGTCTGCGTTTCCACCCATCCGTATATCTGGGAATTATTAAATTTTTAGGATTTGAACAGATTTTCAAAAATTCCCTGACAGGGCTTCCTATTGGTGGCGGTAAAGGTGGAGCTGATTTTGACCCGAAAGGAAAATCAGACAGAGAAGTTATGGCATTCTGCCAGAGCTATATGACCGAGTTATACCGTCATATCGGTGCAGATACAGATGTTCCCGCAGGTGATATCGGAGTAGGTGCAAGAGAAATCGGTTATCTGTTTGGACAGTATAAGAGAATTCGTGATGCTTACGAAGGTGTGCTTACAGGTAAGGGACTGACCTACGGCGGTTCTTTAGTAAGAAAACAGGCGACAGGATATGGTCTTCTTTATCTTACAGAAGAATTATTAAAGCTTAACGGCAAAGAATTAAAGGGCAAAACAGTTGCTGTTTCCGGAGCGGGAAATGTAGCGATTTATGCTATTGAGAAAGCTTATCAGTTAGGTGCAAAGCCTGTGACATGCTCTGACTCCACTGGCTGGGTATACGATCCGGAAGGCATTGATTTAGAAGCATTAAAAGAAATCAAAGAAGTAAAACGTGCACGTTTAACAGAATATACAAATTACAGACCAAATGCAGAATACCATGAAGGAAAAGGTGTATGGACTGCAAAATGTGACATTGCTCTTCCATGTGCAACACAGAACGAGTTGGATTTAGAGGACGCAAAAGTATTAGTTGCCAATGGCTGCTTTGCAGTAGCAGAGGGTGCAAATATGCCGACAACTCTGGAAGCTACAAAATATTTACAGGAAAACGGAATTATCTTTGCGCCGGGTAAGGCTGCAAACGCAGGCGGTGTTGCTACTTCCGGACTTGAGATGTCACAGAACAGCGAGAGATTAAGCTGGAGTTTTGAGAAAGTAGATGAAAAGCTTCAGGGAATTATGGTAAATATCTGCCATAATATGGTAGATGCAGCGAAAAAATACGGATTTGAAGGCAACTATGTGGTAGGTGCCAATGCAGCCGGATTTGAAAAAGTTGCAGATGCTATGATTGCACAGGGCGTTTGCTAAGAAAATCCTGTTGACAAATCCCGTATTTATGAATAAACTAAGAGAAGATAGGAAAAGGCATGGAACGAAAAGAGTACAGAGTAAATCCTTTTCAGAGAGAGACAGTCATCGGCTGGAAGCTGTCTTAGAGGAAGCTTTGGAAAGTGCATTCGGGAGTTGATTTGGTGAGGGGTAAGCCTAAGCCGGATACGCAGTCCTGCGTTATGGGAAATAAGTGGGAGATACTATCTTCAAATAGAGTGGAACCGCGGATTTTTCGCCTCTATGTCGTTTTGACATAGAGGCGTTTTCGTTATATTCGTTTATGGAAAATTGATAGAAAGGACGTGAAATATGGGATTTATTAGTCATATAAAAGAAGAATTTCAGGTTATCAGGGAACGGGACCCTGCAATTAAAACACCTTTAGAGGTTTTGTTGTATCCCAGCTTTCGTGTTATGATACAGTACAGGCGGGCTCATAAATTATACGAAAAAGGACATTTCTTTCTGGCACGGTGGGTATCTCAGCGGGCAGCCAGAAAAACAGGAATTGAAATTCATCCGGGAGCGCAGATTGGAAAAGGGCTGTTTATTGACCACGGCTCAGGAGTGATTATCGGAGAAACGGCTATTATCGGTGATAATGTAACACTGTATCAGGGAGTTACTTTAGGCGGCACAGGAAAAGAAACGGGAAAACGACATCCTACTTTGAAAAACAACGTTATGGTAAGCGCCGGAGCAAAGATTTTAGGCTCATTTACCATTGGAGAAAACTCCAAAATCGGTGCCGGAAGCGTGGTTTTAGAGGAGGTTCCGCCTAATTGTACAGTTGTAGGCGTACCGGGGCGTGTGGTAAGAAAAGGAAACCAGAAGGTTCCTAGAAGTGATATGGACCAAATTCATCTTCCGGATCCAACCTTAGATGATATCCATAAGCTTCAGCAGGAAAATGACAGACTGCGTTCCGAATTACAGCGTATGGGTTATGAATTAAATGATATAAAAGAAAGAGAAGCGCAATGCCGCAGGGCAAGAGCCTTGGAGGCAAAAGAAAGAAGACAGGAGGAAGAAAGAGAAATATGAGAATTTATAACACACTGACAAAGAAAAAAGAAGAATTTATTCCTTTAGAAGAAGGAAAAGTAAAGATGTATGTCTGTGGACCTACGGTTTATAATTTTATTCATATCGGAAATGCAAGACCGATGATCGTATTTGATACAGTACGCCGCTATATGGAATACAAAGGATATGAAGTAAATTATGTATCCAATTTTACAGATGTAGATGACAAGATTATTGCGAAGGCAGTAGAAGAAGGTGTAAGTGCAGAGGAGATTTCCAGCCGTTATATTAAAGAATGTAAAAAAGATATGGCAGATATGAATGTAAAACCGGCGACTACTCATCCGCTGGCAACACAGGAAATTGACGGAATGATTGATATGATACAGACTTTAATGGACAAAGGCTTTGCCTATGAGGTAAACGGTACTGTATATTTCCGCGTAAAGAATTTCAAAGAATACGGAAAGCTGTCTCATAAAAATCTGGAGGATTTGCAGTCAGGATTTCGTTCTTTACAGGTTTCGGGAGAAAATCAGAAGGAAGACCCATTGGATTTCGTACTTTGGAAACCGAAAAAAGAAGGAGAACCTTTCTGGGTATCCCCATGGAGTGAAGGTCGTCCGGGCTGGCATATTGAGTGTTCTGTGATGTCTAAAAAATATCTAGGTGAAGAAATTGACATCCATGCAGGCGGTGAAGACCTTGTTTTCCCACATCATGAAAACGAAATTGCTCAGTCTGAATGCTGCAACGGAAAGCAGTTTGCAAGATACTGGATGCACAACGCTTTCTTGAATATTGACAATCGCAAAATGTCAAAATCTCTTGGAAACTTCTTTACCGTAAGAGAAATCGGAGAAAAATATGATTTACAGGTGCTTCGCTTCTTTATGTTAAATGCACATTACAGAAGTCCGCTGAATTTCAGCGCTGAGCTGATGGAAGCTTCTAAAAATTCTCTGGAAAGAATTATTACTTGTGTGGAGCAGTTAAAACACCTGTTGGAAACAGCAGAAAAAACAGAAATGACAGCAGAAGAAAAAGCCTTGGAAGCGGAAGTTCTGGAATATGTAAAGAAATATGAAAATTCCATGGAAGATGATTTTAATACCGCAGATGCCATTGCCGCTATTTTTGAGTTGGTTAAATTTGCCAATACAAAAGCAAATGAAAACAGCACAGCAGCTTTTGTACAGTATCTTTTTGATACCATTGTGCATTTAAGCGATGTGTTAGGTCTGATTGTGAACAAGGAAGCTGAAATTTTAGATGAAGAAATTGAAAAACTGATTGAAGAACGTCAGATGGCAAGAAAAGAGAAAAACTTTAAAAGAGCAGATGAAATCAGAGATGAATTGGCTACTATGGGTATCATCTTAAAAGATACAAGAGAGGGTGTACAATGGAAGCGAGCTTAAAGAAATTCAAGGAGCTGTTTGAACTGGAGGATACGGATATCAGAACCTATTCTCCTTTAACCCTTGCCTACATCGGAGATGCCATTTATGAGCTGGTTATCCGTACTATTTTAGTGGAAAAAGGAAATACTCAAGTAAATAAGCTGCATCAAAGAGCCAGCAAATTAGTAAAAGCATCTGCCCAGTCAGAGATTATCGAAAAGCTGAAACCATATCTTACAGAAGAAGAAATGGGAATTTTCAAAAGAGGAAGAAATGCAAAATCCTTTACCATGGCAAAAAATGCCAGTATGTCCGATTACAGAAGAGCTACGGGATTTGAGGCGTTAATGGGACATTTGTATCTGACAGAGCAGTGGGACAGAATGTTAGAATTGATAAAAATAGGAATTACAGAAGGAGAAAAGGATGGAGAATAAATTCCAGGAAACAAAGGTAGAAGGCAGAAATGCGGTTTTAGAAGCGTTTCGTTCCGGAAAATCTGTGGATAAGTTATTTGTTCTGGAAAAATGCGAGGACGGTCCGGTACGCACCATTTTGCGTGAAGCAAAGAAGCATGATACCATGATTAAATATGTAAAAAAAGAAAGACTGGATCAGTTATCGGAAACAGGAAAACATCAGGGTGTGATTGCCATGACTGCGGCGTATAATTACGCAGAAGTAGAAGATATTCTGGCAGCAGCCAGAGAAAAAGGAGAACCGCCGTTTCTGGTATTGCTGGATAATATCGAAGACCCTCATAATCTGGGAGCAATTATCCGTACAGCAAATCTGGCAGGTGCTCATGGCGTGATTATTCCAAAGAACAGAGCCGTGGGGCTGACTGCGACGGTTGCAAGAACTTCTGCCGGAGCATTGAATTATACACCGGTTGCAAAGGTTACCAATCTTGCAAGAACCATTGAAAATCTGAAAAAAGAAGGAATTTGGTTTGTATGTGCGGATATGGGCGGAACACAGATGTACGACCTTGATTTAAAAGGCGCAATCGGACTGGTTATCGGAAACGAGGGCGACGGCGTATCAAAGCTGGTACGTGAAAAATGCGATTTTATTGCATCCATACCAATGCAGGGAAATATCGACTCTTTGAATGCCTCTGTGGCAGCAGGGGTATTGGCATACGAAATTGTAAGACAGAGAATGGGGAAATAGTACAGGAATTCATTTATGATGAAGGAATATGAAAATTTAAAAGATGAGGAGCTTTTTGAGCTTTTATGGCAGGGACAGGAAGGCTTGGAGGATTACCTCATTAACAAATATAAGGGAATGGTGCTGAAGAAGGCACATGCCATGTTTCTAATCGGAGGAGAGCAGGAGGATTTAATTCAGGAGGGTATGATTGGGCTGTTTAAGGCAGTCCGAGGATACCATCCTGACAAAAATGCTTCATTTTCCACTTTTGCTAATTTATGTATAGAAAGGCAGATGTATAAGGCCATTGAAATTTCAGGAAGGCAGAAGCACAAGCCATTAAATTCTTACATTTCTTTAAGTGAGATGGAAGGACCGCTGTATAATGCGGAAGATATTACACAGCAAAATCCGGAGGAAATTGTTATTGGAAAAGAAAATGTAAGCAGAATGATGGAGGAGATTAAGGAACGGTTAAGTCCTTTTGAAAATCAGGTGCTGGATGCTTATCTGGATGGAGCAGATTATCTTCAGATTGCAGAAATGACAGGAAAGCAGCCCAAGTCCATTGACAATGCACTGCAAAGAATAAAAAATAAAATTCATGGAATGGAATGGGTAAAATAAAAAGACTGTTGTATGAAAGACATACGGAGAGGTATGTGTTTTATACGTCAGTCTTTTTTGTATGAAATGATTTATACAAAACAAAAAAACGGTGCATTTAGACGAAAAAATATGTAAAATATGAAAAAAATTAAATGAAATGTATGTATTTTAAGGGGTTAAATGGTTAAAATGCACAAAAATAGAACAATAATATAAAAAAACTGATTAAAAATGTAAATCATTCAAGGATGCACAGATATATACTTAAAAAAGCATTTATTATTTCATAGGAAATTGTTTTCTGTGAAATAAAATACCAGAAAGGAGAAAGGTATGAAAAGTAAAAAATTAAAGAAAGCTTTTGCAGGGTTGTGTACAGTAGCGTTAACAGTATCTTCTGTTCCGGTATCCGCACAAACAGAACAGACAAAAGCGCCGCAAAAGGAAAGCGGTTTGCGCCTTTGGTATGATGAGCCTGCTTCAAAAGGGAAAAATATTTTAAACGGAGGAAGCTTTGGAACGACAGAAGAAGACAATACATGGCAGCAGCAGACGCTTCCTATCGGCAACAGCTTTATGGGTGCAAATGTGTATGGAGAGATTGGAGAAGAAAGGCTGACATTCAATCAGAAAACCCTCTGGAACGGTGGCCCCAGTGAAAGCCGCCCGAATTATGATGGGGGAAATAAGGAAACAGCTGACAATGGTCAGAAAATGTCCGAAGTATATAAGGAAATCATTAAATTATATAAAGAGGGCAATGATACACAGGCAAATGAGCTTGCAAAAAAACTTACCGGAGAAGTAGAAGGATATGGAGCATACCAGTCATGGGGGGATATTTATGTAGATTTCGGTTTGAAAGAAGAACAGGCAGAAAACTATGTTCGTGACTTAAATCTGGAAAATGCAGTAGCTTCGGTAGATTTTGACTATCAGGATACAAAAATGCACCGAGAATATTTTATCAGTTATCCGGATAATGTATTGGCAATGAAATTTACTGCTGATGGTAATGAGAAATTGGATTTTGATATTTCTTTTCCAATAGATAATGCAGAGGGAGTAGCAGATAAAAAATTGGGTAAGTCTGTGAAAACCACTGTTGAAGACGATATGATTACCGTGTCAGGTGAAATGCAGGACAACCAGTTAAAACTGAATGGAAAATTAAAAGTAGAGACAGAAGGTGGAAAAGTGCAGGAAAAGGATGGGGACAAGCTTCATGTATCCGGCGCATCGGAAGCGGTTGTTTATGTTTCTGCAGATACTGATTATTTGAATAAATATCCTGATTATCGTACAGGGGAAACTGCACAGGAATTGGACGCAAGTGTAGAAAAAGCTGTGGATAAGGCTAGTAAAAAAGGATATGAGAAAGTAAAAAAAGAACATATTAAAGATTATTCTGAAATTTTTTCAAGAGTACAGTTGGATTTGGGACAGAATGTTCCGGAAAAGACAACAGATATTTTGCTGAATGATTATAATGCAGGGAAAAATACAGAGGCAGAAAATCGTGCATTAGAGGTAATATTGTTCCAGTATGGAAGATATTTAACCATTGCTTCCTCCAGAGCAGGAGATTTGCCCTCTAATTTACAGGGAGTATGGCAAAATCGTGTAGGAGATCACAACAGAATTCCATGGGCATCCGATTATCACATGAATGTCAACTTGCAGATGAATTATTGGCCTACTTATTCTACTAATATGGCAGAATGTGCTACGCCTTTGATTGATTATATCAATTCTCTTGTAGAACCGGGAAAAGTAACGGCAAAAACTTATTTTGGGGTTGAAAATGGAGGCTTTACAGCTCATACTCAGAATACGCCATTTGGATGGACCTGTCCGGGTTGGGATTTTAGCTGGGGTTGGTCACCGGCAGCGCTTCCTTGGATTTTACAGAATTGCTGGGAATATTATGAATATACCGGTGATGTGAAATATATGGAAGAGCATATTTATCCAATGTTAAAGGAAGCAGCTCTTTTATATGACCAGATTTTGATTGAAGATGAAAAGACAGGAAGGCTTGTTTCTGCGCCTGCGTATTCACCGGAGCATGGACCTGTCACAGCAGGAAATACTTATGAACAGTCCTTAATCTGGCAGTTGTATGAAGATGCAGCTACGGCAGCAGAGATATTGGGTAAAGACGAAGATAAGGCAAAAGAATGGCGTCAACGACAGGAAAAATTAAAACCGATTGAAATCGGTGAAAGCGGTCAGATTAAAGAATGGTATACGGAAACTACTTTGGGAAGTATGGGAGAAAAAGGTCACAGACACATGTCACATTTACTGGGACTGTTTCCGGGAGATTTGATTTCCGTAGATAACGCAGAATACATGGATGCTGCCATTGTTTCTCTGAAAGAAAGAGGAGAGAAGAGTACCGGATGGGGAATGGGACAGAGAATTAACGCATGGGCAAGAACCGGAGACGGAAATCAGGCACACAAACTTATTCAAAATCTCTTCCATGACGGTATTTATCCAAACCTTTGGGATACACATACGCCATTCCAGATTGACGGAAACTTCGGTATGACATCCGGTGTGTCAGAGATGCTGATGCAGAGTAATATGGGATATATCAATATGCTGCCTTCTCTGCCGGATGTGTGGGCAAACGGAAGTGTCAAAGGACTTGTTGCAAGAGGAAATTTTGAAGTCAGCATGAAATGGGCTGACAAAAATCTGACAGAGGCATCTGTTTTATCAAGAAACGGAGGAACTGCAACGGTTCAGACAAAGAATGCTTCTTTGGCAACGGTTTTTGATGAAAAAGGAAATCCGGTAGAGATGAAGGCTTTGACAGCAGATCGTATTTCTTTTGAAACAGAAAAGGGAAAAACTTATATTATAAAAAATATTCCGCAGAGTGTGAAAGTTCCTACCGGTCTTACAGCAGAACGTTTGGATGAGCAAAGTGTAGAACTTACATGGGATGAAGCAGAAGCGGATGGAATTTGTTTCAATGTATATCGCAAAGTAGGAAACGGAGATGTACAGTTAATCGCAAGTAATGTAAAAACCAACTCTTACAAGGATGTAACAGCATACGAAAAACTGGGTACTATGAAATATCAGATTACAGCAGTGACTTCTGAGCTGGAGTCTGAGAAAACAGAGTTTGTTACGATAAAAGACAAAGGCGTAACTGCGGGAATGATTGATGATACCGACAGCCATATTATCTATGAAGGTGCATGGGGCGATTGGAAAGAAGAGGTAAATTATAACGGTACAATTAAGTATCTGAATACTCCACAGGGGAATGAAAGTGTTTCTTTGAACTTTGTAGGAACAGGAATTGAGGTAATTACCTGTACCAACCATGACAGAGGAATAATGGAAGTTTTGATTGATGATAAGTCTTATGGAGAAATAGATACTTATAGCGCACAAACAAAGCGTCAGCAGAAAATTTTCGAAAAGGACGATTTGCCTTACGGAAACCATACAATTACTTTGAAGGTATTAAATAAGAGCAGTCAGGGAGCAGGAAAGTCTACAAAGGTAGAACTGGATGCTTTCCGTGTTCTGGATAATACGATGTCAATGCCTGCTTCTGTTCAGGTATCTGCGGTATCAGGAATTACAATTATTGGAAAAGCAAACAGTACAGTCCAAATGAAAGCAGAAATATTGCCGGAGGATGTACAAGATAAGAGTGTAACATGGTCTTCTTCTGATACTTCTATTGCAGAGGTGAATGAAAATGGTCTTGTAACGGTAAAAGAAAAAAATGGAGAAGTAAAGATTACCGCAGTATCAAAAGCAGATACTACAAAGAGTGGAGAAGTAACCTTAAAGGTAGCCTTGAAACAGGGAAATGCAAATACAGTAACAGAAATTGAAGATGCTGTACAGGAAAATGGAAAGTGGAAACCAAATCCTTCCATTACATGGAGTGAAGGCTGGTCAACATGGGACGGAGAAGCTGACAGACACCATGGTGGAACGAAGACAGAAGCAACAGGAGCAGGCAAATACTTTGAATATACCTTTACAGGAAACCAGATTGAAGTATATGTACAGAAGCATCAAAACTGTGGAAACTTCGAAATCTATCTGGATGATGAAAAAGTAGATACTTATTCCTTTGACACAGAAATTGGAACAGGAGAAGATCAGGCGCTGTTGTTTAAATCAGAAGAACTTTCCAATGAAGAACATAAGATTAAGTGTGTGATTACTGACAGAGGCGGAAAACAGCAGGCAAATTTGGATTATTTGAAAGTATATGCCCCGGCAGACTCTTCCGTTTTGGATAAATCAAATCTTCAGGACGTTATCACAGAAGCATCTGTGTTGTCAGAAGAAGCTTATCCACAGGATAAATGGGCAGAATTACAAAAGGTATATAAAGAAGCTGTTGCTGTTATGAATAAAGATGATGCAAAACAGGATGAAATAGACAAGGCAGCAGAAGCGTTAGAAGCAGCCATTTCAGCTTTAGGAAAAGCACAGCCGCCTGTTGTGAAACAGGAAAAAGGAAAAGCTATTTTAGTAGAGTCAAAGCAGATTGTATTAGAATGGGATAAGGTACAAGGTGCAAAATCTTATGAAATTATAGATAACGAACATCAAGTAAAGGCAGAAACAACAGATACCTTTGCAAGAGTAACGGGATTAGAGCCGGGAACGACGTATAACTTCAAGATTTATGCAGTAAATGAAGGCGGGAAATCAGAAAAAGCGATTGAAATCAATGAGGTAACAACAACAAATCCAAATGGAGAGAATACAATTCCGCCTGTTACGGATATAGCAAAAAAGGTTACAGGAAAAGATAGTGTAAAATTGACATGGAAAGCTCCGACAGATACTAAGACAGCAGGGTACATAGTTTATGTAGACGGTGCCAAGAAAGGAGTTACAGAAAAAGAAGCATTTACATTACAAGGACTTGTAAAAAATCAGATTTATGTAGTAAAAATTATAGCTTTTGATGAAGAAGGTCATAAATCTGTTCCTGCACAGTTTGCATTTTCTTTTGAAGAAGAAAAAGAAGGCTGGGTTCAGACAGGAAATGGTTGGGAGTATTATGAAAACGGAAAGAAAGCAGTTGGCTGGAAAGATATTTCAGGAACATGGTATTATTTTAATGACAATGGTATTATGGAAACCGGCTGGGCAGAAGTAAATGGTCATTGGTATTTCTTGAATGACAGCGGTGCGATGGAAACGGGCTGGGTATCCGTAAAGGGCCACTGGTACTATATGGATCAGTGGGGAGCAATGTGTACCGGCTGGGTATCCGTAAACGGCCACTGGTATTACATGGACCAGTGGGGAGCAATGTGCACCGGCTGGGTATCCGTAAAGGGCCACTGGTATTACATGGACCAGTGGGGAGCAATGCAGACCGGCTGGGTATTTGTAGGAGGATATTGGTATTATCTAAATGCAGATGGAGCAATGGCATCTAATCAGTGGATTGATGGATATTACGTAGGAGCATCCGGACAGATGATATAAAGGGCATAAGAAAAGACTATTTAAAAGATATGAAATTTTAATTGAAAGAAGTTGCTGCTTTAATGATTAAAAAACTGAGAAGTGGCAGCTTCTTTATATTTAAAGAAAAATAAAAGGTTGCGCAACAGCGTAATTTCTTATAAAATAATAAAAACCCTTGAAATATCAAGGGTTTTTAAAAGCTGCCAAGCGGACTTGAACCGCCGACCTCCGCCTTACCAAGGCGACGCTCTACCGACTGAGCCATGGCAGCAACTTATTTTGTCGTTTCACAATTATGAATTTTATCAAAAAAAAGGATGGGTGTCAACCCTTTTTTCTATTTTTCAGGAGGGAACAGATGGGAAAAAGAATACATGGGATTTTGCTGGCGGCAGGATTTTCACATAGGTTTCGGGGAAATAAATTATTGTATCCTTTGAAAGGAAAAGCGCTGTATCTTCATTTGACAGAACGTTTGGAAAAGCTTTTAAAAAAAGGGACATTGGACAGTTTGGTAATGGTTACACAGTATGATGAAATTCTTCAGGAAATGAAGAAAAGAAAGATAGAAGCAATAAAAAATGAGAACAGCCGACAGGGGATTTCATCTTCTTTAAAATTGGGGCTTTGTAAGGCACAGGAGTTTGAAGAAAAAGAGGACGAGAATTATTATATATTCTTTGTGACAGACCAACCGTATTTGCAAGAGAAAACAATAGAAGATTTTTTGTGGGCTTTTGTTCAAACGGGTAAAACCATTGGCTGTGTAAAATGTGGAAAAGAAATGGGAAATCCCGTTATTTTTCATGAAAAATATAAAGAAGAGCTGGAATGTTTGCAAGGGGATAAAGGGGGAAAATGCGTACTGCGAAAGTATGAAAAAGAAGTGTTTTATTTTGAAGTAGAAGATAAAAAAGAATTACAGGATATTGATGAAAGAGGAGAATTGCCTTAAATGGGAACGCTCCTCTTTTTAGTAGAAAAAAATTATTTCGGATAAACCAGTCTTTCTTCAGAAATATTGAAAAGAACATGGTTTAAATATCTATCTGCCAGCCAGTTTGCCATATTCAAATTCATATCCAGATAGTTTCCGCAGTCTTTTGCGGAAGCTCCCGGCACTTCATCGTGGAAATCACGGATAAAGATAAACATTTCTGTAATAAGAGGAACAATATCCTTAGACTCATAATCTCCTGCCAGAAGAAGGTAGAAGCCTGTACGACATCCCATAGGTCCAAAATAGATTACTTTATCAGAAAAAGTTTTATGGTTTCTTAAAAAAGTAGCCCCCAGATGTTCGATAGTATGTACTTCGGCAGTATTCATAACTGGTTCTTCGTTGGGAGAAGTCATGCGTAAATCAAAAGTAGTAATAACTTCTCTTCCCACAAAATCCTTGCGAGATACATAAATTCCCGGCTGAAGCTTTATATGATCAATAGTGAAGCTTGCGATTTTTTCCATATTTTTAATCCTCTCTTTTTGTAATAGTGACTTTATTATAAACATTTTCGAGGTTGGAAGCAAGCAATAGTTGCTGACAAAGATAAAACGTGCTAGAATAATTAAATAAGGGAAATTGTAGTAGTTGGAGGACAGAAAGATGATAAATGATAAGAAAGTTTTATTCAGTGGTATGCAGGCAACCGGAAACCTGACATTGGGAAATTATCTGGGAGCGCTGAAAAACTGGGTAACCTTAAATGACGAATATGAATGTTTTTACAGCGTGGTAGATATGCACTCTATTACTGTACGACAGGACCCGGCTACTCTTAGAAAAAGAGCAAGGGCTTTATTGACTTTATACATTGCAGCAGGACTTGATCCAAAGAAAAACTGCATTTATTATCAGTCTCATGTAAGCGGACATGCAGAGCTGGCATGGATTTTAAATTGCTTTACTTATATGGGCGAATTAAACCGTATGACACAGTTTAAGGACAAGGCTGCAAAACACGCAGATAATATCAATGCGGGGCTGTTTACTTATCCGGTGCTTATGGCTGCCGATATTTTACTGTATCAGGCAGATGTAGTTCCGGTGGGGATTGACCAGATGCAGCATTTGGAGCTGACAAGAGATATTGCCACTCGTTTTAACAATATTTACGGAGACGTATTTACGATACCGGAGGCGTATATCGGTAAGGTAGGAGCGAAAATCATGAGTCTTCAGGAACCGTCCAAGAAAATGTCAAAATCAGATGAAAATCCAAACGGGAGCATTTATCTCATGGACGATCCGGATACTATTATGAGAAAATGCAAACGTGCTGTGACGGACTCTGAAGCATGTATTGCTTATCGTGATGAACAGCCGGGAATTAAAAATCTGATTGATATTTATTGTGCATGTTTGAATAAAACATCACAGGAAGCAGTAAAGGAATTTGAAGGAAAAGGCTACGGTGAGCTGAAAATGGCAGTGGGAGAAGCAGTTGTCAGCGTATTAAAACCATTGCAGGATGAAGTAGCCAGACTGGAGAAAGAGAAAGCATATCTTGACTCTATTATTAAAGAAAATGGTGAAAAAGCGCAGTATTTTGCAAACAAAACATTGAGAAAGGTACAGCGCAAGGTGGGATTTCCTGATAGAATTCGTTAAGAACGGGAGGTGTCTTTATGACTGTTGAAGAAGTAATTACAGTATTGGCAATGCAGGAAGAAATTTTACAATTTAATCATTTTACCAACGAGGACGCATGGGAATTAGGTAATTTGTTGGTAGCAGAGGCAAAAAAACGTGGCTTGGACACAGCAGTGGAAATCCGTCTGAACAATGGTTATACGGTATTTAAGTATGCAGGAAACGGAACGACCTTAAATAACGAGGAATGGATGAATAAAATGTTTGCCACTGTAAAGAGGATGGAGAAAAGTACCATGCTTTTGTACAGTGAGTTAAAACGCAGCGAAGAAGCTTTAGCGGAAATCGGACTCGACGAAAGGGAATACTCTTGTTTGGGAGGAGGATTTCCTATACGTGTGGAAGAGGTGGGAGTAATCGGAGTGATTATGGTCTCCAATCAAAGTCACTTTATCAACCACGATATTATTGTAAAAGCAGTAAGCAGATATCTTCATATTGATGAAGTGCCGAGAATTCGGGCATTGTAAATTTGACAGAAGAATGTTGCATGAAATAATATGAGTTTTGTGCAGCATTCTTTTTTTATGAAAAGTGGAGAAAAATTTTCAGAATAAAATTGACATTCTTCATCAATGATTATAAAATGAAAACAAATTTATCTTAGGAGGAAAAGAGTATGACAAAAAAAGCGCCGGGAAGAACCTTTTTAATGGTCGTAGGTATCTTTTTAATTATTGGTAGTATATCCAGTATTATTACCAGCGCCATGAATTTTGTAATGATGGGGCAGGAAGAATTTATGCCGATTTTGGAGCAGACCTTGCAGCAGGCAGGAATTACCAAAACAACCTTTCAGGTTACGATTGTTTTAACTGCAATACAGGGCGTTATCAATATGGTGGCAGGTATTATCGGAGTTGCAAACAGCAAGAAAATCGAAAAGGCATCTCTTTGCTATATTTGCGGGATTGTTTTGATTGTGTATGCTTTAATTTGCAATGCGTACAGCGCTTTTAGCGGTGCATTTAGCATCTTTTCAGTGATTTTCTCATTAATTCTTCCATTATTGTATTTCTGGGGTGCATTAAAGAACCGTCAGGCATTGCAGGAAGAACAGGGAATTGTTGTAAAATAGGCAGAATGAGGTAGCAGGTGCGGGACAAAACGGGAGGGGTTCTGTTTTGTCCTGTTCTTATATTTAAGAAAGATAAGAGGAGAGAGTATGGAACATTTAATTAAAGTAATGGATTTATGTAAAATTTATAATCCGGGGGAAAATGAAGTACGGGCATTGGACCATGTGAATTTGGAAATTGACAGAGGAGAATTTGTTGCTATTATCGGGCAGTCCGGTTCAGGAAAATCAACATTTATGAATATGCTCGGCTGTCTGGATATTCCTACATCAGGAAAATATTATTTAAACGGCACAGATGTCTCAACCATGTCCGATAATGAATTATCCTTAGTCAGAAACAAAGAAATCGGATTTATCTTTCAGGGATTTAACTTAATTCCTAACCTTACAGCAGTGGAAAACGTAGAGCTGCCGTTGATTTACAGAGGAATTGACAAGAAAGAGAGAAGAAAACTGGCAACAGAGGCATTGGAAATGGTAGGGTTAAGTCACAGAATACACCATAAACCATCTGAGATGTCAGGAGGACAGCAGCAGCGTGTAGCGATTGCCAGAGCCATAGCGGCAAAACCGCCGGTTATTTTGGCAGACGAGCCTACGGGAAATCTGGACTCTGCTTCCAGTAAGGAAATTTTAAATATTTTGAAAAATCTTCACAAGGACGGCAGAACCGTCATTTTGATTACACATGATGACGGAATTGCAGCCAGAGCAAAACGTGTGGTAAGAATTATGGATGGAAAAATAGAATCAGACAGAATAAATCCGGAATATGAAAAAGTGGAGGAAGTACATGAAGACAAAGACTCTGAAGAATAAAAATACGGTTATGTTGATTACTCTTGGAATTGTGGCAGTTGTATTGGTTCTTCTGGCAATTATCGGGAATATGCGAAAGGGAGGAAAAGGCACAGAACCTGTTGTAGAAGTTATTTCAGTAGAAAAGGGAGACGTTCGTCAGGAAATCGAAGCATCCGGCAATGTGGAGAGTGAATGGAAAAAAACATTTTATTCTCCGGTAAATGCGACCATTGAAAACATGACAGTGGAGGCTGGTGACAGCGTAGAAGCGGGACAGAAGCTGATTGCATTTAATGTGGATAATTTAGAGGCAGACAATCAGAAGGCAGAGCTTACAGCTAGAACAGGCAAATTAGAGCTGGAGGATGCACAGGAACAGGCAAATCAGGCGGCTTCTAAGGTTGCAGAAGCAAAAGCAGATATTCCGAAATTAGAAAAACAAATTGAAAATAAGAAGAATAAACTTTCTGATTTAAGACAGCAGATTGCAGAAACACAGAAAAATGCACAGGCACAGGTGCAGGAAGAGGTAGAAAGTGCATATCAGGCAGCCGTGCTGGCAGCAGAAACAAAGTATCAGGAAGAAATGGATACTTATAATAACGTTACAAAACCGGAATATGATAAGGAACTGGAAGCTTTAAAGCAGAAAATCAATGAGGGAAAAGGAACGGAAACAGATAAAGAAGACTATCGTCATTTGTTAGATAATCCTCCGAAGGTTCCGGAATTAGAAGAAGTAAATCCTGCTGATTTTCAAATGACAGGTACGGGAATGGCAGATACTTCTGCATTGGAAGCGGAAATGGAGAATGTATCCTCAGAATTAGCTGCCCTTCAGTCTGAGTTGGCATCGAAAGAAGCTTTAGCGCAATCTGAAACAACAGGTCTTACAGATGCAGCAAAGGAAAAAATCAGAATTTCCAATAACTTGACAGAGCTTGAAACGAAAAATCTTCAGGAGCTTTTAGAAGAAGGAAGAAAAGGAATTGAAGCAGAATTTTCCGGTGTTATTTCTGACACTAAGGTAAGTCAGGGAGCTACCGTAACACAGGGAATGGAGCTTTTTACGCTTCAGAGTATGGATGATGTGTGCGTGGATGCCAGCATTTCAAAATATGATTTTGATAAAGTAAAAGAAGGACAGAAGGCTACGGTAAAATTAGGAGATAAAAAATACAACGGAACCATAGAGAAGGTAAACCGCATCGCAGTTCCAAATGAAAAGGGAGCTCCAACCATCGGAGTTGTGGTACATATTGATAATCCAGATGACGGCATTTTCATTGGTGTAGAAGCGAAGGTAAGTATTCAGGCGGCAGAGGTAAAGAACGTTCCGATTTTGCCGGTGGAGGCAGTCAACATTGGAAAAGACGGTTCTTTCTGCTATGTAGTGGAAGACGGAGTGATTAAGAAAAAAGAGATTGAAACAGGCGTGACTTCAGACGCTTTTGTGGAGATTAAAAGTGGGTTAAAGGACGGAGAACAGGTTCTTACCGATATCGGAAACCACAGCGAAGGTGATAAGGTAAAGGCACAGGAAACCAAGACTGACAAGTAAGAGAAAGGACAGAGCTATGGGAAATATAATTGAATATGTCAAAATGGCAATTCAGAATATCATTGCCAATAAAGGGCGCTCCTTTCTTACTATGCTGGGAATTATTATAGGAATTGCCTCTGTCATTGCTATTGTGTCCATTGGTGAAGGAACGAAAAACCAGATGAACAGCGAAATTGATGCAGCAGGCGGAGGGCAGATATTTATCTATTGCAGTGATGATGCTATAAAAGAAGACGCATATATGACAGCAGAAGATATGGAAGCCATCCGCAAAATTGATGGTGTGGAAGGAGTTTCCAGCAGCTTTACAATTATGGGGGAAACCGTGACAGGAAAAGGAGATTTTTCTGCTACGGTAACCTTGGAAACACAAGATGCTCCTATTGTCAATAATCTTGCTTTGAAAAGAGGAACTTATTTTACAGAGGCAGATGTGGCAGAAGGACGAAACGTATGTGTGATTTCCGACACCGATGCAAAGCGTTTGTTTGGTTCAGACGATGTCATTGGCATGGATATTGACGTGCAGTGTTATGATTTGACAAAAAGCTTTCGCATTGTAGGTATTACCACACAGAAAGAAAACGGAACTTTTGTAAGCTATACCTATGAGGGAATGCCGGTGACGCTTTCTGTTCCTTATACTGCGGCAGTAGATTTTGTGGGAGATACAGCAGATGAGTTTACCAGTATGGTCGTACAGGCAGATAAGAAAATGGACTCTCAGGCGATTTCGAAAGAGGTGATTAAAACCTTGGAAAAGAGACATCAGTCAGCAGGAGAGGACTATTATCAGCTTCAGAGCTTTCAGGATGTTATGAAAATGATGAATGATATGCTCGGTATGGTAACGGCATTTATTTCCTTTGTAGCGGGAATTTCTCTGCTGGTAGGCGGTATCGGGGTTATGAATATTATGCTGGTATCTGTAACAGAGAGGACAAGGGAAATCGGTATTCGAAAAGCGCTGGGAGCAAAGACGTCTTCCATTATGATGCAGTTTCTGGCGGAGTCCGCAATCCTTACCGTCATTGGCGGAATAATCGGAATTGTTTTAGGAATAGCAGGGGGATATGGAATTTGTTCTGTGATGAGCTCAGTGCAGGGCATGACCATTACTCCGGGAATTAACGCTGCTACCATTATTGCGGCAACCTTGTTTTCCTGTGCGGTAGGTATTTTCTTTGGTATTTATCCGGCAAAGAAAGCAGCAGCATTAAGTCCTATCGAAGCCTTACGAAGAAACTAAAAAAGACTTGCCATATCCTCTGGAAGGGGAGCTGAGAATTTCATAGGCTGCCCTGTAAGGGGATGTATAAAGCTTAAAGAATAAGAATGGAGAGCAACACGCTGTATTCTGGAAAAATCAGGATTGTAGAGATAATCTCCTAAAAGGGGATTTCCCATATATTTTGCGTGAACACGAATTTGATGTGTTCGGCCTGTTTCCAGAGAGAGCTTTAAAAGGGAATAATCTTCTTTTGAAGCCACTACCTGATAATTGGTAACGGCACGCTCTCCGTTTATAAAATCTACACAGCGCTCAATAGCAGAATTTTCTTTTCGTGCTATGGGCGCTGTAATGGTATCTGCTTCTTTTTTTGGAATACCGAATACCACAGCCAGATAAGTGCGGTGGATTTCTCTGGCTTTCATTTGGTTGGAAAGAATGGAGGCGCTCAGGGCATTTTTTGCAATAATGAGAAGTCCGGTAGTATCCCTGTCAAGGCGGTTAATACAGCGGAACACAAAGGTTTCCCCCTGTACCTGATAATAATGGGCAATTCCGTTTGCAAGAGTATTGTCATAATTGTTGATAGAAGGATGAACAGGCATATCGGCAGGCTTGTTTACCAGCAGAATATCTTCATCTTCGTATACAATATCAAGGGGAAGGGCAACAGGGACAATGTGTTCGGAAGGGGCTTCTTCTAAAAGTCGGATGGTAACAATGTCATTGACTTTTAAAGGCGTGCGGACATAAGCCCATTCATTGTTTACCAGAATACCTTTTTGTGTTTTCTTTAGCTGTATGATAATCTGTCGGGAAAATTCCTTGGATTTCAGAAATTCGCCTACGGTGCAGGGGAGATTTTCTTTTGTTATGGTATATTGAAAAATACGGTTCATTGATACTCCTTAAAAAAGGGGCGTGCAAACGGCTGCATTCCCCTTTTTTTTTATTTTGATTTTACTTTGTTCCACAATTCATTGTAATAGCTGTCTACATCATCTCCCAAGAATTGGAAGGTTTCGCAGTTGCTTAAATCTTCCGGCTCAGGGAACAGAATTTTGCTGTTTCTGATTTCTTCATCTTCAATCATTTCTCTGGCTTTCAGGTTTGGTGTAGAGTAGGTAAGATATTCAAAGTTCATAAGTGCAATTTCCGGACGGCACATAAAATTGATGAATTTTTCGGCATTTTCTTTGTTCTGGGCATTTTTCGGAATAACCCATGAGTCAATCCATACGTTAGAGCCTTCTTTTGGGATGACGTATTCCAAATCGGGATTTTCCCGTTTGGTATATCCTGCTTCGCCAGAATAGATAACGCCAAGAGCAGCTTCATTTCCAATCATTTTATCTCTTACCTGATCCACTACATAAGCCTGTACCAGAGGCTTTTGCTCCATTAAATCTTCCGCAGCGGCAGCAAGCTGGTCTACCTCTGTGGAATTGATGGAATGGCCAAGACGTTTTAACGCAACGGCAAAGGCATCTCTCACAGAGTCCTGCATCAGAATACTGTCTTTGTATTTGGGATTCCATAAAATATCCCAACTGTCTACGGGCTCTTTTACCATGGATTTATTATACAAAATACCCACAGTTCCTACACAATAAGGCACAGAGTATTTATTTTTGGGATCAAAGCTCTTTGATTGTTCCATATAAGTAGGGTCCATGTTTTTTATATTAGGGATATTATCCAAGTTGATTTCTGCCAGCAAATCATTTTCAATCATACGCTGTATCATGTAGTCAGAAGGGCATACCACATCATAAGCGATTGCCTGAGAAACAATTTTCGGATACATAATTTCATTTGTTTCGTATTCCTCGTAAGTCACGGAAATGCCGGTTTCTTCTTCAAAAAGCTCAATAGTTTTCGGGTCCAAATATTCACCCCAGTTATAGACAATAACCTTTTCTCCGGAATGATTTTTCATTGTGTTTAGATTATAGAAAATTCCGCCTATAATTAAAGCCGCAATTAAAACAGCAGGTACGGCAAAGCAGAAAGTCCGGCGAAAAGCCATTTTTTTGGAGGATTTTTTCACATCCTTTGTCTCCTTTGGACTGGCATTTACACAAATCATAAGAACTAAAACACTAACAAAAAGTAAGGTGGAAAGGGCATACATTTCCGGCCGGATACCCTTTCGTACCTCTGCGTAAATTTTTGTTGAGAGGGTATCCACACCGGGACCTTTTGTAAAGTGCGTGATAATAAAATCATCTAAGGACATAGTAAATGCCATGAGAAAACCGGACACTACGCCGGGCCAGATGTCAGGAAAAACGACTTTAAAAAAAGCGTAAACCGGTCCGGCTCCCAAGTCCTGTGCCGCCTCATAAGTGCTTTTGCTTGTCTGCTTTAATTTAGGCAGAACGCTTAAAATAACATAAGGAATACAAAAGGTAATATGAGCCAGCAAGATTGTGGAAAATCCAAGAGTGACTCTGCATGCAATAAATAAAAGCATCAGAGAAATACCGGTTACAATCTCAGAATTTAAAATAGGAATGTTGGTAATTCCCAGCATGACAGTTTTGCCTTTGGACTTCATGGCATTGATACCGATGGAGGCAGCAGTGCCGATAATAGTTGCAAGAACGGCAGAAACAAGAGCAATCAAAAGCGTATTGTAAAGGGCTGCCATAATTGCCTTATCCTGAAACAGGGAGGAATACCAATGAAGGGTAAAACCACCCCATTTTGCACGGGATTTCGAGGCATTAAAAGAAAGTACAATCAAAGTTACAATGGGGGCATACATAAAGAAAAGAATGAGCCCAAGATAAATATTTCGTGCAGTCTTTTTCATTAAAAGAAACCTCCCTGTCCGTTTTTATCGTATTTTCCGGTTAAAATCATGCTGATTAAAATAAAAATCATCAGTACCAGAGAAAGTCCGCTTCCTACATGCCAATTGCTTCCCTGCTGGAACTGTCTGTCAATGACATTTCCGATAAGGAGAATTTTACTTCCCCCTAAAAGGTCAGAGATGACAAAGGTAGTGAGCGCCGGTACAAAAACCATAGTAATTCCGCTGATAACTCCGGGCAGACTTAAAGGAAAGATAATTTTCCGAAAAGTATAAAAGGAGGTAGCGCCTAAATCTCTGGCAGCGAAAATAACATCCTTATCAATTTTGCAAAGCGCATTGTAAAGAGGCAGTACCATAAACGGCAGGAAGTTATAAACCATACCTAACACAATGGCTGCCGGTGTGTTGATTAACTGCAAAGGCGGGATATGAAAAAATCCCAAAATCTGATTGATAACTCCGTTTTTTTCCAGTAAAGTCTGCCACGCAATGGTGCGAAGCAAAAAATTCATCCACATCGGAAGGATGAAAAGCAACACAATAAGACCGGTCTGATTGACTTTCATATTAGAGAGCATCATTGCCAATGGGTATGCCAAAACAAGACAGATAATCGTGCTGATTATAGACAAAATCAAGGAAAGGCAGAGCGCCTTGAAATTTTCCGCAGTTCCGATTGCCAGAACATTTTCAAAGGTAAATTGTCCTTCACTGTTAGTGAAGCCATAAAATAAAATCATGGCAAGGGGAATTAAAATAAAAGCGACAGACCACAAAAGATAAGGACCGGATAATAATTTCTTTTTATTCATTGACTCCAATCGCCTCCTCATCCTCGGACTCCGGCTTGTGCATAATCTGAATATCAAAAGGATTTACATGAATGCCTACTTTTTGTCCCACAGGGAACATATCTGTACTGTGTACCAGCCATTCAAAGCCGTTTGCCTGTACTTCCATTTCGTAATGCACACCCTTGAAAATAAGGTGGGTTACAATGCCTTGTATCGTGCCTTCTTCCGGAGCAAGCAAATCCACATCTTCCGGACGGATTACAACGTCAACAGGTTTGTTTTTTCCAAATCCCACGTCAACACAGGGGAATTTTGCGCCCAGAATTTCCACCAGCTTATCCTCCAGCATAATACCGGAAATAATATTGCTCTCGCCTATAAAATCTGCAACAAAAGCATTCTGAGGTTCGTTGTAAATATCTTCTGGTGAACCCATTTGCTGAATGTAGCCTTGGTTCATAACTACAATGGTATCAGACATGGTAAGGGCTTCTTCCTGATCATGAGTGACATAGATAAAGGTAATACCCAGCTCATTTTTTAAACGGATAAGCTCATACTGCATATCCTGACGAAGTTTTAGATCCAGTGCACCTAAAGGCTCATCAAGAAGCAGGAGACGAGGCTCATTTACAATGGCTCTTGCAATGGCAACACGCTGTTGCTGACCGCCGCTTAAAGAGTCAGGCAGACGATTTTCGTATCCCTCAAGATTTACCAGCTTTAAAGCGTATTTTACTTTATCCTTAATGTAAGTGGCGCTTTTGCCGGAAATTTTCAGCCCAAAGGCAATATTTTCTTCAATGTTCATGTGGGAGAAAAGCGCATATTTTTGAAAAACCGTATTGAGATTTCTCTTGTTGGGAGGAAGATTGGTAATATCCTTCCCGTCAAAAATAACCTGACCGCTGTCAGGAGCTTCAAATCCTCCTAAAATACGAAGAGTTGTTGTTTTTCCGCAGCCGCTTGGACCTAAAAGTGTGAGAAACTCATTTTCTTTTATAGAGAGATTTAAGTTATCTAAAATTAACTGGTCGCCAAAGCTTTTGGTTATATCGGTTAAAGTGACTAAATTGTGACTCATTCTGCTCCTCCTTTGTAAAAACCATATTTTAAGTCATAAAAATCCATTTTAAAAATTATTATACTAGAGGAAAAATACATGTCAATATGTAAAAACTTCAAAGTTACATTGTATAAAAAAAAACTTTGTGGTAGAATATTTTTGATATCTTTAAAAGATATGATTCGTTATGTGGTGAAACTAATAAAAACAGGAGGGTATTGCATAGATGAAAGAAAAGTATGTAGCATATGTCGGAACCTATACCCATGGAAGCAGTATTGGAATTCATTTGTATGATGTAAATGTGGAGGAAGGAACACTTTCAGAAAGAAAAGTAGTGCCTGTCAATAATTCTTCCCATTTGGCGAAGTCTTTAAACGGTAAATATCTTTATTCTATCGCAGATGAAGGAGTAGCTGTATTTGCCATTGAAGCAGACGGAGATTTAACGTTTATTAACAAAGTAGATATTGACGGAATGAGAGGCTGTCATCTGTCAACAGACGAAGAAGGTAAATATCTTTTTGTGGCAGGTTATCATGATGGAAAGGTAACCGTGGTACATACACATCGTGACGGAAGGTTGGGAAGTGTAGTGACCGGTGTATTCCATAAGGGATTGGGAAGCGTAGGAGAGAGAAATTTCCGCCCTCATGTAAGCTGTGTGCGCCCGACACCGGATAATAAATATCTGTGTGCTGTGGACAACGGCATTGACCAGATTAAAATTTACAGAGTAAACAGAAGAACAAAACGTCTGGAATTAGTGGATATTTTAAGATGCCACAGAGAGTCCGGACCGAAAAAAATGAAATTCAGCAAAGACGGAAAATTTGCATATTTGATTTACGAGCTGAATAATACCATTCAGGTATATCGCTACGACGGCAGCGGTAAAAATCCTGTTTTTGAACTGTTGCAGACAGAAAGCACCTTGGCGTCTCATGACGATGAGACTCATGATGCGACTTCCGGTCTTTGTATGTCACCGGATGACAAATATGTTTTCTGTTCAACAGCAGGAGAGGATACGGTTGCTATGTATAAAAGAGATGAGCAGACCGGTCTTTTGGAAAAACAGTGTATTTTGCCAATCAGTGGAAATTATCCAAAGGATCTGGCAGTTTTTCCGGATGGAAAACATCTGGCAGTAGTAAACCATGAGTCCAATTCGATTACTACGTTTGCCATTGATTATGAGAAGAAACTGCTGACAATGAAAGGAAAACCTATGAAGGTAGAAACACCAAACAGTATTATTTTCTCAAAATGTCAGGAATAAATAAATTTTAAGAAAAAAGGAAGTGCAAAGCTATGGAAAGCGGGCCTTATCCCGGGAATATTAAAAACAGAATAAAAAAAGAAATCCATATTCCTGCGGGCAGGCCGCCTTTCGTGTTCTGCCATGCAGGATATGAAGGGAGAAACCATGATTAGAATATTTAAAACAATTGATGGGAAAATTCATCAGGTAGAGGAAGCCAGCGAAGGCTGCTGGCTTGCGCTTACCGATCCTACTGCAACGGAGATTTTTGAGGTTGCAAGGAAGTATCATATTGAAGTAGACGACTTGAGAGCGCCTTTGGATGAGGAAGAACGTTCACGTATTGAGGTGGAGGATGACTATACCTTGATTATCGTGGATACGCCGATTTTGGAGGAAAGAGGAGAGAAAGACTGGTATGGTACTATCCCTTTATCAATTATTGTAACAGATGAGATTATTATTACGGTATGTCTGGAGGATACCTCAGTTCTGGGGCGATTTATGGATGGACGTGTCCGTAATTTTTATACGTATATGAAAACCAGATTTATTCTTCAGATTTTGTATAAAAATGCAAGCATGTTCCTGCATTATCTGCGTATTATAGATAAGAAAAGTGAAGAAGTGGAAGAAAAGCTTCAGGAGTCTACGAAAAATAAAGAACTCATTGAGCTTCTGGAACTGGAAAAATCACTGGTTTATTTTACTACCTCGTTAAGGTCCAATGAAATCGTGTTGGAAAAACTTTTGAAGGTAGAGCGTATTAAGCAGTATCCGGATGATACAGATCTTCTGGAAGATGTTATTATAGAGAATAAGCAGGCCATTGAGATGGCGAATGTATACAGTGGAATTTTAAGTGGAATGACAGATGCGTTTGCTTCTATTGTATCCAATAATCTCAATATCGTTATGAAATTTTTGGCGACAGTTACCATTGTTATGTCTATTCCTACTATGATTTTCAGCGCCTATGGAATGAATGTAAATCTCAAAGGAATGCCTTTTGCATCTCATCCTGAGGGATTTGCCATTGTAATTGTACTTTCACTGCTTTTAAGTCTGATAGTGGCATTTATCTTTTCAAAAAAGAATTTATTTTAAGCAGCAGTTGTTAAAGGAGAAATTATGAATTTTTTAAACAAGATGGAAAGACAGTATGGAAGATATGCCATACACAATTTGACAAAGTATATGATAGGGTGCTATGCCATAGGGTATATTTTACTGTATATCGGACAGGCATTCGGCGCTAACTTTTTTCAGTACCTGCTTTTAAGTCCTTATCATATTATGCACGGACAGATATGGAGAATTGTTTCATGGATTTTGATACCGCCTTCCAGCTCTAATATTATTTTTGTGTTAATTATGCTGTCCTTTTATTACTATCTGGGTACGGCACTGGAACGGACATGGGGCGCATTTCGTTATAATGTTTATATTTTAGGCGGGATGCTTTGTACGGTTATCGGAGCGTTTATCCTGTATTTTATTTCAGGACCAAATGAAATGTTTTCTCTGATTAACGGAATGAGTTTCTCAACTTATTACATTAATTTATCTATTTTCCTTGCCTTTGCCATGAATTATCCGGATATGGAAGTGTTGTTTATGATGATTATTCCCATTAAAATAAAGTATCTGGCGCTTTTAGATGTGGCATATCTGCTTTACGATTTAATAAGAGGCGGATGGGGCACACGTACGGTAATCATTGCATCACTTTTGAACTTTATTATTTATTTTTTAATGACAAGAAATTACAGGAGAATATCTCCGCAGGAAATTCATAGAAAACAACAGTTTAAGAAAGCTGTTCATCCGCAGATGACACCGGGAGGAACAAGACATAAATGTGCGGTATGCGGAAGGACAGAAAAAGATGGGGAGCACTTAGAATTCCGTTATTGCTCAAAATGTAATGGAAATTATGAATATTGTCAGGATCATTTGTTTACCCATCAGCATATAAAATAGGAGGATTACTTACATGCGTAAAACAAAAATCGTTTGCACCATGGGACCAAATACAGATAATAAGGACATTATGGAGGCTTTGGTTAAAAATGGGATGAATGTAGCCCGTTTTAACTTTTCGCATGGTGATTACGAAGAACAGCGCAATCGTATGGATTTATTAAAACGTGTAAGAGAAGAACAGGGAAAACCTGTTGCTATTCTTCTTGACACAAAAGGACCGGAAATTCGCACCGGTGTTTTGGAAAACGGAAAAAAAGTAACGTTGTCGGAAGGGGCAGACTTTACTTTATATACAAAAGAGACAGTGGGAAATGCTTCCGGCTGTTCTATTACTTATGCGGGGCTTACAGAAGATGTAAAACAGGGAAACCGAATTTTAATTGATGACGGTTTGATTGAGCTGGAAGTAAAAGAAGTAGAAAAAGATGCTATCCATTGCCGTGTGGTAAACGGAGGAGAGCTTGGAGAAAAGAAGGGAATTAACGTTCCAAATGTAAAAGTACAGCTTCCTGTTGTTACAGAAAAAGATAAGGCAGATATTATTTTTGGAATTGAGCAAAAAATAGATTTTATTGCGGCTTCTTTTATCAGAAATGCAGAGGGTGTAAAAGAAATTCGCAAAATTCTCGAGGAGCATCATGCAGAGGATATTGCTATTATTGCAAAAATCGAAAATGCAGAAGGTTTGGAAAATATTGATGAGATTATTGAAGTGGCAGATGGCATTATGGTAGCCAGAGGCGATTTGGGAGTGGAAATTCCTGCTCCTCAGGTTCCTCATATTCAGAAGATGATTATTCATAAATGCAATGCCAATTATATTCCGGTTATCACAGCAACACAGATGCTGGACTCTATGATACGTAATCCACGTCCTACCCGTGCAGAGGTAACCGACGTTGCAAATGCAATTTATGACGGTACAGATGCCATTATGCTGTCAGGCGAGACAGCAGCAGGAAAATATCCTGTGGAAGCTCTGAAAATGATGAGCGAAATTGCAGAAAACACAGAACAGTACGTAAATTATGACCAATATATTATGCACAGAACCATGTATAAGAAAACAAAGGTGTCCTGTGCCATCGGAATTGCATCTGTTCGTACAGCCAGAAATATTGAAGCTGACTGTATTGCAACACCAACCATGTCGGGAAAGACAGCCCGCTTAATTTCCAGTTTCCGTCCGGTGATGCCGATTTATGCCATTACTCCAAATGAGAGAGTAGAGCGTAAAATGCAGCTTTATTGGGGCGTTACACCGTTAAAGGGATATACAAGAGATACGGCGGAAAATGTTATTTTAAATGCAATGGAAACTTTGAAAGAGAAGAAGCTGGTGAAGAAAGGCCAGATGGTGGTTGTCACGGCAGGCGATCCGGCTACAAACAGCAGCAAGGCTGAAGCAAATGTTACAAATATGCTTCATGTTATGGAAGTGATTTAAAAATTGGAAGCTATTGTATGAAACGCATTGAGGAGATGTGTTTTATGCAATAGCTTTTTTGTTTCATAGGAGACTGTGCTGTTGCACAATCTTTTTATGTTAGATTGACAATATGTTTATTTAGGAAAATATTTAGGAAGCTATCCTGCAAAACTGCTATGGTTTCCAGATATTCATGTCTGCCAAAATGGACAGAGTTATTTCTGCTGCAATAATTCCGCTTGCGTGACTTGCTGCATGGATATTAGTGGCGAAAAAGTATGTGTTGTTTGGATTTTCTACGAAACCGATAAACCAGCCGTTTATATCCTGCCCGTTTACACGTCCTGTTCCGGTTTTTCCATAAAAATCCCCAAGGTCAGAGGAAGATATGTGAATAGCGTCTTTTACTGCTTTCATATTTTCCTCTGTAAAATTCAAGCTGTTCTGCTGCAATTTCGTTAAAAGCTCGACCTGCTCGATTGGGGAAATTTTCAGGGAAGCTTCCATCCAATAAGAAGAAAAATCACTGTTTAAATCCTCATTGCCATATCCGATTTTGTGAAGATAAGCTTGAACAGAAACAGCGCCAAGCTGTTCGTCAAGAGATTGGAAGTACCAGTTTACAGAAGAATTCATAGCGGACTGCAAGGTTTGATTTTTATTCCATGCTTCAAAAGGATAGGAGGTTCCGTTCCATTCGATTAAGGAGCTTTCGGGTTTGATAATACCGGTTTCTAGTGCAAACAAAGCATTATATATTTTGTAAGTAGAGTTTGGGGCAATACGTAGAACTGCCTGTTTTTTATTGTGTATTTTCCAAGTCTCATTTTTTAAATCATATAATACAAAGCTGCCTTCATATCCCTCAAAATAATTGCTAAGGTGCAGCTTGGAGCAGTTCTTTGCAGAAGTGTCCCACAGATAGAGGTCTTTATCCGCTGCGTAGGTAGAGACAAATGGTGCAAATCCCAAAATAAGAAAAGATACCAACAGAAAAGAAAACATACTTTTTCGCTTTTTCTTTGCGGTTGGTTTTTCATAAGAAGCAATACTTAGAATTCTTCGCTTCATTTGTTTCATATTTCCGCTGATACCGGATACAAAGGGATGCGGGGTAAGAGAAAGTTTGCCGGCGAGGTTAAGCAGTGTATTTCCGTACGCCACATAATCGTCTGCTTTCAACATTTTTAAAACAGAAGTATCACAGGCAATTTCTCGGTCATTTCGCATTTCTTTCAGTGCATATCGGACAAGAGGGTGGAACCAGTAAACAATTCCGGCAAGGCTCATCAGATAGTTTACTATCCCATCTTTATGTTTGTAGTGCTGCAATTCATGTAAGAGCATGTATCGAATATCTTCTTCTTTACTGTCGGATATGAGATGAATGGGAAGATAGATACAGGGTTTAAAAACCCCCACAATAACAGGAGATTTCAGAAAAACAGTGCTGTATACAGAAATATTTTTGGTAATGCCTGTGTCTTTTAGACAGCGCTGATATACTTGATGAACCTTGGGATTTTGAAGAGGTAAAGCAGATTTTTTCAAGGTGCGCAGGCGGAAGGCCGATTTGATGAAGAACAATAACATTGTGATAATACCCAATATCCAAAGAGCAAATAAAAAATAGCCGATTATAGGGGGAAAATACTTATTTACAGAAAGTGTAAAATCCTCCATCCAGTTTTTACCGTGTGCAATATTTGTACTTGCGGACGGGTTTAGTGCTGTGTTTGTTTGGAAAGAAGAAATAAGATTTTGATTTTTAAACCATACGAACAATTCTGATAATTTGATAAAACGAAATGGCATAAAGGGAACCGCTAAAAGTCCCAATAGCAGAAACCATAAGTTATACTGCATTCGGCTGGACAAGCTGTTTTTTAAAATTCGTTTCATAAGTAAAAGAACACCAATGATGCCACAGAGCAATAAGTTAGAAATAAGAAAACGGAACATAAAATCGTCCATATTATTTGCCTCCTTTTTCCTGTTTCTGTGAAAGGAGAGCACGAAGCGTATCCAATTCAGAGTCAGATAATTTATCACTTTCGATATAGGCAGATACCATGGCGGTAATATCTCCGTCATAATAGCGGTTTAGAAAAGAAGAGCTTTCCTGTCCGATGTATTCACTCTCTTTCACTGTGGGAGTATAGATAAACATACGGCTTTCTTTTTTATAAGTAAGGACACCTTTGGTTACAAGGCGCTTGATTAGAGTCTGAATGGTTTTGGGACTCCAGCTTGTAATGGGCAGTAATTTTTCTGTGATTTCCTTTGTGCTGATAGGTGCGTATTTCCATACGATTTTCATGATCTCAAATTCAGCTTCGGAAATTTGTGGAAGAGTTTTCATGATTAATCTCCTTTAAATCTTCTAATTGTAATATTTATATTACAGTTAGAAGGAGTAGGATTGCCAATTTTTCGCATAAAAGATAAAAAATGCTGAAACTTTTTGTTTGTTAAAGTTTCAGCATTAAACTAAGACTGCCGGCAGCGGGACTTGAACCCGCACGTGGTTGCCCACAACAGATTTTGAGTCTGCCTCGTCTGCCATTCCGACACGCCGGCATTTCCTTACGGAACATAAAATATATTATCATAGAAAAAAGAGAATTGCAAGCTTTTTTTGAAAATAATGTAAAAAACCTACAATTCCCCAATTTTTAGTTATTTGTTTTGTTTTTCTACTAATTTTTCATAAAAATCAAAACAATCAAAAGTTGCAAAATAATCTGACGGTTTTTCTGCACGGCGTATTAATTGAACACTTCCGTCTTCCTTTAAAAGTAATTCCGCTGATTTTAATTTTCCATTATAGTTATATCCCATGGCAAAACCGTGAGCGCCTGTATCGTGAATAACCAGAATATCGCCCTTTTGAATTTCCGGAAGCATTCTGTCAACAGCAAATTTATCATTGTTTTCACACAGTGAACCTGTAACATCATATTTGTGGTCTAAGGGCAGGTTTTCCTTTCCCATTACCGTAATATGGTGATAAGCTCCGTACATGGCAGGGCGCATAAGATTTACCGCACAGGCATCTAAGCCGATATAATCTTTATGGGTATGTTTTTCGTGGATTGCGGTTGTTACAAGACAGCCATAGGGTCCCATCATAAAACGTCCCAATTCGGAATAAATAGCAACATCACCCATACCCGCAGGAACAAGGACTTCATCGTAAACACGGTGAACACCTTCTCCGATGGCACGGATATCATTTGGCTCTTGGTCAGGGGTATATGGAATACCCACGCCGCCTGAAAGGTTAATAAAGCATATTTTGGCGCCTGTTTCTTTTTCAAGTCTCACTGCAAGCTCAAAAAGTTTTTTTGCCAGCATAGGGTAATATTCATTGGTGACGGTATTGCTTGCCAAAAAGGCATGTATTCCAAATTCTTTAGAGCCTTTTTCTTTTAAAATGCGGAAAGCATCAAAAATCTGTTCCTCTGTCATGCCGTATTTTGCGTCTCCCGGATTATCCATAATTCCGTTGCATACTTCAAAAATGCCGCCGGGATTAAAACGACAGCTAATTCTTTCAGGAATTTTTCCGATAGCTTTTTCTAAAAAATCAATGTGGGTAATATCGTCTAAATTAATGGTAGCTCCTAATTGAGCTGCGTATTGGAAGTCCTCTGTCGGTGTATCATTGGAGGAAAACATAATATCTTCTCCGACACAGCCAATGGCTTCTGACAGCATCAGTTCTGTATAAGATGAACAGTCACAGCCAAAACCATATTCTCTTAAAAGGTTGATTAAAAATGGATTGGCATTTGCTTTTACTGCAAAATATTCTTTAAATCCCTTGTTCCATGAAAAGGCTTCTTTCATAGCTTTTGCATTTTCCCGAATTCCTTTTTCGTCATAAAGATGAAATGGGGTGGGATATGTTTTTATGATTTCTTCAAGCTGCTCTTTTGTAACAAATGTCTTTTTCTCCATCCTTTTAACTCCTTTGTGCGTTTATAATTTTCGTTTGTGTAAACGAACATTTTTATTATACGAAAATCCTATAAGCTTTTCAAGTGGGATGTCAGAGGATTTTGTTTGACAAACAAAATATTAAAAAGTATTATTGATAATATCAAGTGAAACAATATAAACGGAGGTGATTTATATAAATTGTAAAGCAAGGAAAATAAAAAAAATAGTTGCAGCAGGAATTGCAACAGCATCTATATGGATGTTACCTTCCTCCACAGAAGCAGCGCCCCAAGAAACAAAAATTCATTTTATATCTTTGAACAGTGCAACAGATGCCATTTTGCTGGAGAGTAATGGGCATTATGGATTGGTGGACTTTGGTGAGGACTGGGATTATCCGGACGGAACAGACAGCAGATACCCTCTTAGAAGCGGAATTACCAAGGGAGTTGGATATGAACAGCAGGTTATTCATTATCTGAAAAGTCAAGGAGTAGAAAAACTGGATTTTTGTGTGGCAACACATTCTCATAGCGACCATATTGGAGGAGGGGATGAGATTCTAGATGCTTTTCCCACAGACAGGTTATATATTAATCGATATGATGACTCTTATATTGTAAAAGAAAATGAGTTTCATTTATGGGATAATCAGTATATATATGATGATATTATAGATGCGGCGAACAGAAACAATACGGAAATTATTACAGATTTGGATTTGGAGGAAAATACAGAATATCGTTCTTTTACTTTAGGGGATATGTCAATCGATTTGATGAACCTTCAACGCAGAAGGGATAAAAACAGGCAGATACTGCCTGTTGTAGATGAAAATGAGAATTGTATTGTTACAAAGATTACGGCATATGGAAGAACAGCGCTTCTGACAGCAGACATAGATCCAACAGAGGGAGATACGGGAAGACTTGCAAATCAGTTAATTGAAGAGTTGGGAGATTTGCCGCAATATCAGCCGGAAAACAGAGCAGAACCTGAATTGAAAGAAGAATATCCGAAGGAAAATTACAAGGCGGTAAGCGCAACAGTTTTTGACCTTCCTGAAAATCGTGTGGTGAAAGATACAGGAGTTTTCGAGAAAATTGATGAAACACAGATAAATACTGGAAAAAGAATTAGCATTGATTTAATGAAAATGGCGCATCATTCTAATGACTGGAATAATACGACCTATTTTTTGACATCTTTAAATCCCAAAGCTGTGGTAATAACAGGATATGAAACCTCTTTTACCGAAAGAGAACGGGATTGTCTTCCAAATTCAAAGGTGTATGCTACGGCTACGGACTCGGCAGCAGTAATATCAGAATTCCATGACTCAGGTATCAAAACCCGATATGTGAAATTATCACCGGAGTGGATGAAAATCGACGATGGCTGGTATTATTTTGATGAAAATGGAAGAACCTTTACAGATGAGAGCGTACACGAAATTGACGGGAAACCGTACTGCTTTGATGCAAAAGGAGCGGTTGAAAAAGAGAATCGATGGGTAAAGGTCAACGGAAAGTGGAAATACTGGCTTGTAACAGGAGAATTTCAAAAAGACAGCTGGTTAAAGCTGAATGATGTCTCTTACTATTTAGATGAACAGGGAAATGTGGTAATCGGTTGGAAACAAATAGATGATAGCTGGTACTATTTTAATGAAGATGGAACTATGGCAACAGACAGTTGGATAGGAGAGGATTATGTAGATGTGTCCGGTGCATGGAAACCTGAAATATTAAAAGAAAAATGGATGTCCTCAGGAGGAAAGTGGTGGTATCGCCATAGTGACGGAAGCTATACAACATCAAATTGGGAATGGATTAACGGAAAATGGTATTACTTTGATGCTTCGGGCTGGATGATGACAGGCTGGCAGAAAGTAGGAAATGAGTGGTATTATCTGTACAGTAACGGAGTTATGGCAGCGGACAGTTGGATTGGGGAGAATTATGTAGATGCAACCGGTATATGGAGACCGGAAATATTAAAAGAAAAATGGATATCCTCAGGAGAAAAATGGTGGTATCGCCATAGTGACGGAAGCTATACAGCGTTAAATTGGAAAAAGATAGATGGGAAATGGTATTACTTTGATGCTTCAGGCTGGATGGTGACAGGCTGGCAGAAAGTAGGAGATAACTGGTATTATCTGTACGATGATGGCGTTATGGCATCTGACACTTGGGTTGGAAATTATTATTTAAAATCTGATGGAACAATGGCTGTGTCGGAATGGGTTCAGGACGGCAAATATTATGTAGATGAAAATGGGCTTTGGGTAGCTTAAAACAGAGCTCATGAAAATAGAAGAGGCTGTCGCTTTAAGCATTATCCTCAAATGTATAAATATTCGGGATGTGACTTAATGCGATAGCCCTTTTTATTTGTGTAAAGACTATGCTCTCAACTGTTCGAGAATTTCATAAGGAATTTTTAAATTACCTTTTCCGCATCCCAAATCAATGTGAGGTTTGTTGTTTCCATGAAAATCACTGCCTCCGGATTGCTTTAGTCCATAACGTTTTGCTAGCTGTTTTGTAAATAATTCATCCGCCGGAGTATAAGAAACATATAGAGTTTCTATGCCGTCTAAGCCATTTTGGGATAATTCATTTACCAGACTTTCCAATCGGTCTTTTGACAATCTGGTAAGGATAGGATGGGCAAAAATTGCCTTTCCTCCGCCTTCATGAATGAGATGAATTGCCTGAAAAGGGGTGACCTTTTCTCTTGGGACATAACATTTGGCATGATTTCCCAGATAACGGTCAAAAGCTTCCTTCATAGAACCTACATAGTTGTGATCAAAAAGAAAACGAGCGAAATGAGCACGTGTCCAAACACTGTTTGGAAAATCCTCTTCCATAAGCTTGACCGTTATAGGAATTCCTTCTTTTTGAAGACGTGCTATCATTTTTTCGTTACGCAGCTCTCTTGAAGCTTGAAATTCAGAAAGAGTTTTTCTAAAATATGTATTTTTCCAGTCAATATCCAGACCTACAATATGAACATCCGTAGAATTCCATGTAGTAGACAGCTCAATGCCGGGAATTATTTCTAAATTACTTCCGTAAGCAGCTTTAAAAGCTTCTTCTAAACCGTCTGTTGTATCATGGTCTGTGAGAGCAAAAGCAGATAAGTTTTTTTCTATGGCATAATGTACTAATTCAGAGGGGGTAAAAGTTCCGTCAGAGACAGTAGAATGAACATGTAAATCAATGTATTTTTTCATAAGGTTCTCCTTTTTTGCAAGAATAGCAGAGTTGTATCGGAATTATTTTACAAAACAGATTGTCTTATAAAAAATAAAAAAAGAAATACCACATAGTATTTCTTTTGCAAAGCAGTTCGTACGGGAATCGAACCCGTGTTTCCGCCGTGAGAGGGCGGCGTCTTAACCGCTTGACCAACGAACCGTACTTACACATAATACCCTGTTAAATGGGAAATGTCAATAGTTTTTTTGAAAAAATATTAAAATAAATACTATTGACAATAGAACTTATGTTCGATAAAATATAGAAAAAGAAAAATTATTTGAAAATATCTTTAAAATGGGATATGATATAGAAGATTTTGCGTTAAAATAAAACAAGAGAGGAAATGTGTATGGAGTGGGAATTTGCAATTTTAGACATGCTGCAAAACATTCAAAATCCGGTGCTTACCAAAATCATGGCATTTATTACCATGTTAGGCGAAGCCGGATGGTTTTGGATTGTATTAGGAATTGTTTTGCTATGTACGAAGAAATATCGAAAATGCGGAGTGGCGGTTCTTTTCGCATTGATTTTAGACCTTATATTGGCGAATATAATTTTGAAACCTTTGGTAGCCAGACCGAGGCCATGTTGGATACGGGAAGATATTGAGCTTTTGGTGCGTGTGCCAAAGGATTATTCTTTTCCTTCCGGTCATACGATGGCATCTTTTGCTTCTGCGGGAGCATTGCTGCTTACAGAGAAAAAGTTTGGAATAGCAGCTTGTGTACTGGCGGCACTTATGGGGATTTCCAGATTGTACTTTTATGTACATTTTCCCACAGATGTTTTGGCAGGGACTGTTTTAGGAATTTTATGCGGAATTGCCGGTGTTTATTTGATGAAACGTATGCAGAATACAAGATTGGGAAGATTTTATTCCGATGGAAAATAAAATGGAAAATTGATGTAAGTTTAGTTAAGAGAGGTTTGTAGAAATGGCAAAGAAAAATACGTATGATGCCAGTAGCATTACGGTACTGGAAGGTCTGGAGGCAGTTCGGAAGCGTCCGGGTATGTATATAGGAAGTGTTTCAAGAAAAGGTTTAAATCATCTCATATATGAAATTGTGGATAATGCAGTAGATGAACATTTAGCAGGATATTGTAAAAATATTCGGGTTACATTGGAAAAGGACGGTTCTGCTACCATCGAAGATGATGGGAGAGGAATACCGGTAGGAATGCACGAAAAGGGAATGTCAGCAGAGCGCCTTGTTTTTACTACTTTGCATGCCGGAGGTAAGTTTGATGACTCTGTATATAAGACTAGCGGTGGACTTCATGGAGTAGGTTCTTCTGTTGTAAATGCTCTATCAGCGTTTTTGGACATAAAAGTCAGCACAGGCGGATATATTCACCATGACCATTACGAAAGAGGTATTCCGACTATTCCGTTGGAGGATGGACTCTTGCCCAAGCTGGGACGTACAAAGACCACAGGAACTTGTATCAATTTTTTGCCGGATGATGAAATTTTTGAGAAAACCCGATTTTCTTCCACGGAAGTAAAAAGCCGTCTGCATGAAACAGCATACTTAAATCCGGAGCTGACTATTCTTTTTCAGGATAACAGGGGCACAGAACCGGAAGAAATTGTTTTTCATGAACCGGATGGAATTGTAGGATTTATTAAGGATTTGAATAAAAAAAGTGAGTGTATCCATGAGCCTGTTTATTTTAAAGGCGAGAGCGACGGAATTACGGTAGAAGTGGCATTTCAGTATGTAAATGAGTTTCGGGAAAATGTACTGGGATTTTGCAATAATATTTATAACTCAGAAGGCGGAACGCATCTTACAGGCTTTAAAACTACCTTTACATCTGTTATGAATACTTATGCCAGAGAGCTTGGTATTTTAAAAGAGAAAGACAGTAATTTTACCGGAGCAGACGTGCGCAACGGCATGACTGCCGTAGTGTCCATTAAGCATCCGGCGCCCAGATTTGAGGGACAGACGAAAACAAAACTAGATAATCAGGACGCATCAAAGGCAACGGGTAAAGTTACAGGCGAGGAAATTGTATTATACTTTGACAGAAATCTGGATGTGTTGAAAAGTGTTCTTGCCTGTGCAGAGAAATCAGCTAAAATTCGCAAAACAGAAGAAAAGGCAAAGACAAACTTATTAACAAAGCAGAAATATTCCTTTGACTCCAATGGAAAGCTGTCAAATTGTGAAAAAAGAGATCCTTCTTTATGTGAGATTTTTATTGTGGAAGGAGACTCTGCGGGAGGAAGTGCGAAGAGTGCCAGAGACAGAAGCTTTCAGGCAATTCTTCCAATCAGAGGAAAAATTTTAAATGTGGAGAAAGCCACCATTGATAAGGTTCTTGCCAATGCAGAAATCAAAACAATGATTAATGCTTTTGGCTGTGGCTTTTCAGAAGGCTACGGAAATGATTTTGATATTACAAAGCTTCGTTATAACAAGATTATTATTATGGCAGATGCGGACGTGGACGGGGCACATATCTCCACCTTGCTTCTTACTTTGTTTTATCGGTTTATGCCGGAGTTGATTTATGAGGGACATGTATATATTGCCATGCCTCCATTGTATAAAGCAATGCCGACAAAAGGAAAAGAAGAATATCTTTATGATGATAAGGCGCTGGAAAAATACAGAAGAACTCATAAAGGTTCGTTTACTCTGCAAAGATATAAAGGTCTGGGTGAAATGGATGCACAGCAGCTTTGGGAAACAACGTTAAACCCTGAGACAAGAATGCTGCGTCTGGTAGAAATTGAAGATGCGAGAATGGCGTCAGAGGTAACGGAAATTCTTATGGGTACAGAAGTTCCGCCAAGAAAAGCGTTTATTTATGAGCATGCCAGAGATGCCCAATTAGATATATAGGAGGTTACAAATGGCTGACATACAGGAAAATATTATCAGAACCGAATATTCAGAAATTATGCAGAAGTCATATATTGATTATGCCATGAGTGTTATCATTGCCAGAGCGCTTCCTGATGTACGTGACGGATTAAAACCGGTACAGAGAAGAACGCTGTATGATATGTATGAATTGGGTATTCGATATGACAGACCTTATCGAAAATGTGCCCGTATTGTGGGAGATACCATGGGTAAATACCATCCCCATGGAGATAGCTCGATATATGAGGCGCTTGTGGTAATGGCGCAGGAATTTAAAAAAGGACTTCCTTTGGTAGACGGTCACGGGAATTTTGGTTCTATTGAGGGGGATGGGGCAGCTGCTATGCGATATACAGAAGCCCGTCTTCAGAAAATTACACAGGAAGTTTACTTGAGCGACATGGATAAACAGGTGGTGGATTTTCTGCCTAATTTTGATGAGACAGAAAAAGAACCGGAAGTTTTACCGGTAAAAATCCCAAATCTTCTTGTTAATGGGGCAGACGGAATTGCCGTAGGTATGGCAACCAGTATTCCTCCCCATAATTTGGGAGAAGTCATTGATGCAGTAATTGCATATATGAAAAATAATGAGATTACTGTTCGGGAATTAATGGAATATATCAAAGGACCGGACTTTCCAACAGGCGGCATTGTTGTCAATAAAGACGATTTACTTTCTATTTATGAAACAGGAACAGGTAAAATTAAAATCCGTGGAAAAGTAGAAGTAGAAAAAGGAAAAAACGGGAAATCGTTGTTGGTTATTACAGAAATTCCTTATACTATGATAGGGGCGAATATCGGAAAGTTTTTAAATGACGTAGCAGCTTTAAGCGAAAGCAAGAAAACAACGGATATTGTAGATATTGCAAATCAGTCCTCAAAAGAAGGTATCCGTATTGTTATTGAATTGAAAAAGGGAGCTGATGTAGAAAATCTGAAAAATATGCTCTACAAAAAGACACGTTTGGAAGATACGTTCGGTGTAAATATGCTGGCAGTGGCAGACGGTAAGCCGGAGACATTGAGCTTAAAGCAGATTATTGAGCATCATGTAGATTTTCAGTTTGATATTGCTACAAGAAAATATACCAGTCTTTTAGCAAAAGAAAGGGAAAATCAGGAAGTACAGGAAGGTCTTATAAAAGCCTGTGATGTTATAGATTTGATTATTGAAATCTTACGGGGAAGTAAAAGCAGAGAACAGGTGAAAAAATGTCTGATTTACGGTGAGACAGAAGGTATTCATTTCAAGACAAAAACCAGTGAACGTCAGGCGAAAAAGCTTCATTTTACAGAACGTCAGGCAACAGCAATTTTAGATATGCGTCTTTATAAGCTGATTGGATTGGAAATTGAAACACTTATGGCAGAGCATGAAGAAACCATGAAAAAAATTGCTTTGTATGAAGATATTTTGAATAATTATTCTTCTATGTCTAAGGTAATTATAAAAGAACTGCAAAAGGTAAAAAAAGAATACAGCAGAGTACGTCGTACAGTAGTAGAAAATGCTGCGGAAGCTGTTTATGAAGAAAAGAAAATAGAGGAAATGGAAGTTGTCTTTTTGATGGACCGTTTTGGCTATGCCAGAACAATAGACAAATCCACTTATGAGAGAAATAAAGAAACTGCTGACAGTGAGAATAAATATGTTCTTACTTGTATGAATACAGGTAAAATCTGCTTGTTTACAGATGCGGGAAGAATGTATACCATTAAGGTGCAGGAGCTGCCATTTGGAAAGTTCAGAGATAAAGGAATACCGGTAGATAATGTCAGCAATTATGACAGTGCAGCAGAGCAGATTGTTTTTGTGGGAAGTATGGCAGATATTATTCATACAACCCTTTGCTTTGTTACGGCAAAAGGTATGGTAAAATTAGTAGAAGGTAAAGAATTTGATGTTGCCAAAAGAACCATTTCTTCCACAAAGCTTGCAGAGGAAGACAGTATTGTTATGGTGCAGAATGCGGAAGCCATGGAACATTTGGTTTTACAGACAAAAGAAGGATATTTCCTGAAATTTTTGAAGGCAGAAATTCCATATAAGAAGAAAACAGCGCTGGGTGTTCGGGGAATAAAAATGAATGAGAGTGACTGTGTAGAGCATGCTTATATGCTGGAAAACCGTACCGAATATCCGATTTCTTATAAAGAGAAAACCTTGGTATTAAATAAATTAAAACTTGGAAAGCGTGACACAAAGGGGACAAAGACACGGGTATAAAACAGGAAAGAGGTGAATTATTGAAGAAAACAAGAAAAGCAAGAGTCTTTTTTCTGATATGTTGTTTACTTCTAAGCTTGTCCGGATGCTTGCCAAAAGCTGAAAAAGAAAGCGGTATAACGCAAAAACTGCCGGAAAGGCAGATTGCGGTCTCAGAAGAAGCGCTTTACTATGGATATCAAAGTTTGTCAAAAGAGGAACAAGAAGTTTACAGACAGATTGCAGAGGGCTTGGAGCAGCAGGAAGCAGAAATTAAAATTACATCTCTTTCGCAGGACAGACTTATAACCGTTTTTAATATGGTGATGATTGACCATCCCGAATACTTTTGGATAGAAGGTGAATTCCAATATACCACGGTAGAGGATTTGACTGAAAATACGAAAACTGTCACGCAGATTATGCCGGTATACACAGTAGAAAAAGAGCAGACAGAAGAACTGAAACAGGAGATTGAAAAGCAGGCAGAGGAATGGATTGCTGCAATCGATGTTTCCGCAGATACATATGAAAAAATAAAAAGCGTGTACGAGCTTTTAATTCGAGAAGTAGAATATGATGAGTCCAGCTCTTATAATCAGACAATTCAAAGTGTGTTTCTGGAAAAGAAAACCGTGTGCATGGGATATGCAAAAGCAACTCAATATTTATTAAATAAAATGGGTATTTTTTGCACATTGGTAACAGGCAATATCTTAGATGAAACTTCTTCCAGTCACGCATGGAATTTAGTTCAAATTGGTGAAAACTACTATTATGTAGATACTACTTGGGGGTCTCCCGGATATAATGCCAAAGGAGACAGAGAAGATGCCATTTCTTACAGTTATTTATGTTGCAGTGATAAGACCATTAGCGCTACACATAAAGCAAATGAAGATATCTTACTGCCATCCTGTACAGATGAAAGCTATCATTATTATAAAAGAAAAGGCTGCTGGTATGAGATTTATGACAAGGAGCGTATCTGCGAAGTCTTAAAAAGAGATATTGAAGCAAACAGTCAGAAGACAGAATTGTGCTTTCAGGAAGAAGCGGGATATCAGCAGGCTGTACAGGACATTGTGGAAGGAGATTTAATACAGGAAGTTATTCAAACGACCACGGTATTTTCTCCGGGAGAGCAAATTTCATGGCAAATTTCCTATGGGGGAAAGGATAATCTTCTGGTAATCCTGTGGAATTGAAAAAAGAACTTGCAAGTTTCTGGGAATAGTGTTATCCTAATAAAGAACTAGATAGTTATCAAAGCATAAGAGTGGACCAACGGTCCACTCTTATCGTTTGTATACCTAAGGAACGCAGGGAGAAGGTGAGAACATGAGTAAAAAAGAAATTTATGAGCAGAAAGCAGAAGCATTATTAGAGCCTATTGTAGCAGAACATGATTTTGAACTGGTAGATGTGGAATATGTAAAGGAAGGCAGCAATTTTTACCTGAGAGCTTATATTGACAAGCCGGAAGGAATTACCGTGGATGACTGCGAAGTTGTCAGCCGGACATTTTCTCAGAAGCTGGATGAAGAAGACTTTATTGATGAAGCTTATATTATGGAAGTAAGCTCTCCCGGTCTTGGAAGACCTTTAAAGAAAGAAAAGGATTATAAAAGGAGCATGGGTAAGGAACTGGAAATCAGAACTTATCGTGCAATCAATAAAGAGAAGGAATTTTACGGTATTTTAAAGGAATATAATGAACGCAGTGTGACGATTGACTGCGAGGGGACAGAAATGACTTTTCAGAAATCAGACATCGCCCTTATTCGTCTTGCATTTGATTTTTAATTTTAGGAGGAAAGTAAAAAATGAACACAGAATTATTGGAGGCACTCAACATTCTGGAGAAAGAGAAATCTATCAGTAAAGATACTTTGTTAGAGGCTATTGAGCAGTCTTTAATTCAGGCATGTAAAAACCATTTCGGAAAAGCAGATAATATTAAAGTGAATATTAATCCCGAAACATGCGATTTTGGTGTGCTTGCAGAAAAAACTGTCGTAGAGGAAGTGTATGATCCGGTTACAGAGATTAGTCTGGCAGACGCAAAAATGATGAATTCTCAGTATGGACTGGGTGATATTGTAAATGTGGAAATTAAATCAAAGGAATTTGGACGTATTGCCACACAGAATGCTAAAAACGTTATTTTACAAAAAATCCGTGAAGAAGAAAGAAAAGTGATTTTTGACCAGTATTACGGAAAAGAAAAAGATGTAGTGACAGGTATTGTACAGCGCAGTCTGGGAAGAAATTACAGTATTAACTTAGGAAAAGCAGATGCGATTTTAACAGAAAATGAGCAGGTTAAGACAGAAGTATTTAAACCTACGGAAAGAATTAAAGTATATATTCTGGAAGTGAAGGATGCACCAAAAGGACCAAAGATTATGGTTTCCAGAACACATCCTGAATTAGTAAAACGCCTTTTTGAGGCAGAGGTTACAGAGATTAAAGACGGAACTGTGGAAGTAAAGAGTATTGCAAGAGAAGCAGGCTCCCGTACAAAGATTGCCGTTTGGAGCAATGACCCGGACGTAGATCCGGTAGGCGCATGTGTTGGTATTAACGGTGCAAGAGTAAATTCTGTTGTAGAAGAGTTAAGAGGAGAAAAGATTGACATTATTAACTGGAGTGACAATCCTGCTCTGTTGATTGAAAACGCATTAAGTCCTGCAAAGGTTATTTCTGTTACTGCTGATCCGGAAGAGAAAAGTGCAACAGTAATTGTTCCGGACTTCCAGCTTTCTCTGGCAATCGGTAAAGAAGGACAGAATGCAAGACTGGCAGCAAGACTGACAGGCTTTAAAATTGACATTAAGAGCGAAACACAGGCAAGAGAAGCCGGTGAACTGGGCGAATTAGAAATTTATGAGGAAGAATATGAGGAAACACCTGCTGAGGAAAGCGCAGAAGCTGCTTACGAAGAGGAAGTAAGCGCTGAAGAAACAGCAGAAGAATAAGGTGAGCGTATGAGTACAGAAAAGAAAGTCCCTATGCGAAAATGCGTGGGCTGCGGTGAAATGAAAAGCAAAAAGGAAATGATGCGTGTATTAAAAACAGCAGAAAACGAAATTGTTTTGGATACTACCGGACGTAAAAACGGAAGAGGCGCTTATTTATGCTTTTGTAAAGAATGTTTGCAAAATGCCGCAAAAAACAGGGGACTGGAACGTTCTTTAAAAATGGCTATACCAAAAGAGGTTTACGAAAGCCTTGAAAGGGAGTTTGAGAATATTGAGCAGAAATAAAGAACTGGCTTTTTTAGGTCTGGCGGCAAAGGCGGGAAGAATTGTAAGCGGCGAGTTTGCTACTGAAAAAGGAGTAAAATCCGGTCAGGTTTTTTTAGTCCTTACAGCGCAGGACGCATCAGAAAATACGAAGAAAAAGTTTAAAGATATGTGCACATATTATGAAGTGCCTTTATATAACGTGGGAACAAAGGAGGAATTGGGAAGCGCCATCGGAAAAGATTATCGTGCATCTCTTGGAGTGACAGATGAAAATTTTGCTGTGGCAATGATTAAAAAATTGGAAAAAATGGGTTATTAACATGAGAAGGAGGGCAATATATGTCAACAATAAGAGTTTACGAACTAGCAAAGGAAGTAAACAAAACAAATAAAGAGGTTTTAGATTTTTTAAAATCAAAAAATATAGAATTAACCAGTCACATGAGCAATGTAGACGAAACACATGCCAACATGGTGAGAGATACTTATAAAAAAGGAAACAAAACTGCTCAAGAAGGAATTTCTCCTGCAAAACAGGAAGATGGTGAAAAACCTAAGAAAAAGATTATTCAGGTATTCCGCCCTCAGAATGCCAGCCATACATCGGAGAAGAAACAAAAACCGCAGGAGCATAGAAGCGAAGAAAACAGAGGTACACAGGATTTGAAACAGGAAAATAGAAATAACAACCGACCAAATAACAATCGTTATAAAGAAAACGGAGAGAACCGTCAGGGTAATCGCAATAACAACGGAGGGGAAAACCGACCAAACAACCGTTTTAATAAAAATAACGGGGAAAGCCGTCCAAACAACAGGGGCGGAAACGGAGAGAACCGCCAGAACCGACCAAATAACCGTTTTAACGGAAATGGGGAAGGCCGTCCAAACAATCGCAGCAATGGAGAAGGCCGACCAAATAATAATCGCTATAATGGAAATAATAATCAGGAAGGCCGCTCAAATAACCGTTTTAACGGAAACGGAGAAAATCGTCAGGGCAATCGTTTCAATAATAACAATGGAAACGGAGAACGCTCCGGAAACCGTTTTGGAAATAATCAGGGAGAACGTGGAAACGGACGTTTTGGCGGCAGAAACGATGGAAGAGGAAATGACAGCAGACGTGAACAGTCCTCTAAATTTGATGCTCCAAAGCTGGAGTTTGTAGAAAAAGACAGCCGTAAGGCAAACAGAGAAAACAAGAAAAAAGACAACCGCAGAGATGAATATCAAAATCAGGGAAAACGTCCAAATCAGGGCGGACGCCGTCAGGCACAGAAAATTCCGAAAGCAATGCAGCTTCAGAAGCCGGTATCTCATCCTAAGGAAGAAAAGAAGGAAGAAGTGAAGGAAATTACACTTCCGGAAAAAATGACAATCCGTGAGCTGGCTGAAAAAATGAAAATGCAGCCGTCTGTAATTGTGAAAAAGCTTTTCTTAGAAGGTGTTATGGTTACGGTAAACCATGAAATTGATTTTGAAAAGGCACAAGAAATTGCTTTAGATTACGATATTATTGCAGAACAGGAAGAAAAAGTCGATGTAATCGAGGAGCTTTTAAAAGAAGAAGAAGAGGATGCGGCTACTTTGGTTTCCAGACCGCCGGTTGTATGTGTTATGGGACACGTTGACCATGGTAAAACTTCTCTTTTGGACTGCATCAGAAAAACTCATGTGACTGACCGTGAAGCAGGCGGTATTACACAGCATATCGGCGCTTATATGGTAAGCGTAGACGGCGAAAAGATTACCTTCTTAGATACACCGGGACATGAGGCGTTTACTGCAATGCGTATGCGTGGTGCAAATGCGACAGATATTGCAATCTTGGTAGTAGCAGCCGATGACGGTGTTATGCCACAGACAGTAGAAGCAATTAACCATGCAAAAGCTGCGGGCGTAGAAATCATTGTTGCAATCAACAAAATTGATAAACCAAGTGCAAATATCGAAAGAGTAAAACAGGAGTTATCCGAATATGAGTTAATTCCGGAGGATTGGGGCGGAAGTACAATCTTTGTGCCTGTTTCTGCTCACACAGGAGAAGGAATTGACAATCTGTTGGAAATGATACTTTTAACTGCCGAAGTTGCAGAGCTGAAAGCAAACCCGAACAGAAGAGCAAGAGGTCTTGTAATCGAAGCGGAGCTGGATAAAGGAAAAGGTCCTGTGGCAACTATTTTAGTACAGAAGGGAACACTGCGTGTAGGCGACTTTATTGCGGCAGGAGCATGCTCAGGTAAAGTTCGTGCAATGATTGACGATAAGGGAAGAAAAGTAAAAGAAGCAGGTCCTTCCACACCGGTTGAAATTTTGGGATTAAGCGATGTACCAAATGCAGGAGAAATTCTGGTTGTTACAGAAAACGATAAAGAAGCAAAGAACTTTGCGGCGACCTTTGTCTCTGAAAATAAAAACCGTCTTCTGGAAGAAACAAAGGCAAAAATGTCTCTGGATGACTTATTCAGTCAAATTCAGGCAGGTAATCTGAAAGAATTGCCATTGATTGTCAAAGCTGATGTACAGGGCTCGGTAGAAGCGGTAAAACAGAGTCTTGTAAAACTTTCCAATGAAGAAGTTGTTGTAAAAGTAATCCACGGCGGTGTTGGTGCAATCAACGAGTCTGACGTTACACTGGCAAGCGCTTCCAATGCAATTATTATCGGATTTAACGTAAGACCGGATGCAACTGCAAAATCTGTTGCAGAGCAGGAAGGCGTTGACTTACGTCTTTATCGTGTTATTTATCAGGCAATCGAAGATGTGGAAGCTGCTATGAAAGGTATGCTGGATCCTGTATTCGAAGAAAAAGTTATCGGTCATGCAGAAGTACGTCAGATTTTCAAGGCATCAGGTGTTGGAAATATTGCCGGTTCTTACGTTCTGGACGGTATTTTCCAGAGAAATTGTAAAGTACGTATCAGCAGAGAAGGCGAGCAGATTTTTGAAGGCGAGCTGGCTTCTCTGAAACGTTTTAAAGATGACGTAAAAGAAGTAAAAGCAGGATATGAATGTGGTCTTGTATTTGAAGATTTCAACGACATCAAGGAAGAAGACAGAGTAGAAGCATATATTATGGTGGAAGTTCCAAGATAGAGCTTTTAGAAAGCGGAAAGGAAATCATGAGAAAAAACAGTATTAAAAATACCCGTGTAAATGTAGAAGTTCAGCATGAACTGGCGAATTTAATTCGGGAAGGGATTAAAGACCCGAGAATTCATCCCATGACATCAGTAACAGCGGTGGAAGTTGCTCCGGATTTAAAAACATGCAGAGCCTATATCAGTGTTATGGGAAATGAAGAGGCAAAAAATAATACCATTGTAGGCTTGAAAAGTGCAGAAGGCTATATTCGCAGACAGCTTGCAAAAAATATCAATCTTAGAAATACTCCGGAAATTCGTTTTATTTTAGACGAGTCTATTGAGTACGGTGTTGCCATGTCAAAATTGATTGATGAAGTCACCGGAAAAGAGGAGGTGCAGGAAGATGGAGAAAATAACCAGTGAATTAGCAGGAGTGAAAACAGCGGCCATTGCCGGTCACGTAAGACCGGATGGTGACTGTGTAGGCTCTTGTATGGGCTTATATCTGTATCTGAAGGAAAATTATCCGGAAATTGAAGCGGATGTATATCTGGAGGAAGTGAAGGAGGGATTTTCCTTCCTGAACTCCATCCATGAGGTAAAAAAAGAGCTGGATGAGAATAAGATATATGATGTGCTGTTTATTCTGGACACCAGTGTGAAAGATAGAGTCGGTGTAGTGGGAGCTGCTTTGGATACTGCCAAGAAGACCATTTGTGTTGACCATCATGTGAGCAACAAAGGCTTTGCAGATATTGACCTAATCCGTCCGACTGCAAGCTCTGCATCAGAGCTTTTGTATACACTTTTGGAAGAGGAAAAAGTAACGAAAAGCTGTGCGGAAGCTATTTATACAGGAATTGTCAATGATACCGGCGTGTTCCAATATTCCTGTACAACACCTCAGACCATGCAAATTGCAGCAAAGCTTATGGAGACAGGGATTAATTTCTCAAAAATTGTAGATCAGGCTTTTTACGAAAAGACTTATGTGCAAAATCAGATTTTGGGAAGATGTCTGATGGAAAGCATTCTGGTTCTTGACGGAAAGTGTATTATCGGAAGTCTTCGCCAAAAAGACATGGAATTTTACCATGTCACACCAAAAGATTTAGACGGAATTGTGCAGCAGTTACGGGTAACAAAAGGAGTGGAGGTTGCTATTTTCCTCTATGAGATAAAGTCACAGGAGTTTAAAGTAAGTCTGCGCTCAAACGGCAGGATAGATGTAAATGAGGTGGCGTCTTATTTTGGTGGCGGCGGACACGTTCTTGCAGCCGGATGTACCTTGTGCGGTTCTGTTTATGATGCCATGAATAATCTGCTGCGTGCTATTGAAAAACAATTGTTGAAAGATGCGAATTAGAAATGAAAAACGGAATTATTAATGTTTATAAAGAAAAGGGCTATACCTCTCATGATGTGGTTGCAAAGCTTCGTGGAATTTTGAAACAGAAAAAAATCGGACATACAGGGACGTTAGACCCTGATGCGGAAGGTGTTCTTCCGGTCTGTCTGGGAAAAGGTACAAAGCTATGTTCTTTATTGACAGATAAGCGAAAAACTTATGAAGCGGTTCTTCATTTAGGAATAGAGACGGATACACAGGATATTTCCGGCAAGATTTTAAAAGAATGTCCGGTAGAAGTTACTCCATCTGAAGTGGAAGCCTGTATGGCAGGTTTTTTAGGTGAGCAGCAGCAAATTCCTCCCATGTATTCTGCTTTAAAGGTACAGGGAAAGAAGCTGTATGAGCTTGCCAGAGAGGGCATTGAAATTGAGCGTCAGCCGAGACCGGTTACTTTTTATGAGATAAAAATTTTGTCAATGGAGCTGCCTTTTGTGCGCTTTTCCGTAACCTGCTCAAAAGGCACTTATATTCGTACGCTTTGTCACGACATCGGAGAAAAATTGGGCTGTATGGGCTGTATGGAGAGCTTGTTAAGAACACAGGTGGAGCGTTTTTCCATTGAAGACAGTTTAAAATTATCTCAAATAGAAGCGCTTGTACAGGAAGAGAAAATAGATGAAAAAATTGTTTCCGTGGAAGAAATGTTTTCTTCCTATCCGGCTTATTTGGCACAGCCGCAGTTTGATAAAATGCTGCAAAACGGAAATCCTGTTCCTTGTAAGCAAAATACTCTCCAAGAAAGAGTGCGTATGTATACCAGCAGCGGTATTTTTATCGGAATTTATGAATGGAACGCTTCCAAACAGCAGTACAAGCCGCTGACAATATTTTGTACCCCTCAGGATTTTCAATGAGGCAAAGGAGAAGCTATGATTTATACAACAGAAGTCCCTCATTTGAATTCCGGTATACGGAGTGCGGTTACGTTGGGAAAGTTTGATGGATTTCACAGAGGACATCAAAAGCTGGTGGAATGTATCAAACAAAAATCCGGCGAAAACTGTCGTACCATAATTTTTACTTTTGATTTGCCCTACAAGGCTTATCAGCAGAAATGTATGCCAAAGCTGCTTTTAACTTATGAAGAAAAACGAGAGGTGGCGGAGGCGCTTCATGCAGATATTTTGGCAGAATGTCCCTTTACAGAAGAGCTGATGAATATGGAGCCGGAAGTTTTTGTCAAAGAGTATCTGGTAGACAGGCTTCATGCAGAATATGTGGCAATCGGTTCTGATTTTCATTTTGGACATAACCGCAGCGGAAATCCCGAAGTTCTTTCTGCATTGGGAGAGAAATATGGATTTACAGTAGAAATTATTGAAAAAGAGAGAGACGGCGAAAGGGAAATCAGCAGCACGTACATTCGGGAAGAATTAGAACAGGGACGAATGGAAAAGGTGCAAAAGCTGCTGGGTTATCCTTATTTTATCAAAGGGGAAATTGTTCATGGCAGGCAGCTTGGAAGAACCATAGGTGTGCCTACTGCAAATTTAATTCCCCCGCCAATGAAAAAACTGCCTCCAAACGGCGTGTATGTGACACAGTCTTCTGTGGGAGGAAAAGTTTATTCCGGAATTACAAATGTAGGCTATAAACCTACGGTGAAGGAAAATTTTATCGGAGTGGAAACCTATCTTTTTCACTGCAATGAAGATTTGTATGGGCAGGAGGCAGAAGTGCGGTTCTACAAATATTTGCGTCCTGAGAAAAAGTTCGACTCTTTGTCAGAATTAAAGACACAATTAGATATAGATGTAGAAACAGCTCGAGCTTTTTTTGAAAAAGAATATGGACAAGCATTAGAACTTCGATTATCATAAAATAAAGGTTTTGAAAAGAAATCTTTTTTACGAAGGAGAGAAAAATGAATATAGAAAACCTATTGTCGCTGATTGGCGGTCTTGGTCTGTTTTTATACGGCATGACCGTAATGGGGGAAAGCATTGAAAAAGCGGCAGGAGCAAAGATGAGAAGCTTCCTTGACTTCTTTACCAAAAATCGTTTTATCGGTATGCTGTTTGGTATGCTTTTTTGTGCAATTGTACAGTCATCAAGCGCAACAACGGTTATGGTAGTCAGCTTTGTCAATGCAGGACTGATGAATTTGGTGCAGGCAGCAGGGGTGATTATGGGTGCCAATGTAGGTACTACCATTACTTCACAGTTGGTCGCATTTAATCTGTCTCAGGCAGCACCGGTATTTTTAATGCTGGGTGTGATTGCTACCATGTTCTGCAAAAATAACAAGGTGAAGCAGATTGGCGAAGTGATATTGGGATTTGGCGTTTTATTTATGGGCTTATCTCTGATGTCAGGCAGCATGGAGGGAATGAAAGAGTCTTCGTTTGTTGTGGAGCTTCTTCATGGTATTAACAATCCGTTTTTGGGAATTCTCATCGGATTTGTTATTACAGCAATTATTCAGAGCTCCTCTGTTACAGTCAGTATTGTGCTTTTAATGGCGCAGCAGGGACTTCTGCCTCTGTGGATATGCTTTTACATTATTTTAGGCTGTAATATCGGCTCTTGTACCACAGCGCTGTTGGCAAGTATCAGCGGCAACAAAGATGCAAAGCGTGCGGCAATGATACATTTTCTGTTTAACGTAATGGGAACGATTGTAATCGCAGCTATTCTGCTTCTGGGAGAAAGCTGGGTAGAAGCCGGAATACGCAGAATTTCCGGTGACAATATCGGAAGATGTGTGGCGAATGCCCATACCTTCTTTAAAGTTTTTCAGGTAATTATCCTGTTCCCGTTTGCAAAATGGATTGTAAAACTTACATACCTGTTTGTGCCGGATAAGGCAGTCAGGGAAAAACAAGAAGGTTTTCAGCTGGAATATATAGGTCCGGCCAGTGTATTTTCACCGAATACCGCAGTGGTAGAGGTGACAAAGGAGCTGGAGCGTATGGGACATATTGCAGTAGAGAACTTGACAGATGCCGTAAATGTTTTGATGAAGCCGGAGGATAAGGGAATACAGAAGGTTTATGAAACAGAGAAACAGATTAATTACATGAACCATGCCATTACCGACTATCTGGTGAAAATCAGTCAAAGCACGCTTCCTATGGATGATATGAAAAATATAGGCGGTCTGTTCCATGTGGTAAATGATATTGAACGAATTGGTGACCACGCAGAAAATGCTGCTGACTCAGCAGTGCTGCGAAAAGAAAAAAACATTTCCTTCAGCAAAGAAGCAGAAGCAGAGCTTTTGGAAATGCTTCATCGGGTTATTAAAATCACCAATTATTCCATTGATATGTTTTCTAATAACAGTAAGGAGCATTTGCAGGAAATTCTGGATTTGGAAAACGGTATCGACCAAATGGAACGGGATTTGCAGGAAGCCCATGTAGAAAGACTGAAAAAAGGAAAATGTAAGCAGGAAGCGGGAATGATTTTCTCGGATATTATTTCCGGCTTGGAAAGAGTGGCAGACCATGCGACCAATATTGCATTTTCTATTTTAGACGAAGAACCGGAAGAATAAAAAACGTATAATATACAAAAGATAAGCCTGAGGGAACGTACCCTTGGGCTTTTATCATTTCATATTTGGCGAAAAGCCTCGGGAAAGGGATATATTATGCGAAATAAACAGAAATTTAAACTTTGGATGACGGTAACGGGAATTGTTTTGACAGGAATGTTTTTGGGAGAAGGAGATGTATGGGCAGCGCCTGAAAAACAAACGGAAAGAAACGGCGCTTATGCAGATGTAAATACATGCTTAAATATCCGAGAAGGAGCAGGAACTCAGCATCCGGTTTTGGCACAGCTTCCTAAGAACGGATATTGCGAGGTTGAACGCCGGGAGGGAGACTGGTGTTACATTACTTCAGACGAAATTTCAGGATATGTTTTTTGCGATTATTTGGAAACAGGATTTACAAAAGAAGAATATTTAACGGTTACAAATCAAAAAGAAATGAAATATGCTTATTCCTTGCAGCAAAAGGAAAATGTAGCCGCAGTTGCATCCATAGGAGGAAAACGGCAGGAAATAGTAGACTTTGCTCTGCAATTTGTGGGAAATCCTTACGTATGGGGAGGAACAAGCCTGACAAACGGAGCAGATTGCTCCGGATTTGTGCAGAGCATTTATAAGCAGTTTGGTATTTCTCTGCCAAGAGTTGCAGCAGATCAGGCAAACGCAGGAACCAGAATTTCTGTGGAGGAGGCTTTGCCCGGTGATTTGATTTTTTATGCGGAAAACGGTTCTGTTTATCATGTGGTGATGTATATCGGAAACGGAAAAGTAGTACATGCCAGCAGCTCGGCTTCGGGAATTAAAGTTTCTGATTTGTACAGAGCCCATGCTGTAAGCGGAGCAAGATTTTTTATTTCATAAAATCTCTTTACAAGCAATGTGCGATATGCTATACTCAAAACGTTGAAATTAGCCGTAATTCAGAAATTGGACTCTCCAACCATTCCTTAATTACCGGCGATTAGATTAAAATAATGGAGGAAAACAAAATGATTTCTAAAGAAAAGAAACAGGCAATCATGGCAGAATATGCAAGAACACCAGGTGATACAGGTTCACCGGAAGTACAGGTAGCTGTATTAACAGCAAGAATTCAGGAGCTTACAGAGCACTTGAAAGTAAACCACAAAGATCATCATTCAAGACGTGGTCTTCTGAAAATGGTAGGTCAGAGACGTGGATTACTTGCATATCTGAAAAAAACTGATATTGAAAGATACCGTTCTTTAATTGAGCGTTTAGGTCTTAGAAAATAATCAGAACCAGAGAACGGGGCGGAAGGTTTTCCGCCCTTTTTTTCACGCAAGGCACTGCGTATAAAATGTGCCGCAGATAGAACAGCAGCAAAGAAATTCTGATACCGAGACCACTGAAAAGAACATTTGAAAAAGTGTGTTTTTCAGTTGTTTCGGACAGGTTTTGCTGTAAAAAGAAAAAGGAGATGAAAGTATGTACAAAAGTTTTTCAATGGAACTGGCAGGAAGAATACTGACAGTTGATATAGGACGTGTGGCAAAGCAGGCAAACGGCGCTGCATTGATGCGTTATGGCGATACAACCGTATTGTCTACGGCTACTGCTTCTGACAAACCAAGAGAAGGAATTGATTTCTTCCCATTAAGCGTAGAATATGAAGAAAAAATGTATGCAGTAGGTAAAATTCCGGGTGGATTTAACAAAAGAGAGGGAAAAGCAAGCGAGCATGCTATTTTAACCTCCCGTGTGATTGACAGACCAATGCGTCCTCTGTTCCCAAAGGATTACAGAAATGACGTAACCTTAAACAACATGGTTATGGCAGTGGACTCTGAGTGCAATCCGGAAGTTGTTGCAATGCTGGGTTCTTCTATTGCAACTTGTATTTCTGATATTCCGTTTGACGGTCCTTGTGCGGCAACACAGATTGGTATGGTAAACGGAGAACTGGTTGTAAACCCTTCTCTGGCACAGAAAGAAATTTCTGACCTTCAGCTTACCGTTGCTTCTACAAGAGAAAAGGTTATTATGATTGAAGCAGGAGCAAATGAAATTCCTGAAGCAAAAATGATTGAGGCAATTTTCAAAGCACATGAAGTAAATCAGGAAATTATTGCATTTATTGATAAAATCGTTGCAGAGTGCGGAAAAGAAAAACATAGCTATGAAAGCTGTGCAGTTCCGGAGGAATTATTTGCTGCAATCAAAGAAATCGTAACACCGGAAGAAATGGAAGAAGCTGTATTTACAGATGAAAAACAGGTTCGTGAAGAAAATATCCGTGTGATTACAGAAAAATTAGAAGAAGCTTTTGCTGAAAACGAAGAATGGCTGGCTGTATTAGGAGAGGCTGTTTACCAGTATCAGAAGAAGACAGTTCGTAAAATGATTTTAAAAGACCACAAACGTCCGGATGGAAGAGCCATTACAGAAATCCGTCCGCTGGCAGCAGAAACAGATATTATTCCGAGAGTACACGGTTCTGCTATGTTTACAAGAGGTCAGACACAGATTTGTACCATTACAACTCTGGCTCCGTTATCCGAAGCACAGAGATTAGACGGACTGGATGAATTTGAAGTAAGCAAACGCTATATGCACCATTATAACTTCCCATCTTACTCTGTCGGTGAAACAAAACCGTCAAGAGGACCGGGACGCCGTGAAATCGGACACGGTGCGCTGGCTGAGAGAGCTTTAGTACCGGTTATTCCGGGAGTAGAAGAATTCCCTTATGCAATCCGTACGGTTTCTGAAACCTTTGAGTCCAATGGTTCTACATCTCAGGCAAGTATCTGTGCATCTACCATGTCCTTAATGGCAGCAGGTGTGCCGATTAAGAAGCCGGTAGCAGGTATTTCCTGTGGTCTGGTTACAGGAGAGACAGATGATGATTACCTTGTACTGACGGATATTCAGGGACTGGAAGATTTCTTCGGCGATATGGACTTTAAGGTAGCAGGTACACATGATGGTATTACTGCAATCCAGATGGATATTAAAATCCACGGTCTGACAAGACAGATTATTGAAGAAGCAATCGCAAGAACAAAAGAAGCAAGAGAATACATCTTAACAGAGGTTATGGAAAAATGTATTCCTGCTCCGAGAAAAACAGTAAGCAAATATGCACCAAAGATTGTTCAAATTCAGATTGACCCTGAAAAAATCGGCGATGTGGTAGGTCAGAGAGGAAAGACCATTAACGCAATTATCGACGAAACAGGTGTAAAAATTGATATTGATGACAATGGCGGCGTATCTATCTGCGGAACAGACCAGCACATGATGGACAAAGCAGTGGAATATATCAAGACCATTACAACCGACTATCAGGAAGGTCAGATTTTCACAGGAAAAGTTATCAGCATCAAAGAATTCGGAGCATTTTTAGAGTTTGCACCGGGAAAAGAAGGCATGGTACACATTTCTAAAATTTCAAAAGAAAGAATTGAAAAGGTAGAAGACGTACTTTCTATCGGTGATGTTGTAAAAGTTGTTTGTCTTGGAAAAGACAAAATGGGACGTATCAGCTTCAGCATGAAGGATGTTCCGGAAGAAGCATAAAGAAATATAGAGATTAAGAAGGGGAGCATGACAAAATGTGCCCCCTTTTTCTCCTTAAACAGAAAAGTACAGAGGTGAAGAATATGCGTTATCATAATATTACAAAGGACGATATGTTAAATGGTGATGGGCTTCGGACTGTTTTGTGGGTAGCAGGCTGCGACCACGGCTGCAAGGGCTGTCAAAATCCCGTGACATGGGACCCGAACAGCGGGCTGGAATTTGATGAGGCTGCAAAGGAAGAAATTTTTGAGCAGTTAAATCAAAGCTATATTGCAGGAGTTACCTTTTCCGGCGGCGACCCTTTATACTGGGGGAACGTGGCGGATATAACAGAGCTGGCAAAGGAGATTAAAGAAAAATATCCTAAGAAAACCATCTGGCTGTACACCGGTTCTTTGTGGGAAAGCATTGTAGAAATGGATATTCTGCAATATGTTGATGTACTGGTAGACGGAGAATTTATAGAAGAGAAAAAAGACGTTTCTTTGAAATGGAAGGGCAGCTCCAATCAAAGAGTTATTGATGTGCAGCAGTCCTTGAAAACAGGAACAGTGGTATTACACACCTAGGAGGAAAAATGAGAAGAATTGCAAAATTTCATAAAGTAAGCGAAGAGCAGTTTGCAGAGGGATTTCTGGATTGCTTTGCAGACAGAAGCGAAGCAGAAGCAAAGGAAGTTTATAACACATTAAAGCTGCCCAGAAGAGCAACAGCAGGAAGTGCAGGATACGACTTTTTCAGTCCTGTGGATTTTGAATTAAAACCGGGAGAAAGCATAAAAATTCCTACGGGTATTCGTGCGGAAATGGAAAATGACTGGGTATTAAAGTTATATCCAAGAAGCGGACTAGGCTTTAAATTCCGTTTGCAGTTAAACAACACAGTGGGAATTATTGACAGTGATTATTTCTACTCAGATAACGAGGGGCATATTTTTATTAAAATTACAAATGACTCAAATGAAGGCAAGACTGTTCAGGTGCAGGCAGGAACCGGCTTTGCACAGGGGATTTTCTTAGAATATGGAATTACTGTGGATGATGACGCAACTGCTGTAAGAAATGGCGGTTTTGGAAGTACAACGGGAAAATAAAAGAAAAGGATAGCATGTGAGAAAGGAAGCACTTGCATGTTATCTTTTTTTATGATAATATATTTTGAGAGTCAAAATAATTGGAAATCATAATAGTTTTCGCTCCGGGAGGATAAAAGCATGATAATAGAACCAAAGGTAAGAGAATTTATTTGTACTACGGCACATCCGGAAGGGTGCAGAGAAAATGTAAAACAGCAGATTGCCTATGTAAAAGCACAGAATATAAAGAAAGGGCCGAAAAAGGTGCTGGTTATCGGGGCTTCCACAGGCTATGGTCTGGCAAGCAGAATTACGGCAGGCTTTGGCTGCGAGGCAGCGACCATAGGAATTTTCTTTGAAAAGCCGTCAAACGGAAAACGCACAGCTACACCGGGCTGGTATAATACGGCAGCTTTTGAGGAAGAAGCACATAAAGCGGGGATTTACGCAAAATCAATAAACGGAGACGCCTTTTCTTGCGAAATAAAGGAAAAGACCATTGATTTAATTAAGAAAGACTGGGGAAAAGCAGATATGGTGATTTACAGTCTTGCAGCTCCCAGACGTACAGACAAAAACGGAAATTTATGGGTGTCTTCCTTAAAAACAACAAAAGAAGCCTTTACAGAAAAAAGTCTGGATTTAAGAAATAATACTATTGTAGAGAAAACAGTTGAACCTGCCAAGCCGGAAGAAATACAGGGAACGAAAAAGGTTATGGGCGGCGAGGACTGGATGGAATGGATAGAGGCATTAAAGGATGCAGACGTCATAGAAGAAAATGCACTGACTGTGGCATATTCTTATATTGGGCCGGAGCTTACTTATCCTATCTACTTTGACGGGACAATCGGACAGGCAAAACGCCATTTGGAAAATACGGCAAAGGTTATGAGAGAGAAATTTCCAAAACTTCAGGCGTATGTTTCCGTAAATAAAGCATTGGTAACACAGGCAAGTGCAGCTATTCCCATTGTACCGCTGTATTTTGCCATTTTATATAAGGTTATGAAAGAAGTGGGAAACCACGAAGGATGTATAGAGCAGATTTCACGTCTTTTTAAAGAAAAGCTTTTTAAAGAAAGCGTGCCGACAGATGCAGAAGGTAGAATTCGTATGGATGACTGGGAGCTGTCAGAAGAAGTACAGCGGAAGGTCGTAGAGGCATGGAAACAGGTGACAACAGAAAATGTGACAGAAATTTCTGATATTGAAGGATATTGGGAAGACTTTTATCAGATGTTTGGTTTTCATTTGGCAGGAGTGGATTACACAAAAGACGTAGATATGGAAGTGAAAATTCCAAGTATAGACTTATAATTATTATAGAATATCAGGGTCAAGAGGTCATGAAGAAAACCTTTACGACCCTGATATCATGATGTAGAAATGTATTTTCAGAAATTAATTTTCGCCTTCTTCTTCCAGCTCTGCTTCTGATTTTAAATTGGCAATGAAATCATGGAATGCTTCTGCCGCAGCCATGTATTCATCTTCTCTTTCGATATTAGTAACAATCGGTGCGTCATTTTCTTCTGCGTAGCGGAATAAGTATGTTTCGCCGTCTGTATTTTTTCCATTTTCATTTAACGGCACAAGTGCAATATATTCTCCAAAGCCTTCCACCGGAAAAGTAGTCAGTACCGCGCATTCTAAAACTGTGTCGTCTTCCAGAGTTAATTTAATTGTAGGATTTGGAACTTTTGGGATGGTTCCCTGATTATTTCCCCCTGCGCTGGAGCAGTTTGCAGTACAGGAAGCGCAATCGCTTGGGTTACAGCTTTCAATATCTGTTGTATATGTTTTTTCGCTCATTTTCTAACCTCTTTCTCATTTAAGTTTTAAAAATATTTTACCAGATACAGAAAGGGAATGCAATACAGAAAGGATTTGCATTTTCATTTGCAGACACGTATAATGGAAAATGAATAGTTTTTGCGCATTTGCATGAGAGGGGGAAGCAGCTTGGAGAAAGATACAACACATTTGATGAAAAGAGCAGAGCGTTTTAAGACAATTCTGACAGCAGAGGGATTTTTAGTGGGCGCTGTTGCAGGGCTTGTGGTGCTTTTATACCGTGTTATTTTGGAATATGCCGGTAAAGGTATGAATAAAGTATTAGAATATGCCAGACAAGAACCTTTTGCAGCGGTTTTATGGTTTGTGGCATTGTTTGTTATCGCCTGTATTGTAGGAAAACTGGTGAAATACGAACCCATGATTTCAGGAAGCGGTATTCCTCAGGTAGAGGGAGAAATGATGGGGAAATTAAATCAGGTGTGGCAGCGTGTGCTGCCTGCAAAATTTCTGGGTGGTTTTCTTTCTTTGTTTGCAGGACTTTCCCTTGGGCGAGAGGGCCCGTCTATACAAATTGGCGCTATGACGGGAAAAGCAGTTTCTCAAACTCTGGACAGAGGAAAAACAGAAGAAAAATATTTAATTACCTGTGGAGCAAGTGCGGGACTTGCGGCAGCTTTTCATGCGCCGCTAGCAGGAGTGATGTTTTCTCTGGAAGAAATACATAAAAACTTTTCCGTATCGGTTTTAATTTCTGTTATGACTGCATCGATTACGGCAGATTATATTTCCAGCCAGTTTATGGGATTTCAGCCGGTTTTCCAGTTTGATGTGGGAACAGAAATGCCCCCTCAGTATTACTGGCATATTGTGATTTTAGGTGTAATCTTAGGTATTATGGGCGCTTTTTATAATAAGATGACCATGTGGGTACAGGGATTGTATTTGAAATCAAAAAAATTAAATGAGACAACACGGCTTTTTATTCCTTTTTTTCTTGCAGGCGTATTAGGGCTTGTTATGCCTCAGATTTTGGGAAGCGGACATGCTCTTATTGATATGGCGGCAGAAGGAAATCTGATGCTTACCTCTCTTTTGATTTTATTTGCGGCGAAATTTCTGTTTTCGCTGATTTGCTTTGGTTCAGGAGCGCCGGGAGGAATTTTCTTTCCGCTTTTAGTGTTGGGAGCGCTTTTAGGAGGAGCTTACAGTACCTTTGCAGTGCAGTATATGGGACTGGACGCTTCTTATATCAGCAACATGGTTCTTCTTGCCATGGCAGGATATTTTACAGCCATTGTAAGAGCGCCCATTACAGGAATTATTTTGATTTTTGAGATGACAGGGCAGGTAAGCCAGATGCTTTCCATGTCTTTGGTGTCCATTGTGGCATATCTGGTGGCTTCCGCATTGAAGTCAGAACCGATTTATGAGAGTCTTTTAAGCGGATTGTTAAAGAGACGTGGAGAAAAGCTTCCAGAAGGTACGGGAGAGAAGATTTTGCAGGAATTTGTGATTTGCCATAACAGCTTATTGCAGGACAAAATGATACAGCAGATTGAATGGCCGAAAAATTGCCTTCTGGTATCCATAAAACGAGGTGGAAATGAATTGATACCGAAAGGAAGAACCATACTGTTTCCGGGAGACGTTCTGGTGACTTTGACAGATGAAAAGGATGCCCCGGCAGTATATGATTATATGGAGGAAGTATGCGCGGAGAAAAAAGAATAGAAACAGCACCGGGAAATATGTGGACAAAGGGTGTGGAAAAACAAAAAGACGGATTTATATTTACATTAGAGGCAGAAAAGGACGCAGAAGCTTCTCTGTTGCTTTATACGAAAGAGGGAGTTTTGGAAATTCCCTTTTTACAGGAGGGAAGAAAGGGAAATCTTCTTTCTATGGCAGTGAAGGGGATTTGTGAACATCCTCTGAAATATAATTATAAAATAAACGGAGAAGTGGTACAGGATGATTATGCAAAAATCTTATATCACACAGCTTCTTTTGGAGAGAAAGACGAAAATATCTGTTGCGGGTATCTGGAAAATAAATTTTCATGGAGCGACGGAGCATTTACTCCCATAGAGCTTTGTAATTCTGTTTTGTATAAATTGCAGGTGAGAAGCTTTACAAAAAGCAAAACCTCTAAAGTCAGACACAAGGGGACTTTTCAGGGAGTTCAGGAAAAGCTTGAATATTTAAAAGATTTGGGCATTACCGGTGTTCTGCTGATGCCGGCTTATGAATACAGAGAAATTCAAAAGCCCCGCATAAGAGGAAAAGCAGGGGAGCATCCGGCAGAAGAAGCCGCAGCAGATAAGAGAGTAAACTGTTGGGGGTATACGGAAGATGCCTGTTACTTTGCACCTAAGGCAGCTTTTTGCGCAACACAAAATCCGGCAAAAGAATTTGCGGACATGGTAAATGCTTTCCATGAGGCAGGCTTGGAATGTATGATGGAATTTTACTTCGGAAAACACACAGCTCTTACAAAAATGCTGGACGTTCTCCGATATTGGAAAATCACCTATCACATTGATGGATTTCATATTATGGGAGAAGGGATATCGCAGGAGCTTTTTATGAAAGATCCGCTGCTTGCAGACTGTAAGCTGTTTTTCCATGACATAGACGGCAGCTGTGTTTTTCATGGGAAAGTGCCGAAATTCAAAAATGCGGCAGAATATAACGAAGGTTTTTTATATTCCATGCGCCACGTACTAAAAGGCGATGAAAATATGACGGAGGAATTTATGTTCCGTCAGAAAAGAAATCCTCTGTGTAATGGCGTTATCAATTACATGGCAGATCAGGATGGCTTTACGGTCATGGACATGGTTTCTTATGAAGAACGTCACAATGAGGCAAATGGGGAAGGCAATCAGGATGGAATTTCTTATAATTGCAGTTGGAATTGCGGCGCAGAAGGTTCAACCAGAAAAACATCCATTAAAGAGCTCCGTTTAAAACAGATGAAAAATGCCTTTTCTCTTTTATTGTTCAGTCAAGGAACGCCTTTAATTTTCCAAGGGGACGAATGGGGAAATACACAAAAAGGAAATAACAATGTGTGGTGTCAGGACAATGAATTGTCATGGATTGACTGGAATGGAAGAAAAAATCAGGAAAAACTCTGGGAATTTGTAAAAAGAGCCATTCAAATCAGAAAGGAAAATCCTATTTTACATTGGGAAAAAGAACTGAAGGGCAGTGATTATCAGGCGCTCGGTTATCCGGATATGTCCTATCACGGAAAACAGGCATGGTATGTAGAAAAGGATAAGGATACCCGTTCTTTAGGCATTATGTATTGCAATGAATATGCGGGAAAGGCTTCTGAATTTCTGTTTTTAGCATTTAATTTCCACTGGATTGAGCACGAAATTGCACTTCCGGGAGCAGAAAATGAGATAAAATGGCAGGTACTTCTCAGCACAGAAACAGAGAAAGAAGAAAAAATTTCGGAGGGAACAGAGGTTACAGGAAAAACCATAGAAGTACCTCCGAGGACAGTTATGATTTTAGCAGGAAAGCAGGAACAGGACGTATGCGGATTTGGAAGCATTTTAAAACGATTACAAGGCACAAGCTTTTAGTGATGAAATATTGCTTTAAAATAGGACTTTATAAGCAAGGGCTGCTTCATGATTTATCAAAGTATTCCTGGACAGAATTTTCTGTGGGATGCAAATATTATCAGGGAACAAGAAGCCCCAATAATGCAGAGCGGGAAGCCACAGGTTTATCGACTGCGTGGATCCATCACTACGGAAGGAACAAGCATCATTTTGAGCATTGGGTGGATTACGGAATTGACTGCGATACAGTTATTCAGGGAGTACCTATGCCCAGAAAGTATATTGCGGAAATGGTCATGGACAGAATTAGCGCATCGAGAAATTATCATCCGGACACTTATACAGACGCAGCGCCTTTGGAGTATTTCCTGAAAAGCAAAGAAAAGCTGTGGTTTGTCCATGAAAAGACCAATGAGGACTTGGAATTTTTGCTCAGAATGTTGGCAGACAGAGGGGAGAAAGAAACACTGAAGTATATTAAGCACGTATATCTGAAAGGAATGTAAAGGATTTATGAATATACAGGGAGACCAGATCTTAGAATTGATTAAGGGGTTATGGAGCTTTGTACCAAAAGAATATATGATACTGATTTATCTCGTTGGAACGGTATTTGCTTTTTTAAACTGTTTTATGGGATATCGTTTACGAAAGGTATGGGGATGTATTTTAGGTATCTTTATGGGAGGAGGAGTCGGCTTCGGAGCAGGTTTGTATTTTTTGCAGGATAAAATGATGGCAGGAGTTGCGGCGGCAGCAGGCGCTTTGATTTTCGGCCTTCTGGCATGGCTTTTATATAAGTTTGGTGTATTTGTTATGTGTACTGCACTGGGATACAGTATTGTTGTTTCCTTTTTTCAGGATGCAGGGCTTACACAGCATTTTATTGCTCTGATTATCGGACTCTTTGCAGGAACCTTTGCGCTGGGTTACGAGAAGCAAATGGTGATTGGCATTACAGCTCTTTGCGGAGGTCTGGGAGGTATTCACCTGATGATGGAAATGCTGGAGAAGGATGCGGGAGCAGGAGAACTGCTGTTAGGACTTATTATGGCGGCTATTGGTATAGCAGTGCAGGCAGCACCTTTTATGAAGGGTAAGGACTGGGAATCAAAGCTGTTTCGCCTGCCAAGCGGAAGAAAGAAGAAAAAAGTGGTGAAAAAGACAAAGGTCAAGGAAGTAAGCCACAGTACAAGGAATAAGAACAGCAGCGATAATAATAAAAAATCAGCGGTAAAAAAGAAAAAATATCAGCAGGATGTTTTTGACGAAGAGGATTATGACGATGACGAATTGAATGTGACAGAGCATGAGGATTTTGATGAAACGCAGGAATACGAAATCGGAAAAAAACAATACGATAAGCAGAGCCAGATGCCTTATATGGGACCCGGAATTGGTATTGATTTAGATGATTTAAACAGAGAATTGTCACAGGAGATTAAGAAGATTTATAAAGATGACGGTCAATAGGGCTGTCATCTTTTTTCGTTTTTATTGACAAACGTATGAAAGCTATGTATACTTTAAGAAAATAGTTTGATATACAAAATATTTGAAATATTAAATATAAATAAGGAGAAATTATGACAGCGAAGATTATCGGGACAGGAAGCGCTATTCCTGCGTATTGCATGAAAAATAATGATTTTACAAAATTTATTGATACCAGTGATGAATGGATTGTGACCAGAACGGGAATAAAGGAAAGAAGAATTGCCAAAGAAGAAACAACGGCAGGTCTGGCTTGTGAAGCAGCGAGGAAAGCGTTACAGTCTGCAAAGATAAAGGCAGAAGAAATTGATTTAATTCTTGTGGCAACCTGTTCTCCGGATACATTTTTTCCAAGTACGGCGTGTCAGGTACAGGCTGCTTTAGGCGCAGAAAATGCAGCGGCTTTTGATATGAGTGCGGCTTGTGCAGGTTTTTTGTTTGGATTAAATACAGCTTATGCTTATATTAACAGCGGGGTTTATAAAAAGGTATTGGTAATCGGGGCAGATATCATGACACGCTTTGTAGACTGGAAGGATAGGGGAACCTGTGTCTTATTTGGAGACGGAGCAGGCGCAGTGGTTTTGGAAGCATCGGAAACGGGACTTTTTTCTTCTGTGCAGTATGCAGACGGCAGCAGAGGCAAGGTTTTAAGCTGTTCTGTGGGGTATGAGAAAAGAAGCTCTTATCTTCAGATGGATGGGCAGGAGGTATTCAAGTTTGCTTTGAAAACTGTTCCGGACTGTATTGAAGAGGTTCTGGAAAAAGGAAACATAGAAAAGGAAAAGGTAAAATATTATGTGCTTCATCAGGCAAACAGCAGAATTCTCTCCGGCGTTGCCAAAAAGCTGAGGGAAAAAGAAGAAAAATTTCCTATGAACATACAGAAATACGGAAATACTTCCGCTGCCAGTATTCCTATTTTACTGGACGAAATGAACAGGGAGGGAAAGCTGGAGAAAGGAGATATTCTTGTCCTTGCCGGATTTGGAGCAGGACTTACATGGGGAAGCACGCTGCTTCAGTGGTAACGGAATAAAACCGAGAAAGTCGGGAAATCCTTAGATACAGGATAAATTTTAAAAAATCTAGGGAGAGACTTATGAAAGTGTTTATGGATGAGGATTTTTTGCTGTCTACCGACACGGCAAAGGAGCTGTATCATAGCTTTGCAGAAAAAATGCCGATTATAGATTATCATTGTCATATTCAGCCAAGGGAAATTGCAGAAGACAGAAGATTTGAAAATATTACGCAGCTATGGCTGGGAGGCGACCATTATAAATGGCGTCAGATGCGTGCAAATGGAGTGGAGGAATATTATATTACAGGAGATGCTCCGGACAGGGAGAAATTTCAAAAATGGGCGGAAACGCTGGAAATGGCAATCGGAAATCCCCTGTATCATTGGAGTCATTTGGAGCTTCGGAGATATTTTGGCTATGGGGGTATCTTAAATGGAGATACGGCGCAGGAGGTTTGGGAGCTTTGTAATCACAAATTAAAAGAAGCAGATATGAGCGCCAGAAGCCTGATAAAACAGTCAAATGTGAAGCTGCTCTGTACCACCGATGACCCTGTGGATGCTTTAAAGTGGCATAAAAGAATAAAAGAAGAGGAGAGCTTTGACATACAGGTACTGCCTACATGGAGACCGGACAAAATTTTAAATATAGAAAAACCGGATTATCTAAAGTATTTGAAAGAGCTTTCAAGGGCGGCACATATAGAAATTCAAAGCTTTCAGGATTTGAAAAAAGCAATGGGAAAAAGGCTTCAATACTTTAAGCGTATGGGGTGCCGGATTTCTGACCACGGTTTGGATTTTATGGTTTATGCCCCTGCCAAAGAGGAGGAAATTGAGAAGATTTTTTCTGCCCGTCTGCATAAGAAGGACATTTCCGCAAAAGACGCTACAAGCTTTAAAACAGCATGTATGCTTTTTCTGGCAGAAAAATATGAAGAACTGAATTGGGTAATGCAAATTCACTATGGATGCAAGAGAAATAATAACGGAAAGATGTATGAAAAAATCGGAGCAGATACGGGCTTTGACTGTATGGGAGACGTTGCTTCGGGAACACAGTTGGCAGATTTTTTAAATGCAGTAAATGAGAGAAAAAATCTGCCGAAAACAATTTTATATAGTTTAAATCCAAAGGATGATGAGCTTATTGGAACGATAATCGGATGTTTTCAAAACAGCGATGCAGTGGGGAAAATACAGCATGGTTCTGCGTGGTGGTTTAATGACAATAAAACCGGTATGAGAAAGCAGATGATTTCTCTGGCAAATCTGGGGCTTTTGGGGAATTTCATCGGTATGCTTACAGACTCCAGAAGCTTTCTTTCATATCCCCGCCATGAATATTTTCGCAGAATTCTCTGCGATTTGATTGGAGGCTGGGTGGAAAATGGAGAATATCCAAATGATAGGAAGACTTTAGAGAAAATTGTAAAGGGCATTTCTTATAAGAATGCGGTACGATATTTTGAATTTCAGGTATAAATGAAATTGTTGTAGTATTTTGACACAATTCATGCTAATATAGTACGGATAAAAAGAAAAAGGAGAAAAAGTGTGGAAAATCGTAAAATTATCCAAGTGGAAGAAAAAGTGCCGCCAAAGCTTTTAATTCCGCTAAGTATTCAGCACATGTTTGCCATGTTTGGCGCATCTGTGTTGGTTCCGTCTTTATTTGGCATGAACCCTGCAATTGTTCTTTTTATGAACGGTATCGGAACCTTATTGTTTATCTTGATAACAAAAGGAAAGGCGCCTGCATATTTGGGCTCCAGCTTTGCATTTATTGCCCCGTCTTTGGTGGTTATGGGCAAGTTTGGTTATGAATATGCACTGGGGGGATTTGTTGTTGTTGGTCTTTGCGGCTGCATTTTATCACTGATTATCTATAAGTTTGGTTCAGATTGGATTGATGTGGTGCTTCCGCCGGCAGCAATGGGACCGGTAGTAGCGCTTATCGGTCTGGAGCTTTCCGGCACTGCTGCAAAAAATGCAGGCCTGCTAGATGAAAAAATTCAGACAGAAAGTGTAATTGTATTTTTAGTGACCCTTGGTGTTGCGGTATTTGGCTCCGTAGTATTCCGAAAATTTTTGTCGGTTATTCCGATTTTGATTGCAATTTTGGCAGGATATGTTGCAGCAATCCTCTGCGGAATTGTGGATTTTACACCGGTAGCGGAAGCAGCCTTCTTTTCACTGCCGAATTTTACAACACCGAAATTTAATGTGGAAGCAATTTTAATTATTTTGCCGGTTATTCTGGTAGTGGCTTCCGAGCACATCGGACATCAGATTGTAACCGGAAAAATTATCGGAAGAGACTTAATCAAAAATCCGGGACTGCACCGCTCTATGTTTGCGGATAATTTTTCAACAATGCTTTCCGGTCTTATCGGTTCTGTGCCAACTACCACTTACGGGGAAAACATTGGCGTTATGGCAATGACAAAGGTATACAGTGTATATGTCATCGGAGGAGCCGCAGTGCTCTCTATCATTTGCTCTTTCATTGGAAAGCTGACAGCGCTTATTCAGACAATTCCAAGTCCGATTATCGGCGGAATTTCTTTCCTGCTTTACGGTATGATTGGAACATCCGGTATTCGTATTCTGGTAGACGGAAAAGTGGATTACAGCCGTTCCAGAAATATGGCGCTGACTTCTGTTATTTTCGTTACAGGCTTGTCCGGCATTAAAATCAGCATTGGCGAGATTGAGCTGACAGGAATGGTTCTAGCATGTATTGTGGGAATGATTTTAAGCTTGATTTTCTATATTCTGGATAAATTGAAGCTGACAAATGACAGAGAAGAGGAAATAGAATAGAGAAATAGTAACACAAAGAAGCTGTTGAATTAAGCACAAAGAAAAAGCTTAATTTAATGGCTTCTTCTTTTATCTAAAATGATTATTGACATATACTAATAATAGTGCAATAATAAGTATATGCCAACAATAAAAAGAGAGGAAAGCCTATGCCAAGACCAAACAAACCAAAACGAGTAAAGAGAGAGCCTGTCTGTGACAGTTTTTTTCCAAAGGGAAGAGCAGAACAGTGCCATGAAATTGAAATGTCTGTGGAGGAATACGAAACCCTTCGTCTTCTGGATTATGAAGGGATGACGCAGGCAGAGTGTGCACAGGAGATGGGAATTGCCAGAGCAACGGTGCAGAGCCTTTATACGGAGGCAAGAAAAAAAACAGCCAGATTTTTGGTGGAAGCAGCCGGACTTCGTATTCGTGGAGGAAATTTTTTAATAGAAGAAACAAAAGGAAAGGGCAGAGGCAAGAAAGGAGCTTATACTATGAAAATTGCAGTTACTTATGAAAATGGAGAAGTTTTTCAGCATTTCGGTCATACAGAACAGTTTAAAATTTACCATGTAGAAGAAGGAAAGATTGTTTCCTCAGAAGTGGTAAATACAAATGGCAGCGGACATGGCGCATTGGCAGGATTTTTAAAAGAATTAGGAGCAGAGGTTTTAATCTGCGGAGGTATTGGCGGAGGCGCAAGAAATGCACTGGCAGAAGCGGGAATTCGCCTGTTCCCGGGAGCATGCGGAAACGCAGACGCACAGGTGGAAGCATATTTGGGAGGAACATTAAATTATAATCCGGATACCATGTGCAATCATCACCATCATGAAGGAGAATGTGGAGAACACAAAGGAGAAAATCATCACTGTGGCGGACATTGCGGTAAATAAAGTTCTTGACAATAAGATGCAAGTCGATTAAAATTAGTATTTGTAAGACTGCTGGAATAGCTCAGTTGGTAGAGCACTTCACTCGTAATGAAGGGGTCGTGGGTTCGAGTCCCATTTTCAGCTCTTATAAATGGGAAAGGGACGTCATAAGTGGCGTCCTTTTTTGCGGAATATAGAAGGGAGGAAAAAATGGGGAAACTATATTTTCGCTACGGAGCTATGGGAAGCAGCAAGACTGCCAATTTACTGATGGTTCATTATAATTATTTAGAGAGAGGAAAACGCCCTGTTATTTTGAAACCTCGCATTGATGTAAGAGACGGCATTAATATTGTAAAATCAAGGATTGGTTTACAGGCAGAATGTATTTTAGTCGAGGATTTTCACATAGAAAGTAATCAATATGATGCAATTTTAGTGGATGAGGCAAATTTTTTATCGGCGGAGCAAATCGATTGGCTGGCAGAAATTTGTGATGTGTACAATATACCGGTGCTTTGCTATGGGCTGAAAACAGATTTTCAGGGTAAGCTGTTTGAAGGCGCAAAACGCCTATTTGAATTAGCGGATGTGATTGAGGAAATCCCCACTATTTGCTGGTGCGGGAAAAAAGCGCATTTTAATGCCAGAGTTGTGGATGGAAAAATCGTACGGGACGGAGAACAAATCGCTTTGGGAGCTAATGATTTGTATGTTCCGCTTTGCAGGAAGCATTTTATGCGTGGCGAAGTGAAAGAATATTGTGATATTCATCAATAAGAAGAAAAGTGAAAATTATTACAGAAGTTCCTAAAAATGAATTGGAAATTTTTGATGTAGGAGAAACCTTTCAAATGGAAGGCTCAGGGGAGAATGAAGCAGGGGAATATATTTCCACAGATGACATTTCTGTGAAGGTTTATTCTGTTCAGACAGCAGATGATTTAAGTCTTTTAGATGAGAAATTGGTGGAAAATACACTTTCTTATATAAAAAGAGGAGATGGCATAGAAACACTGGATGAGGTGGTAAAGACAGAAAAGTTGAAGCAGAAGCTTGTATATGTAACAGTAACTTATCAGAATAACAGTGATTTTATAATAAATCACATGATGTATAACGGAAATATTATGTTATTACAGGATAAAGATGAAAAATATTCTATCTATAATCTTTGTAGTAATTCAGAAAAAGAATGTGATTATGTAGAAGGAAGCAGTGTTGCCCGTGCAGCAGAGATGCGGTACGGAAGCGTAAGAGAAAATTACGGAGGAAGCAATTATATACTGTCTTTACGGCCGGGAGAGAGTATAGATGTATCTATGGCATGGATTGTAAATGAAAATGATTTAGATAAGATGTATTTGAATTTGTCTACTTATGGCGGAAATCTGGAATTTACAGAAGGCGCACTGGAAACAGGAGTGGTTGATATTCGCCGATAAATAAAGGAGAAAGCAGAGAGCTGTCGTTTTGTTTTTAAACGGCAGCTCCTTTTGCGCAGATACATCTTTTTTGATTTGGGCAGGGTAATTCATAGTGGGAAAAGGAATTGAGAAGCAGAGCTTTTGATGATATAATCGTATTTTAAAGAAACATTGAAAAATTTGAAAAGCTATGGAGATGGAAGGATGCAAGCATATACATATATTTCAGAAGGAAAATTCGAACTTGTGGAAAAAGAAAAACCGATTATTATACATGAGAGAGATGCGATTGTCAAAGTGACACTTGCAAGTATTTGTTCCAGTGATATCCATATTAAACACGGAAGCGTTCCTCGTGCCGTACCGGGTATTACTGTGGGACATGAAATGGTAGGTATTGTAGAGTCAGTTGGAGCTAAAGTGACGCATGTAAAACCGGGAGATCGAGTAACGGTAAATGTAGAGACCTTTTGTGGAGAATGTTTTTTCTGTAAGAAAGGGTTTGTAAATAATTGTACAGACGAAAATGGAGGCTGGGCGCTTGGCTGCCGCATTGATGGAGGACAGGCAGAATACGTTCGTGTACCCTTTGCAGATCAGGGATTAAATAAAATTCCGGATAGGGTTACAGATAGACAGGCTTTACTGGCAGGCGATGTACTGGCTACCGGATTTTGGGCTGCAAAAATTTCAGAAATTAAAGAGGAAGATACAGTTTTAATTATCGGAGCAGGTCCAACAGGTATTTGCACATTGCTGTGTGTTATGCTGAAAAAACCGAAACGAATTATTGTATGTGAAAAAGATGAAAATCGAGTACGTTTTATTAAGGAGCATTATTCAGATGTATGGACAGTTACACCAAATGTTTGCGAAGAATTTGTCCGCAAGCACAGTGAGCATGGGGGAGCTGATGTGGTGATTGAAGCAGCAGGGGCAGACTCTACTTTCCGCCTTGCTTGGGAATGTGCCAGACCAAATGCAGTTGTGACAGTTGTTGCCCTGTATAATCAGGCACAGACATTGCCTCTGCCTGATATGTATGGGAAAAATCTTACTTTTAAAACCGGAGGTGTAGATGGCTGCGACTGTGAAGAAATTTTATGTCTGATTGCAGAAGGTAAGCTAAATACAGAACCGCTGATTACCCATACATATCCGCTGGAAAAAATCGAGGAAGCCTATGAGTTATTCGAAAATAAGAGAGATGGCGTGATGAAGGTGGCAGTGGAATGTGAGAAAAGACATGACTAATCAACTTGAAGATTTACAAATCAATATTATTTACAGCAAACGTAAAACTATTTCCATAGAATTGCGCATGGACGAGTTAATTGTGCGTGCTCCAAAGGGAATGAGCCGATATGAAATTAATAAATTTCTTAGTGAAAAGCAAAGCTGGATTGAAAAACATTTGGCAAAACTTCAGGAACAAAGAAGTGCATTAGAACAGCTTCCGCCATTCACAATGGATGAAATACGGAAACTGGCGGCTCAAGCACTGATAAGTATTCCTGAAAAAGTCAAAAAGTATGCGCCTATTGTGGGTGTTAGCTATGGAAGAATTACTATCCGTAATCAGCGTTCACGATGGGGCAGTTGTTCAGGCAAAGGAAATCTGAATTTTAATTGCCTTTTGATGTTATTTCCAGATGATGTGATTGATTATGTCGTGGTTCATGAATTATGCCATAGAAAATATATGAACCATTCTGCGGATTTTTATGCAGAAGTTGAACGTGTTTTTCCGGAATACCGCAGATGTCAAAAGTGGCTTAAAGAGAATGGGTGGGTATATATTAGTCGACTTCCATAGAAAGAAAAAATAAAAAAGAAAAGCAGATGTAATTTATTTTTATAATTAGGTATTGTAATTCATAATTGAATTTAAGATAAGAAGGTGTTATATTTCAAATATAGAAAATAAAGAAGGGGTAGCAATATGCAGCAAAGAATAGAAGAAATCTGGAGAGAGTTGAAAAGAAAAGTACCTTTGGAGCAAATATTTTATTTATCACTGGTTCTTGCATTTTGTCAAAACCAAAGGAAAGAGAAGGGGAAAATTACACAGGCTGGGGTAAAAGAAGTTTTAGAAAGAATACAGGGATATAATTTGCGTGTTGCTTTTACAAGGATTTTTCAGTTTATTCGCTGGGAAATTCTTGATGATAAAGATATAGAGGAAATGTTTCAAATAGAAGTTTCTCTCTTTCGTGAGTATCTGGAAAAAGGAGGAAAGTTATCTGAATTATTTCAGATGATTTTTGCACAGGCAGGAAAATGGGATGTTTATGCTCCTACACCGACGGAAGTTCGGAAACTTATTGTAGATATTCTTGGTTTTCATAAAGCTCATAGAATTGCAGATTTTTGCTGCGGAGGAGCAGGACTTGGATTGGAGCTTTGGAAGAGATTGACAATTCGAAATAAAGAGGTGAGTTTTCACGGAGAGGAATTAAATCGAAATTTGTGTGATGCAGCACAACTTTATTTTTCTGCTTATGAAGTGCCGGATGGAGAAATTGAAGAAAGGGATATTTTGACAATTCCGGATACAGCAGAGAGCCAATCTTATGACATCATTGTTTTAGACATTCCCAGAGGACAAAATGTAACAGAAGTATACGATGAAAAAGACCCAAGGCTGCTTTGCTTTAATAAAAAGAATATATATTCTGACTGGATTTTTATTCAGGATGTGTTGTATCGTCTGAAAAAAACAGGTACAGCGGCAGTGTTGGTAACACCAGGAGCATTAACCAGAGTGAATGAGGAAATTTTGAGAGAGCAGATTGTAGTAAATGATTGGCTGGAAGCAGTTATTACATTGCCGGAAAATCTATATTCCAAATATTATGCAGGAACAGAATTACTGATTTTTAATAAAGATAAAGAAAGCTCAAGAAAAGGAAAGGTTATTTTTATTGATATCAGCAAAGAATTTAAACGGCAGGGAAGGAGAACCGTTGAGATTACAGAGGCGGGATTGTTACAGGTACGGGAAATCTTTGTTCATAGTTGGGAAGTAAAGGGAGTCAGTGCAGTTTGCAGCAGAGAACAGATACAGAAAAATCAGTACTCTTTTAAGCCATCTCAATATATTCAGCAGGAAGATGAATGGGAGTTTGTGTCCGAGCTTGTATTAGAAGATATCGCACAAATTACAAGAGGAGCACAAGTTCCGAAAAGGGCGGATGTTGTAGAAGATGGCGATGTATATTTTTTAAATATTAAAGATATTCAGGAAAAAAGAATTCAGTATGAGGGGGCGGACAAGGTTAGAAGCACAAATTCTGTTTGTAAAGGAAAATATAGAATACAGAAGGATGATATTTTAATTACTTCAAAAGGAACAGCTCTGAAACTGGCGATAGTGGAAGATTATTCCCCGGAAGCATACATTAGCGGAAATCTGACGCTTATTCGGGTTAATCCGGAAAAATATCATCCCTATGTGCTTTTTGAATACTTAAATTCCAGGCAGGGGCAAATTTCTCTGGAGCGAATACAATCAGGAACAACCATCCGAATTTTAAGTAATGCCAGTCTCCAAAAACTAAAAATACCGGAATATCATTTAGAAAAAATGAGAGAAATAGGGAAGGAATTAAAAGAAAACCAGACTGTATTTTACAGAGAAAAATATATGCTGGAAAAACAATATGAAAACAAAAGAAAACATCTTTTAAAAGAACTGGAGGTATTGTAAAATGAAGAAAATATTTATCAGTTACTGTACAAAAAATAAAGAACTGGCAGAAGCTTTTATAGAATTTTTGCAGCTTGGCATGGGTATTGCAAAACAGGATATTTTTTGCACGGCATATTTGGAAATGCTGGAAACAGGGGGCAATTTTAGTGAGAAAATACGACAGCAGCTTCAAAATTGTGAGGCTTTTGTATCTTTGATTACAGAAGAATATTTAAAAAGTGCTTTTTGCCTTGTGGAAATGGGGGCTGCATGGGGACAGAATAAAAGATTTTTCCCTCTCGTAACAGTTCCTTTTGAAAGATTAAATCATACACCTTTTCAGGGGATGCAGATGCGCCTATTGGACAGCATAGAAGCTTTAAGCGCTGTCTATGATGAATTTCATACACATGGAATTTTGGAGTCTTATCAGACAGCAGAATTTCATAAACGTGCGGTGGAATTTCAGAGGAAACTGAGAAATTTGGAAAGCGGAGAAGGTATTCTTGAAAAAGACCATGAAGGTTACTATAAGGCAGTGATTGAAGGTGTTCGGAATTTACAGAATGATCAGTATCGATGTTATAAAATCAAAGGACATATTGCAGAGCCACCGGATCGAATGGGAGCGGAAAGCGATTGGCTGTTTTATTGGACAGGAGCTTTTGCAGATCTTCAGGTGGGAGATTATGTGAAATTTAAGACTACTAAAAGTAAGGTGAATACATTTTCGGATATTGGGAGAGCAAGGAATATTTATCCGGATGAATTGTGGAAGGTGGATTAGGAATTTAGTAATGTATGTATACATAATATATTTAGCTGATATGATAGGAGGAATATTATGAATTTTCAATTTGCACATTATAATTACAACGTAAAAAATCTGGAGACATCTATTCAGTTTTATGAAAAAGCACTTGGATTAAAGGAAGTAAGACGTAAGCAAGCAGAAGATGGAAGTTTTACTCTTGTTTATCTGGGAGATGGAAAAACGGGATTTCAATTGGAACTGACCTGGCTGCGTGATTGGGAGAAAGACCATTATGATTTAGGGGATAATGAAATACACTTGGCATTTATTACTGATAATATGAAAGAAGCTCATAGGAAACATGAGGAGATGAAGTGTATCTGTTATGAAAATCCGAAAATGGGAATTTATTTTATCAGTGATCCAGATGGATATTGGATTGAGATTGTACCGGAGAAATAGAAGAATCGTTGAATATTGTCTAAAAACAAGTTTTGTACGCAAGGAGAGAACGAAGATATGGCGAACTATTTTGAGGGGTTACAATTTAATATAATTTATAGTTCCCGCAAGTCAATCGCCATCGAATTACGTATGGATGGTATTCTTGTGCGTGCTCCCAAGGGCATGAGCTGTGGTGAAATTAACGCTTTCATTCATGAGAAACGGGGCTGGATTGAGAAGCAGTTAGTAAAAATGCAAGACAGAAAGAAGGACTTAGAACAGATTCCTCTATTTACTAGGGATGAGATTAGGGAGCTGGCAAAGAAGGCGTTGGTTGTAATTCCAGAAAAAGTAAAGAAATATGCTCCACTTGTGGGTGTCACTTATGGCAGAATTACAATTCGTAATCAGCGTTCACGTTGGGGAAGTTGTTCTAGTAAGGGTAATCTGAATTTTAATTGTCTTTTGATGTTATTTCCAGAAGATGTGATAGATTATGTTGTTATTCATGAACTCTGTCATAGAAAACAAATGAATCATTCAGCAGAGTTTTATGCAGAAGTTGAGCGTGTATTTCCAGAATACCGCAAATGTCAGAAATGGCTTAAGGAAAATGGTGGATTGTATCTTGCTCGTCTTCCATAGAAAGAGAGGATACTACACTATTTGCGTTCTGACAATAAGAGATGGTAGGTGAAAGAAAAGGTGAAAGATATGAAAATAATTGTTAATAAAATAAAGTGCAAGAAATGCGGAGATGTAATTGAAAGTAAATCTGTACATGATTTTAAGTTTTGCAAGTGTGGTGCAGTTGCTGTAGATGGCGGTCAAGATTATCTAAAAAGATGTGGCAATAGAGAAGACTGGGAAGAGTTATCTGAGGTAGAGAGATAATGTGAATTTAGGAGAATATTAAAATGGGCGCATGGAATTATGGTGTGTTTGATGACGATATAGCTTATGATGCGTTGGACGACTTGAGAGAGTCATTAGAAATTATTACGGATATGGAAAAATATTTTGACGTTGTGATTGAGGCAAAGTATGTTGAATATGACGAGGGATGTTATGCACTGGTATCGGCGGCAGTCATTGATAGTGTGTTTAACGAAAAGCAATATAGATGTGATGATGAAGATTACTTTGAATGGGTAAAAGCATTAAAGTCTTTTGATTTTACTCCACTCAAACAGAAGGCTATAGTGGCTATTGACGCTGTGCTTTCCGATAGTTCTGAAATAAAAGAGCTATGGGAGGAAAACAAGGAATTATATAGTGAATGGAGAGAAGATAAGATTTCTATACGAGAAAGACTTAGATAATAAGCAACTTGAATCATTTTTCAGAGTTTTCAGTAGAAGTTAAATGTGTATTTTCAGAATGTCGCAGATAATTGATACTAAAAAGTTTTTCTTTTATGAAGTTTAGAGGTTTGTGCTATAATTTATGACATAAATGAGACAACTGGTTTACTTGTTAAATTATAGAAATCGGATTGTAAATGGAGGATAGCAGTATGAAAATAGTAATTATAAATGGAAGCGCAAGAAAAGGGAACACCTTGACAGCGATAGAGGCATTTGTGAAAGGTGCGTTGGAAAAGAATGAAATTGAAGTTATTGAGCCAGATAGGCTTCATATAGCACCTTGTAAGGGGTGTGAAACTTGTCAATGTTATAAAGGATGTGTAGACAGCGATGATACAAATCCAACAATTGATAAAATAGCCGCAGCAGATATGATTCTTTTTGCTACACCAGTGTATTGGTGGGGAATGTCAGCACAATTAAAGCTTATCATTGATAAATGCTATTGTCGTGGATTGCAATTGAAAAATAAAAAAGTAGGTGTTATTATCGTTGGAGGTTCTCCAATTGATAGTATACAGTATGAGTTGATTTGCAAGCAATTTGATTGTATGGCTAGCTACCTGTCATGGGATATGCTTTTCCAGAAATCCTATTATGCTAATGCCAGAGATGAACTTGCAAAAAATGTCAATGCAATGAAAGAACTTGAGGAGATTGGTAAAAAATTATAATAGAAGAAACATTTATGAAAAATATTATTTAACGTGTATGTTGATGAGCCAGATAAATTCCCAGTCTCTCGGAGAGATTGGATACATTTGAAGATGTTGTAATAGGTTTTAATGCAAAGGTTCAAGAAATGCTGAAACCAATGACAGCTGTTTATAAGAGTGGTGTAGTAGATGCTTTGAGCTCTGTCGGAAAAGCTTATGCAAATATGAATTTGGGAATAACTCAATCAGAAATGATAAAAAGTATGAATGCAATGGCAGAAAGTTTTTTGGTATCAAAAGTTGTTGCCAATAGTTTTGCAACAACGCAGATATTAGCAGAGAGTGTGAAGACGGCTGAAATGATACAGAAACAATTGAAGATTTTGATGAAAAAACGGTTGAGAGCGATGAAGATGAGTGATGCATCCTCTAAACAGAGACTAACAATTGCCCCTTCAAAATTATTATACTTGGTCTTGAATTGACATGTTATTCCATTTTTGCTATTTTTTTGAAAAATAGTATATCTTGAAAAAATAAAAAAAGTGCGTAAAATAGGGAAAAAAGAGAGAGTTCAGGAGGAAAATATAATGATTAAAGTATTATTCATCTGCCACGGCAATATTTAATGTACGCTGTGAAAGCCTTGATTTTATTGGATTTCTTGAGGATTAACCAATAATTTACACCTTATTTATACCTTTGGAAGACCGGATCGGAATAATTAAAAAAGTTGTCATAATTCAGTTGGTCAAAAAATAATACTACACTCAAAATTGATTAAAAAATCAATCGTAAAAAAATACGATTGATTTTTTGCACGTTTTTGCATATAATATAATCATTATGGTTGGAAAGGGAACGATTACTATGCGTGAAACAAGAATATTAGAATTCAAGGAAACGATTACGAATACTTTTTTGAAAACAGTTAGTGCCTTTTCGAATTACAATGGTGGAACAATTCTTTTTGGGGTTGATGATAATGGAAATGTGAAAGGATTGCCAGATGTAAAACAGGCCTGTCAGGATATCGAAAATAAAATCAATGACAGTATATCACCTCAACCAAACTATACACTTGAAATACAGAATAATGACCAGACGATAAAACTTACTGTAAAAAGTGGTCTTCAAAAACCGTATTTATATAAATCAAAAGCATACAAACGAAATGATACAGCAACGATAGAGGTAGATACATTGGAATTTTCAAGGCTTATATTAGAAGGAAAAAATATTAGTTTCGAAGAATTACCTTGTAAAGATCAGGAGCTATCTTTTAAAATTTTACAGTGTAAACTGAAAGAAAATATTTACATTGAAACTTTCAATCAAGATACTTTAAAGACATTGAACCTGTATGACAATATAAATGGTTATAATAATGCAGCGGGACTTTTGGCAGATAAAAATCATTTTTCAGGAATTGATATTGTTAAGTTCGGTGAGAATATCAGTATTATTCAAAAAAGAGTAACGTTTGAACATATATCGGTTTTAGAAATATATGAAAAAGCACTTGCTGTATTTAGAGATTATTACCAATATGAAGTAATACAGGGGGCTGACAGAAAGATGGTAGAGAAAATACCGGAAGCAGCTTTCAGAGAAGCAATTGCAAATGCTTTGATTCATAGGGTATGGGATATTAATTCACACATCAGAGTTTCTATGTTTGATGATAGAATAGAAGTAGTGTCTCCTGGTGGATTGCCGGCTGGAATAACGGCAGAAGAATATTTATCAGGTAAACTATCTATTTTAAGAAATAGAAATCTTGCAAATGTATTTTACAGACTGGGACTAGTAGAGATATTTGGAACAGGAATTACACGAATCAAACAACTGTATGCAGAGAGTTTGATAAAACCAGAATTTGAAGTGTCAGAAAATGCTATAAAAATTGTACTACCGATATTTGAAACGAATGTCAATTTAACCGAAGACGAAAAAGTGATTTACAAATTTTTAAGTAAGACGATGCTGAAACCAATAAGTGAAATTGCACCATATGTCCCATTTGGCAAATCAAAAACAACACAATTACTGAAAGCTATGGAGAAAAAGGGTGTGATTGCAGTTGAAGGAAAAGGCAGAGGAACAAAATATATCATTAAGTGATTGAGAACAGATCACCGTCAGCATCGGACGGACCATTGCCCCAATGGCCGTCACAAAGCGTCCGAAGCATAAGACATAGTTTTCTTTTCTAAGATCTTTGTATTGTGAAATTAGATTCATGATACGTTTTCCCCTTTGCATATTCCCCAGTTTCAAACTACTAATAATATACAATGCGGGCACTTTTTTGTCTATCTTATTCCGTCGGGTTTCAGCAAAAAATGGTGGTTGATTGAAGCCGGAAAATGATGTATCTTAGTACTTAGAAAATAGCAGTTGTAAGGGGATTATGACTGAGCGAAAAGGAGAATATGATGAAATCAGAAGAGGTTATGAGAATACTGGAAAATGCCATCCGTATCGGAAAAGGTGTGATCCGGTATGGAAGTGTTGCATCGTATATTCCGGAGCTTGCCAAGGCAGATAAGAATAAACTGGGGATCTGCCTTTATACAATAGACGGCAATCAATTTGAGACCGGAAATACAGAAGACAGATTTACGATACAGTCCATTTCCAAAGTAATGGCACTGTGTCTGGCACTGGAAACATTTGGAGCAGAGTTTGTGTTTGAACATGTTGGTGTGGAGCCGTCAGGGGAGGCTTTTAACTCACTGGTAGAACTGGATAACCGAAGTAACCGGCCCTTTAATCCGATGATCAATTCTGGAGCAATCACGGTTGCGAGCCTGCTTGTAAACCACTATTCCATCGAAGATATGCAGAAGTATATGCAGGACGTATGTGAAGATCCGGAGATTGCAGTAGACGAAGCTGTATTTCAGTCTGAGATGGCGACTTGCGCAAGAAATAAGGCGATTGCCTATCTTTTAAAAAGTAAGGAGATCATTGATACCGATGTAGAAGATAGTGTTACCTTTTATACAAAGATGTGTTCCATGTCGGTAAATGCAAGAGATTTGGCAATGTTCGGTCTTTTGCTTGCAAATGACGGAGTGCAATTATCTACCGGAAAACGTCTGATCTCATCTCAGACTGTACGGATGGTACAGACCATTATGCTCACCTGCGGGATGTATGACGGATCAGGTGAATTTGCGTTAAGAACAGGAATTCCGACTAAGAGCGGAGTCGGCGGCGGCCTGCTTAGTGTATCGAAAAAGAAAATGGGAATCGGGATCTACGGACCGTCTCTTGATAAAAAAGGAAACTGTATCGCAGGCTGCGAATTGTTGGGATATATTTCAGAAGCACTACATCTTCACATCTTTGATACCAGAGAGTGGAAGGTAGAAGAATAAAAAAAGACGATACTGCAGATCTCCCTTAGCATGTGGTTTTGCATTTTTATCTGCACTTTCCAGATAAATAAGTACTTGTCTTGCAACTCGCCGGCTGGATGTATTGACCTCGGTCTGATCTTTGGTATTCCTTTGAAGAGCATACAATGACATTTACCGAGTACAGATGCCAAATATTACACCTTATGTATGTCGGCATACCTATTGCTCAAATATGGCAAAATCAGGAATGAATCCAAAAGCATTGCAATATTTGATGGGCCACTCAGATATCAGCGTAACGCTGAATACATATACGCATGTAAATCTTGAGGATGCCAGGGAAGAAGTTGCCCGGATTCAGGTTGTGTAATTACGATTTTTAATTGAAAATAGCAAGGTGTAAAATAGAAAAACATACACCTTATTTTACACCTTTTGCGGACGATATTATGCGAAAATAAACCAGGTTATGCCAGAAAGCAAAAATTTACAAAGGCTCACAAAGCCCGAAATACCAAGAAAAACTAAGAAATGCGAGGTTATGCAACAATGATAAAAGTACTCTTTATTTGCCACGGCAATATACTGGCAAATCTCTGAAAAGCTTGATTTTACAAGGGTTAGACGGACTAAGGATGTACTTTTACACAGGTTTTACACGGTTTGAAAAGACTGGATTTTAAGTGAAAAATGAGCTGAAAAGATAAATATAGATAAGCCAAAAGGTGTGTTAGCATTAAGAAACCCGGCGATGTGATTTTAATAAAATTGCATCAGCCGGATTTTTTAATTTCTCGTTATTCTGTTTGTCACGAGCCATTGCTTCATCGATGGCACGGTTGATAAAGGCAGTAGCGCTTTCACCCATGGAGGCGGCGTGTTCCTGAATGATGGTTCTTTTTTCAGGAGTCATACGGACCTTCACTTCACAGAAGCGTTCATTGTATTTTTTGTTGGCTCTTCGGCGGGCTTCCGTGAGCCCACGATAAGAGCTGCGTTTTTCGTCACTCATGGCGACTTCTTTCTGAAATGTTTTGGAGTTACATCAAGGTAAGTATAGCACATTTTGGCACATAAGACTATGTAAAAATTAAAGAATTTGAAAAAAAGGAGACAAGCTTATGGCAAAACAGAGAAAAGAGTTTAGAGAACTCACTGTAAGTGAGACTTGTGGATATAACTACAGTCGTGTACCGGGGATTCGTATTCAGGGAAAATGGTTGGCTGAGTTAGGGTTTGAACCGGGAGACTCTGTGTTGGTTCGGTGTGAGGATGGCAAGATTGTGATTACAAAGGATGAAGCGTTGGCTGCACGGAAGGCTGCCGAAAAGGCTTTTATGGAAACGGAGTTGCGGAAGTTAGAAAAGCGATATGAAGAAGAAAAGGAACGCTTGCTGAAATCGTATGTAGCGGAGCAGAAAGGAAGGTACAACGCATGATGGGAAAGATTATTGTTTGTGGTTCGCAAAAGGGCGGTGTAGGCAAGACTGTTACAACATTCAATTTGGCATATGCACTTACATCCTTAGGAAAAAAGGTTCTGGCTGTCGATTTTGACAGTCAGGGCAACCTGTCTACTTGTATGGGGATTGAGGATCTAAGAAATGAAGAAAAAACTATTGGGCATCTGATGATGGCAGAGATTGAAGATGAACCGATAGTGGCAGATGATTTCATACAGAATAATGCAGGTATTGATTTTATTTCTGCTAATGTTTACCTCTCAGCTGTGGATACGAAGCTTCGATTGGAAATGGGGGCAGAAAAAATGCTTAGTAATATTCTGGAGTCGTTAAGAGACAGATACGACTATATTTTGGTAGATACGGCTCCGACTTTAGGCAGTCTTACCATCAATGCATTGGTGGCTGCAGATAGTGTCATTATTCCGGTAAATCCTCAGTTGCTGGCAATGATGGGTTTGCAGGATTTTATAAAGACGGTTTCGAAGATTAAGCACAGAATTAACCCAAGGTTAGAGATAGCAGGGATATTACTCACGATGTGTGATTCCAGAACAAATCTGTGTAAGGTTTTGATGGAAGAAGTAAATGAAACCTTCAAGGGGCAGATAAGAGTATTCCATACTTGCATTCCAACTACGATAAAGGTTGGAGAAGCTGTTTATTACAATATGGCAGTGGAACAGTACAGTCCGAAGTCTACGGCGGGTATCGCATATAGAAATTTTGCAAAGGAGTTGATTGGATATGAAAGCTAATGCACCAAAAAGAAAGGTATTTGACGCAGTTGACGTATTAGTGGGAGAAGAAGAGGTACGTAATAACAATGATATTCGAGAACTTTCGATTGAAAGTATCAAGCCGTTCCATAACCATCCATTTCGCCTGTACGAAGGCGAGCGATTGGAAGATATGGTGGAGAGCATTAAGGAACATGGTGTTTTGAATCCGGTGATTGTATTGAAAACAGGGGATGGGTATGAAATGCTTTCCGGTCATAACAGACAGAATGCAGCAAGGATTGCGGGGCTTAAAACTGTTCCGGCTATTGTTAAAGCGGAACTGACGGAAGAAGAGGCTTATGTTTACGTGATTGAAACCAATCTGATGCAGAGGTCTTTTACAGATATGGAGATTTCCGAAAAGGCAGCTGTGTTGCAGGAGAGATATGATAAGGTAATGTCTCAGGGAAAGAGAAATGATATTCTAAGGGAAATTGCAAAGTTGGAAGGAAAAGAGTCAACTTCTGGTCACCGTGACCAGAAGTTATGGTCCAGAGATGCAGTGGGTGCAGAATATGGCCTTTCCGGTAGCTCTGTGGCGAGATTACTTCGAGTGAATCATCTGATAGAACCTTTGAAGGATAAAGTAGACAAAGGAAGCCTGGGAATGAAGATTGCGATTCAGTTATCCTATCTGACAAAGGAAGAACAGGAAATGATTCATGATGCGATGAAGGAAATGCATGTGAAGCTTAGCCAGCACCAGGTTATTAAACTTCGTGAGCATGCCGGGGAACTTACTCCGGGGAGAGTGAGACAGTATATTAAAATGGCTGATCCGAATAAGAAGCTTCCGGTTGTAAAGGTCCCGGCACGATTGATTCAGCAGTATTTTGCCAAGATGGAACCGGATAGGGTGGATCAGATACTGGAAGAGGCGATTCGGGAGTACTTTGAAAAGCGGGAGGGTTAAATGTTTAGTGAGAAGTATTTACAGGAAATAGATTCCGAATATTTCAATGTTCTGGTGCAAGATGCCTATGATGTCACTATACAGAGTAGAAATACCGGTCATTATTGGTACTTACATTGTTGTGAATTCCCAACAGAGGAAAATTGTATTATCTTTCATAAGCACCAATTCCAGCATCCATATCATCAGCATGGCAGAGCGAGAACATTGAAGCAGGCGGTAAAAAGCATTATTCAGCATGATAGATATCAGTTGAATGTGAGAAAATGTGTGTAATATATGCTCAAATGAAAGCAAAAGAAGCCAGTGGGGAAATGACCTCACTGGCTTTCGTGCTGCTTAACGGTAGTTCTGCAGGAACTCTTTTACGATAGGGTAGAGCTTGTCCAAATCGGAATCGACGGTGCTTTTGCCACAACCGATTTTTTCTGCTGTTTCTACAATGGTATGCTCGTCCACTCTGTGCTTAATGACTGCTATAAGGCGGTCGAGATTCTTCAGACCTGTGAGAGTGTGCAGATGGTCGATAAGTGCTTCCAAAATCTTTTCGTAAGTATCAGCTGTGTTGTAATCGTTCGGCGCAGCTGGGTCAAATTCTGTCACTTCATCAGTGTCATTGACCATTGCAAGCTCGCTGAAGGTCTTGGTTCTACCGGATTCCTTGTTCCAAGAAAGGTTGTAAGCACATTCGCTGCAGCGGTTACATTCCGGGCATTTAATAAGATGTCCTTTTCCATCTGAAACGAAGCAACGGGCGTCACGGTCTTCCTTCTTAAATTCATCCGTTACCATGCGAAGATATTCATGTCTTTCAGTTTCTGTTGCAGGAACTAACACTACATCACAGTAACGATTGCCGACACGCCAGTTGTGGCGGATATCAGCAGCAGTTACACCTGCGATGAAGCCGTTTTCCTTGAATGCTTCCATATCTATAACCATAGGGATGTAAACTGTGGAAGGTGCTGGGTTAGTAGTTACGTTGTTTGTCTGTACATTTTCTTTGAATTCCATATGATGTGGCCTCCAACCGCTGAATGCGGAACGAAGGCTCTGATATGAAATTCAAGAATGCATCGATTGACTTATTCATGGTTACGTCTCCGTTCCGTAAAATAAGTAATCAGGCTTCTTAGCCCCTGATGCAGTTAATGGGTTCATCACATTGCAACTCTAAGAAGATGCCGCGTCCGGCAGTTGAGATGCGATGGAGCAGTTTATGGTCATGCTCTGGACGAAATAGATTTTCTGTGTAAAGGCGTAGATTTATCTTGAGAAAAAAGTTCTTTTGATGTACAATTAAACGTGAATAAGTGGGATTGAGTTTGATTGAATTAATATAGTAATGAGTTCAAATCACCTCATTTGTACCTTAGAGGTATTGCCTTTACATTGAATATTTTAGAATAGGCGGGGGAAAAGTTCCCTGACAGGAACACGGACATTTCACGATAGTTCGCAGACATTTCACGGACAATACAGACAGAGAAAAGAGGGATTGATTATTGAGACTGAAATTCGATGAGTTTTTCTTGAATTTTTATATGTCAAGATCCTCTGGCGGATTAACTAACCACAGAGCAAAAAAGAAGATAGTAGAGTTTTTGATAATGGCAGCAATTCCGGAAGAAAGCTGGGGAATACTTCCTACATCAGATAGTAGCTATGAAAAATGGTTGAATGGTACTAGAACTTTTGACCCTGCAGTGTGGCAAGAAATCGCAGAGAAATACAAGGAAGATAGATTTTTGGAAATTGTTATCAAGGAACTAAATGATGGTGTTTTGGTAACGGTTATGGACAGATTCGGAATAAAAGTTGCGACTGTCAATGAAATTGATAAGGAACTTTTTATAGTAGCTATCGGACATCAATTTTGTGAAATAGCAAAAGGATCTGGAAGCGCAGAGAACATTGTTAAAAATATTTATGAAAATACAAAGAGTAAAGAATTATTTCCAGTGTATGAGCAGAAAGCTCTGGCGGAGTATTCAAAGGTAAAGACAAATTTTTCAGATGAGTTATGTGATATGGAAAAAGTGTTCATCTGCAATACACTTAGTACTGTTGATAGTGCGTATTCGCGAAGAGGCTTGCCTGCCAGAGGAACGGTAATACAAGATGCGACTCTTGATAAAATTGCGGAACAATCCAATATGGTAGCACTCATAGCTAATGGTGGTATGGGCAAATCGATGATGTTGAGGCACTTGTTTGTAGAATCAATGAAAAAATATTCTGAGTCGGGTGTGATGCCTATATTGGTTGAATTAAGAGATTACAGATTTGCAGGATGTGATCTGTTTAACAGTATTGTGAAATCCGTTAATGTGTTTGATGCTTCATTTGATGAGAGGGCTGCAGAAAAGGTATTAAGGGCAGGTAAATGTCAAATATTACTGGATGGATTAGATGAGATAGATCCTTCGGATGTTGCAGGATTTCAACATAAGTTGAGAGACATGATAAAAACTTATCCATTAAATCAATATGTCATAACATCCAGGGAATGTGATGTGGCAAAGTCGATTGGGTTTAGAAGCAGACTATATCTGATGCCATTTGACGAAAAACAGACAGGAGATTTAATAGATAAACTTGTTAGCGATGATAGTGTAAAGGCAGAAATTACCAGAAATCTTAACGAGGGATATCTGAATAAGCACGGCGAATTTGCTTCTAATCCTATGCTGCTCACTTTCTGCATTATGAATTATCCGTCATATCAGTCTTTTTACGATAGACCGCATGAGTTTTATCGCTCTGCATATGATACCATCCTAGCGGATCATGATTTGGAAAAAAGTCCTTTAGATAGAGTATTCCGGAGTGCAGACAGTCGGGATGATTTCACGGATGTGTTCAGGGAGTTCTGTGCGGTATCATACGTAGAAAGAAAGTTTCAGTTTAATAAAATGACTTTCGAAGCTATCTTCAAAAAATTGAAATCAACAAAGCAAGTGGCCAATCCCAGAATCATGAATAAGACAAATTTCCTTCATGATGCATGTGCTACTGCGTGTATGATGTATGAGGCGAAGTCTGATATTTTATATATTGATCCGGGATTTCAACAATTTTTGTTTGCTGAATACAATTATTTTGCGGAGCCGGAAGAAGTAGAAGCTATGGGGAAAAAACTGTGGACTGTGCCAGAATCAGAATTTAACGGTGGTATAGCTTTCGAAATGCTGTATGAGCTTTCAGATGAAAAGGTCGAGGTGTGTTTGGATCTCCCTTATCTCGATATGATATTCAAAGACAAGACAGAAGAGGAATCCTTCAATGCATTTCTAGTACATGGATTCCGGGAGATAAAGAGTGCATTGATTGACAGAACCGCTATTGCAGAATGTGAGCAGAAAAGTGGAATTATAGGAAAATATGCTATTGCAAGCAAGAGCGAACCGAAGTCGGTGATTTTGTCCATGATGTTAAAGCGTTTGAATATGGATATGGATGAACCATCGGCTATGATTGCACCTTTGATAGATATGGAGTCTTTGTATCCGGAGGCTGAAAGCAAGGCAATTATCGGAGAGAGAATCTTTGATCAAAGTACCCAGAAGTATTTTCTGAATTTTAGAAAAGTGGAAAAAGAGAAGGTGGAAAAACTGGAAGGCAGAGATTTTGTACTTACGGATGATTCCGGAAAGGTTATTACTTTTGGATATGAATATAAAGCCGATATGAGACAGCTGGAAAAGAGACTGGAAAGATATGTGGCGTTGTTTACCCTTGTCAAGAGTGATGAGGTTATCAAGAAAAAATTTGAACGACTCAAAACATATTATGATGAGCTGGTAGAGAAACATAGAAACAGTGAATTTTAATGGAGGGTAAGTTGTTGGACACTAATATGAGTAATATTAATGATGTGGAAAGATGGCTTAGTTTGGAAGAAATCGCTAAGCATGTAGGATGCAGCAAAGATACAATTCGTGCTTGGATAAAGAAGGGAACAATTCCATATTACAAAGTGGGAAGAATGTATAAATTCAAAATATCAGAAGTGGATGCATGGATTGAAAGCGGACAGAGTGCCGATGCAGACAAATAATTAGAGAAAATGGAGGACAATCAAAATGATTGATACTAAAAAAGAGCAGGAAAGAGAAGAACTGCATCGTGCGATTTGGGCGATTGCCGATGAACTTCGTGGAGCGGTAGATGGATGGGATTTCAAGAACTATGTTCTTGGCACCATGTTTTATAGATATATTTCTGAGAATATTACTGCGTATATAAATAGTGGTGAGATTGAGGCTGGAAATATAGATTTTGATTATGCAAAAATGATTGATGAAGAAGCAGAAGAAGCACGTGAAGGTTTGGTTCAGGAAAAAGGGTTCTTTATCCTTCCAAGTGAACTGTTCTGCAATGTAAGGGCGAGAGCAAGTTTGGATGAAAATCTTAATGAAACTTTGGAACAAGTATTTTGTCATATCGAGGAATCAGCTCAGGGAAGCCAATCGGAAAATAGCTTTGCAGGTTTATTCGATGATTTTGATGTAAACAGCAATAAGCTAGGAAGTACTGTAGCCAAGCGAAACGAGAGACTTGTAAAATTGTTGGATGGTGTTGCTGCAATGAATCTTGGTTCGGTAAAGGATCATGATATCGATGCTTTCGGAGATGCATATGAGTATCTTATGACAATGTATGCTTCCAATGCTGGTAAATCTGGTGGTGAATTCTTTACACCGGCGGATGTGTCTGTACTTCTTACAAAGCTTGGAACTGTAGGAAAGACTACTATCAATAAAGTGTATGATCCAGCCTGTGGTTCCGGTTCATTGCTGTTGAAGGCAGAAAAACTTCTTGGAAAAGAGGCTGTTACGAGCGGCTTCTATGGACAGGAAATCAACATTACTACCTACAACCTTTGCCGTATCAATATGTTTTTGCATGACATTGGTTTTGATAAATTTGATATTGAGTGTGAGGATACATTAACAAATCCCCAGCATTGGGACGATGAACCTTTTGAATTGATTGTTTCAAATCCGCCGTATTCCATCAAATGGGCGGGGGACGATAACCCGCTTTTGATTAACGATCCAAGATTTGCACCTGCAGGAGTTTTGGCACCTAAGAGTAAGGCAGACATGGCATTTATCATGCATTCGCTTTCATGGTTGGCACCGAATGGAACGGCAGCAATTGTATGTTTCCCAGGTATTATGTATCGTGGCGGAGCTGAGAAGAAAATTCGCCAGTATATGGTAGATAATAACTATATCGATTGTATTATACAACTTCCAAATAATCTATTTTTTGGTACTTCTATTGCGACATGTATCATGGTAATGAAAAAAGGAAAGAAGGATAATAATATTCTTTTTATTGATGCTACAAATGAATGTATCAAGGTTACCAATAACAATAAGCTTACAGATGATAATATTGAAAATATTATTAAGTGGTTTGTTGAGCGGAGAGAGATTGAGCATACTGTCCACTTGGCAACCTATGATGAGGTGTCTCAAAATGATTATAATTTGTCTGTAAGTACATATATTGAAGCGGCTGATATTCGTAAAAAGATTGATATTGCTAAACTTAATTCAGAAATTGTAGATATTGTGTCAAGAGAGCAGGTTCTTAGAGATGAAATCGATAGAATTATTGCGGAGATTGAGGGGGGATATTAATGAGCAAATTAGAAGAGCTATTAATGGAACTCTGTCCAGAAGGTGTTGCTTATATGCCGATTTGGTCTATTACTGCATGGGATAAGAAGTTTAATACAGTAGCCAAAGAAAAACAGAAAACCATTGTGAAATATAATTATTTTCTCGCAGCGGATTTAAAAAAACTTGAGTCCGAAAATGGTACTGTAAAAATATTAACTACAAGTATATCGGATTTATGGGCTGATGAAGAGAAAACAGCGGATGTATTATCGGAAGGTGAAATTGTGTGCATTCCTTGGGGTGGAAACCCAGTAGTACAGTATTATAAAGGGAAATTTATAACGGGTGATAATAGAATTGCAACCTCATTGGATGTAAAAAGATTGAGTAATAAATATCTATATTATTGTATGCAAAATAGATTGGTAGATATATCGTCATATTATAGAGGATCAGGAATAAAGCATCCCGACATGTCCAAGGTGTTAGACTTAGTTATTCCTGTGCCTCCAATTGAGGTGCAGAGTGAAATTGTCCGAATTTTGGACAATTTCACAGAGCTTACAGCAGAGCTTACAGCAGAGCTTACAGCAGAGCTTACAGCGAGAAATAAACAGTTTGAGTATTACAGAACACAATTGCTGACTTTTTCAGATGAAGTAGAAATGTTAACTCTTGAAGATGTATGTCAGATTGTTGATTGCCCCCATACTTCGCCAAAATGGAAGGAAAATGGAGTACCAGTTATTAGAAACTACAATCTTGTGAATGGCCAGATAGATACCAGTAATCTTTCATATGTGGATGAGGATGAATATTTGACCAGAATAAAAAGAATTGAGCCACAGGAAAATGATATTTTATTTTCTCGAGAGGCACCTATAGGAAATGTTGGAATTATTCCAGCTAATTTCAAATGTTGCCAGGGGCAAAGAGTTGTTCTTCTTAGACCTGATCAAGATATTATTTATCCAAGATATTTGATGCATATTTTACAAGGTGAAATCGTAAGAAATCAGATATCTTCTGTTGAAGGTAAAGGAGCTACCGTGAGCAATTTCAATATTTCAGATTTGAGAAAGTTGAAATTCCAGGTACCTGACAAAAAGGTGCAACTATATTTAATTGATAAATTAGATATTTTTGCCAAATTAAATGGAGATATTAAAGAAGGACTGCCTGCAGAAATCAAACTTAGGAAAATGCAGTATGAATATTACAGAGAGAAATTGCTTTGCTTTCCGGAGAGGAGTCAGATGTAATGAAAATTGCAAAAGATACCAATATGCTTCTTTTTCGATTCAGAAGCTATGGGAAGAATAATTTTATTGAATCTCATAAGCAAATACTTGAAGACAAGAAATATGTTTGGATGTTGAAGCTTGGAAAACGCACAAGCACAGAGAAACTTCGCAATATATTGGATGAAGGTGGATGGGTGGTTTTAAGAGCACCTAAATCAGAAGGCAGTAAATCTTTTGTAGCGAGATATGTTGCTTTTTCAGAAGAAGAACCTGAGGATATGGGATATCCGGATTACTACCAAGAGATTATTGATGATGACGAGAGTGAGTATTTTGAAGGAAATGCAATATCCCAGTGGTTTAAGTTGGATTTGATTACTGAGATTGATGAAGCTACAGCGGAAGAGTTGGTAATGGCAAAGTCAGAAAAGAAGGTTAATGAAGTGATTGGAAGCACAAGGACAGCTGTTATGTTTGTAAGAAATACTAAAGAAATTGAAATTACGGAGGTGTAGGACATGCCATATTTTAATATAGTTGCAGCAACGAATGAAAATACTGTTGTAACAGAGTATGAGCCTGTGAAGTCACGTTCTGATTCTTATCAGTCAGAAGTTGAATTGGAAAAGGAATTCATACGCCTCCTTTGTGAGCAGGGATACACATATTTACCTATACACACAGAAAAAGATCTTATCGCGAATCTGCGTGAACGACTGGAAGAATTGAATAATTATAAGTTTTCAGATTCTGAATGGGACAGGTTTTTCAATGAGGCAATTGCGAATCCGAATGATAAGATAGAAGACAAAACTAGAAAAATACAAGAAGATTTTGTTCAAGTATTAAAGCGTGACGATGCACTTACTAAGAATATTCTGTTGATTGATAGAAAGAATATTCATAATAACAGACTGCAGGTTATTAATCAGTATGTTATAGGAACAGAGCAAGGGGCAAAGCATGATAACAGATATGATGTGACAATTTTGGTAAATGGTCTTCCTTTGGTTCATGTGGAACTAAAACGCAGAGGTGTTGCTATCCGTGAGGCATTTAATCAGATTAACAGATATCAGAGGGATTCTTTTTGGGCTGGAAGTGGTCTTTTTGAGTATGCTCAGATATTTGTAATATCTAACGGAACAAACACAAAGTATTATTCCAACAGCACTCGTTTCAATGCGATAAAAGATGCCAATTCTGGAAAAACAAAAAAGGAAAAAACAAGTAATAGCTTTGAATTTACATCCTTTTGGGCTGATGCAAATAACAAAGTGATTCCGGATCTTATTGACTTTACAAAGACATTCTTTGCAAAGCATACTATCTTGAATATTCTCACAAAGTATTGCGTATTCACATCTGAGAATATGTTAATGGTTATGAGACCATATCAGATTACAGCTACGGAGAGAATTCTTAATCGAATTGAGATTGCTCATAACTATAAGAAGTATGGTGATATTGCTGGCGGTGGATACATCTGGCATACGACTGGATCGGGTAAAACCTTAACTTCATTTAAAACAGCAAGGCTTGCATCAAATCTAAAATTTGTTGATAAGGTTTTATTTGTTGTAGACCGTAAGGATTTGGATTACCAGACGATGAAGGAATATGACAGATTTGAAAAGGGTGCGGCTAATAGTAACTCTTCTACGGTGATTTTAGAGAGGCAGCTAAGAGACAGTAAATCCCATATTATTATCACAACCATTCAAAAGCTATCATCATTCATAAAGAAATATAAAGAACATGCAGTTTATAACAAGCAGGTTGTTATTATTTTCGATGAATGTCATCGTAGCCAGTTTGGTGATATGCATGCGGCAATTGTTCGTAATTTTAAAAAGTATTATATGTTTGGATTTACCGGTACTCCGATATTTCCGGCGAATTCCGGAACGGTCAGAAATCCTAAGTTTTTCACAACTGAGCAAACTTTTGGCGATCAGTTACATACCTATACGATTGTAGATGCAATCAATGATAAGAATGTACTACCTTTCCGTGTTGATTATATAAAGACTATGGATACGGATGCAGATATTGACGATGAGCAGGTATGGGATATTGATCGTAAAAAAGCATTTGAGGCACCTGAGCGTATAACATTGGTTGCTAAGTATATATTGGAACATTTTGACCAGAAGACATATCGCGGAGACAAGACCTATGTTTATAATGCACTGACTAATATTGCAGAGGTGGCATCTGCAGACAGAGGAAAAGTTGAAGAGATAAAGCAGAAACAGAGAATAAGTGGATTTAATTCTATCTTTGCTGTTTCATCGGTGCCGATGGCAAAACTTTATTACGATGAGTTCAGACGACAAATAAAAGCAGATCCAACAAAGAATCTAAAAATTGCTGTTATTTACAGTTACGGAGCAAATGAGAAAGAAGCTGATGGAATTCTGGATGAAGAGAATCCAGAAGATACATCTGCACTTGATCAAACTGCAAGAGATTTCCTTGAATCTGCAATTCTGGATTATAATCAAATGTTCCATACTAACTATGATACTTCCAGTGATAAGTTCCAGAACTATTACAAGGATGTGTCACTTCGTATGAAGAATAAGGAATTGGATCTTTTAATTGTAGTAAATATGTTCCTTACCGGTTTTGATGCTACCACTCTGAATACATTGTGGGTGGACAAGAACCTAAAAATGCATGGCCTAATCCAGGCGTTCTCGCGTACAAATCGTATTCTGAACAGTATTAAGACATTCGGTAATATTGTTTGCTTTAGAAATTTGCAGAAACGAGTGGATGCAGCTATTTCATTATTTGGAGATAAGAATGCTGGCGGCATCGTTCTTATAAAGAGTTTCAAAGATTATTACTATGGATGCGAGTCTATAGACGGTAAGTCAATGCCGGGATATGTGGACATGATTGAAGAATTAAGTGATAAATTTCCACTTACAGAACCGCAGATAATCGGAGAACAGAACCAGAAGGACTTTATTGCGTTATTTGGTGCAATACTTAGAATGAGAAATCTTCTTTTGTCATTCGATGAATTTGCGGGTAAAGAAGGTATTACAGAAAGAGATCTGCAGGATTATCTTGGAAGATATCAGGACCTGAGGGATGAGTGGAAACGCAAGAGAGAAAATGGAGAAAGCGTTGATATAATCGATGATATTGTCTTTGAGGTGGAATTGATTAAGCAGATTGAGATTAATATCGATTATATATTAATGCTGGTGAAAAAGTATCATGACACGCATGGGGAAGACAAGGAAGTTTTGATTACAATAAGAAAAGCTATTGATGCCAGTCCTGAGTTGAGAAGTAAAAAGGCACTTATTGAAAACTTTATTTCCGGTATTAACGATATGGATGATGTAATGCTTGAATGGAAGGAATATGTTGTCGTTCAACGAGAGCGTGATTTGGAGAACATTATTGAACAGGAGAAGCTAAAACCGAATGAGGCTCGAAAATTTTTAGAGAATTGTTTCCGCGAAGGAGAGGTAAAGACCACAGGTACGGATATTGATAAACTGATGCCACCAGTGAGTAGGTTTGGTGGCAGTGGCGCCAGAGCAAAGAAGAAAAAGAAAGTTATTGATTTGCTGAGGGCATTTTTTGAGAAATATTCTGGACTTGGGATGGCTACATTTAAAGCAAAACAGGAAGAGGATAAAGTTGTTACATATGACTTTACGCAACAGCCTATGTCTATGGTTGCAGAGAACCCTGTAAAATATGGGAAGAAAGACTGAGGGGTGAAGATATAGCTTTTATGCTAAGAATTGAGCAAAAAATATATGATATTGATAGGGTGATATGTGGAAACTTAGATATGATGGATTGGCCCATGGCTACCAGAGCTCTTATATCTCAAAATTTACTAAGCCAATCCAGAAATTTGGTGGAACATATTGCTGTAAGAGCCTATGGTAAAGGGGAAGAAATTGCACTGAATCGGGAGACAGTACCAAATGCATTGGCATATCTCAAAGAAGATAATAAGTACCTTTTCTTGAGAAAATTTCATTCTTTCCTGCAGGAATCAAAATCGCATTATACACCGGATAATGAGGGTGCAGAGAGATTGATGATAAAGTATTATCAGTTTTTTGTGATGATTAGAAATTTTGCAAAACAGGAATATGGAATGAATTTGCTAGCTAATTTGGAAAAGTTTCCGGTTAACACTGATAGAACAGTTGCAGAGTTCCATGAAAAGATTGCTGAGAGATTAATGGAAAATAGACCTTCGGTTGAATACAGCAGAAATGAGAGAATGTATGTGCATAAGGTAATTCCATTTATTGTTGATGGCGTTTCGTATTATGAAATGGTACTTACACCTGCTTATGATGCTACCAGTAAATTCGATAGATTCATTGTTTATTCAAAATATATGATACCGGCGCATTATGCAATAAAGGCGGCAATATTCTATGATGATATTGAAGTGGAATGCAAAAAGATGCCCGTGAATATTATGACTGAATATTCTGTCTCTATTAGGCCTTGTGAATTTAATAATTTTGCAAGATTGTTTGGTGTGAAAATAAAAATGCAGGCAGGTAGTGCCGAGTATATTGGAATGATGAACTATTTGTCAAATTCGGGTTCGAGTTTACTGGATGTAGTTTTATCATCAGATCACAATTATGCAAGATATAAGCAGATGATTTTTGGACGTAGTCAGGCAAAACATTTCGAGCCTGTATTAGATAGAGCACGTCAATTGATTTTATCAGGTGCGCCTGGAAGTAATACTATCAGATATCTGCTTCATACTATGAATAATAAAGTACTTAAGTTGCAGAGAGGCGACGATGACAATAGGTTGCTATCAGGACTTAGGATGAAATGGGGATGTATTCCGTTTGATACAATGCCATTTGCAACATCACTGATTCAGCATAATCCCGAAGCAGTGGACTTATTTGAGAGTATTGATTCTACAGGAAGAGAACATGAGTTGATGACTAGGTATATTCAAAGCAATATGAGTACTAATGCAAGACTTTATACTCCTATAAAAGAACTGGAAGAATTTATAGATGATGTAGATTCCAATATGGCTGCATTCAATAACAATATTTATTTTAAGCATGAAGGTCGTAAATTAGCAAAGTTTGGACAGAATATTTATGTGAAAGAGGCTTTTGATAATACTAAGTTCATTATGGATAGGTTGATTGCAGAACCTGGTTCAGGACTACAGGGATATGCAGATGCTATTTCAGCGTGGATGGATGAAAAGAAGAATGTTGATAGTAATGAAAAAAGGGAAATTCTTCAGAAGTTGTTTGAAAAAACACACGCAGCAATAATTTATGGAGCAGCAGGAACTGGAAAAACATATTTGATTAATCATGTGTCACAGTTTCTTGATTCGCATTCTAAATTATTTCTTGCCAACACAAATCCAGCAGTTGAAAATCTTCGTCGTAAGGTCAAATCGCAGAATTGTGATTTCATGACTATTCGTAAGTACGTTATGACTAGGAATGCGCCTATTAATGTCGATGTTTTGATAATGGATGAGTGCAGTATGGTCAGCAATTCTGATATGGCTGCAGTATTGAGTAAGGTAAAGTGCAAAATCATGCTTTTAGTTGGAGATACATATCAGATAGAATCTATTAGCTTTGGAAATTGGTTTTCAATGACAAAGTACTTTATTCCGAGATATGCGTGGCATGAGCTTGAAATGCCTTACAGAACTAAGGATGAAGCTTTACTTACTTTCTGGAAAAAGGTGAGAGAGTTGGCTGATGATATGACAGAGCATATTGTTGCAAATAGATATGCATCAAATCTTGGACCATCAGTTTTTGATAGAAAATCAGAAGATGAAATTATTCTTTGTCTGAACTATGATGGGTTATATGGAATAAATAATATTAACAAATTTCTTCAAGAAAATAATCCGAATCCGGCAATCAGATGGGGTTTATGGACATATAAAGTTGGGGATCCAATTCTTTTTAATGAATCAGAAAGGTTTGCACCGTTACTCTACAACAATTTAAAAGGAACTATTGTAGGGATAGAAAAAGAATCGGAAGAAAAAATATGGTTTACATTGGAAATAGATAAGGCAATTACAGAACTTGATGTTATGGATTGGGAAATTGAGCTGTTGGATTCAATTACGCCAGGGAAATCTGTGATTAAGTTTTATGCATTGAAGAAAAAAGATTCTGATAATGATGAGACGGATTTTGCTGATGAAACAGATGTACCTTTTCAGATTGCATATGCAGTGTCTATCCATAAAGCACAAGGCTTGGAGTATGATTCTGTAAAGATAATCATTACGGAGGAAGTGGATCATATGATTACCCATAATATTTTCTATACTGCTATTACTCGATCTAAAAAAGATTTAACGATTTACTGGAGTCCTGAAACGCAGGAAAAGGTTATTAATAACTTTGAAATTGCAGATTCAAAGGGCGATGCAACAGTGTTTGCCGCACAGACCCATATGAAAATGAGAAAAATCAGAGACTAAAAGGAGAAATTATATTGTCACAAACGCTTTATATATTTGGGAATGGTTTTGACATAGCTCATGGAATTAAAACTCCATATTCTGCTTTTAGAGAATTTCTAAAAGAGAATTATGAGATCTTTTTAACGACTTTCGAAAGTATGTATAATATTTTACCGTTAGATGATACGGAACCATGGTACACAAAAGAAGCCCAAGAAAAATGGGATAAGACAGTTATAGATGATTTATGGTGGAGTTTTGAAGAGAAGATTGGACATCCTGATGTTGAGGGAATGTATGATTCTGCTTATTCAATGGTAGATACAATGCCAACAGATGGCATAATCGATACTATGAATGTATATTGGAGAGAACAATATGGATTTGTTGACAAACTTCAAAAGTACGTTTTAGAATGGCTGCAAACCATCGATACTTCCAAAGCTATGTGTAAAAAGGATAGTCTTATTAATAACAGAAATGATTTGTTTATGAGTTTTAATTACACAGATACTCTCGAAAAAGTGTATGGTATCAATTATGTATTTCACCCGCATGGAGGAGTTCCATCATGTTGTGAGAAAATGCCTATTATGGGACATGGAAATAAATACATAATTGATTCATACCGTAGGAAAGCAAAAGAGGCACAAGAGGAATATGTTGAATGGTATGAAAGCATATGTAATGCAACTGCCGATTTTTGTGAGTCGTTGTATAAAGACACGGATGCGATAATAAGTGAGAATGATGAGTTTTTTTCAGCTTTGTGGGACGTTAACCAGGTTATATGTTTAGGAATATCATTTGGAGATGTCGATGTCCCTTACCTTGATAGAATTCAGTATAAAGTTCGTCCGGAAACAACATGGATAGTTCATTATCATAGTGAAGAAGATTTTAAGCGTTTGAAAAGTGTTTTCGGGATCACAGGTATTTCAAGGAAGTATAAAGTATATTTCTTTAAAAGCGATACCTTTTGGGATAGGTGAAAGTAGGTGTTTTCTTTGGAATTAATAGATGAAATAGAAGCGCTAGTTGGTATGCATCAGGAGGGCTCATACTGGGATTTTAAAAGAGAATGGTATGGTAATAATAAAGACGGTGATATGTTAATTGATATAATTTGTATGGCCAATAATCTAGTAAATAGAGATGCCTATATCATAATAGGTGTCGATGAAGAGAGCAATTATGCTATTCGTGATGTTTCGCAGGATACAAATCGTAGAAATACGCAGATGCTTACGGATTTTATTCGAGGTAAGAAATTTGCTGGTGATTTTCGGCCAGTGGTGACTGTAGAACCGATGTATTTAGATGGAGGCTTAGTAGATGTTATTGTGATTCATAATAGTACAAATACACCGTATTATTTAAAAGAGAAGTATAAGGGAATATTTGCTAATAATATTTATATAAGACTATCAGATAGTAATACCCCATCAGATAAATCGGCAGATTTTCATCATGTTGAGTATCTTTGGAAGAAGAGATTTGGAATGCTGCTTTCGCCAATAGAAAAAGTAAAGCTGTATTTAAAGCATCCTGAACATTGGGAAAACAGCCCATCCAACGAAGATAAGAAATATCATAAGTATGCTCCAGAATTTACGATTGATCATACTTATGAACCGGAGGATGGTAGGGACGGCTATGAGTATTACCTGTTTGCACAGACTGATTCAAGACCACATTGGAGTGAAATCAGAATATGTTATCACCAAACCGTTTTGGCAGAACTTGGGGGCGTGATTCTTGATGGGGGTAGGTATTTTACGGCAACCCCAGATAGGGATGGAATATCACTTACAGAATATCATAACTGGGATGTATCGTATCGATATATGGTAAAAGGAAATTTAAATCATTTGATTCATGAATTTTATTATGTTGATGATGGTGATGAAGCACGGCATGCACACAATGAGTATGAAGGATGCATTTTAATTTTTGAAGATGAAAAAGAACATCAGAAATTCAGAATTTATGTACAAAAAAACTGGGATAGAAAAGATGAATTTGCAAATAATATTTGGATTCCTTATATGGAACAACTACCCGGTTATAATATGGATGCGTTTCGTGAAGAGTATAAAAACATGCAGATTCTTAGGAGAATGTTGGAAGAGTTTAGGAGAAATGGTAATAAATGATTTAAATACATTGCGGTCTCTGGCGATGAACCGGAAGCCGCTATATTTTTAATCTTTTTTATAAAATTTAGTCTCGTATCGTAAACGCAAAATAGCGAGTACCTGTTCAAAATCATCCGATGTGAGATAATAGACTCATCACTACAAAGTCCAAATAGTTTAGTACTCAACTTTTTTGACTTTGCTACAGGAGGTGAGTTATGATGAAGTAAAATGCTTGCATTCTCTATTGATTATTATGAGATGATTTTTAGGGTAACACAATCCGTCGAATTATTTTGCGCTTACGTTACAAATTTAGTTTACCACTACAAATTCTGTGGATTGACATTGGCAGATATCGATATGAAAGAGCGAATCATTCATGTGGATCATCAGTTGCTTCGATTATCGGATATGGAATATGTAATCACACAAACAAAGACGGATTGTGGCGTCAGAGACCTTCCGATGACACAGGGGGTGTATGAATGCTTCCAGCGTATATTGAAGGCGAGAAGACGTCCAAAAGTCGAGCCGATGATTGATAACAAAATTGGATTTTTGTTTTTAGATAAGAATGGAATGCCGAAAGTGGCAGGACATTGGGAGAAGTATTTTAATCATATGGTAGGGAAATACAATCGGACACATTCGGTACAGATACCGGGGATTACGCCGCATGTGTGCAGACATACCTATTGTACCAATATGGCTAGAGCAGGAATGAATCCGAAGTCGCTACAGTACCTGATGGGGCACTCGGAAGTGGCGACGACAATGGATGTGTATACGCACTTTGGGTATGAAGAAGCGAAAATAGAGGTAGAGAAGGTGAAAGGTATTGGACAATAGAGGCCATAATGATTGTAAATGCTCATCTATACAGAAGTTTGGTGATAAATGTAAAATTCTATGAGGAATAGTATGAAGACTAATGTTATAATTAAAAGAGTAAAGGTTGCTTGAATTATTGTATTTTATAAAAGGAGAATTGTATGTCTACACCAGGAATTGGCGATCCATATTGGTATGAATGGTATGTGGGTTTAGAAAATATTATTGAAATGTTAAATGAAGATAGCGGCATTAAATATGTGATATTTCAAGCTGAATTATATGATACGATTGATGATGTTGTAGTTGGCTATGAGAATCATGAAGAATATTGTTATCAAGTAAAACATGAGGTTGGATTGGAACAAAAATATAATCTCACTTTTGGGAAATTATTAGAAAACAAGGTAACAAGAAGAAAAGACGGTGAATATATGAAACCTAATCTTCTTCAAGCACTTGCCGAAGGATGGAAAAAAGCTAATGAGTCGGGAACAAATATGCTTATTCCGGTACTATATACCAATAGGAAGCTCGGAATAAATAAGACCAATCGTGAATATAAAGGACAGACATATTCTGCATTACCGTTGGGAGAATTTATTACCGACATACAAAATAGAATAGAATGTATAGCAGAATTAAAGGCTATTGAATTTAAAACCGAAGAGACAGATATAAGGTTACAGTATCTTGAGTTTTATGATGCTTTTGAAATGGAAGATAGTGAGATTTTAGATTTTTTGAAGGCTATAAAGATAAAATCAGAAATGCATACTTTGGCAGAAATGGAAAAATCGATGCTTTCAAAAATGCAAGAATATTTTCATTGTTCTGATGAATTGGCAGGAGTCCTTTTTAGAAATCTTACTAGTCAACTCAGAATTTGGACAACAACCCGAAGAAGTAAGGAAAAAATTACAATAGAAGATGTATATAACGCATTGGCATTAAAACAGGAATATACAAATGATCTTCAACATCAGTTAGTTGCACCGTCTCCTTTTTTTGAAAGTAGAAAAGAATTTGTAAATCGGATTATTGAAGAAATTTATAAAACAGACAAAAAAGTGGTTTTTCTTTCAGGTGAACCAGGGTGTGGAAAAACAAGTGTTATAAGTTATCTGCAGAATAATTATAATTGTTTTGCGGCAAGATATCATACATTTAAGCCAATTTCTCCAGAACAACGATTCTATAATTCAGATGAAGGATTGTGTTTACAAGAAACGTTATGGGGAGAATTATTAAATCAATTAAGAAGAAGATTAAAAGGACAGATAGCAAAATATAAAATTCCTGTTAGTAATGCATTATGCACTATTGAGGAACTTAGAAGAGAAGTATTAAGAATTCTTGAGATATTGTACAAATCGGAAGGGAAAAAGGCTTGTCTTTGTATAGATGGTCTTGATCATGCTGCACGTTCAAAAGCAACAGTAACATTTATGTCTTCATTATTTCAGCCAGATGAGATTCCTGAAGGTGTTTGTTTTATAATTGTTGGACAGCCAGAAGAGATGTATGAAAACTATCCTATATGGTTAACTAAAAATAATCCGGATGTTTTGTATATGAATATGCCACGTCTTGTGTTTGAGGACGTTAAACAGTTTTTATATGTAAAAGGTATTTCAGCAGAACTGCAGAATGATGGACTTGCACGAGCAATTTATGAAAAAACACAAGGTAATAACTTATCGGTAGTTTTTGCAATTGAGGAGCTTAAAAGAATTGTTAATATTGAAGATGCATTAAACTTATTGGATTCAGGTCATGTGAGTGGAGATGTTGAGCAATATTATGCGCATATATGGAATCATTTGAAAGGTAAAATACAAGAGTTAGGATTACAGGTCAATTTTCCGGATATCGTAGTAGCGTCTGTTATACTATTACTTAATGGAAGAATAAAGACGGATATATTGGCCGATGCATTTAAAGATATAGATTTATCTAAAAATGATTGGGATTATGTTTTTGATAGTTTATATCCTGTGATAAAAAGAAGTGAAAAAGATAATTCATATTATGTATTTCATAATGATTTTCGTGTGTTTTTAATGGGAATCATAAAGCGTAATAAAGCAAAATTCAAAGATATGTCATACAAGATGGCGATGTATTTTGTAAATGACTCTGATGAGGTTTTAGACAGATATGTTAATATTGTACCTTTATTATGTTGTGCGGAACGAGAGGATATAATTCCTCAGATTTTCACAGCAGAATTTGTTATTGGCGCTTTAGCTACAGGAATATCAAGAAAATTACTCGAAAGATATGCACAACAAGCATATCAGAATGTCTGTCGAAATAAAAATTGGGATGAATTTCATGATGTATATCTTGCAATTTGCACAATTAAACAACATTATTCATATTTTGAATATTACGATATGAATTATGAGGTTAACGATGTGTCAGCAATGCAGCAGATATATCCTTTTGAAATTGTAAGCAAAAAATTAAGTCTTGGAACATTAGGCGAGTTTCTTGACGTGTTGACATTTATTAATCGTTTAATCAAGGATGGTGGTGATAAACACAGTAGTCGTATATCAACGGTATATGATTTATGGTTTAGTAACCTACTTCCGGAACAAGCAATTACGATTTTGTTAAAAGATGAAGAAATATCAGAAAATGTATGGGATACTAATGGAATCTTTAATTTTATGAAGGTTTGGGGAAAAACGGCTGCATTCTTAGAAAAGTATGAGTGTTTAATTAAAAATGTTCAGGAGGGAGAAGGAGAGCAAGAACTATTAGCATTTAATGATGCGTTTTTTGACTATTATTTTTATGCTAAAAAATATAGTCAAGCAATTGAAATTGTGCAGACTGCTAGCATTACATATGATTGTATAGAAAGTAAAATATTCCAAATGATGGAAGAGGGTTCTGTAAAGGACTACAAGGAAGTGATACAGGTGTTGGCAAAATCAAATAGAAATAATTCTTTAAATAAACTTGCACATGTATTATATGTTTTAAACGAAAAAGATAACGATGACTTAACCAATATTTTATTGGACTACAATATTAAATATTTGTCAGATGACGAAACTTTTAGAATTGTTGTTGAATCAATTTTAGAAGCTGCACGAGATTGGAAAAATGATATAAATATCATATGTGGGCATTTGCTAAGAAGAATTCAAGTAGAGAAAAAGGATTATAATGAAAGAGAAAATGAATATTTGAAAATGCTCCTTAGAGTATGTGCGGTTATTGGACGACACATAATTAATGATTTTAATCTTGAGGAAAGTGAAAAGAGAATAATTCAAACTTTTTTTCAGACATATATTTTTCGTACTTTCGATTTTAGTAAAGCGTATAGAACAATCGCATATTGTTTGTGTAATATGAAATGTATATCTATATCTTTGGGCGAAAAAGTATATGCAGATATGATTAAAGAAGCTTTGTTTAATTACTCGAATTTAGGTCAGTATTGTAAAACAATTTATCTTAGGTATTTGAAGAAAACAGGATATTTTGAAATAATAAAGGAATATTTCTCGGAATTGTATGGACAAGATGGAAGCAGACTGGTTACACACGATCAATATAAGGATATGTTCTTTCATTTTTATGATTTTGCTGTTGATGTTTTTCCTGAATTGTGCAGGGATATACGAGATAAGATGAAATGGAATGTGGTTGGTTATACAGGACATAAAGAATATGCTCTTGATGGTCCCAAAACTGTACTGGAAAAATTATTAAAAGAGAAACCGCAGTTATGGGAAACAGAAGGAGTAAAATTATACGCGTTGTCTAATGTTGCAGATATTGCATCGGGAAATAGAGTTGCCGGTGAAATTGAAAATATAATAAGCAGAGCAGCAATTAAAAGTGGTGTTGCGGATTATTGGAAATGGCACCATTATGATTCGGATATTACATATTCATTACATACTTTATATACTCAAATTTTTGATATAATATCAACAGTAAAGAGTGCAGGCGAATTGCTGGATGTTTGGCTATATTCATGTGGAATACAATCTTGGTATCGTCAAGATGATAGAATTGGAATAGAAAGCATATATTTTAAGTGTATCAAAAAGGCAAAAGAAATAGGGTATGATTCGTTCGAAGAAGATTGTTATCGATATACGCCGTCATACGTTGATATCTGCCTGCATAGAGGCGTAGTTGCTAATTATACGACCAAAGAGAGTGAATTTGATAGGCGGTGGAAAAAAGAAATTGAAGAATCTATTGAAATGATTGATTTGCTTCCGGCATCAGAGTTGTTAGAATGTATCTTATATCAGAAGAATGATTCTCATGTCTGGAAGAAGATAAATAGAGCTCTGGCGCGTTTGGATGAAGAAGGATTACTTACTGTCGAAACAGCAGACACTATTTTGGAGTCGGTAATTAATAAGATGTTTCAATATACTTGGGAGCATTATGGATGTACTGAAGTATTGGAACGGTTGTTAGCAATCTTAGGGGAGAATGCGTCATGGAGATTAGCTGAGAGTATTGTGTTGTATCTTAATGAAGACCATTATTATGCATCGACATCAAACATGTTCTTTATTTTAAAAAGGAATTATGACAAATTTGATTTACAAGATATGTTTTGTAAAGAAGTTGCATCTGAGTATGCATGGGTTAGTGGAAATGGACACATCAAGTTGCAATGTGAAAATAATGCAATTAATGAGTTTAATATGATACCAGATAATCTTCAAGAAGCACTATTTACGATTCTTCTTGAAAATCTTAGTTTTGGAAATATTCATCGAATGGAAATTGCGTTACCTGCAATATATAATATGTGTCAAAAATCTAAAGAGTTATTTTTAACTATTTTAAAAACATGGGATAGCTTGTCTGAACATGCAAAAGAGTCACTCATGCTGTGTGGTGTAAGATGGGCGAGAGAACAAACAGAAGGATTTGAAATTATTGTGCCGATGTTAGAAAAAATATATGAAAATAGCAATGTGCTTTCGATTAAATATATATTGCATACTGTGCTTAATCTTCATTATAAAAGCATAGGAAAAGAAGGGATAAATCTTTCTTTTGCTACGGAATCTGCAAATGATACTGGATATCAAAATATTCTTTCGTATTTGCATAAAGGAGAAGTAGATAGTAGTACAAAGTTCTTTTTGCAATTATTGAATAATTTTGAAGATGTTGAAGATTTATACCGAAAAATGCCGTTATATAAAGAAGATTCTGAATGTAAATTTCCAGGTTATAATCGGGATGGAGACAGTATATGTTTTGCTGTTAATAAACGTAATATAAGCCATCAAATTCTTTATGGAGAAGAGCGCGGAAGGCGATGGGACTATATACCCGTGCATATAAAAAAACAATGGTTACTACAAATGGATGATGCATATTTAATGACGTCTATACCACAGATTTCGTATAATGCTTGTTGGGATGTGGAAGCTTCTTTGAAAAAATATAACAACGAACATAACAATAAAGAGATTGAAAAAATATGTGGTCATATATGCATGCATGAAATTCATTCAGACGAAGTTGTTATTGGAGCTGTTTTATGGTATCCGTTCAATCAGCGTGATGGTTTAATATATACCATGGTAAGTAAAGTTTTGACAAAAACGGAGATGTTTATAGATAAGCATATATTACCAGCTTTTATTAACTATTCGATGTTATATGATGAAGAATTCTATTTTGAATTATATGATGAATCTATATCGAAAGGCGGAATTTCCTTATTAAGAGAATGTGTAGGCACTGCATTATGGTATTATAATAATCCGATGTTGTGTCCGACAAATATATTGCGTAATGAATTAGAATTAATATCTGATCCTAAAAACCCGTTCAAATGGTACGATAATAAGGGAGATGTTGCGTTACGTTATGAAAGAATTGTAAATCCAACAAGAGAATTGATTCAGCAGTATTATATAAGACAACCTATTTTGAGTAGATGGATTTGCAAAAAAGAAATTTTAAACGATTGGTTAGAGGGCAATAAGTTGCACTTGAAATATGCAACTGAATTAAAACAGATGTAATAAAGGAGAAGTCAAAAATGTTTTGAAATATATGGATTTTCCATAGAAACCAAGCCTCTTTCATGGTATATTAACAGTATGCTATGGCAGAGGCTTCTCCGTTTTTAGGAGGAAATTTCTATGAAAACAGAAAGAAGAGATCACAGGAACCGACTTTTAGTAAACGCAAAATAGCGAGTACCTTGACATTTTTAGGCGGCTGCTTTGCAGCCACCGATATTTAAGCTTTGCGAATCCCTGCCGGAAGTTTTTCTGACCAGGGCAGAAGATCTTCCAGAAAAGAACAGTCCTTATCATTCATGTGTTTCGGAATCTCTTCCAAGAGATGCTGCACATAATCAAAAGGTTTCAGATTATTGGCTTTTGCAGTTTCTACAATACTGTAAATAATTGCGGAAGATTTGGCTCCATGAATCGTATCGATCATCTGCCAATTCTTCTTTCCAATACAAAAACCTCGGATTGCCCTTTCGGATGCATTATTATCAATCGGAACATCTCCGTCTGTAAGAAATACCCGGAGATATTTTTCCTGATTTCGTGCATATCTAACGGCATCACCAAATTTGTCCTTTTTGGACACATTTATGGTTTTCAGGTACGCAAAAAAAGCATCCACAAGAGGTTTGATAACCGCCTGTCGCTGTTTCAGTCGTTCATCAGAAGAAAGGTCATTCAATTTCCCTTCTTCCCGATAGATTGCCTGAATCTGTTTCATCAGCAGAAATGCATTGGATTCCTTTTGGGATGGTTTGGGAATCAGCTTCAAAGCTTCATCAAATCTGCGGCGACAGTGCACCCAGCATCCAGCAATGGTCAGTTCTTCCAATTCTTTTTCTAAAGTATGGTAGACCTGATAACCATCTGTTACACAGATGCCATCGTATCCTTTCAGGAATTCCCGTGGATGGGATGCATTTCTTGTCTGCTGGTATTCATACAGGACAATCTGCCGGTCTTGATACAGATGACCAGAACGGTATACCCACATCCAGCTTTTGCTTCCGGCTTTGCGTCCGTCATGGTTTACAAGCAACGGCGTCTCGTCTGCCTGGATCACATGATAGAAATACAATTCTTCATGAAGATGATCATAAAGGATCGAGAGATATTCCTCTGCCAAACGTATGCACCAGTTTGCCATGTTCTGCCTTGTGATCTGCAGGCCATAACGCTGGAATTCCTGCTCTAACCGATAGAGAGGAACTGCATTCACATACTTTCCATTGATGATCGCAGCTCCAAGAGATGGTGATACCAAACTTCCATGCAGTAATGCTTTTGGATGGTCTGCTTTGACCATGTGCTCATCTGTTTTGCTGGCATACACACCGATGTGATGTTCTTCTACCTCTACCCTCGCAGGTACAAAATGATATTTTTTGGAAATGGCATCCGGTAACTGTTTCCACCCATTGACACCGAATTCTATTTCCAATTCCTCCTCTGACAGATAATGGTCAATCCGTCTGACCGTAAGTCCGGAAAGATCTGATTCTTTCTTTCCCTTACGCTTTGGCTGTTTTGGAGATTTGAGTTCCAGCTCATCAGGTTCTTTTTCATTGAGATCGTAGACAGCTTCCGCTTCATTGAAAAAAACAATAGTGCCGTCTACTTCTTGAAAACAGATCTGGCTGGTATCTTCCATTTTTTCAGATGACCTTCCAAAACGGTTCTGCTTACCAAGGATTACCTGTTCCATCAGAAGCTGCATTTTTTCATTCGATGCGTGAAGCTCCTTTGTTATGGCTTCCAATTGTTCCTGCTGTTGTAAAAGAAGCTGGATAAGAAACGACTTATCAACACTATTTAATTGTTCCTCCGTATACTTAACTGCCATAACCAAACCTCACTTTCCTGAGTGCTATTATAGCAGAACCAACGGTTTTTGGCTATTTTTGAATTCTGTCACCTTCGTCATTTTGACAGTGGATAACAGTCATGAATACCTGAAAATAAAAGCCTGAATTTCAGATATTTATGACTGTTATCCACAATCTGAAAAGTTTTGGAATCAGGAGTATATAGAAACTCACAGAAAACTTTCAGGATGTGAATAACTTTAAATTTTATATTGCACAGGGTGATTTATCATGGATGAAAGCAATTTTATTTTCTACGTTTTGCACAAATCACAAGGAGAATTCTGGACAGGAGATTTCTTCTATGGGATGTCTGGCAACGATTTCCAGACCTTGCATTAACATTTGATACTGGTCTGCACTAATTTCCAGTGCTTCTTCTTGTGTACGGGGCCAGCGGAAGTTTCCGTTTTCAATCCGCTTGTACAGAAGTAGAAATCCATCGCCCTCCCAGATAAGCCCTTTTATCCGATCTGTACGTTTGCCGCAAAATAAAAATAATGTATTCTTATCGTAAGGATCAAGCTGGAACTGAAAACGTATGATTCTGGCCAAGCCATCGATCCCTCTGCGCAGATCCGTAAATCCAGTCGCCAGATATACTTTTTTGAACCCGGAGCCATCATTGAGCATTGCCGAGCACTCCCAAAAGTGTTTTTAAAAATGAATCAGATGCCTGTTCGGTAATTTCCAGAGTGAGGTTGTTTCTGCCTCTAATCAAGGCAATGATTTTATACTCCGCTGCCATATTTACCGGCTGGATTGCAGAAGAGGGAACTTCTACAAATGTTTGTGTATGATCCGCTGTTTTCAGATAAGCCTCACGAACTTTCCGGAGTCTCCAGTAATAACTTGCTTTTGTAATGTCGTGTAGTTGACACCATTCATCGATTTTCATTCCTTGCGGACGGTTTTGGCAGTCCCTGACCATGTCAGCCCATTCGCTCAGACGGGTTTGCTGTGCAACTAAACTTGTATGAGATTTCATAACTCACCTCCTGTAGCAAAGTCAAAAAAGTTGAGTACTAAACTATTTGGACTTTGTAGTGATGAGTCTATTATCTCACATCGGATGATTTTGAACAGGTACTCGCTATTTTGCGTTTACGACTTTTAAGAGAAGGGGAGAGCCAATGCAAAGATGGTAGATATCGTTACACATACTACGAAAACGGAAAGCAGAAAGCAATCTACAGCTGGAAACTGGAAGCAAAGGACAAACTTCCGGTAGGTAAAAAGGATTGTGTCGCGCTGCGAATACAGATTGAAAATCTGCAAAAAAAACAGTTACTGTACGGAAGATATTCCGAAAGCAGTTATACGGTCCTGGATTTAGTAGAACGTTATATCAGATATTTGCTGTAGATAAAGATGCTAAGATTGCAATTGTCAGTGCAGATAAGGATTATCGGTCAGTACTAGATTATTGGACTCCAAGATTATCCGTGCCGAATCAGCTGGTTCGTTGCAAGACACTTGCTAAGGCAATTAGCCATGTGAATGGAGAAGGTGCAAGAAAGACCCTTGTAAATGAGAGAATGAAGATTCTTGACCTGCAGACAGAGTATGGTAGGTATGAGGAACGTAAGAGGATTGTAAACGAGATTACAGTGTTGTTCGCCGGGACAGATTATGAAGCATTGATTTCACAAATAGTCGACATGGTTATTTCAACTGACAAACCTAAAATCTTATATCTTACTTCTTTGAAGTCTTTTGGTAAAAAGGATGGCACAGAAGTGTATAGAAAAATAAAAAATTCCGCTATAAGTGTTTAGGAGGTCAGATGATGAGAAACTATGTAAAGATTGAGAAGAAATCATTATTGTATAATTACTATGCTTACATTGATATCGAGGATCTTCTTGCAGACAGTATCTTTATTCAAGAGAAACTTAGAGTGTTCTTTGGTAAAACCGGAAGGAAGCAGGACAGCCAATATGTAGTTGTACTGTGTAAGGTTTGGAAGTGGGACGCAGAGAAGTTTGTTCGTGCAATGGAGATATTTTATAATAAACTGTTGCTGCTTGGACATGGAGAGTGTGTGAATTTCTTTGAAGAACTTGGTATGAGAGAGTAGCATGTTGTATGGAATGCCCCGGCTTCGGCTGGGGCAGTTCTAAGTAGAAGAATAAAGAAGACGATATAATATATTACAAGTAGAAAAAGCAACCAACAGTTGCTTGCAGGGCAAGTGCTAGTTGGTAGATTTTTCTTCACGATTTATTATACTTAAATTAATAAATCAAGGAGGTATTGAAAATGGTATTTTCAGAGCAATTAAGTAAACTAAGAAAAGAAGCGAATTTAACACAGGAAGATTTGGCTGAAAAATGTGATGTTTCAAGGCAGGCGGTTGCAAAGTGGGAAGGTGGAGAAAGTCTTCCGGATGTTTATAAAATATCACAAATAGCCAAGACATTTGAAGTGTCGTTGGAGGAGCTTATTTGGGGAAAGGACCGACAAGATAGTCAGATGAGTATTGCCAGAGATATTTATATGCAATTTATTGATAATATGGAAAGCTTTCAATATGATGCGTATTCATCTAGTATAGGATTGTTAAAAAAGTTGAAGACATCAATTAGGAAATCTAGAATTGTATTCAAGAAAGAAATAGTCGATGGATTGTTAGCACAATTGGATGATTTCGGGATATATTATGGTGATGTTTGGTGTAAAGATGAATATCAAAGCATTTTTGCAGATGTGGAAAGTAATGGCCATGAAGTGAAAAAGAAGATATACATGGATAAGATAATGCCACATAAAGTTGAGGCTGTGGAGAACTTGTTAGCCGACTATTTAGAATTGCCATAAGAAGTTTGAGTGTTATTATTCGTTGGTTATTGGTATAATCAAAGGGATGGACAAAACCCTTAGTAGTAGGAATTTCCGTTTTACTACTATTTCTACTACTAACAGGTAGTCACAACTTGCTAAATTATGCTATAATTTGCCTATCTAACAACCAAATAACAATTTAACCATAACCCCGGAATATCCTGCAAAACAGGGCATTTCCGGGCAAAAAGGAGCAAACAATTACTATGATAAAAGTACTTTTCATCTGCCACGGCACTCTTTGAAGAACTCTTTAAAAAGTCAGTAAAATCAATGTTCGGAAGGTATTTGTGGGAGAGAAATAACCCGAAAATAACCCACAGATTTAAAATAATTATAAAATTTTGGGATGTGACATGATGAGAATGAAAGCTGTAAGATTTCTAATAGTGGAATCTTACAGCTTTTTCTATAAATGAAGTTGAAAGCAAAATATTTATAACATAATATAGAGTGTTGTAAATGTATAAAAAAGTAGATAGTTCATTGCATATGGATGTAACAAAAGATGTTTTTATTAAAATCCTAATACAGTGCTATAAGAATTAAGGAAACGTTTTGTGCAGGCTTTCCAAGGAAATTTTTTGTTATAGATAAATATTAGATACACAGCATAGAAACGGTGACTATTAATCATTATATATTTGTTGAAAATATTCCTATAAGGGAATATAATATAAGTGACGTTTTGTGCAAATATAGGAGGTTGGTTATGCAGTATTTAACGACTACAGAAATGGCAGAAAAATGGAACATCTCAAGACGGCGTGTAGCGGAATTATGCAGAAATGAACGAATAAATGGCGCCATACTCAAAGGGAAAACTTGGTTGATTCCAAGTGATGCAACAAAACCAGAGGATCCAAGAAGAAATCACAATTAAAGGAGTTTATTCCTAGAATGAATATTAAATTTGATGAAATGTTTAAGTTTAAAAAAGAATTATATTCGAAAACGGCATTGTTAAAGGCTGCGTATAATTTTTCTGACAGCAGTTACATTCATTTAGATGCAGATGAAGAATATTATTATGTGTCTATATCTCCTAAAACGGATAAGCAGATACTGTTAGAGAAAGATTTCATTAACGAAATGTTAGCTCAAAGCATTCGTCACGAAGTTTACAGACAAACTAAAAATATACGTGAATTAATGTTGGCAAGAGCTATGGCATCTAGTGTAATGGTTGAAAATGATTATGAGACGTTAGAGGAGCAAGAGTTGTTTTCAGAAGATGAAATATTAAAGGATTGGTTTGAAGAAAAATGATCTTATATCTACATTCTGAAATATATACAAAAGAAAAAATAGAATATACAAAATTTATATATAAGGACTATGCCCATATTGAAATAGAAAAAGAAAACGATTATTGGATAGTTATTCTAACAGAATGCAGATATGATGCTGTTTTAACTGGAAAAGCATTTGAAAATTATCTGATTGGATTGGAGAATTCATGATGAAGATGTTAGAAGGTATCATGATTATACTCATGCTTATTTTGTGTGTGCAGGCTGGTAAGACAGATATACGAGATGGAAAAGTATACAATAAAACATTATTGTTTTTTGGATTTATTGGAATAGCGTTAGATGTACTTTATTATTCGGCTTTCAACAAAACTATGTTTGTTCCATTCATGATCAATTTGGCAGTAATGATAGTAGCAAGTTTGGTGCTGTTTTATTCTCATTCTTTTGCGGGAGGAGACTGCAAGCTGTTAATGGTTCTTACTTTATTTTATCCTGCTAATTACTATATAAGTTATTCAGGAAGTCTTATTACAGTTGTGTTTACTGTAGGAATTGCATTGTTTTTTGGATATATCTATTTACTAGCTACATCTATATATGAATTGATAATTAAGAAAAATAACATGTCGGTATCATATGTAAAGGGATATTTCATGGCTTTCTTTAAGTCATTTGGAACGGCGATAGTGTATATAAGTGTTGTAACTTTAAGTGTATCCGTTTTAGCCTTTTGGGGAATAACTCTTCCAATTTGGCTTGTTCGTATACTATGCATATTAACATCATTAATTATAGGGAAATATCCATTTTTTAAGAAAAAAATTGTCATCGGTATGATGGTAGGTTTAGATCTCATTTTGTCTATTTTATTAAAGACCATACCATTTTCAATTCATCCAGAAAACTATGTTTTAGTCATTGTATTACTAGTATGCCAAATGACAATTAAAACGAGTCTATATCAGGAAGTCAAAATTTCAGATTTGAAAAAAGGAATGATTCTAACAATGGGTTCTTCTTTGCTTATGCAGAATTCCAGAGTAAGAGGATTACCTAAAATTTCATCAGAAGATTTACGAGATAGACTTACGGAAGATGAAATTGTTAGTATCAATAGATGGGCAAAATCACGTAAAATTGAATCGCTGTCTATTGTTAAAAAGATACCATTTGCCACATTTATAGCATGTGGATACATTTGTTATTTGATATTCTGGAGGATATTGAAATGGTGCTAAGAATTGATCAGTATAATGCTGGATTTAAGATTGTGTCTCTTGCAAAAGATGAAGAGACCTGTTGTGATTTATTGGGAGATCAATTGGATTTTGTATTTATAGAAAATGATATATTAGTATTATATCCAGAAAAAATAGTGTTGGTAGCATCTATTGATATAATATCTGAATTAAAAAAATATTCTAACTATGATGTTTTTGAAATATGGCCAGACGGCAGAATGTTTATGCGTTTTGATACCATGTCTTTAGATAATTTTTTCTTTGTGACGGGAAAATGTAATTCTAACTGTGTCATGTGTCCATCTCCTGAAATTATGAGAAAACAGGGTGAGGAAACAGACATCATAAAATTGATTGAACTTGCAAAACATATTCCTGCAAATGTGCGTCATTTAACGATTACTGGTGGTGAACCATTCCTAAGTGGGGAGAAAATATTTGAATTTATCTCTTTTCTTAGAGATAAATTTACCGATACAGAATGTTTGTTTTTGACAAATGGGAGAATATTTTCATTGGATAAATATGTTAGATTATTGCAAGAAAATATGCCATCAAGATCAATTTTTGCAATACCGTTACATGCAGCTGATGAAAACTTGCATGATAAAATAACGCAAGCAAGAGGCAGTTTCGCTCAAACAACATTGGGAATTAAACGAATGTTAAGATATGGGATGCATATTGAACTTAGAATTGTTGTTTCTAAATTAAATTGTCACAATCTAACGAAATTGGCACAATTTATTGTTCAAGAAATTTCTCAGATTGAATATGTTAGCGTGATAGCGATGGAAATGACAGGAAGTGCATACAAAAATAAGGACTTAGTATGGATATCCTATAGAGATGCGTTTGAATGTGCAAAAGATGCCATAAAATTATTGATTAGCAATGGGATAAATGTTAGATTGTATAATTTCCCTTTGTGTACTGTAAATTCTTCGTACTGGATGATATGTGAAAAGAGTATTTCTCCTAACAAAGTGCGTTATGGAGAAGTGTGCGAGGCATGTAATTATAAAAGTGCCTGTGGAGGAGTTTTTGCAGGAACGATTCAAATGGAGAAAGAAGAGTTGAAAGCTATATTATGAAGTTAAATTATTTTAATTTTAAATCGTTTGAAGATGAGATTCTGCTGACGAATGATTTGGGAGAACATATCTTTTTGAAAAATGAAGAATTTCATCAACTTATCAGTAAGTCAGTACAACAAGAATCTGATCTCGAAAAAAAGTTACTTGAGAAATATATGATTTATGATGAAACAAATTTGGAATTTACAAATAAAAATCGTTATGAGATGCAATATTTAAAAGGGCATTTGAATATGTCTGCTTCATTGCATATTTTTGTTGTAACAACAGCTTGTAATATGGGATGTGTTTATTGTCAAGCGAATAATGGGACTAAATGTTCTAATATTTTTATGGATGAGGAGACAGCGGAAAAGGCAGTAGACATTGCATTACAGTCTCCGACCCGTTGCTTGAGTTTTGAATTTCAAGGCGGAGAGCCACTGTTAAATTTTAAAATCATAAAACATATTGTTGAATATACAGAGGAGCATAATACAAATCATGAAATCAATTACAATGTAGTCACGAATCTCACATTGTTAGATGATGAAAAAATAGAGTTTTTTAAAACGTATAAATTTGGTGTATCCACGTCTATAGATGGTCATGAGTATCTTCATAACAGCAATAGACCTTTCAAAGACGGAACACCAACATTTACAAAAGTCATTGATTCTCTTGATAAATTAAAAAATTCAGGAATATATGTGGGAGCAATACAAACAACTACAAGAGAATCCTTAAAGTATCCGGTTGAGATTGTAAAAACATATTATGATTTGGGATTCGACAGTATTTTTATCCGTCCGTTAACACCTTTGGGAAAAGCGACTATAAATTGGAAAGATATTGGATATACAGCAGAAGAATATTTAGAATTTTATTTAAAGGCATTGGAAGCTACGATATCATTGAATAAAGAAGGTAGATTTTTTAAAGAAGAGCATGCAACAATATTGTTGAAACGTATATCAGGATTTTTTGTAAACTATATGGAGCTAAGATCTCCATGTGGTGCCGGTATAGGGCAATTAGCATATTATGCAGACGGCAATATATTTACCTGTGATGAAGGACGAATGTTGTATGAAATGGGAAATGAAGCCTTCAAATTAGGAAATGTAAATTCAAGTACATATAGCACTCTTATAGGTAATAGTGCTTGTAAGGCAATTTGTGCTTCAACTATTTTGGAATCTATTCCTACATGTTGTGATTGCGTATACCAACCGTATTGTGGAACATGTCCTGTCGTGAGTTATGCTGCAACAGGAGATATTATAGAAAAGTCACCGAGAGGATATAGATGCAAGATATATGCTGGTATGTTAGATAAATTATTCTTACTTTTAAAAGAGAATGATACTCAAATAGTACATATATTACAGACATGGAGTAATTAAAATGGGCAAAAAGAAACAAGACGAAATAATAGTTCAAGAGACGGAAAAGCCTTTGGAAGACAATAGTATTATAGAAAAGGCACTTCCAGAACAAGAATACAACAAAAGCAAAAAAAATATGAGGAAAAAAATTGCTTTAGGAATGATTGCGTTACTAGCTATCGAAGTAGCATCAGCAGCTTTTTATGTGAATACAATCATGCAAGATAATATTCATCATCGTGTTGTACGAGAGGTTCGTTATCAAATAGATGATAAATTGGTCCTCAAAACAGGAACATTTACCGGTGATTTAGATTTCGGTGTATTTAGTGGAAACGGAGAATTTATCTTCGACACTGGTTCTGTATACGAAGGTGAGTGGGCTGATAATTATTTTGATGGATTAGGAAAACTACAAGTACCATCCGAGGGAGTATATGAAGGAAAATTTATAAATGGACTCAAATCTGGTAAAGGAACATTTACTTGGGATGATGGAGACATTTATGAGGGTGAATGGAAAAATGATCAAATGAATGGTCAGGGAATATATACTACTTCTGATGCAGTAGTTTATAGTGGCACATTTGAAAATAATTCCTTTAAAGAAGGTTCGTGTGAGTTTAGTAATGATGAAGGCACTTATTCCTTAACATTTGCTAATAATGCAATTTCTAATGCGGAGATTAAATATGCAGATGGTACCAAATATTCTGGAGTTTGTTCTAAATCTGATATCACAGGATCAGGCACAATGGTCTTTATTAATGAGGACAAGTATGTAGGAGAGTTTGAAGGCAACAAACGGTCCGGTAAAGGTGTATACACATGGAAATCAGGTGCATCTTATGATGGAGATTGGTTAAATGATAACATGAATGGAACCGGAACATATACATATTCAAAAAATAATTACGCTACTGGAAAGTTTGAAGAAAATATTTTTATAGAAGGCTCTTATCATATATTAAATGATTTTGGTGAGTATACATTTACAATTAAAAATGGAGAACCAACAGCTGTAGAAATGACTTTAGCAAATGGAACGACATATTCAGGAGGCATGTCAAAAGGGAAACTGAATGGCACTGCACAGATAAAGTATAGTAATGGTGATAAGTACAGCGGAAATGTAACGGATAATCAAAAATCAGGTCAAGGCACATATGTATGGACAAGCGGTGCTACCTATGAAGGAAATTGGTCAAAAGACAGAATGCATGGAAGTGGAACATATAGCTACCCTAAGAATCAAACAGGGTATCAATTAACTGGTGAATTCAAAGAAGGCCGTCCTAATGGTGAATGTACGTATTATGTAAGTGCTTCTGAATATTACAAAACTGATTGGTCAAATGGAAAATGTGTAAAGGTGTATGAATAGTTATGGATAATTTATTTCCCGAATTTAAAAAAAGTATTGAAAATTTAATAGAAGATGAGGAAGGTAATATCCCAGGGGGGAAATTACTAGCCTTAGGTACAATGATTATAATCCTAGGAAGTTTGATGTCGGTTGATGCGTTTGCAGGACATAGATCGCATAGTTCACATAGATCGCATAGTTCACATAGATCTCATTCTTCGGGATCGCATGGTAATAGTCATAGTAATCATGGAAGTCATGAAAGTCATCAGAGTCATCAGAGCCATACTTCTCATTCAAATACAGGTTCTCATTCGAATTCTCGTTATAGTGCTGAGGGTGACGTTACATATTCTGCACCTGCGGCTTCTAGTGTACCGACAATTTCAACACCAGCAGTTGAGATGACAGCCGATACATTTAAATTGCCAGATGTGAATCAAAATATTCAGTTGCCGAATGGAACCCCAATTTCAAGTATTTTGCCGGCATTTGCAGTGCCAGCATCTACAGTTGCTCCTAAAATGGAATCAATAGATCCTAATACACCATCGGCAACAGAAACTGTTGAATAAGAGGGAGGGATAAGATGTCTATTTTTAAAAAGAAATTTGCAAAGGAACAAAAAGAATCTATAGTTGTAGAGCAAGAAGATAACGGATTACCTGAAATATCTAGTTATGAGCAAGAACCGGAGAAAGTGGCAGAAATTGTTAATAATAGTTTGAAAAAAGGATATTTTTCAGAAATAAGTCAAAAGATAGAATCTCTTCCCAGTACAGGATATAAACGTACACAGTATGTATTTGAGGGACCAAAAACAGGAGGATTTCTCTGGTTTATTACAATGTGCACTATTGTTTCAGCATGTTTCTTATATTTTGCTGCTATGGGGTTAGGAATGCATCTGTATTCCAATGATTATGAGCAATATAGTTTATTGTTTATGTGTGGCTCAGGTGTATTTATATGTATAAACATCTTTTTGATTGTGTTATCGATAAAAGTAATTCAATTTGCCAAGCGTTACGAAAAATATTATGAATTGTTACAGTATAAAAATGTTGAAATCATCGATGATATCAGTAATTGTGCTAAGATACCGTATAATAGAGTTGTTGCGGATTTGATGTTATCTGTTAAGAAAAAGATGATACCGCAAGGTCATTTTACTACGGATAATTTAGTGTTTATTGCTTCAGATGAGCTATATTCTAAATATGAATCTGATAGACCTACGTATGATCGATATTATAAACAGTTGATTGAAGAACGTATTCGAATGGAAGAACGTTCCGCTGAAATACAGAAAATAATTGATATTGGTCAGGAATATGTCGAAAAAATTCATAATAGCAATCATCTTATTAAAGATAAAGAAATTACTTTAAAGTTAAATAAGATGGAAAAATTGGTATCAGCTATTTTTAGAGAAGTAGATTTGAATCCACACCAATCTAATAAGCTGGGTATGTTTATCAATTACTATTTACCGACTACAGAGAAGCTATTGAATGCATATATAGACATAAATGAGAAAAAGATAGAAGGAAACAATATCGCTAAGGCAAAGAAAGATATTGAGCAGGCAATAGATATGCTGATCGTGTCGTTTGAAGGAATTTTAAATCAATTCTATGAATCTATAGAAATGGATATTTCTGGAGAAATTGCCGTAATGGAAAAAATGAAAAATAAAAAGTAGATGGTGATTACGGAATGAATGAATCAATGGATGATATCTTGAAATATGTAGAAAAACTCACCTCATATGTACAAGGCGAGGTAAAAGTAGGTGACTATGAATCATTATCTATTTTGGGTAGCAAGGAACAGCAACATCTTTCTGAAATATCACAAGATATATCGCAGCTTTTTTTGAATCAGAGTGATGAAATCGGAAGCACAATCAGTTTATTGTTAGATAAATTAACTTCTATCAGACTTCCACAAAGTAGAGAAAAGAGATGTTTTTTTGTAAAAAAAAAGAAAAAGTTACCAGAATCTGTAATTTGGGGTCAGTATACAGATGCTAATAGATATATTGAAAAATTAACCTGTGAATTAGAATTACAAAAAGTACAATTGCTTAAGGAAGAGCATCTGCTAACCAGATTGGAAAGTCAATTAAAAGATTGTGAACAAGATTTGTTGATGTGTGAGAAAAAAGGAACGCATATATTAAAAACGAAATCAGCTTTAGATGATGATGTATGGTGGGAACGACTGGAACAAAGAATCAATGATATTTCAGTATCGAAAATAGTTACCAAACAATCATTATTACAGATACAATTATTAAGTAAAAACAATACTGCAATCATCAATAAAATAGAGTCTTTATTGGAAAATGTTGTACCAATATGGAAAAAGCAGATAGAAATATTTGTTTCAGTAATGAAGAAAACAGATGATGCTCAAATCTGCCAATTGATGGAAGAAGAAATGATGCTTTTATCTAAATTTGAAATCGCAGATGGAACAATAAGAAAAGAATTAGAAAGTGTTTCACTATGAAAGGAGCATTTACAATGAGTAACAAAACGATTCTAACACTAAATCCAGAGGAGAAAACAGAAGACGTACATATGTTGAATATACCAACAATGACGGCTGTTGACGCAGGAATCAATAAAGGTGGTTATAATGCAGGAACTATCGATGAGTCTATGTTATCAGAAGAAGAAAAAGAACAAGTCGAACAATTTGCAGCTGAAATAGATATTTCAAATGTGGATCAGGTTGTACAGTATGGTATGTCAGCTCAGCAAAATATTTCAAATTTTTCTGTTTCGATTCTCAAGAAAGTTAAAACTTATGATTTGGGCGAAGTTGGAACTTCGTTGAAAGAATTGACCGTTGCCATTGATGCCACAACAGAGCCAGAGAAAAAAGGAATATTTGGATTATTTCAAAAAGCAAAAAGGGGAGTTGGCTCAATTAGGGCAAATTACGCAAAAGCGGAAAGTAATGTGGACCGTATTGAAAAAGATTTAAGATTACATCAAAATACACTGATACAGGATGTATCAATGTATCAACAAATGTATGAACTGAATGTGCAATATTACAAAGAATTGACAATGTATATCATTGCAGGTAAAAAGGCTCTGGATATTGCAAAAGCAGGAAAGCTACAAGAGCTAAAGAATAAAGCTGACAGCACAAATATGCAGGAAGATGTTCAGGCCTTTAAAGATTTTGAAGATTTATGTTATCGATTTGAAAAGAAAATCAATGATTTGGAATTTACAAGAGTGATTGCGATTCAGTCTGCTCCACAGGTTAGAATGCTTCAAAATAATGATCGTGAATTATTGGATAAATTGCAGTCTTCATTGTCAAATACAATACCTCTTTGGAGAAATCAGTTGGTTCTTTCATTGGGAATAGAACGTTCAAAACGAGCACTTGACGCACAATCTACTCTTACAGAAAAGACGAATGAACTGTTAAGAAGAAATTCAGAAACATTAAAAATGGCAACAATTGAAACAGCGGAAGAGGTTGAAAAGCCTATTGTAGATATTGAAACATTGCGCTTATGTAGCAAAAACTTGATTACTTCGGTGAATGAGGTTATGAAAATTCATGAAGCAGGATCTGTTCAAAGAGTAAAAGCACAGGAAGAACTTATCAAAATTGAAGAGGATTTGAAACAGGCAATGCTGGAATCTAAATTTAGAAAATAGATGATTTCAAAAAGAGGTAAATTGAAGTTCTTTTTGAAAATGGAGGGTGCTTGTGAAAAAATTTAAAGTAACAATTAATGCTCCTATAGTTTTAGGGTTTGTATTTGTTTGCGCTATTTCATTGATTATCGGTACTTTAACACAAGGGATGAGCACAGAAGCTTTGTTCATGACATATCATTCATCTTTGAAAAATCCAATGACCTATTTACGTTTTTTTACGCATGTTTTTGGACATGAAGGTATGTCTCATTTCATAGGAAACACGATATATATTTTGCTATTGGGTCCATTACTTGAAGAGAAATATGGATCAAGCTGTTTGATAAAAGTGATACTAGTTACAGCTTTTGTAACAGGGATTGTAAATTATATATTTTTTCCACAAATAGCATTGTGTGGAGCTAGTGGTGTGGTATTTGCATTTATTGTTTTATCATCATTTACTGGCTTCAAAAATGGAGAAATACCCCTTACATTTATATTGGTTGTAGTATTATTCTTGGGACAGCAGATATATGAAGGAATTGCACTGCATGATAATGTTTCTCAAATTACACATATCATTGGTGGAGCGATTGGTGGATTTGTTGGATATTTTTTTAATAGAAAATGAAATTGCAGATTTAGTAAAAAATAAATATAGTATAATCTAAAGAGAGTTGAAGTAACTGTACTCCTATGATTTCAATTTTGAAGTCATAGGGGTATTTTTTGTGCAGAAAAATAAAAAATTTCCTTTTTCACCCTGTATTTTCCCCGCTGAACATTTCGTTATATGAGAGCAAAAAAATAAAATTCCTTTTTTATTTGTAAAAAGCCCTCTCTACGTTCTGATATATGAGGAACAAATTACATTTGCCTTAAAAGAATCGGGCCTGATTCAAGAACAAAGAAAAAACGAAAAGAGAAAGGAGAAACTACATGAACAAAACAATCTTAATGGGAAGACTGACAAAAGATCCGGAGGTGAAATATCTCCAGGATGAAAACAGTACTGCAATGGCAAGATACACGCTGGCAGTAGACAGGCGATATCGAAAGGATGGAAAGGCAGAAACAGATTTTATTTCTTGTGTTACCTTTGGGAAGAATGCTGAGTTTGTAGAAAAATATCTGCAAAAAGGGTTGAAGATTTTAGTAAGCGGACGGATCCAGACAGGAAGCTATGTGAATCAGGAGGGGAATAAAGTTTATACCATCAATGTGATCGTAGAAGAACATTATTTCGCAGAAGGGAAGAAACTGTCAGGATCAGAAAAGAAAGAAGATACCGATCCGGATGGATTTATGCATCTTCCAGACGGAGAAGAACTTCCGTTTGAGTAAGAAAAACTCGGATGCTGAAAGCAGAAGAGCGCACTTATATACCTTACAAGGTATGTACGTCCTACGGAGTTTGCATCTTTCTGAAGGGGAATTCCGAAAGTGTTTGCGGATGATCCATCCGAAGAAGGGTTCCCCTTCCGGCAGAAATGCCTATCCCGTAACAGAGAAAATGGAAGAGTTGAAAAAGGAGAAAAAGAACGATATGGCGAAGAAGAAAACATTTCAGGAATATACCCAAGAAGCACTTCTTGAGATTGAAAAAACAGAAGCTGCATTGAAACAGGTAAAGCTTGAGAAGGAGCAGGCAGAGCACAGGATCCAGAGATCCTTGAATTATCTGGATACACAGAAAAAGAAAAAGCGAAAGGCACGAACCCATCTGTTGATCCAGAAGGGAGCAGCCATAGAAGCAATCTGTAAAGATACCAAATATCTGACAGAGGCAGAATTTTATCAGCTGATGGATGAACTTCTTCATGATCCCGCTTGTAAGTTTTGTGATTGTCGTTCATGAAATGGTTCGTGGACGGGCGGAAACTGCAGAAGCGAAGGAACGAGAATTCGCAGAAGAGGAAGCACTATTAAAGGCGATGCAGCGAGGTGAACTGCCACAGGGAGATGCGTAAGATGGGATGTTATCACTTTCATCTAAATCAATTATCCAGAGGAAAAGGGCAGTCTGCCATTGCTAGTGCTGCTTACCGAGCCGGTACAAAACTGGAATGTACGTATTATGGAGAAGTGAGTGATTATACGAGAAAAGGCGGTGTGGTATTAGCGGAGATCCATCTTCCCCAACAGGCTCCGGAGAGATTCAAAGACAGAGAGACCCTTTGGAATGAGGTGGAATGGATCGAAGGGAATAAGAAAGCACAGCTGGCACACAGCTTTGATATTGCCTTGATGAATGAGTTTTCCATGGGAGAAAATATTGAGCTTGCAAGAAGATTCGTAGAAGAACAGTTAGTCGCAAGAGGGATGATCGCAGATCTAGCGATCCATGATCCGAAGAAAGCAAAGGATAAAATACCCAATCCCCATATGCACATCATGGTTCCCATCCGCCCTTTACAGGAAGATGGTACCTGGGGACAAAAACAAAAAAAGGTTCCAGTATTAACACCGGATGGACAGACGGTTTTGAATCAGAAAGGACAACCGGTATTTCGGGCGGTACATACAACGGATTGGAGCAGGAAAGAAACCTTGGAAGAATTGAGAAGTGCCTGGGCGAAGATGTGTAACGAACTGTATGAAGAAAAAGGACTTACAGAAAGAGTCGATGCCAGGTCTTATGAGGAACGGGGGATTGATAAGATCCCGATGGTGCATGAAGGACCGAATGTACAGGCAATGGAAGCAAGAGGGATTTCAACCGCACTGGGAAGTTTAAACCGACTCATCCGAGCCTTAAATGATATGAAAGAACGGGCAAAGAATCTTCTTCAATGGTCCTTGTTTCGAGAAAGCCAACTGATGGAACGGATGGTGTTCTTACATCAGCCAACCTTAGCGGATTATCTGAGAAACTATTGTGATAAGAGAAATGCAGTTGCAGAATCCTACGCTTATGGAACACAAAAGGCGAAGAATACAAATCTGAAACAATTTGCAGAGACGATCCGCTTTCTGGAAGAGCAGGATGTGAGAACCCCAGAACAGCTGACAGAGAAAATCCAGGAATTAGATACTCAGCTAAAAGAGGTAAGTCAGCGATTGAATCAACAACTGTCTGCTTTGCGAAGTGTCAACAGCAATCTTTATGCAATGAAAGAGTATTTTGAAACAAGACCTGTTTATCTGGAATTAAAGAACAAATATTTTGGCAGGGAAAAATTCAAAGAGGAACATAAGAAGGAACTTAGCGGATATTATCGTTCGGAAAGAATCTTAAAAGAAAATCTAGATCCAAGTGGGAAGATTCCGGAAGGACAATGGAAACGAGAAGCCGCCCGTTTATCAGAAGAGATAGCTGCTTTACGAAAAGAAGATAAACGGATCTATGCCATGTTACGAAAGTATGAGGAAGTCAAAAATCATGTGGAAGCTTTGATGGCAGAGGAAGGAGAAGGTGTCTCTCTTCCAGAAACAAACAAACGGGAGCAATCCACAGAAACAAAAGAAGCAGTGAGAACCATGAAACGAAAGAAGAAACATCATGGAATGGAGTTATAGGAGGAATTTTAGAAGATGGAAGAATATACAAGAGAACAGATTCAAAGAGCAGATGATACTGATTTATATGTTTTTCTTTCTGGGAGAGGAGAACAGTTCAAACGATGTGGGAAGGAATACCGATGGTTGCGACATGACAGTGTGATGATCAACAAGAACGAATGGTATCGTTTTAGTCAGAATAAAGGTGGTCATGCCATCGATTTTATGAAAGAATTTTACGGTCTTTCTTTTGCAGAGGCAGTTAAAGAATTATTAGGAGAAGAGGGAGTTGGAGAAACCAACAGAAGAACGGACAAGGAAGATGCAGGCAGACAGAAGGTCTGCCCCATCCCCTTGCCTGGATTGGAATTGCCAGAAAGAAATGAAAGCTGTGAGATTGCAAGGAAGTATCTCATTGAGCAGAGGAAACTATCGGAATGGCTGATAGATCAGATGATTGCAAAGGGGGATATTTATGAAAGTAAAAACTATCACAATGTGGTATTCGTCGGAAGAGACAAAGAACAGAATCCTAGATATGCAGCTATGCGGGGAACCGATGAGAACCGATATCGTGGGGAGGCAAGAGGTTCGGAAAAAGCCTATGGATTTGGCCATATAGGAACGGATGAAAAACTGTTTGTGTTTGAATCCCCCATTGATCTTTTGTCTTATATCACTGCAGTTCCGGAAGACTGGGGAAAGCATAGTTATATTTCTCTGGGCGGATTGAGTGAAAAAGCAATGAAACGGATGTATACAGAATATCCTCATATTCATTCCATCTACTTGTGTCTGGATAATGATGAGCCTGGAAATGAGAGATGCACGCAGTTTGTTTCTCTTATTCCGAAGGAACTGAGTGTGTACCGATTAGAACCGGTGAAGAAAGACTGGAATGAATGTCTGGTAGCAGAAGTTCCAGTAGAAAATATGGCAAAGCAGATGTGTTGGAGAGATGCCAGGGAAAAACCAGTTCCGGTCATGAAAATGTCGGAGGTTGAGGAAACGGTGGTCCAGTGGTTATGGTATCCCTTCATTCCCTTTGGAAAGGTTACTTTGATCCAAGGGAATCCGGGAAAAGGAAAAACATGGCTTGCAATGGCAATTGCCGCATACTGTACCAACGGAAAGGAACTTCCCAATGCACTTCCGATAGAACCCTTTAATGTGTTGTATCAAACAGCAGAGGATGGGATTGCAGATACCATTAAACCCAGATTAGCAAAATGTGGTGCAGATATGACAAGGGTACGATTCATCAATGAAGAAGAAAAACAGCTTTCTATGACGGACGATCGGATTGAAAAAGCCATCCGACAGAATAATGTACGACTCATGATCATGGATCCCATACAGGCTTATCTGGGAGCCAATGTGGATATGAACCGGGCAAATGAGATCCGTCCCTTATTTCGACATCTCAGTACGATTGCAGAGAGAACTGGATGTGCCATTGTTCTCATTGGACATTTGAATAAGTCGTCGGGAAGTCAGAGTGATTACCGTTCCCTGGGATCCATTGATATCGCAGCGGCAGTACGAAGCATCTTATTTGTAGAAAAGGTGGAAAAAGAGAAGGAACAGGATATCCGAGTGGTATATCAGCAAAAGGATTCTCTTGCTAAAAAAGAAAATCCGGTAGCGTTTTCTTTAGGAGAAAAAGGCTTAAAATGGTTAGGAGAATACGATATATCCATTGAAGATCTGCTAATGGGAAAAGCAGGAACGAAAAAGGAAACGAAACTGGAAAAGGCACAGAAATTGATCCTGGAGTTATTAACCAAACGAAAAGTGATGTGTTTAGAAGAATTAGAGGCGGAACTACTTGCCTATGGGATTTCTTCCAGAACAGGAAGAGATGCAAGAAAGCAGCTGGAAAACAGATTGAGCTACGACTGGTGTCAGGGAAGAAAAACAGTTGCGTTAATCACAGAATAAAAGATGACATTGGCAAAAAAATACTTTGGCATTGGCAGTCTTTATAGATACCTTTGCCAGCCGCCAATGTCAAAAACAAAGATAATAGAAGGAGGCATACAAATGACAAGTTATGATATACCTTATTGGAAGAAGTATACATTATCCATTGAAGAGGCAGCATCCTATTTTCGTATTGGAGAAGGAAAGCTTCGTAAGTTAGTCAGTGACAATCCAAATGCAGAGTATTTGCTTTGGAATGGGAATCGTGTATAGATAAAACGAACAAGATTTGAAAAATTTATTGATACACTCAGTGCGATATAAAATGAAATTTAAAAGAAGGAGGTGTTCGAATTAGGGGTTACATGATATACTAACAATATCATGTTGCGTCCCCTTGGAGGTAGGATATGATTTCAAAGAGACGTGATGATAAAGGCAGAGTTCTCCAGCAAGGAGAATGGCAGGAACCAAGTGGACGTTACCGCTATAAATATACAGATTCACTTGGTAAGCGTAAAATATTATATAGTTGGAGATTGACAGAAGCAGATAAGATGCCGGAAGGTAAACGGGCAGATCTTTCTCTCAGGGAAAAAGAAAGAAAAGTTCAGTCCTTACAGATGCAAGGGATTACAGGAAGTAACATTACAGTGCTTGAACTTGTGGAACGATATCTTTCCCTGAAAACAGGAGTAAAGCATAATACTTTAGCGAATTACAAATTTGTGGTGAATGTATTGAAAAAGGAAGAATTCGCTTATAAGAAAGTGGATGATGTGAAACTTTCTGACGCAAAGATTTTTCTGATAAAACTACAAAGAGATGGTAGAGGATATAGTTCCATTCATTCCATCAGAGGTGTTTTAAGACCTGCTTTTCAAATGGCTGTGGATGATGACTTGATTCTAAAAAATCCATTTGGATTTGAATTAGGTACAGTACTTGTTAATGACAGTCAGAAAAGACACGCTGTTTCTCCGGAAGATGAAACTAAATTTCTTGATTTTGTAAAGAATGGAAGTATATCATCGTATCTACAAAGACAACAAGTGGTACGCGGTTACTTCCAATGGAAGCGGATGTAAAAGAAGCATTTCTTCGAATCTTGAAGAATAGAAGGAAACCAAAACGTGAGCCGATGGTGGATGGATATGGAGGATTTCTGTTTCTGGACAAGAATGGAAGGCCAATGGTTGCACTTCATTGGGAAAAGTACATGCAGCATGCAAGAGAAAAATATAATCGTGAGAATTTGTTGCAATTGCCGCCAGTTACTCCACATATATGCAGGCATACTTATTGTACAAATATGGCCAATTCAGGGATGAACCCAAAGACACTGCAATATCTGATGGGGCATTCAGATGTATCTGTAACACTTAATATTTATACGCATACCGGCTATGATGATGCAAAGAAAGAACTTGCCAGATTAAAAGAAGCAAGGGATGAACTGGAAAAGAAAAAGTTTATAACCCAAAAACATGCACAAACAACTCATGTAAGCCTTATCTCATAAGGAATTAGGGACTTTAAAAATAACCCATTTGTACCACAAATGCCCGAAAAAACATGAGAAAATACAAGAATTTATAAGAAAAAGAACCTTTCAAGTAAAAAATGCACAAAGGCTGAAAAGCCAGTATTTATAAGGCTTTGAGAGGATATGAGGAGATAAAATGGAGAAAATAAAGGTACTATTCATTTGCCACGGCAACATCTGCCGCAGCCCCATGGCTGAATTTGTTTTTAAAGACTTAGTCGCAAAATCCGGCTATGCATCTGACTTTTACATTTCTTCCGCTGCCACCAGCACAGAGGAAATTGGCAACCCGGTTCACCACGGAACAAGAAACAAGCTGGCTCAGTTTCACATTTCCACAGCAGGCAAATATGCTGTTCAAATGAAAAGGTCAGATTACGAAAAATATGATTATCTTATTGGAATGGATGATTGGAATATTAAAAATATAAATAGGATAATCGGACAAGATTCTGAGAATAAAGTATATAAGCTTTTAGATTTTACTAATCATTCAAGAGCCATTGCAGATCCATGGTATACGGGAGATTTTGATAAAACTTATGAGGATATCAAAGAGGGTTGCGAAGCATTTTTGGAATATTTAAAGCATCAAGGTGAAATTTTCTAAAGACAGGTAGGGATAAAAATGAATGAAACAATAGAAAGCGTATTAAAACAACAGGAGTTTTGGGAGAAGCTTACAGAGGAACAGCAAAAGTTGATTCTTAAGGAATCCAGAGTAATAAGTTATGAAACAGGCGAGATTGTTTATTCAGGAGCCAGAGAATGTCTTGGTGGACTTTTGGTTTTAAATGGAAGTCTTAGGACGTATTTATTATCTGATGAAGGGAAAGAAGTCACTATTTATCGTTTACGGGAAGGAGATGTTTGCTTTTTGGCAGCCTCCTGTATTCTTTCTGCAATTACTTTTGATGTGGAAATCGAGGCTCAAGGGTTCACACAGGTACTTCTCATTCCTGCCCGAATTCTTTCTACATTGACAAAGGAAAATATTTATTTGGAAAATTTCATGTATAAAGAAACCGCAAGACGTTTTTCAGACGTAGTAGAAGCTTTACAGCAGCTGATGTTTTTGAGCCTTACACAGAGAATTGCTTCTTTTTTATTAGATGAGGCAGCCAAAAATAAGACATCCAGTATCACCATGACACATGAAGAAATTGCGAAAATTATTGGAAGTGCCAGAGAAGCAGTCAGTCGTATTTTAAAACAGCTTGCAAAACAGGGATATATATCTTTAAACAGAGGCGAAATAAAAATCGAGAAAAGAGAAGAGCTTTATAAACTTCTATAAAAACTTACAGAAAATGATAAAAAGATGAGAGAAAAATGAGAGCTGCGGTGGGAAGAATTTTACATCGCAGCTCTTGCGTTATTAAATTTATAAGCATAATAAGTTAAATTATTTTAACAAAGTTTCCAGCTGTTTTTTAGGAACAGCCCCTACGGATTTGTCAGCGACCTGCCCATTTTTAAACACCAGTACAGTAGGGATATTCATAATACCGTATTGTGCTGCAAGAGAAGGTTCTGCGTCTACATCGATTTTTCCTACTTTGTAGTTTCCATTTGCCTCTTCTGCTAATTCTTCAATAACCGGCGCCAACATTTTACACGGCATGCACCAGCTTGCCCAAAAGTCAACCAGTACCGGTACGTCAGATTGTAATACTTCTTTTGCAAAGTTTTCAGATGTAAATTCCATAGCCATAATAATAGCCTCCTTTAAATATATAATTTTTATTTTTTTGACTTTAAATAATCAACAGCACGTGTTCCTGCAAGTGCACCTTCGTACACAGCTTTTGCAATTTGCAACATGCCTCCGGTACAGTCTCCGGCTGCAAAGAGACCGGGCAGGGGAGTGCTGGTATCTGCTTCAATTAAAATATGATTGTCTTCCATAAAAAGTCCCAATTTTCTGGCGATGTCTGTACTGTCGGCTGTTCCCAGTGCAACGAAGAGACCATCAAGAGGAAAAAGAGTATGATCTTCTAATTGAAGCTGAGAAAGAGAATTTTCTCCTTTTGCAGAGATAATCTTTCTTTTTTCTAATTGAATAGAACCCAGTTCTTCCAAAGAAAAATCCGGTTCTTTTCCATTGGTTAGTATAGTTACCTTTGCTGCGAGAGGTTCTAAAACCTTTGCCTCATGGAGGGCATAAGAGCCATTGCCAAGTACGGCAACCTCCTTTTGCCGATAGAAGAAGCCATCGCATACTGCGCAGTAGCTGATGCCGTTTCCTTCATATTTTTTCAACTCTTTTAGAGAAAGAGTATTTCTTTTTGTTCCCGTTGCCAGAATAAGCGCTTGGGTGTGATAGGAACCTTCAGAGGCTTGTATGGTATATTCTCCATCGTATGTAATTGAAAGCAGTTCATCCTTTAAAACAGGAACGTTCAGAGTCGCTAATTGAGAAAGACCGTTCTCATACAGTTCTTTTCCGGAAACAGGAGACGGAAGCCCGTAGTAATTTTCTATTTTTTCTGCCTTTTCTAAAGCGCCGTATCCGTTATGGATAACCAGCGGCGGAAAGCCCATGCGTACTGCATATAAAGCGGCAGATACCCCTGCCGGACCGGCGCCGGCTATGACAAGTTGTTGCATTTCCACTATCAGATACCTCCTTTTTTAGTTTATTATAGCAAGCTGTGACGGATATAGGCAATCCTCATAAGTATATGCGTGTATATTTTATCATATCTTACAAAAATATGAGAGGGTAAATGGATAATATTTGTGCATTTTTAAACTGGTAGAACCAGTATATACCGAATGGTATAAAAAACCATGGAAATTCTTACAAAAACAAAGAAAAACATCAAAAATCTACAAGAAAAATTGACGAAAACTTTCTCTTTTTTATGAAAAAACCAAAGATTGACAAATGAAATGATTAGCAGTAATGTGTTAAAAGCAATTTAATAAGAAGACACAAAAACACGTGCCGATTTCTGTTTTATTGCTCACAGCGACAATAGAAAAGAGAAAGGGAGGAATGTCTTACGAACAATATTGCGGAAAGAATTACGGAAGAACTTCAATGCGAAACCGTGTTCAATATTCCGATTTTTGGTGGAATTCCGGTAGGTGAGTCCGTGGTAGTTACATGGATTATTATGGCAGCATTAACCATCCTGTCGATTATACTTGTTCGGAATTTGAAAGTGGAAAATCCGGGAAGAAAGCAGTTGGCATTAGAAGCATCTATTGGTTTTCTGAACGACTTTTTCACAGACATTCTGGGGGAGGAAGGAAAGCGGTACATACCGTATCTGATTTCTACGGCGCTCTATATCGGGGTAGCCAATTTAATCGGACTTTTAGGCTTTAAACCTCCGACCAAGGATTTGAATGTGACAGCAGCATTGGCGCTTATGAGCGTATTTCTCATCTACTATTCCGGCTTCCATAAGAAGGGTGGAAAGGGATTTTTGAAAAGCTTTGCAGAGCCTATGCCTTTAGTAGCTCCAATCAACATCATGGAAATTGCAATCCGTCCTGTTTCATTATGTATGCGTTTATTCGGTAATGTAATTGGTTCGTTTGTAATTATGGAGCTGTTAAAAACGGTTATGCCGGTACTTTTACCCATTCCGTTTAGTTTGTACTTTGATGTGTTTGATGGTTTAATTCAGACATACGTATTTGTGTTTTTAACATCGCTCTTTGTAAAAGAGCAAATAGAAGATTAAATTTTATTTGAAAAGGAGAAATGAATTATGACAGCAGCAATTGGTGCAAGTATTGCAGTATTAACAGGTATCGGAGCAGGTTTAGGAATTGGTCATGCAACAGCAAAAGCAGTAGAAGCAATCGCAAGACAGCCGGAAGCAGAAAGCAAAATCAGCAAAGCATTACTTCTTGGTTGTGCGCTTGCAGAGGCAACAGCTATTTACGGTTTCGTTATCGGATTGTTAATCTTATTCTTATAATCAGCAGGGAAAGGCAGGTGCATGAAAGATGATGAGTCTTGGCTGGAACCTTGTCTGGACGATTATAAATCTGATTGTGCTTTATCTCTTAATGAAAAAATTCCTTATCGGTCCGGTACTGGGTATCATGGAAAAGAGAAAAGCGTGTATAGCAAAAGAGATGGAAGAAGCTCGTGTAAGCCGTGAAAAAGCCGAAGAACTGAAAGTACAGTATGAAAAATCTCTGGCAATGGCAAAAGAAGAGTCTTCTCAGATTTTGGAAAATGCAAAAACAGATGCAAGACAGGCAAGAGAAAGTATTGTAAAAAATGCCAACGATGAAGCGGCGAAGATTATCGAAGCTGCTCAAAATACTGCCCGTCAGGAACAGGAAAATGCCATGCAGGGAGCGAAAAAAGAGATTGCACAGCTCGCTATGCAGGCAGCAAAAAAATTACTTTTGGAAAAAAGTAATGAGAACAGCAATGATATGCTCTACGATAAATTTTTAGCAAAAGCAGGTGATGCAGATGACACAGACAGCTATTAATTATGGTAAGGTGCTTTATCAGTTAAATGTTCCAAAAGAAAGTATTTTGGAAACACAAAGGCTTTTAAAAGAAGTGCCTGAGCTTTCAAAAGCATTGGAAAATCCAACGATATCCTTTGAACAAAAACAGAGAGTTATCAGTAGAGTTTTTCCAAAGGAACTTCACAATTTCCTGAGTGTAGTTTGTAAATACAAGCATGCAGAGCTTTTAAACGAAATTTTTCAGGCATATCAGGAACATTACAATGAACAAAAGAACATATTATCTGCCACATTGTATTATGTAACGCCTCCAAAGGCAGAACAGTTGGAAGGAATTAAAAAATTCCTGAAAAAACAGTATCATACACAGGCAGTTGCTCTTAAACTGAAAGAGGATAAAAGCCTTGTAGGTGGATTTATTATTCGGACAAAAGACCACGAATATGATAACAGCTTAAAGGGCAGTATTCATGAATTACAACAAAAATTAATCTGGAGGTGAACGGTTTGAGTTCAATCAACTCAGAAGAAATTATTTCAATTTTGAAGGAAGAAATTGATAATTTCCACAGCACAGAAGGCGCAAAAGAAGTTGGAAACGTCATCTGGGTGGGGGATGGAATTGCAACTGTTTACGGAATAGACCATGCCATGTACGGCGAAATCGTAACCTTTGAAAATGGTGTAAAAGGAATGGTACAGGATATCAAGCGAAATGAAATCGGTGTCATTATCTTTGGCAAAGATACAGGGATTAAAGAAGGTACAAAGGTTGCACGTACAAAGAAAAGAGCAGGTGTTCCCGTAGGCGGAAATTTCATCGGAAGAATTGTGGATGCCTTAGGTGCGCCCATTGACGGAAAAGGCGAAATTCAAGCAGACGATTATCGCCCAATCGAGCAGGAAGCGCCGGGAATTATTGACAGAAAATCCGTATCCGTACCAATGGAAACAGGTATTCTGGCAATCGACTCCATGTTCCCAATCGGACGTGGACAGCGAGAATTGATTATCGGTGACCGTCAGACAGGTAAAACTTCCATTGCCATTGATACCATCTTGAACCAGAAGGGAAAAGACGTAATGTGTATCTATGTGGCAATCGGACAGAAAGCCTCTACGGTAGCAAAATTAGTAGGAACACTGGAAAAATACGGAGCAATGGAATATACTACGGTATTTTCTGCAACAGCCAGCGACTGTGCGCCTTTGCAGTACATTGTGCCATATTCTGGAACAGCTCTTGCAGAGTATTTTATGTATAAAGGAAAAGATGTACTGATTGTTTATGATGATTTATCAAAACACGCAGTAGCATATCGTGCGTTATCTCTGTTGTTAGAGCGTTCACCGGGACGTGAAGCATATCCGGGTGACGTATTCTATCTTCATTCCAGACTGCTGGAACGCTCCAGCCGACTGAGTGAAGAAGCGGGAGGCGGTTCTATTACAGCCCTTCCAATCATCGAAACACAGGCAGGTGACGTATCTGCGTACATCCCGACAAACGTTATTTCCATTACAGACGGACAGATTTTCCTTGAAAGTGATTTGTTCTTCGAAGGCGTTCGTCCGGCGGTAAACGTAGGTCTTTCTGTATCCCGTGTAGGTGGTGCGGCACAGACAAAAGCTATGAAAAAAGCATCCGGAAGTATGCGAATTGATTTGGCGCAGTATCGAGAAATGCAGGTATTTACACAGTTTTCTTCCGACCTTGACGAGACGACAAAAGCACAGCTGGACTATGGAAAATGTCTGATGGAACTGTTAAAGCAGCCGTTATGCAGACCACTGGCTTCCCACGAACAGGTAATCACTCTGTGGGTAGCTACACATAAGCTTTTGACAGACATTCCGGTAAAAGAACTGAAAGCATTCCAGATGGATATGTTAGAATATTTTGATCAGAAGCATCCGGAAATCAAAGAAGAAATTCTTAAGACAAAGGTTCTTTCTGATGAACTGGGAGAAAAGATTTTAGAGGCAGCAAAGGAATTTAAGAACAGGAACAGGTGATAAAATGGCAAGTGCAAAAGAAATACAAAGTCGTATGAAAAGCATCCGGGATACCATGAAAATTACCAATGCCATGTATATGATTTCTTCTTCAAAGCTGAAAAGAGCAAAGAAGGTTCTTACAGATACAGAGCCGTACTTTTACTCTTTGCAGGCTGCCATTGGACGTATTTTAAGACATACATCAGAGATCGAACACCGGTATTTTGACGAACGTACAGAGATTTTACCGGAAGACAAGAAAATCGGTTATATCGTAGTTTCTGCGGACAAAGGACTGGCGGGTGCGTATAACCACAATGTCTTTAAACTGGCAGAAGAGGGTATGGAGAAGAAACAGCATACACAACTGTTTGTACTGGGAGAGGTAGGAAGACAGTATTTTTATAAAAAAGATGTGTCTGTGGATACAAATTTCCGCTTTACAGTTCAGAAGCCTACCATGCACAGGGCCAGAGTCATTTCTGAAAAGATGATAGATATGTACTTAAACGGCGAGCTCGACGAGGTACATATTATTTATACCCGTATGGCAAATGCAGCGTCAATGGTGGCGGAAAAGCAGCAGCTTCTGCCTTTGAAAAAGGCTACCTTCGGTGCATCGGCACAGTTTCTGGTAGACACTCATCAGGAAGAAATTGAGATGGTTCCGTCAGCGGAAGAACTGTTGAACACCATTGTTCCCAACTATTTAAGAGGTATGATTTACGGCTGTCTGGTAGAGTCCTATGCCAGCGAGCATAATTCCCGTATGCAGGCAATGGATGCGGCAACCACCAGTGCCAAAGAGATGTTAAAAGATTTATCTATTAAATATAATCGTGTCAGACAGGCTGCCATTACACAGGAAATTACCGAAGTAATCAGCGGTGCAAAGGCACAGAAAAAGAAACAATAAAGGAAGGAGGTTTTTATACAATGAATAAAGGAAAAATTGTACAGGTTATGGGCCCCGTTGTAGACGTGGAATTCCAAGAGCAAGACCTTCCAAGCATTAAAGATGCGCTTATCGTAGAGCTGAACGGAAAAAAAGTCGTTATGGAGGTTGCCCAGCACATAGGAAACCACACAGTGCGCTGTATTATGCTGGCATCCAGCGACGGACTTTGCAAGGATATGGAAGTTACAGCAACAGGACAGGGGATTTCCGTACCGGTAGGAAAAGAAACATTGGGACGTTTATTCAATGTTTTAGGAGAAACCATTGATAAAGGAGAACAGCTTGATGATGCAGAACACTGGGTTATTCACAGAGATCCACCAGCATTTGACGAGCAGAGTCCGGTTGTAGAAATATTGGAAACAGGTATTAAAGTTATTGACTTATTAGCTCCTTATGCAAAGGGAGGTAAAATCGGTCTTTTCGGAGGCGCCGGAGTAGGAAAAACAGTTCTTATTCAGGAGCTTATCAGTAATATTGCAACAGAACACGGCGGTTATTCTATTTTTACAGGAGTAGGAGAGCGTTCCAGAGAGGGAAATGACCTTTGGAGCGAAATGAAGGAGTCCGGTGTTCTGGAGAAAACTGCGCTGGTATTCGGACAGATGAATGAGCCGCCGGGAGCACGTATGCGTGTTGCCGAAACAGGGCTTACCATGGCAGAATATTTCCGTGACAAAGAACATCAGAACGTACTTTTATTTATTGATAATATTTTCCGTTTTACACAGGCAGGTTCCGAGGTATCCGCTCTTTTAGGACGTATGCCTTCTGCTGTTGGATATCAGCCTACGCTGGCTACGGAAATGGGTGAATTACAGGAAAGAATTGCTTCTACAAAGAATGGTTCTGTTACATCTGTACAGGCTGTTTATGTGCCTGCGGATGACTTGACGGATCCGGCTCCTGCTACAACCTTTGCCCATTTGGATGCTACGACTGTATTGTCCAGAAAGATTGTAGAACAGGGTATTTATCCTGCGGTTGATCCGTTGGAGTCCAGTTCTCGTATTCTGGAAGCTGATGTGGTAGGACAGGAACATTATGAAGTTGCCAGAAAGGTACAGGAGTATCTTCAGAAATATAAAGAATTGCAGGATATTATTGCAATTCTGGGTATGGAGGAGCTTTCTGACGAAGATAAGAAAGTCGTTGCCAGAGCCAGAAAATTGCAGAAATTCCTTTCCCAGCCATTCCATGTGGCAGAAGTATTCACCGGTATTCCGGGAAAATATGTGCCGTTAAAAGAAACCATTCGTGGTTTTAAAATGATTGTGGAAGGTGAAATGGATGATTATCCGGAAAACGCTTTCTTCAATGTAGGTACTATTGATGAAGTAATCGAAAAGGCAAAGCAGAACGCCTAGTCTAAAGGAGTGAGAAAAGATGGGAACATTTGGTTTAAATGTAATTGCCAGCGATAAAGATTTTTATCATGGCAGAGGCACAAGCATTTCACTCCCGGCAAAGGACGGAAGTATTACCATTTTAGCCCACCATGCAGATATGATGATAGCGATTGTTCCCGGAGAAATGCGTATTCGAACAGAGGACGGAACAGAACATGTGGCTATTGTGGGAGGCGGTTTTGCCCAGATTATCAATAACCGTGTGACGGTTTTGGCAGACAGTATTGAAAAGCCGGAAGATATCGATGTAAAACGTGCAAAAGAAGCGAAGGAAAGAGCGGAAGAGCAGCTTCGTCAGCAGCAGAGTATGCAGGAATACTATGTTTCCAAAGCATCTCTGGCAAGAGCGATGGCACGTATGAAAGCGGCGAGAGACAGAGGAATTTAAAAGATGAGACTGTTGCATTAAGTGATATCGAGAATATTTATACATTATGTGGACAATAAATTTGCTAAAATGTATAAATATTCTGATTTTTGGAGTGTGTGAAAAATTTTCTGTAATTTCAGATCTTCTATGATAATTGATGGGGCTTGGCGGCAGATTTTGCTGTCAAGCCCTTGGTTAATACATATCAAAAATAAGCTGGCATGTCAAGAGCACCCGGAAAAACCGGGTGTTTATTCACTCTTGATATTCCAGCGTTTTTTGTTATTCCGGCATACGATCCGGATACATGATAGCAAGCTCGCCACGTACTTTTCCCCAATTTCGGATTGGCATAGTCCATTTCTTGGCTATTTCAAAAGTTGCCAGATAAAGAGCTTTCAATAATGCCTGTGAACTAGGAAATACGCTTCTCTGTCGATTCAAACGGCGATATGACGAATTCAACGACTCTATTGCATTTGTTGTGTAAAAGGCGGTTCTAGTTTCTTTAGAAAACTTAAAAATCGGTGTTATTGCATCCCAGTTATCATACCAACGTTTCATGGCATTGGGGCATTGCCCCTCCCATTTTTGTTTTACGTTCTCCAACTGGGTATAGGCACTATTTTCATCAGCCGCTGTGTAGATGGTCTTCAAATCTTTGGCAAACGCCTTCATGTCTTTATTGGCAACGTATTTTAAAGTATTTCTTACCATGTGAACGATACATCTTTGTTGCTCTGTTGCTGGGAATGCTGCTGTGATGGCTTCTTTGATGCCTGTAAGACCATCTGAACATAAAATCAGAATATCCTTGACCCCACGATTTTTAAGGCTGTTTAAAACACTCAACCAATATTTACTGCTTTCGTTTTCTCCAATAACAATTGTAAGAACTTCTTTTTTTCCATCTTCATTTATCCCAAGAACAACATATGCTGCTAACTTTCGAATAATCCCATCGTCCCTGACAGAAAAATGCACCGCATCTATAAATACAATTGGATAAACGGAGGATAATGGTCTGTTTTGCCATTCCTCAATCTTGGGAAGCAGTTTATCTGTTATGTCTGAAACCATTCCTTCGCTGACTTCGAATCCGTAGATATCCTCTATGATTTCTGATATTTGACGAGTAGTCATTCCTTTTGCATACATGGAGATAATTTTGTCATCAATCGCTGAAATGTCCTTTTTTCTTTTAGGTACAACCTGTGGTTCAAAGGAACTCTGCCTATCTTGAGGTACATCAACGGTAAACTCCCCGTATTTACTACGAACACCTTTTGATTTTGTACCATTGCGGTAATTAGGCTCACTGGAGCGTCCGTATTTGTCATATCCAAGATGATCATCCATCTCTGCTTCCAGCATTTCCTGGATTGTGCCTGAAAGCAAGTCTTTAAGTGCATCCTGGATATCATCAGCAGTTTCAATGTCGTACTCTTGGAGCAGACCCTGAATAATATTTCTTTTTCCTTCTGTCATTGGTTTTGGTTTGTAGATTTCTTTTTTTCTGTTTGCCATAATTTAAGGCCTCCTATGATATAAAATTTTACCATAGAAGACCTTACTTCACATCTTCATTTTAGAATTTACAGAGAAAATTTCATAGTCTCGATTTTTGCTTAATGTGATAGCCTCATCTTTTTTCATTTCATAGGAAATTGCGTCCTAACATCATTATTTAGAGTTATGTATTACATTCTAATTAGTTATAGCGTTCAGATTGCATTGACAAAGCTTTTGATAGTTGGTAGAATGACAGAAAAGTTAGCCAAAAGGCAGAGGAGAAGATGCTGTATGAACAAGAGAATATTGTCTATTCTGGTTGAAAATACAGCCGGCGTACTGAGTAGAGTTTCGGGATTGTTCAGCCGCCGGGGTTATAACATTGACAGCTTATCGGCAGGAATTACCACAGATCCCAATTATACCCGTATGACAGTCGTATGTAAGGGTGATGAGTTAATTCTGGAGCAGATAACACGACAGGTAGAGAAACTGGAAGACGTTCTTTCTGTAAAAGTATTAAAAGACGATCAAAGTGTTACCAGAGAGCTGATGCTGGTAAAAGTCAGAGTTTCACCGGAGCAGCGGGCGGGGATTACAGCGATTGTAGATATTTTCAGAGCCAATATCATAGATGTAGGAAAAGAGTCCATGATTGTAGAGCTCACCGGAAATAAATCAAAGCTGGAAGCTTTTATAGACTTGCTTGACGGTTATGAAATTCTGGAAATAGCCAGAACCGGTATTGCCGGACTTTCAAGAGGTTCTGATGACATTTTCTATCTTTCAGAGGATGAGGAAGAGTTTTAATTTTATTACATAAACAGGAGGAATATACAAATGGCAGTAAAAATTTATTATCAGGAAGATTGTAATTTAGCTCTTTTAGAGGGAAAAACCATTGCGATTATCGGATACGGCAGTCAGGGACATGCTCACGCATTGAACTTAAAGGAGTCCGGCTGTAATGTAATCGTAGGCTTATATGAAGGCTCTAAATCTTGGGACAAGGCAGTAAAACAGGGATTTGAAGTTTATACAGCGGCAGAAGCAGCAAAAAAAGCCGATATTATCATGATTTTAATCAATGATGAAAAACAGGCAAAATTATATAAAGAAGACATCGAGCCAAATCTGGAAGAAGGCAATATGCTGATGTTTGCTCATGGCTTTGCAATTCATTTCGGACAGATTAAGCCGCCGGCTTACGTGGACGTAACTATGATTGCACCAAAAGCGCCGGGACACACAGTAAGAAGCGAATATCAGATCGGCAGAGGAACTCCATGTCTGGTAGCTGTTCAGCAGGACTACACAGGAAAGGCAAAAGAAAAAGCATTGGCTTACGCAGCAGCGCTTGGTGGTGCAAGAGCCGGAGTTTTGGAAACAACCTTTAAAGTAGAGACAGAAACAGACCTTTTCGGAGAGCAGGCAGTGCTTTGCGGCGGTGTTACAGCTCTTATGAAAGCAGGATTTGAAACTTTAGTAGAAGCAGGATATGCACCGGAAAACGCATATTTTGAATGTATTCACGAAATGAAGCTGATTGTAGATTTGATTTACGAAAGCGGATTTAAAGGAATGCGTTATTCTATTTCTAATACAGCAGAATTTGGTGATTATATTACAGGACCAAAGATTGTTACAGACGAGACAAAAAAAGCAATGAAACAGATTTTAGCAGATATTCAGGACGGAACATTTGCAAAGAACTGGATTTTGGAAAATCAGTCCGGATGTATGCACTTTGGCGCAATGAGAAGAAGAGAAGCAGAACACCAGTTAGAAGAAGTCGGTGCAGAGCTTCGTAAGCTGTATAGCTGGAACGGAAAAGAAAAATTGATTGATAACTAATAAAAGGAGCACTTCTGAGCTTAATCAGAAGTGCTTTTTCTGTAAAAATGTATAAATTCTTTTACTGCTTTGTTTTGGCTGATATTTTCAGGTAATGCAAAACCAATTTCTCGTTTGTTTATGGATATAGGAAGGGGAACTTCTATCAGAGAACCTTCTGCCAATTCTTTTTCTACAAATTGTCGTATGACACAGGCAATCCCCATGCCTATTTTGGCAAATTCAATGAGTAAGTCCATAGTAGAAACTTCCAAAAGATTATCCGCTTCCATACGGCAGGAGGCAAGATAGTCGTCAATATACTGTCGTGTCATATTTCCTTTATTTAATAGCATTAAGGTAGCAGACTGAAAAGGATTTTCTGAGTAATCGCTGCGTTTGGAAAGATGCTCCATATAGGATTTTGTGCATACGAAAATGTCTTCGATTTCTCCCAATGAGTCAAAATGCGTATGGTAGAGACGCTCCGGTTTTCCAATAAGTCCTAAGTCAACTTTGTTTTCTTTTAAAAGCTGCAAGGTATGATTAGTGGACTGACACTCAATGGAAATACGAATATGGGGATGGGTTTCAATAAATTCCTTTAAGTACGGCAAAAGAACGTATTTGCACAATGTGGTGGATACGCCGATATGTATATGTCCGATGCCCAGCTCGTGAATTTTTTTGATTTGTGTTTCGCCTTTTTCCAGAGAATAAAAAGCGTTTTGAACGTAATGGTAGAGAAGTTCTCCTTCTTCCGTTAGTTGAACGCCTCTGGAATTACGGGAAAAAAGAGAAACTTCTAAATTTTCCTCCAATTTGCGAATGGATTTGCTGATTGCAGGCTGGCTGATGTAAAGTCTGGCAGCGGCTTTTGAAATATTTCCGGTATTTGCCACTGTATAAAATACCCGATATAGGGAAAGGTTTTGATCCATATTTTTGCTCCTTTGAAACTCATAAGTTTAAGTTATAGCTCTTATAGTCAATATGTATTTCTAGTATAACAAAGCCCATGCTAAAATGGCAATAGCAGAAATAAATCGGAGGTGGATTTTGTGGGAATGACAATGACACAAAAAATATTAGCAGCCCATGCAGGGCTTGAAAAAGTGGAAGCAGGACAGTTGATTGAGGCAGAATTGGATTTGGTGCTGGGCAATGATATCACTTCTCCTGTGGCAATTCACGAAATGGAAAAAATGAAAGCGGAAGGTGTCTTTCATAAAGATAAAATAGCATTGGTTATGGACCATTTTATTCCAAATAAAGATATTAAATCAGCAGAAAACTGTAAATGCGTAAGAGAATTTGCAGCCCGTCATGAGATTACGAACTATTTTGACGTAGGAGAAATGGGAATTGAGCATGCTCTTTTACCGGAAAGCGGTTTGACCGTGGCAGGAGATGCGATTATCGGAGCAGACTCTCATACCTGTACTTATGGAGCATTGGGAGCATTTTCTACCGGTGTGGGAAGTACGGATATGGCAGCGGCAATGGTAACAGGAAAAGCATGGTTTAAGGTTCCGTCTGCCATTCGTATCAATTTAATCGGAAAACCTTCCAAATGGGTAAGTGGAAAAGATGTTATTCTGCACCTGATTGGAAAAATCGGTGTTGACGGAGCATTGTATAAATCTCTGGAATTTACAGGAGAAGGTGTGAAAAATCTTTCCATGGATGACCGCTTTACCATTGCGAATATGGCGATTGAAGCAGGGGCAAAAAACGGTATTTTTCCGGTAGATGAAAAGACTGAGGAATATATGAAGGAACATTCCAAACGACCATATAAACGTTATGAGCCTGATGAAGATGCAGTTTATGATGAGGAATATACCATTGATTTAAGCAAGTTAAGACCTACGGTGGCATTTCCGCATTTACCTTCCAATACAAAGACCATAGATGAAATACAGGATGATGTTATCATCCAGCAATCGGTTATCGGTTCTTGTACCAACGGAAGAATTGACGATTTAAGATGCGCTGCTCAGATATTAAAAAATCGCAAGGTAAAAAAAGGCGTGCGCTGCATTATTATTCCGGCAACGCAGAAAATCTATCTTCAGGCATTGGAAGAAGGATTGCTGAAAATCTTTATTGAAGCCGGCGCTGTGGTAAGTACGCCAACATGTGGTCCGTGCTTGGGCGGTTATATGGGCATTTTGGCAGAGGGAGAACGCTGCATTTCTACAACAAACAGAAACTTTGTAGGAAGAATGGGACATGTAAAATCAGAAGTTTATCTTGCAAGTCCGGCAGTGGCAGCAGCCAGCGCCATAACAGGAAAAATTTCAAGTCCGGAAGAATTGGGGGAATAGAAAATGAAAGTAAAAGGAAATGCTTTTAAATATGGAGACAACGTAGACACTGACGTAATTATTCCTGCCAGATACTTAAATTCATCAAAGGCAGAAGAATTGGCAGCTCATTGTATGGAAGATATTGATAAAAATTTTGTGAATGAAGTAAAAAAAGGTGATATTTTGGCGGCAAACAAAAATTTTGGCTGCGGTTCTTCAAGGGAACATGCTCCTATGGCAATTAAAGCCGCCGGCATCAGTTGTGTAATTGCGGAAACCTTTGCCCGTATTTTTTACAGAAATGCCATCAATATCGGACTCCCTATTGTAGAATGTCCGGAGGCTGCCAGAGATATTGAAAAAGGCGATGAGGTGGAAGTGGATTTTGATAACGGTATTATCCGTAATCTTTCCAAAGAGAAGGAATATCCAATTCAGCCGTTCCCTGAATTTATGCAGAGAATTATTGAAGCAGAAGGTCTTGTGAATTATATTATAAAGAATAAATGAAAAATCTTATATTTCTATAACCTGTGTCAGGATTCTTGATTTCTGTATATAAAGTAATTATACTTACCCTTTGAATAAAGGAAACAGTCAGGAGATTGTTGGAATAGGAGTGAGTACGATTAAACACATAGGAAAAATTATTACAGTATTTCTGGTTGCTTACGTAGGAGCTTTGACGTTGCCTTATGTGGGACATAAAAAAGTTTCCAGTAATTACAAAAAAGAGTTTCAGGCAGAAGACTGTTATGGAGATACAAATGGCAAAGAGAGAGTAGCTTATGTAGACGATAATGTAGAAGCCTTAAAATATCGTTTAAAAATGATCAGCGAGGCGCAGAAGGAAGTCATATTGTCTACCTTTGATTTTAATGCAGACAGCAGTGGCAAAGATGTGATGTGTTCTCTTTTAGAAGCTGCAGAGCGTGGAGTTAAGGTAAAAGTTATTGTAGATGGTGGAAATGGGTTTATAGATATGAAAATGAAATCCAGCCAGTGGTTTCAGGCATTAGCATCTCACGAAAATGTTGAAGTACAGATTTATAATCCTGTGAACTTATTAAAGCCGTGGAAACTACAGGCAAGACTTCACGACAAATATGTAATTGTAGATAATAAAATGTATCTTCTGGGAGGAAGAAATACAACAAATCTATTTCTGGGAGATTATTCAGAAAGTCAAAATTTAGACAGAGAACTGTTTGTTTATAAAGAGGATGAAAATATACAGGGTTCTATAGACCAGTTAAAACAGTATTTTGAAAGTATTTGGAACTTAAAGGACAGTAAACCTTATGAGTGTAAAAAGCAAACAGAAGAAATTGAACAATGTTTGACGGATTTAAAAAAACGTAGTCTAAAATTGCGAGAATTATATCCGGATGCTTACGAAGAGTGGAACTGGCAGGAATTGACAGTAGATACAAATAAAGTTACTCTTTTACAAAATCCCATAAAGGCAGAAAATAAAGAACCTTTGATGTGGCATTCTGTTACGGAGCTAATGAAAACAGGAGAAAATATTACCGTTTACACTCCATATATTATCTGTGGAAAAGAAATGTATGAGGATTTAACACAGATATGCGAAGAAACGGAAACTGTGGAGATTATTACCAATGATGTTTCCAGTGGGGCGAACCCATGGGGATGCACAGATTATCTTAATCAGAAAGAGAAAATCTGGGCAACCGGTGTACAGGTGTATGAGTTTATGGGCGAGCACTCCAGTCATACAAAGGCGGTTTTGATTGATGAAAGAATGAGTTTAGTGGGATCTTATAATATGGATATGCGCAGTACATATCAGGATACAGAATTAATGCTGGCAGTAGACTCTGTAGCTCTTAATGAACAAATCAGACAAGAGGCAGAGAGGGATAAACTTGCCAGTCGTACTATGACAGAGAGTGGTGAATACGAGTATGGACCGGAGTATCAGGCTAAGGAAATGAGTACGGGAAAGAAAATTTTCTATGGTGTGCTGAGAGTGATTACGGTTCCGATAAGGAGATTTTTGTAATAAGATTGATAAAAAAATAGTAAAGTTAAAATCGCTTGGATTATAGGTCTGAGCGATTTTTTGCGTAGACGAAAAAGAAACGACAGAAATATTAAAATTACAGTAGGCAAGAATTGTAAAATGCTGTAAAATTAAGATAAAATAAAAAAGTGCTGTATAAAGAGGTTAAATAAAGAATAAAAATGAGAATAAAAAAAGTAAATGTAACAGAGCAAGTCGTAGAATATTTAAAAGAAAATATAGAAGCAGGAAACTGGAAAGTAGGTGAGAAAATACCATCGGAAAATCAGATGACATCTACTTTGGGTGTCAGCCGCTCCAGTGTCAGAGCAGCTCTTCAATATATGATTGGCATCGGCGTATTAGAAAGTGTGCATGGAAAGGGAACATATCTTATCAACAGCCAAGTAGAAAATTGGGAGGAAGCAGACAATAAAATTACTTCTGAAGACTGTAAGGATATTGAAAAAGTATTGGAATTTCGCAGGATTTTAGAGCCGGATGCGTGCAGATTGGCAGTAGAGAGGGGAGACAGTCAGGTTGTATCAGAATTAGAGAAGTATTTAAAGCAAATGAAAAAATATGAGGGGGAAAGGGATGCTTTTGTAAATGCGGATTTGAAATTTCATGAAGTTATTTGTAAAGCATCAGGAAATCAACTTTTGGAGAAGTCTCTTCACAAGGTTTTTTTAGAGACAAGAAAAAATCACAACCAGATGAATGCTCTTTTTGGCTTCCAATCGGGAATTGATTGCCATACGGAAATCTTAGAAGCATTTAAGGAGAAGAATTCACAAAAAGCTTATCGTGCAATGTGGAACCACATGAACCAAGCAATGAAGAAAATATAGGAGATTATATAAAAAGCGGACACATAAAAGTGCCTGCTTTTTTCGTTTATAAGAAACTGCGCTGTTGCACAATCTTTTTTGATTTTAATTCTATTGATTGAAAAAATTAACAAAAAAGAACAACAAGAATTAGTAAATAAGCTGAAAAATAACGTATATTAAAAGAAAATATTATTATATATTGACATGTATGACAAGTTAAAATATAATCAACTTATCACTCGTCATACAAGTATAGAGGGAGGGAAATATGGGAGTAAAAATTAAAGACATTAGAACGATTTGCACAGCTCCGGAAGGGATTAATTTAGTAACAGTAAAAGTAGAAACTAGCCAGCCGGGACTTTATGGACTTGGATGTGCAACTTTTGCATATCGTCATCTTACCGTTCAGCACTTGATTGAAAATTATTTAAAACCACTTTTGGTTGGTCGTGATGCAGAGAATATTAGCGAGTTATGGCAATTAATGCACCAAAACGGATATTGGCGAAACGGTCCGATTGAAAATAATGCTATATCAGGTATTGATATGGCTCTGTGGGATATTAAAGGAAAGCTGGCCGGAATGCCGTTATATCAACTTTTTGGCGGAAAAGTCAGGGAGGGTATTCCTGTTTATCGTCATGTAGATGGAAAAGACATTGAGGAAATTTGCGAAAACATTCAAAGATTTCAAGAAATGGGAATAACACATCTGCGTTGTCAATGTGGAGGATATGGAGGCGAGACATATGGATGTACTCCTAAGTCAGCTCCTATGGGTGCGCATCCGGGTGTTTATTTAGACTCTAGGAAATATATGAGAGATACGGTAAAACTATTTGAGCAGATAAGAAATAGAATTGGGTATGATATGGGTGCGACACGTTCCTTGATAACTGCATAAGCAGGAAACAAGGCATATACAAAACTTTTGTATAGAGAACTGATATTCCAAAGAGTGGAATGAGGGGGTAACGCCCCAAAACGCTCTCCTTAATACTCCTACATGCTGTGCAACTGCTGAAATGCACAGTATGAAGCTAGGTGAAGTCGGCAGAGAGATACCGTAAGGCATGAAAATGCCACGAAAGCTGTCCAGCGGTGGGCGGTGTATCCTATATGCCGGAGGTCTATAAAATATCTATGGTGAGAATAACTTAGAGATAAGTTTGACGAACTTGCGAAAGTAAGGGTCTAAACGTAGCTTATGTAGAAATGCATAAACCGTGGTCACGGGGTATGTGGGGTAAAGTAAGAATCCATGTTATGAAATACCCTATTGTGTTACAGGCACAATCAAGCATACAGGCTCATAGCAAGCACCTACGGATATATGGACAGATAGGAATATCGGAACGTGGGAAGCTGTGAATACAAATGGTAAGGATTCAGCAGTCCGATGTTGTAGTGATAGAAAAAATCGAAAGCCAGTAGCAAATACTGGCAAGCCAACAGGCTTTCCGCTATCGGGATAATCTATCTTTATCACAGTGAAATCAGGGGCACGAGCATTGATATTTCCTGTAATGGGAAAAGGAGCAACAGCCCCAAGACAGGATTTAGTTTCATTATTATTTCTAAATCTTTCAAGGTTCTTGTATGACTAATAGAAACCAAGTCCGAAAGGAGGCGGTTGACTTGACTGTCGATACGAACTTAGAGAGGCAACCAAAGCAACAAAAACTGCGAAATGCCGAATATTACGATATGCAAGATGTTATGGATAAGCTATATGAAGAATCCTGCAAAGGAAAATCATTCCATAATCTAATGCACATTATTACCAGTGAAAACAACATACTTTTAGCGTTCAGAAATATCAAAAACAACAAAGGCTCAATGACTAAGGGAACAGACGGCAAAACAATTACACAGTATAAAGGGTGGTCGGAAGAACAGTTTGTCAAATATTTTCAAAGTAAATTTGCAAACTATCACCCCAAAAGTGTACGCAGAACAGAAATTCCAAAGGTCGGGCAGCCTGATAAAATGCGTCCGTTAGGTATTCCCTGTATGGACGACAGGATTATACAGCAATGTATTATCCAAGTATTAGAACCGATATGTGAAGCAAGGTTCCATGCTCATAGTTATGGCTTTAGACCCAACAGGTCGGCAAGCCATGCCATTGCAAGGGCACAATCCCTGATGAATGTCAGCAAGCTGCACTATGTTGTAGATGTTGATATAAAGGGATTCTTTGACAATGTAAATCATGGCAAGCTGCTCAAGCAAATGTGGACAATGGGCATACGGGACAAAAGTCTAATCTGTATAATCGGCAAAATACTGAAATCTGAGATTGAGGGAATTGGCAGACCAGATAAAGGGACGCCACAGGGCGGTATCATCAGCCCGCTACTCTCAAACATTGTTCTGAACGAACTCGATTGGTGGTTGAGTGACCAATGGGAAACCAAAAGCACAAGATACCCCTATACGCACAGTCACAAATATGAAGCCTTAAAGAAGTCCAACCTCAAAGAATTTTTCTTCGTGCGTTATGCAGATGATTTTAAGATTCTATGTAGGGATTACAAAACAGCAAAAAAGATATTCATTGCTGTAAAGGAGTGGCTTTGGGAAAGACTGGGGCTTAAAATCAGCCCTGAAAAATCCAAAATCACAAATGTCCGTAAAAAGAAAACGGATTTTCTTGGCTTTGCATTGTATGTGACGAAAAAGAGTAAGAAGTATGTATCAAAAAGTAATATTTCGGAAAAAGCGAAAAAGGCAATGAAAACCAAACTCAAAGAGCAAATCAAAGTAATACAGCACGACACATCACCCCATCAGGTAAGTCAGTTGAATGCCATGATTCTTGGTATGCACAATTATTATAATACTGCCACAGGGTGCAGTCGTGATTTCTGAGAAATCAATTTCGTTGTCAGCAAGAGCCTAAAGCATAGGCTTAGAGTAAAAACCAAAAAGGCAAAGCGAAACAAAAATAGCAAATCGCCATTGCCTGAAAAAGTGCTAAAGTCCAGAACGTATCAGAAATTTTACGGCAGCTATGGCGGAAAGCCTAAAGTTGTGGCAGGTGTACAAATCTTCCCGATTTACGGTTGTAAGTTTGTTACTCCGAGAATGTTCACACGAGAGGTTAATAAATATACTCCACAAGGCAGACAGCTTATACACAAAAATCTGTCAACCGTTCACTCCCTTATCCAGTATCTATTGGAAACAAAGGAGTATGGAAAATCTGTGGAATATAACGATAACCGTATTTCACTTATGGCAGGACAAAACGGTAAATGTGCGGTAACAGGTGAACCACTCTGCATATTTGACATGGAATGCCATCATAAGAAGCCTAAAAAGCTGGGTGGTACGGACGAATATAGAAATCTTGTGTGGTTAAAATCCGACGTACATAAACTTATCCATGCTACCGAAGAAGATACGATTACAAAATATCTTGATATTCTCAAACTTGATGACAAAGCACTGAAAAAGGTCAATTCTCTAAGGCTATCAGCAGAGAATTTAGAAATAGTAGTTAAAGCAAACTAAATTTTGTTGGAGCGCCGTGTGCGGGGAAACTCGCACGCACGGTGCGGAGTGGGGGAAAATTCGGAGATAACTTCAAAGAATTACCTATCACTATCAGAGGGACTCATGGAATGTGGATGTGAGGTAGTAATTGTGGGTACGTCTGATAAAGTGTTTGAGACAGCGGATGAATTTAAAAAAAGGGGTTTTTCCTGTCATGGTGTGAAAGCTGATTTTTCTGTGAGAGAGCAAGTATACAGAGGCTTTGAACAGTGTATAGAAAAACTGGGAGGAGATGTAGATATTTTAGTAAATGCCCATGGAATTCAAAGACGTCATAGCGCAGAAGAATTTCCGATAGCGGAGTGGGATGAAGTAATGAATGTAAATTTGAATTCTGTATTTATTTTGTGCCAAGAAGCAGCAAAAATTATGTTAAAAAAAGGATATGGAAAAATTATCAATATTGCATCTATGGTTTCGTGGTTTGGAGGTCAGACAGTGCCGGCATATTCAGCAGCAAAAGGCGGGGTGACTCAGATGACGAAAGAAATGAGTAATGACTGGATTGCCAGAGGAATTAATGTAAACGCTATTGCACCGGGATATATGGCAACAAAAATGAATGAGGCGTTGTTAGATGAAAAAAATCCAAGATATCAACAGATTACAGAGAGAATTCCGGCTAATCGCTGGGGAACAGGAGACGATATGAAGGGATGTTGTATATTCTTAGCTTCACATGCAAGTGATTATCTGGGAGGAGCAATTATTCCTGTGGATGGAGGCTATTTGGTAAAATAAACATAATGAAAAGCCCCTTGATGTACAAGGGGCTTAAGTTTAAGCATCGGGGCAACAGGATTTGAACCTGCGACCTCACGGCCCCCAGCCGTGCGCGCTACCAAGCTACGCCATACCCCGCAACAAATGCTATTATATCAGATTTTTATAAAAAAGCAACTATAAATTTTTTACATTTGACAAATATTTCAACCTGACATATAATATACTTAACAAGAGAACCGTTGGTTAGTACACGCCTGACCGCCAGATAAGATAGGTTCAAAAAGTAGCACCTTACTTTACCAGAGCAGGGGGTGCTACTTTTTGTGGTTTAATATAGTCAAAACAAGAGTTATGACAGCACAAAGTATAATTAAAAAGTAAATAAATCACCGTATGTAATCATAAGCACCAGCCTCCTTTCTTGCGTCCGGTGGTTGATATAGCACCCAACGGAACTTTTTATTCTAAAAGTTCCGCAATGGTGTCCGCAATGGTGATAGAAAGATTTTGATAAATTCCTACGGCGATAGGCATAGAAAAAGGTATAATTATAGGAGCAGCATCTTCTTCATAACGATATACAGTGGTCCTCTCTTTTGCAGGATCTACAATCCAATATTCCCGAACACCGAAGTCAGAATAAAGAGCATTCTTAGTAGAATAGTCCATTTTACGACTGCCGGGTGAAACGATTTCAATCACGAAATCCGGAGCGCCATTACACCCCTTATCCGTAAGTTTGTTTTTATCGCAAATAACACTAATATCTGGTTCTACATAGTTTGGGGTATTTTCTCCCAGAAATACGGCAAATGGAGCAGGATAGATTTCACAAGAACCATGCTGAGATTTTATATATTCTCTTAATGTTCCAGATAATTCCATTACAAGTTTCTGATGAATTCGGTTTGGCGGCGCCATATTGTAAATTTTTCCGTTAATCAGTTCCGCACGTTCTCCATCCGGCAGGGAATAGATATCTTCCAGTGTATGGATGTTTGTTTTTGGAAATGGCATAGTAACAACTCCTTTTATAATTATTATAGGATGATACAATTTGACAAATATATTTCTTTGACATATAATACACTAAACAAGGGAGTCGGAAGGTGACTGCACTTCACCCTCTCGGCGAATAAGTTTTAAACTATTAAGGAATAGCCGTCTACTTTTCTCAGGAGCAGGACGGCTATTTCTTATGTGTATAATTCAGAATTGCAACAATCAGCAAGGCTGTGCTTACGATTAGACTTAATTCTTCATATGTACTCATAATAATCACCGCCTTCCGTAAGGTATCGGAATAGGTGAGAGCACGTCCCCCAACTGCCCGGGTAAGTATATTATATAATACTTTATTTTATTGTCAACTTTTTCAAATCCTCTTTTGCTGTATTCCCTGACATCCGAGATGCTTAGCAGATACAATATTTCCCTATTCCCAGATATTCATATCAGACAAAATAGACATAGTTATTTTCGAAGCGGCATTCCCGTCTGCGTGATTTGCTGCATGAAGATTAGTAGCAAAAAAGTAGGTATTATCCGTCTTTTCCACAAAACCGATAAACCAGCCATTTATATCTTTCCCATTGACTCGTCCCGTTCCTGTTTTTCCATACAAGTTCCCAAAATCAGAGGAGGATATGTGAATTGCATCTTTTACGGCTTTTACATTTTTCAGTGCAAATCCTAAGCTGTTATTCTGCAATTTAGTCAGAAGCTCCACTTGCTCTATCGGAGAAATTTTCAAGGAGCTTTCCAACCAATAGGAAGAAAAATCACCGCTCAAATCTTCGTTTCCATAGCCGATTTCGTGAAGATATTTCTGGACTTGAGAAGCGCCAAGCTGTTCATCAATGGCTTGAAAATACCAGTTGACAGAAGCTTCCATGGCTGACAGTAATGTCTGATTTCTATTCCAAGCTTCGAATGGATAGGAATTTCCGTTCCATTCAATTAAGGAATTTTCCGGTGTGATGATACCGTTTTCTAATCCGAATAAAGCGTCATATATTTTATAGGTAGAATTTGGTGCGACTTGTAAAGTGGCACGCTCCATATCATATATCTTCCAAATATCCCCTTTTAAATCATATAATACAAAACTGCCTTCATATTTTCCAAAATAATCACGGAGGTGGTTTATTTCGGAAAAGTTTTGGGAAGCGGTATTCCAATGATAGTGAGTTTCCTCTGCTGCATAAGTAGAGACAAAGGGTGAAAGTCCCAAAAGCAGAACAGATGTTAGCAGAAAAGCAGCGGCGCTTTTTAGTTTTTTCCGTAAGGTCGGCGTTTCGTAAGAAGTAATATTTACAATTCTTCGTTTCATTTGCTTCATATTTCCGCTGATGCCGGATGCAAAGGGAACCGGAGTCAGAGAAATCTTTTCGGCAAAGTTAATCAGCGTATTTCCGTAGGCAGCATAATCATCGGTGTCTAATAGATTTAAAACGGAAGTATCACAGGCAATTTCCCGCTCATTACGCATTTCTTTTTGTGCATACCAAACAAGTGGATTGAACCAATAAACAATTCCGGCAAGGCTCATCAGATAGCTTGCAATTCCGTCTTTGTGCTTATAATGTTGCAGCTCATGTAACAGCATATATCGAATATCTGTTTCGTTATCATCTGATATCAGGTGGATGGGAAGGTAGATACACGGTTTACAAAATCCAACCATGACAGGTGATTTTAGATAGGCGGTGCTGTATACAGGAATGTTTTTGGAAATGCCAATATCCTTTAAACAGCGCTGATACAATTTTTGAACCTTTTGACTCTGAAGGGGCAAGGCAGATTTTTTTAAAGTTGAAAGGCGAAGTACAGAGCGGATTGCCAATAGAAGCATGATAAACATGCCAAAAATCCAAAGAGCAAGCAATAGATAGATAATTATGGATGGAGCTTCTCTATTTACAGAAAGAGTGAAATCTTCCATCCGATTTTTGCTGCCGACAATATTAGAATGGGAAGCCAGATTGATATTAGCTGCTGCTTTGGGCACAGGAAAGGAAGTTAGATTTTTCAACCATAGAAAGATTTCCCATGCCTTGAAGAGACGGAAAGGTAAAAACGGAACAGCCAAAATCCCCATAAGCAGAAACCATAAATTATATTGCATTCGATTGGATAAACTGTTTTTAAAAATACGTTTCATGAGCAGAAGGATGCCAATGATGCCGCAGATTAGTACATTGCAGATAAGAAAGCGAACCATAAAATCAGCCATATTCTTTTCCTCCTTTTTTCGGTTTTTGCGAAAGAAGAGTGCGGAGCGTATCCAGCTCTGACTTTGATAATTTGTCATTTTCTATATAGGCGGATACCATTGCTGTAATATCGCCGTCATAATAGCGGTTCAGAAAGGAAGAACTCTCTTGTCCGATATATTCGTTTTCGTTTACTGTCGGGGTATAAATAAACATACGGCTTTGCTTTTTGTAAGTGAGAGCGCCCTTGGTTACAAGACGTTTAATCAGAGTTTGAATTGTTTTGGGACTCCAGTTTGTGGTTTGTAATAATTTTTCGGTAATTTCATTTGTGCTGATAGGGGCGTATTTCCATACAACTTTCATAATCTCAAACTCAGCTTCGGAAATTTGTGGAAGAGTATTCATAATTTGACTCCTTTAAATCTTACGATTGTAATATAAATATTATAGATGCCAGTAGGGAAATTGTCAATTTTTGAAAAGGTCTATTTGTAAAATTCTTTTTATCCCATTGACAAATTACATAATCGGTGATATGGTTAATTACACAAGTAACTAACTAATAAACCGATAAAGAACAGCAGGAGGTGAAAGGATTGCGGGAGCTCTTAAATCAGGAGAAATCCATTTACATTCAGATTAAGGAAATGCTGGAACGAGATATTTTGAAGGATATTATACTGGAAGAAGAAAAAGTTCCCAGTACAAACGAGCTGGCAAAGCTTTATGCCATAAATCCGGCTACGGCGGCAAAAGGCGTAAATCTTTTGGTAGACGAGGGGATTTTATACAAGAAAAGGGGGATTGGAATGTTTGTAGCAGCAGGAGCAAAGGAAGCCATTAAGAAGAAAAAAAGAGAACATTTTTTTGAAGATTATATAAAAGGTATGCTGGCAGAAGCAGCCAGTCTTGGAATTACAAAGGAAGATTTAATCGAGATGATTACTACAAATAAAGGAGATGAAAAATAATGAAGGAAGGAAAATTGGAGTGTAAAGGACTTACGAAAAAATACGGCAAAAAAGAAGTTTTACATAATGTAAATCTGGAATTGGAAAAAGGAAAAATTTATGGATTAATCGGGAGAAACGGAGCAGGCAAAACCACTTTATTATCCATTCTTTCTGCTCAAAATCCCGCTTCAGAGGGAGAAATATTGCTAAACGGAGAGTCTGTATGGGAGAATAAAGAAGCTTTAAAGCATATTTATTTTGCCAGAGAAATCAACGGTGCGGCGTCTTCTGCAATCTCAGGCTTTAAGGTAAAGGAATATTTGAAAATTGCTTCAGAATATCTGCCTAATTGGGATGAAGAACTGGCAGAGCAATTAATAAAGTTATTTCATTTAGATAAGAAAAAAAGAATTATTAAGCTTTCTAAAGGAATGTCTTCCATGCTCACCATTGTAGTTGCACTGGCAAGCAAGGCAGAATTTACTTTTTTAGATGAACCTGTGGCAGGTTTGGACGTGGTGGCGAGAGACCAGTTTTACCGGATTTTATTAGATGAATTTACAGAAAGTGGAAGAACTTTTGTGATTTCTACTCATATTATTGAAGAAGCAGAGGATTTGTTTGAAGAAGTAATTTTTCTTCATAAAGGAGAAATCCTTTTAAAAGAAAATACTCAGGAGCTTTTGGAGCACACAGCTTATATCAGTGGAAAAGCAGAAGAAGTAGAGGCATTTATAAAGGGAAAACAGGTATATGGGCTGGAAACGATAGGCAGAAGCAAAGGCGGTATGGTTCGTTGGAGTGAAGGGGAAGAACCGGAAGCAACAGAAGATATTACCCTTCAAAAAATGCACTTACAGAAAATATTTATTTCTCTATGCGGCAGAGAGGATGATGTGGAATGAAAAAATACAGTGTTTTAAGAAGAATATGGGATAATGTTGAAATGACAGTGGGTCTGTCATTGGCAATACTTCTGTTAAGAGAAATTAATCAGAAAGAAATTTTTGCTGAGGGGATATGGGAAGTATTTCTGAAAGATTTCGGAGCTATTCTTTTAGGTGTGGGAATATTAGTAACCACAGTTCAACTGATGTATGGATATTATGCTATTGAAGGACAAAAAATTGCCCTTGGATGTACCAGAAAAAGTTGCTTTTTCGATGTACAAAAAGTAAAACTTATAAGCACAGTAGCCATTATTGCAATCAGTATCCTATTTGATTTTCAGAAATTAAATTTGGAATATTGGGAGAAAACAATTTGTATTGCAGGCATTTTTCTAGTGACGCAGTCTTTCGGTGAAATAGCATCTATTTTTCAAACGAGGCATACATGGTTTTCTATGACAATTTTGACGATTACGTCAGCAATTCTTGGATTTGCGGTAGGATATGGAGTGATAAGTATTATAAAAGGCGAAAAGGGGGAAAGTTCTTTTTCTGTAGAAATTTTTAATCAGGCTCCCCTTCTTTACAGCGGTATTTTTATTGCAGGAGCGCTGTGTTTAATGGGAATATCATGGAGATTGTGGAAGAAAGCAGAAGTATCAATATAGGAAAGGAGGCACAAAATGAAAAGTATACGATTAAAATGGAGGGTGGAAAAAAATGACATGTTGTTTTTCTTGGCGATGGCTGTTGGTCTTTGGTTGTTTGGGCGTATTCTCAGTGAAACTCCTGCTCGCTATTTTCTTCAGATAGAGACAGAATTTCTGGGAACTGCCTTTTTGGCATTTGGCATGGGACTGGTACTGATGATTTGGCTTATGGCAGATTTTTATTTGAGCTTTCAGTTGGCAGTGGGATTTGGACAGACACGAAAGGAATTTTTAACTTCCGGTACAATCTCTTATTTCCTATATATTATGCTTCATTTATTTCTCTTGCGTTTTCTTTTTGAAATAGAGAAAAATTTGGTACAGGGAACAGAAGCACCTGTGCTTTTGGAAAAATACGGTACACCGCTGTGGCTGCTCTGCTATGGGATTTTATTTGTAATAGCAGCAGAGCTTATGGGAACGATGATTTATTACTTGAGAGTCAAATCCATTATTATTTTATTGCCATTGGAATTTTTGGTTATATTTGCGGTTCGAGAGGATAAATTTGTCAGACAGATAAAGACAGCGTTTTTGGGATTTGCAGATTTTTCAGGAGGGGTTCGGCTTTTGCTGGTTGCGCTCATTAGTATAATAGGCTTTTGTATCACTTTCTTTGGCATGAAAAAGGCACAAAATTATTGACGGCTTCACTTTAAAGTGCTATTGTATTAAGAAAATATTTCTTTATATAAAGGGGAGGAGTCAGAAAATGAATTACCATAAATATAAAAGACAGTATTTTCTTCCGCCGGTGAAGTGCATGGATTGGGCAGAAAAAGATTATGTAGAAAAAGCGCCGGTGTGGTGCAGCGTAGATTTACGTGACGGAAATCAAGCGCTTGTCATTCCGATGAATTTACAGCAGAAAATCGAGTTTTTTAAGCTCCTTACAAAAATAGGCTTTAAGGAAATTGAGGTGGGATTTCCGGCAGCCTCCGAGACAGAATATACTTTTATTCGTACGTTGATTGAAGAAAAGCTTATTCCAGATGATGTTACCATTCAGGTTTTAACACAGGCAAGGGAACATATTATTAAAAAGACTTTTGAAGCTGTAAAAGGCGCAAAAAACGTTATTATTCACGTTTATAATTCTACTTCTTTAGCACAGAGGGAGCAGGTTTTCAAAAAGAGTAAAGATGAAATTTTGAAAATTGCCGTAAAGGGCGCACAGCTTTTAAAGGATTTAACAGAGCAGGCAGGAGAGAACTATCGCTTTGAATACAGTCCGGAGAGCTTTACAGGCACAGAGCCGGAATATGCGCTGGAGGTGTGCAATGCGGTGCTGGATGTATGGAAACCTCAAAGTGACAGAAAAGCAATTATCAATCTGCCGGTTACGGTTCAGCATTCCATGCCTCATGTCTATGCAAGTCAGGTTGAATATATCTGTAAAAATATAAAATATAGAGAAAACGTTGTGATTTCTCTTCATCCGCACAATGACAGAGGCTGTGGTGTGGCAGATGCGGAAATGGGACTTTTAGCAGGAGCAGATCGTATTGAGGGGACACTTTTTGGAAATGGCGAACGTACAGGAAATGCGGATATTGTTACAATTGCATTGAATATGTATGCACAGGGTGTTTGCCCTGAATTGGATTTTTCAGAAATGACAGAAATCTGTGAAAAATATGAAGGATTTACAGGCATGAAAATCAACGAGCGAAGTCCTTATAGTGGTGAATTAGTTTTTGCAGCATTTTCCGGTTCTCATCAGGATGCTATTGCAAAGGGTATGCACTGGCAGGAAGAAAAGCAGCCTGAACATTGGACAGTGCCGTATCTTCCGATTGATCCTTCTGATTTAGGACGTAATTATGACGCTGATGTCATTCGTATTAACAGCCAGTCAGGAAAGGGCGGCGTAGGCTATATTCTGGAAACAAAATTTGGTTTAAATCTTCCTCCTAAAATGCGAGAAGCAATGGGGTATACGGCAAAGGCAGTGTCTGACCACAGACAAAAAGAACTTTTACCGGAAGAAATCTTTGAATTATTTAAGAAGACCTTTGAAAATACAAGTTCTCCGCTAACCGTGGAAGAAACTCATTTTGAAAAATCGGAAAACGGCGTAGTTGCAGAGATTAAATCAAGTTTCAATCAAAAGCCAATTTCTGTAAAAGCATCCGGAAACGGAAGCTTAAATGCAGTGAGCAATGCGCTGAAAAAGGCTTATGGCTTCCAGTATGAGGTTGTTACTTATCAGGAGCATGCACTGGAAAAAAGTTCTCATGCAAGAGCCATTGCCTATGTGGGAATTCAGAAGCCGGACGGCGCTTTGGCATGGGGTGCAGGGGTACACGAAGACATTATTCATGCTTCCATTGATGCTCTGGTTGCAGCTATAAACAACCGTTAAATTTATACAATATACATAAAAATAATGGGAGAATAATGGGATAAAATCGTGCAAAACACCTAAAGAAGCTTGAGATAACTTGACTTTCCGGTAAAGTGTCGCTTATAATCCATTTTAGTGAGATGTTTTACGAGAGAAAATAAGGACTTACTAAAGGGAAGATTTATGAATAAAAAGAGCAGACAGAAAAAGGCAAGATTAGCAGCCGTTGCAGTGCTGATGATGACAATCATGTTTTCGTCTCAACAGGTAAGTGCCAAGGAAGAAATACAGGTACGTGAGGAAGGCTTGAAATCTATTATTCAAGGCGTTGCAATCAGCCAGAATACCCAAAAAGCAGTAAAGAGAATAGGAACTTCTTTTGAAGTGGTTCTGGTAGGACAGCGAATGGGAAAAAGAGAAATTCAGTCTCGCTTGGATTTTGGAAATCAAGGGGCTGAGGAAGTAAAGCGCTTAAAAGAGAAATCCATTGGTTTTACGGAAAATAAGCTGGTCATGTCTGATGAGGACTATAATACTCTTCTTAAAATTGTAGAAGCAGAAGCCGGAGGGGAAGATATAAAAGGGAAAATTCTGGTGGCAAATGTTATTTTTAACAGAATGAAAAGTCCTGATTTTCCTTCAACCGTTACAGAGGTGGTGTGGGAAAATGTAGCAGGAAGTCCCCAGTTTTCTCCTACGGCAGACGGCAGAATTCATACGGTCACCGTTTCAGAGGAAACGAGAGAGGCAGTAAATCGGGCAATAGACGGAGAAGATTATTCCAAGGGCGCATTGTTCTTTATGGAAGAAGCTTATGCTGATAAAAGCAATGTGCAGTGGTTTAAAAAGGATTTGAAATTTTTATTCAAACATGGTGTCCACGATTTTTATACATATCCATAAGAAAGGAAGAAAGAAATGGCAGTATTATATGGAAGTACCAGAGGAAACGGAGAAAAAATTACAGCTTCTATGGCTATTTTAAAGGGACTGGCAGAGGACGGCGGATTATTTGTGCCGGACAGTATTCCGGCGTTAGACGTGCCTTTGAAAGAATTGCTGGGAAAAAGCTATCAGGAAATCGCATATCAGGTCATGAGCAGACTTCTGACCGATTTTACAGAAGAAGAATTGAGAAACTGCATCAATAAAGCATACGACAGCAAGTTTGATGCGCCTGAAATTGCTCCGCTGGTGAAAAAGGGAAATTCCTATTATCTGGAGCTGTTTCACGGTTCTACCATTGCTTTTAAAGATATGGCGCTTTCTATTTTGCCTCATCTTCTGACAACAGCAGCAAAGAAAAATGGTGTTACCAATGAAATCGTGATTTTGACAGCAACATCAGGCGATACCGGAAAAGCTGCTATGGCGGGATTTGCAGATGTGCCGGGAACACGCATTATTGTCTTCTATCCAAAGGACGGAGTAAGTCCTGTTCAGGAAAAACAGATGCTTACACAAAAGGGAGAAAATACAGCCGTTGTGGGAATTTACGGTAATTTCGACGATGCTCAGACAGGTGTAAAGAATATTTTCAATGATAAAGAAATGAAAGAAAAGTTGGCAGGCGCAGGCTTTCAGTTTTCTTCTGCAAACTCTATCAATATCGGACGCTTGGTGCCGCAGATTGCCTATTATGTATACGCATACTTAAGATTGATGGAAGCAGGAGAAATTCAAGAGAATGAACAGATAAACGTGGTAGTTCCTACTGGAAACTTCGGAAATATTCTGGCAGCGTATTATGCAAAAGAAATGGGAATTCCTATTGCCCGTTTTATCTGTGCTTCCAATGAAAATAAAGTGCTGTATGACTTTTTTAGAACAGGATGTTATGACAGAAACCGTGATTTCCGTTTGACAAATTCTCCTTCAATGGATATTCTGATTTCCAGCAATCTGGAACGATTGATTTATAAAATTGCGGGAAATGATGCGGAGAAAAACCGTAATTTCATGGAGCAGCTAGGGGCAGAGGGCAAATATGAAATTACAGAAGAAATGAAGGAAAAGCTTCGGGAATTCTATGGAAATTATGCCAATGAAGAAGAAACTGCACAGACAATCCGACAGGTATACGAAGAAACAGGATATGTACTGGATACTCATACAGCCGTAGGGAAAGCTGTGTATGAAAAATATAAGAAGGACACACAGGACAATACAAAGACGGTTATTGCTTCAACAGCAAGTCCCTTCAAATTTACGAGAAGTGTCATGACTGCCATAGATAAAAAATACGAAGATATGGAAGATTTCCAGTTAGTGGATGAATTATCTGAACTTGCAAAAATTCCCGTGCCTCAGGCAATCGAAGAAATTCGTACAGCCGAAATTCGTCATAACACAACAGCACAGGTGTCACAGATGGCAGAGACCGTTATGAAAATATTGGGAATTTAAAGAGGAAAGGTAAAATGTCAGGAATTGATTTAGAATATGCAAGAAAGAGCTTTCAGGAATATTTAAGCGCTTATGATGCAAAAGATGAGAAGATTAAGTTAAAAAGAGTTCATACCTTTTGTGTGGTAAAAGCAGCAGAATATATTACAACCAGAGAGAAGATTTCGGAAGAAGACAAGGAACTGGCTCTTTTAATAGCGCTTTTACATGATATCGGAAGATTTGAGCAACTAAAGAAATACAACAGCTATGATGATAATATTATGGATCATGCCAAGTTTGGAGTGCAGGTCTTATTTGAAGAAGGGAAAATCCGTGATTTTATCGAAACAGATAAGTATGACGAAATCATTCGGGAAGCCATTTATTGGCATTCTGCTTATCAGTTGCCTGAAATGAAAGATGAACGAATTTTACTTCATTGCAAACTAATCCGAGATGCAGATAAACTGGATAATTTTCGAGTGAAAGCAACGGAAAGTCTGGAGGCACATTTTGATGTGTCAAAGGAAATCGTAGAGACAGAGGAAGTGTCTGATAATATTATGGAAGCAATCCGAGAGGAACGCAGTATTTTGCGAAATGAGAGAACCACACATTTGGACATGTGGGTTTCCTATCTGGCATTTATCTTTGATTTGAATTTTGCTTCCAGCTTTGGATATATCCAGGAGCATGATTATATCAATCATAATATTGACCGCATGAATTACACAAATCCAAAGACAAAAGAGCGTATGGAAGAAGTAAGAAAAATCTGTCTTGCTTACGTGGAAAAGAGAGCGTAAAATCTTTTGATTTTTTTCTTTTCAACTGCGTATTTTTTGTTGAAAAATTTCATATACTAGAGTATAATAATGATATGAAATCCTGGGGTGTGCGATAATCCTATTTATTTTGAACCTACATTACTTTAAACGGGATTCCTATATTGCCGATTTAATGTCAAGCCGTCATTGCGCAGCGGAAGACAGCGAGCCGGTTGCGGTTGCCCACCTAGCATAAGCTAGGAGTCAGAAGATAGGAAACGGCACTCTGGGATTAAAAAAAGCCTTTCGGGGCTTATTTTTTTATTTCATAGGAAACTTCAAGAGACAGGAGAGGGATAAAATGGGTATTACAAAACAGTCCTTTGGAAAAGGTATGGACAATCAGGAAGTATTTTTATACAGTATTACAAATAAAAATCAGATGACAATTACGGTAACAGACTTTGGAGCAACTTTAGTACAGATTTTAGTTCCGGATAAAGACGGAAATAAAATTGACGTTGCTTTAGGATATGATACTGTTGAGGGATATTATAAAAATCCGGGACATTTCGGAGCAACCATTGGAAGAAACGGAAACCGTATTAAAAACGCAGCATTTTCTATCAATGGAAAAGAGTATCCTCTTGCAGTGAATGACAATGTTAATAACTTACATAGCGGTCCAAACTGGTACCGTACCAGAGTATGGAATGTAACAGAGATAGATGAAGAAAAAAATGCAGTTACTTTTTGCATTTTAAGTCCTGACGGGGATCAGGGATTTCCGGGGAACTTTACAGGATATGTGACTTATGAGTTGACAGATGACAATGAGATTGTTTTGCATTATCAGGGAAGCGCAGATGCAGATACCGTGGTAAATATGACAAATCATTCCTATTTTAATCTGGCAGGACACCATGCAGGGGCAGAAGCAATGCTTAATCATACTGTACAGATTTTTGCTCCGGAATATACACCGGTATCTGACTCTCAGGCAATTCCCACAGGAGAAATTCTGCCGGTAGAAGGAACACCGATGGATTTCACAAAGCCAAAGAAAATCGGACAGGATGTAGAAGCAGATTTTGACCAGTTAAAATTTGGCGGCGGTTATGACCACAATTACGCACTGTCCAGAGAAAAGGGAGAAATGAAAAAAGCGGCAGAAGCATTTTCAGAGGAGTCCGGTATTGTTATGGAAGTCTTTACTGATTTACCGGGGATGCAGTTCTATATCGGAAACTTTATTGAGCAGGAACAGGGAAAAGACGGATGCGTATATGGTAAACGGGGCGGTTTCTGTATGGAAACACAGTATTATCCGGATGCCTGCAATCAGGCTGCTTTTCAGAGCTCTGTATTAAAAGCAGGAGAAAAATACGATACAACAACGATTTATAAATTTTCTGTGAGAAAATAACAGATAAAATAGGCTATGACATGAGAAAGCAATCGAAAGAACCTCATGTCATAGCCTTTTTGACTCTTTGCATGAATAAGGAAGAAAAAGCATATATTAGGAGTATGAATTGGAAAGAAAAGTTAAAGTGGAAACTCCTGATTATTCTCATTGCTCTTATAGGAATTTTGATTGTATGGTGTGCCGGAAAAGCAGGAGAAAGGAAAGCGGTCACAGAAAAGGAAATTCTAAGAGAGTATGCACAAAAGGAGAATGAATGGGCAAGTGCAAAAACGGAACTTCCGAAAGAGTCACAGCCACAGCAGGAGGCAGAAGCGCCAGAGGAAGCTATGGAAGAACCTTCTATTCGTGTGGTTTTAATGACAAATGATTATGAAAGCTATTACCATTCAGAGGTTTCCTTGGAATTTCAGGGGAATTATCAAACGGAAGGTGTAATTCAGAAAACATTTTCTTCCGGAGAAAAAATAACTTTGAAAACAGGCTGCCAAGAACTTGCAAATGGCAGCCTGAGGTTTTTGCCGGAAAATCAGGAATGTAGGATTGCCCTTACTTCTTTAAAAAGAGGACAGGGTGTGCCCTCTTATAAAGGGAGCTTAGAAATTTATGAAGATGAATATGGACTGCATCTTGTCAATGAACTGCCTTTGGAGGATTATCTCTGCGGAGTTGTACCCAGTGAAATGCCGTCCTCTTATCCTAAAGAAGCTTTAAAAGCACAGGCAGTGTGTGCAAGGACTTATGCCTGCGTACAGCTTGAAAGCAAAAAATTAGAGCAGCTTCACGGACAGGTAGATGACAGTGTTTCTTATCAGGTATATCAAAATACAGCAGAGGCGGAGTCTGCCAATGAAGCCGTGCAGGAAACAAAAGGAGAAATTCTTTTAAAAGACGGAAATCCTATTCAGGCATATTATTTCTCCACTTCTCACGGAAAAACTAGTACCGACGAGGTGTGGGAAACAGCGTCTCCTGCCTCTTATCTAAAAAGTGTGGATTGTACTTACGACTCCCAAGAGCCTTGGTATCAGTGGGAGGTTCTTGTTTCCAAAGAAAATATTTTGAAAAATGTACAGCAGTTATTGCCGGAAGTAAAAGAGGTACAAAGGGTGGAAATTGTAGAAAAAGGAGAAGGGGATGCGGTACTGCATCTGAAGGTGGAAACAGAGCAAGGAGCAAAAAGCTTTTATAGTGAATATGATATTCGTTCTGTATTAGCGCCTTTGGGAGCAGAAATTATTCGACAGGACGGTTCTTCTGTAAAAGGGGGAAAGCTCCTTCCTAGCGCTTATTTTACAATGGAAGAACAGACAGATACGGCAGGTGTGTGGACCGGTTATCAGATAAAAGGCGGAGGCTATGGTCATGGTGTAGGTATGAGCCAGAATGGAGCAAAGGGCATGGCAGACACGGGAAAAACTTATGAGGAAATTTTGAACTATTTCTATCAGGAAGTAGAGCTTGGGCAGGTGCAGGATGTTGTCAAGAAGGAAAATCCATGATACAATGGCTCATATTGTTAAGAAGATGGGGGTGAAAGTATGGTGAAGCGTTTCCTTGGTGCGACAAAAGAATTTATAAAAAGTATGAACGAGCGTCATGTAACGGCTTATGCGGCACAGGCGGCATATTTTATCATACTTTCCTTTATTCCCTTCATGCTTGTTCTAATGACTTCTGTAAAATATACGCCGTTGACAAAAGCAGAAGTAGTTCATGCGCTGCTTCAGGTGTGTCCGGAGAATTTTGAAACTTTTATACAGAGCATTGTAAACGAAGTTTATGAGAAATCTCTGGGTGTTGTGCCTGTTTCTGCTGTAATTGCCATGTGGTCGGCAGGAAAGGGCATACAGGCGCTGACACGAGGATTTAACAGTATTTATCAGGTAAAAGAAACCAGAAATTTTCTCATGAGCAGAATTCGGGCGGTGTTTTATACTCTGGTGTTTGTCATATCCATTATTTTAACGTTGACTTTGCAGGTGTTCGGAAACAGTTTGCAGCGAGAACTAAGCAGCCATTTTCCCTTTATGGAGAAAATCGTAACCATGATTATCAGTATGAGGGTAGTGATTACGCTCAGTGCGCTGTGTGTGGTCTTTTTGATGATGTATAAATTTATTCCCAATCGAAAAGCGACTTTCAGAAGTCAGTTTCCGGGAGCGCTTTTGTGTGCTGTATGCTGGTCTGCTTTTTCTTTTGGCTTTTCTTTATATATTGATTTTTACAATGGCGCTGCAAATATGTATGGAAGTATGACAACTATTGTCTTAGTGCTTCTGTGGCTGTATTTTTGCATGATGTTTGTGATGCTGGGCGCACAGGTGAACCATTATTTTGAGGCGAAAATCGAGGAGGTGCATCAGATGGCTGCTCAGATGATTAAAAAGGAATACTATCAGCTTTTGCAAAGTGATGAGGATGAGGAAAAAGAAGATGAAAGAAAATCTTGACAGCAGATAAGAAAGTGGATAAAATAAAGGGCAGATATGAAAAAAGCAAAGAAAGTGTCAGTAGATACCTGTTTTCTGCCAGAGATGGAAAGTCATTGGCTGTAAGCTTTCCTCAGTTCAGACAGATATTGAAATTCCCACCGGAGCTGCATTTTTGAAACTGTATGTTACAGAAGTAGGAGATGACGTAACTGTGCGTTAAACAGATACGAGTGCCTGTCATGTGTTTGACAGGAACGAGGGTGGTACCGCGAGATTGTAATGACTTCGTCCCTTTTAGGGGCGGAGTTTTTTTCTTTGCATCTAAATATAGAAATAAAAGGAGAAAGTCATGAAAGAAAAATTACAGCATATTCAGGAAGAAGCTGCAAAGCGTATTCAGGAAGCAAATTCTTTGGATAAGTTAAATGAAGTGCGTGTTGCATTTTTAGGTAAAAAAGGTGAATTAACTGCAGTTTTAAAAGGAATGAAGGACGTTGCCCCAGAAGACAGACCAAAGGTTGGTCAGTGGGTAAATGAGGTAAGAGCTGAGTTAGAAGGTCTTTTAGAAGAAACAAAGGCAAAATTAGAAGCAGAAGCTTTAGAGAAAAAGTTAAGAGAAGAAGTCATTGACGTAACGCTTCCAGCAAAGAAAATGGAAATCGGACACCGTCATCCAAACACCATCGCACTGGAAGAAGTAGAGAGAATTTTCATCGGTATGGGCTATGAAGTAGTAGAAGGTCCTGAAGTAGAATATGACTTATACAACTTTGAAAAATTAAACATTCCGGAAGGACATCCTGCAAAAGACGAACAGGATACTTTCTATGTAAATAAAAATATTGTACTTCGTACACAGACCTCACCGGTACAGGCTCGTGTAATGGAAGAAGGCAAGCTGCCAATTCGTATGATTGCACCGGGAAGAGTGTTCCGTTCTGATGAAGTAGATGCAACACACTCTCCGTCCTTCCATCAGATTGAAGGTCTTGTTATTGACAAACACATTACTTTTGCAGACTTAAAGGGAACTTTGGAAGAGTTTGCCAAAGAACTGTTTGGACCGGAAACAAAGACAAAATTCCGTCCTCATCACTTCCCATTTACAGAGCCAAGCGCAGAAGTAGACGTTTCCTGCTTCAAATGCGGAGGCAAGGGCTGCCGTTTCTGTAAGGGCTCCGGTTGGATTGAAATTTTAGGCTGCGGTATGGTACATCCACATGTACTGGAAATGTGCGGAATTGATCCGGAGGAATACACCGGATTTGCATTTGGCGTAGGTCTTGAGCGTATTGCACTTTTGAAATACGAAATTGATGATATGCGTTTATTATATGAAAATGACACAAGATTTTTACGTCAGTTCTAGGAGGAGAAAGAGAAATGAATACATCATTATCATGGATTAAAAAATATGTGCCGGATTTAGATGTGAGCGCACAGGAATATACAGATGCAATGACTTTGTCAGGAACAAAGGTAGAAGGCTTTGAGAAACTGGATGCAGACCTTGAAAAGATTGTTATCGGACAGATTGAAAAAATTGAGAGACATCCGGATGCCGATAAACTGATTGTTTGTCAGGTAAATATTGGTACAGAAACTGTTCAGATTGTAACAGGGGCTTCCAATGTGCATGAAGGAGATAAAATTCCGGTTGTATTAGACGGCGGAAGCGTTGCAGACGGAACAAAAATTAAAACAGGAAAGCTGCGTGGCGTAGAGTCCTGCGGTATGATGTGCTCCATTGAAGAATTGGGCTCAACAACAGAATTTTATCCGGAAGCAGCAGAAGACGGTATTTATATTTTTCCGGAAGACGCAGAAGTAGGAGCAAGCGCTATTGAAGCTTTAGGTTTCAACGATGTGGTATTTGAATACGAAATTACTTCCAACCGTGTAGACTGTTACAGTGTAATCGGTATTGCGAGAGAAGCAGCGGCTACTTTCCAGAAACCATTTTATCCACCGGTTGTAGAAGTAAAAGGAAATTCTGAAGACGTCAACGATTATGTAAAAGTAACCGTAGAAGACAAGGAGCTTTGCCCTCGTTACTGTGCAAGAATGGTAAAGAACGTAAAAATCGGACCTTCACCAAAATGGATGCAGCGTTGTCTGGCTGCAAACGGTATTCGCCCTATTAACAATCTGGTAGATATTACCAACTATGTTATGGAAGAATTCGGACAGCCAATGCACGCTTATGATATGGATACCATTGAAGGACAGGAAATCATTGTTCGCCGTGCAAAAAAAGACGAAAAATTCGTTACTTTAGACGGTCAGGAAAGAGTATTAGATGACTCTGTACTGATGATTTGTGATGGAAAGAAGCCTGTTGGAATTGCCGGAATTATGGGTGGAGAAAACTCCATGATTACAGAAAATGCCACAACCGTTCTCTTAGAAGCAGCTTGCTTTGACGGTGTAAATATTCGTCTTTCCAGCAAAAAAGTAGGACTTCGTACAGATGCTTCCGGTAAATTTGAAAAGGGCTTAGATCCAAACAATGCACAGGCTGCCATTGACAGAGCTTGTCAGTTAATCGAAGAATTTGGCTGCGGCGAAGTGGTAGGTGGTATGGCAGACGTATATTCAAAAGTAAAAGAACCGGTACGTGTTGCTTTTGATGCAGATAAAATCAACAGCCTTCTGGGAACAGAGCTTTCTAAAGAAGAAATGTTAGAATATTTAAGCAGAGTAGAATTAAAATATGATGAAAGTACAGGAGAAATCGTAGCGCCTACTTTCAGACATGATATTTTCCGTATGGCAGATTTAGCAGAGGAAGTAGCCCGTTTCTACGGATATGACAACATTCCTACAACATTGCCAAAAGGAGAAGCAACCACAGGAAAGCTTCCATTCAAACTGCGTATTGAGCAGGTGGCAAGAGATATGGCAGAATTTAACGGATTTTCTCAGGGGTATTGTTATTCTTTTGAAAGCCCGAAGGTATTTGACAAATTGTTAATTCCGGAAAATGACGAATTGAGAAAAGCTATTGTGATTTCTAATCCATTAGGAGAAGATTTCAGCATTATGAGAACAATCTCTTTAAACGGTATGCTCACATCTCTGGGAACAAACTATAAGAGAAGAAATAAAGACGTTCGCTTATATGAATTAGGAAATATTTATCTTCCAAAAGAATTACCTTTAACAGAGCTTCCGGAAGAAAGAATGATGTTCACATTAGGTATGTACGGAGCAGGCGATTTCTTCTCTATGAAAGGCGTTGTAGAGGAATTCTTAGATAAAATCGGTATGCACAAAAAAGAGGAATACAATCCAAACGCAGGCAAACCATTCCTTCATCCGGGACGTCAGGCAGAAATTATTTATGATAAAACTGTAATTGGATATATGGGAGAGGTTCACCCAACAGTTGCAGCTTCTTACGGCATCGGAGAAAAAGCTTATGTAGCTGTTCTGGATATTCCTGCAATTTTAGAATTTGCAACCTTTGACAGAAAATACGAAGGCATTGCAAAATTCCCTGCTGTAAGCCGTGACATTAGTATGGTCGTTCCAAAAGAAGTATTGGCAGGACAGATTGAAGCAGTTATTGCACAGAGAGGCGGAAAAATTCTGGAGAATTACCAGTTATTCGATATTTATGAAGGAAGCCAGATTAAAGAAGGATATAAATCTATGGCATATTCTGTTACCTTCCGTGCGAAAGACAGAACCTTAGAGGATGCAGATGTAAATGCAGCCATGAAAAAAATCCTCAATGGTCTGGAAACACTTGGTATTGAGCTGCGTAAATAATGATGAAGTTATATATTCTTAGACATGGAGAAACCCAGTGGAATGTGCAGAAAAGGCTGCAAGGGGCTTCTGACACTGAGTTAAACGAAAAGGGTATTGCTTTGGCAGAAAAAACAGGAGAGGCGCTGAAGGAAATTCCTTTTTACTGTTGTTTTACCAGTCCTTTAAAGAGAGCAAAGGACACGGCAAAGCTGGCGCTTGGCAACAGGGAAATTCCCATCTATGAAGATGCAAGAATACAGGAAATTTGCTTTGGAGAGTGGGAGGGAGAAAATTCTTCCCTGCTTCCTCAGGAGATGCTTTATAATTTCTTCCATAACACAAAGGATTATAGAGCACCAAAAGGGGGAGAAGAGCTTGCTCACATTTGCGCCAGAACCAGAGATTTTTGGGAGGATATTATTGCCAGAGAAGAATTGCAGGATAAAAATATTCTCATTGCTTCTCACGGCTGCGCAGTGCGTGCGCTTTTACAAAACGTATATGAAGACGCAGATATTGCAAATTTCTGGCATGGAAAAGTTCCGCCAAACTGCAGTGTGAATATTGTAGAAATGAAAGAGAACAAAGCTATACTTCTTGAAGAAGATGTGGTATATTACTAAATAGAAACAGGAGGCTGTCGTATTAAATATAATGCGGCAGCCCCCTTTCGTCAGAGAACAGAAAGGAGAAACCATGAGAACAGCAGACTTTTATTATGATTTGCCGGAAGAACTGATTGCACAGGATCCATTATTAGACAGGTCATCTTCCAGACTGATGCACTTGGATAAACAAACCGGTGAAATATGCCATACAGATTTTAAACATATTATTGACTATTTAAACCCAGAGGATTGTCTTGTTATCAATGATACAAGAGTAATACCGGCTCGTTTATACGGAAGTAAGGTCGGAACAGATGCAGGGATTGAAATTCTTCTGTTAAAAAGAAGAGAAAACAATATATGGGAAACCTTAGTAAAACCGGGTAAAAAAGCAAAACCGGGAACAAAAATCAGCTTTGGCGATGGACTTTTAATCGGTGAAGTGCTGGATATTGTAGAAGAAGGAAATCGTCTGATACAGTTTCAGTACGAAGGGATTTTCGAAGAAATCTTAGACAAGCTGGGAGAAATGCCTCTTCCTCCTTATATCACTCATAAGCTTCAGGATAAGGAACGTTACCAGACCGTTTATGCAAAAAACGAGGGAAGTGCAGCAGCGCCTACGGCAGGACTTCATTTTACAAAAGAATTATTGAAAGAAATAGAAGAAAAAGGCGTGAAAATTGCCCATGTAACCCTTCATGTGGGACTGGGTACGTTCCGCCCTGTAAAGGTAGATGATGTAGAAAGTCATCACATGCACTCTGAATTTTATGTAGTGGAAGAGGAGCAGGCAAAAATCATCAATGAAACAAAGGCAAAAGGCGGCAGAGTGATTTCCGTGGGAACTACAAGCTGCAGAACTTTAGAGTCTGCCACAGATGAGAATGGGATTTTGCAGGCAAAAAGCGGATGGACAGATATTTTTATCTATCCCGGCTATCAGTTTAAAATGATTGATGCTTTAATTACAAACTTCCATTTACCGGAGTCAACCCTTTTAATGCTGGTTTCTGCATTGGCGGGAAAAGAAAAGATTATGAATGCTTATGAAGAAGCAGTAAAAGAGCGTTATCGCTTTTTCAGCTTCGGAGATGCCATGATTATTGAGTGATAAAAAGATTGCAAAGAAAAAACGCCAGAACCGATATTTATCGGAACTGGCGTTTTTTTTCATATTTAAAAATCTTATTTTATTATTCCTGAGGACCGGCAGCAACTAATGCTTTACCAGCTTTATTTCCTTCGTATTTAGCAAAGTTCTTAATAAATCTCTGTGCTAAGTCTTTTGCTTTTGTTTCCCATTCGGAAGCATCTGCATAAGTATTACGAGGATCAAGAATGTTTGTATCAACACCTGGAAGTTCTGTAGGTACTTCGAAGTTGAAGTATGGAATTTTCTTTGTAGGAGCGTTTAAGATGTCTCCGTTTAAGATAGCGTCGATGATACCACGAGTATCTTTAATGGAGATACGTTTTCCTGTACCATTCCATCCTGTGTTTACAAGGTAAGCCTTTGCTCCACTCTGCTGCATTTTCTTAACAAGCTCTTCAGCGTATTTTGTTGGATGCAGCTCTAAGAATGCCTGTCCAAAGCAAGCGGAGAATGTTGGTGTAGGTTCTGTAATTCCACGTTCTGTACCAGCTAATTTTGCTGTAAATCCAGAAAGGAAGTAGTACTGTGTCTGTTCTGGTGTCAGAATAGATACTGGAGGTAATACACCAAATGCATCTGCAGATAAGAAGATAACTTCTTTTGCAGCTGGAGCAGAAGATACAGGACGAACAATATTTTCAATGTGGTTAATTGGATAAGATACACGAGTATTTTCTGTTACACTCTTATCTGTAAAGTCGATTTTTCCTTCTGCATCTAATGTTACGTTCTCAAGAAGAGCGTCACGTTTGATTGCATTGTAGATATCTGGTTCAGAATCTTTATCTAAGTCGATAACTTTTGCGTAGCATCCGCCTTCAAAGTTAAATACACCGTTGTCATCCCAGCCGTGTTCGTCATCACCGATTAAGAGACGTTTTGGATCTGTGGAAAGTGTAGTTTTTCCTGTTCCGGAAAGACCGAAGAAAATTGCTGTGTTTTCACCATTTAAGTCTGTGTTTGCAGAGCAGTGCATGGAAGCGATACCTTTTAATGGAAGGTAGTAGTTCATCATAGAGAACATACCTTTTTTCATTTCTCCGCCGTACCATGTATTTACGATAACCTGCTCACGGCTTGTGATGTTGAACATAACAGCTGTTTCAGAGTTTAATCCTAATTCTTTGTAGTTTTCAACTTTTGCTTTAGAAGCATTGTATACGATAAAGTCTGGTTCGAAGTCTTTCAGCTCTTCTTCAGTAGGCTGAATGAACATGTTTGTAACAAAATGTGCCTGCCAAGCTACTTCTACGATAAAACGGATAGCCATACGTGTATCTTTGTTTGCACCGCAGAAAGCATCTACAACATACAGTTTTTTGTTAGACAGCTCTTTTAAAGCAATATCTTTTACAGTATCCCAAGCTTCCTGTGTAGCTGGATGGTTGTCATTTTTGTATTCATCAGAAGTCCACCATACAGTGTCTTTAGAGTTTTCATCCATAACGATGAATTTGTCTTTAGGAGAACGTCCTGTGTATACACCTGTCATTACGTTAACTGCACCCAGTTCACTTTCCTGACCTTTTTCAAAGCCTTCCAGTTCCGGTTTTGTTTCTTCAGCGAATAATAATTCATAAGAAGGGTTGTGAACAATCTCAGTTGTTCCAGTGATGCCGTATTTGCTTAAATTCAATTCTGCCATCTTACATGTACCTCTTTTCTCTTATATTAATTACGATAATCTCACCTGCCAAGACAGGTTTGCGATATCCTTTTTTAAAGAAGGGAAAACCCTGCTTCTCTTCTATATTATACATATTTACTACAATAAATCAATAAAAAAATATATAGAAATTCTAAAATTTGTTTAAAATTTAACGACCTTATGAAGCAGAAATTGCAGCCATATCCCGATAAAATTCAGGATAGGAGATATCTACGCAGGAAGCATTTAAAATTTCTGTTTCTCCGTCAGCAGCCATACCGGCAACGGCAAAGGACATGGCAATTCTGTGATCCATATAGCTGTCTAAAACAGCGCCTTTTAAAGGCTTGCCTCCATGTATTTCCATGCCGTCTTCCGTAGGAATAATATCAGCTCCCATAGCGGATAAATGCTGCACAATAATATCCAGACGGTTAGACTCTTTTACCTTTAATTCCTGCGCATCACGGATGACGGTAGTACCTTGGGCAAAGGCTGCCATAACAGCAAGCATCGGAAGTTCGTCAATGAGAGTGGGAATAAGTGCGCCTTCGATAACTGTTGCTTTTAACTCGCTGTGTTTTACCAGAATATCGGCCACAGGCTCTTTTCCGTATTCCCTCTTATTTAAAAGCTGAATATCTGCGCCCATATCTGCGCATACTTTTAGAATGCCATCTCGTGTAGGATTTATTCCCACATCTTTGATTAAAATTTCAGAGCCCGGAATTAGAAGTCCCGCAGCAATAAAATAAGCCGCAGAAGAAATATCTCCGGGAACAATGACATTTTGTCCTTCTAAAACAGGATTGCCCGTGATAGCCGCAGTAGTTCCTTCTGAAATGACGTCTGCACCAAAGGAGCGGAGCATCAGTTCAGAATGGTTGCGGGAAAGATAGGGCTCTGTCACTTTTGTGATGCCATCTGCATACATTCCTGCCAATAAAACACAGGACTTCACCTGTGCAGAGCTTACCGGTGAAAGATAATGTATGGGCTTTAAAGGATGCCCCGTTATTTTCAGCGGTGCACAGCCGTTGTCGGATAGACTTTCTATTTTGCCTCCCATTTGGGAAAGGGGAGTAATAATTCGTGTCATAGGACGTTTCTGAATAGAAGCATCTCCGGTTAAAGTAGTACAAAAAGCCTGTCCGGCTAAAATACCGGATAAAAGGCGGGTAGTAGTTCCGCTGTTTCCTGCATCTAAAATCGTTTCAGGAGCGTTTAAGCCGTGAAGTCCTTTGCCGTGAATTAAAATTTCCGAAGGAAGCTGTTCAATTTCAATGCCCATTTTTTCAAAGCAGGAGATTGTAGACAGACAATCAGCGCCTTTTAAAAAATTGGTAACAGAAGTGGTTCCTTTTGCAAGAGCCCCGAGCATGACGGCTCTGTGAGAGATGGATTTATCTCCCGGAACGGCAAGCTCTCCTCGAAGAGGAGTGGATTTTTTAAAAATCATAGAAAAACCTCCTATCTCTCATAAATTTTATAATTGCGCTTTGTCAGCTGTTCCAAAGCCTGTTTTAAGGCATCCTCATCGTAAAATTCGATTTTTAATACGCCGTCTTCAAATTCTCTGTTGTGAAGAATGCCGATATTTTTAATACTGATATTATTCATAGAAAGAATAGTTGCAATGGTAGCAATAGAACCTGTTTCATCAATAATATCACAGTACAGGGCAAAATCCTTTTTAATTGGTCCGCTGGGGACATCATTAAAGGAATTTCTGTATTCCTTGGACTGTGAAAACATATCGTAAAGACCATTGGCATCTTTTTGGTCCACTAAATATTTTGCCTGCACAATCAAGCGTATATATTCATCTAAAACCTTTGAAATATGCTCCGGATTTTCCAGACAAATCTGCTGCCACATGTGCGGAGAAGAGGATGCAATACGGGTAATATCTTTAAATCCGCCTGCCGCAATGGTTTTCATGTGCTCCAGAGGAGAGTCCAGCTTTTTCACTACATTTACAAGAGATGCAGCCACAATATGAGGAAGGTGGCTTACGGCAGCAGTAATAAAATCATGCTCATCCCAAGTCAAAATCATAGGCAAAGCGCCAATGGAAGTTACCAGTTCGGTATACTTTCCTATTTTATCAAGACCAACCTCCTCAGACGGGGTAAGAATATAGTAGGCATTTTCAATCAAATGGTCGGTAGAATGCTCATATCCCATGTGTTCACTTCCTGCCATAGGATGTCCCCCGATAAAGTTGTAAGCCATGTCAAGTTCTGTGACTTTTCGGTGAATTTCCCCCTTTACACTGCCTACATCAGTGAGAATACAACCGGGGCGGATGACCTGCTTCAGCCATGGAAGACATTCGATATTGTAGTCCACTGTGGCACACAAGAAAATATAATCACAGAGGGCAAAGCGAGGGTCATGCTCATTGCAGGGAATATCCACAATTCCGTCAAAAACCGCATCCTTTAAGGTATCTGTTGTGCGGTTATAAGCGATAATCTGATAATCCGGATGAAATTTTCGTATTGCTTTTGCAATGGAGCCGCCGATAAGCCCCAGACCAATAAAACCAATAGTTGTGGTTTCCATATATTTTCATACTCCTTCTAATTAAAATGCTGTCAAACAGTATCATTTTATGACAGGTTTTTACAATTGTCAATTCTATTGGTGTGTGTGAAAGGAATAAGAAAAAAACTTGTTTAATTTGAATAAAATACTTGAAATATATCAATTTTTTTAGTAAAATATACACATAATATATTTGGGAGGTATTACATATGGACGTTTTTAGAACCGACAGAATTAGAAATGTGGTCCTGCTTGGTCATGGGGGTGCCGGAAAAACAACTCTGGCAGAAGGAATGGCTTATTTATCAGGTATTACAAGCCGAATGGGAAAGGTAACAGATGGCAACACGATCAGTGATTTTGATAAAGAGGAAATAAAGAGAAAATTTTCAATTTCTACATCTGTAATTCCGATTGAATGGGGAAAAGTAAAAATTAATGTATTGGATACTCCGGGCTATTTTGACTTTGTGGGGGAAGTCGAAGAAGCAGTAGGAGCGGCTGACGCAGCGATTATTGTTGTTTCCGGTAAGGACGGTGTTCAGGTAGGAACACAGAAGGCGTGGGAGCTGTGCGAGAAATATAATCTTCCAAGAATGTTCTTCGTTACGGAAATGGATATTGATGATGTCAGCTATCGTCAGGTGGTAGAGCAGCTTACAGAGCTGTACGGCAAAAAAATTGCGCCGTTGCACATGCCAATTCGAGAAGACGGCAAATTTGTAGGATATGTAAATATCGTAAAACAGGCAGGTCGAAGATATATTGAAAGAGGACAGAAAAAGGAATGTCCTGTTCCGGAATATTTGAACGAATATTTAGAAAAATATCATGAGACTTTAATGGAGTCCGTAGCAGAAATCAGCGAAGAATTTATGGACCGTTACTTTGCAGGAGAAGAGTTCTCCGTAGCAGAGGTTTCTGCAGCATTAAAAATGAATATTTCTGACGGAAGTATTATTCCGGTATGTATGGGTTCTGCTGTTAATATTCAGGGTGTAGCAAACCTTTTAGATGATATTTGCGGATATTTCCCAAGTCCGGATCAGAAGACCTGTGCAGGTATGAATACAAAGACAAACGAAATTTATCAGGCAAATTACGATTTTACAAAAGCAAAATCTGCTTATGTATTTAAAACAATCGTTGACCCGTTCTTAGGAAAATATTCACTGGTTAAGGTATGTTCCGGCGTTATCAAAGGAGACGATGTTCTCTTTAACGTATCCAAGGACTCCGAAGAAAAGCTGAATAAGCTTTATGTTCTGGAAGGCTCAAAGCCAATCGAAGTAGCAGAGCTTCACGCAGGAGATATTGGAGCTATTGCAAAACTGGGTACCGTGACCACAGGAGATACACTGGCTACAAAGACCACACCAATCCTTTACGGTAAAACAGATATTTCTACTCCTTATACTTACAAACGTTATCAGACAGTAAATAAGGGCGATGATGATAAGGTATCTCAGGCATTGGCAAAGATGATGCAGGAGGATTTGACCTTGAAAGCAGTCAACGATGCACAGAACCGTCAGACTTTATTATATGGTATTGGCGAGCAGCATCTGGACATTGTGGTAAGCAAATTAAAAGAACGTTATAAAGTAGACATTGTTTTATCTGAACCGAAGGTTCCGTTTAAAGAAACTATTCGTAAAAAATCAGATGTGGAATACAAATACAAAAAACAGTCCGGCGGACATGGACAGTATGGTCATGTAAAAATGACATTTGAACCATCCGGCGATTTGGAAACTCCTTATGTATTTGAACAGACCGTTGTAGGCGGAGCAGTTCCGAAGAATTACTTCCCGGCAGTAGAAAAGGGTATTCAGGAGTCTGTATTGAAAGGCCCTGTTGCTTCTTATCCGGTAGTGGGTGTGAAAGCTACTTTATATGACGGTTCTTACCATCCGGTAGACTCCTCTGAAATGGCATTTAAAACAGCAGCTATTCAGGCATTTAAGAAAGGCTTTATGGAAGCGTCACCCGTACTGTTAGAGCCGATTGTATCCATGAAAGTAAGCGTACTGGATAAATTTACCGGAGATGTTATGGGCGATTTGAACAAGAGAAGAGGCCGTGTACTGGGAATGAACCCGGATACTGCACGGAAAGGCTATACAGTTGTAGAAGCAGACGTACCGATGCTCTCCATTTACGGATATTCCACAGACCTTCGTTCCATGACAGGAGGAAGCGGTGAATTTTCTTATGAATTTGCCCGCTATGAACAAGCGCCTTCTGACATTCAGGAGAAGGAAATTGCGGCTCGTGCGAAAGCAGAAGAGGAATAATTAAAAAATAGAAAATTGAAAAATAAGAGGTTGTTGCTTTGAATATTCAGAATATGTATTGAAAGCGGCAGCCTCTTCTTTAATTGTGTAGGAAATTACGTTTTACTGTTGTAACCGGATAAAAAGAATGTTACAATACTGAACAAAGCAAAATTGCTTGGAAAGGTTGGTAGAAAGTATGAAAAAAATTGCAGCAGGACTTGGAATACTGCTTCTGGCATTTGTTTATTATTACATTACGTTGCCGGCAATTAACATTCACGAAAGTGGCTTTTGGTTTTTCCTTGGTACGGTAGTTGTTTTACTGCTGGTAATTTATGCTGTTCGCAAGAGGCTTCGCAGTCCACAGGAAATTAAAAGCAGTAAGGTCATGAAAGCAGGGCTGTTTTTGGTTCTTGCAATTATTGTTGTCTATGGTGTGGGAACTTTGTTATCTTCCCCTATTGTCAATGCGAAAAAATATCAGCAGTTGGTAACACCGGAGGAAAGAGATTTTACAGAAGACATTAAAGAAATCAGCTATGACCAAATTCCTCTGTTAGACAAAGAGTCCGCAGAGCTTCTGGGAAACAGAAAAATGGGAAGTATGGTAGATATGGTGTCTCAGTTTGAAGTGAGCAGTCTGTATTCACAGATTAACTATCAGGGACAGCCTTATCGTGTAACACCTCTTGTATACGCCAGTGGAATTAAATGGCTGACAAACCAGAAGGAAGGAATTCCTGCCTATATCCGAATTGATATGGCAACACAGAATACAGAACTGGTAAAACTGGACAAACCGATTAAATATTCAGAGTCAGAATATTTTAACCGCAACATTTATCGTCATCTGCGTTTTAAATATCCGGCTTATATGTTTGACCAGTTAAGCTTTGAAATTGACGATGAAGGGACACCATACTGGATTTGTCCTGTAAAGAAATTTAACATTGGCTTATTCGGAGGGCAGACTATCGGCAGAGTGGTACTTTGCAATGCACAGACAGGTGAAACAAAGGATTATAAAATTGAGGATTGCCCACAGTGGGTAGACCGTGCATATCCGGCAGATTTACTTTTAGAGCTTTATAATTATCACGGAATGTTGAAAAATGGTTTTTTGAACAGTGTTTTGGGACAGAAAGGCTGTTTAAAGACAACAGACGGAAACAACTATCTGGCTTTAGATGATGATGTATGGGTATATACCGGTGTAACATCTGTAAGTGGTGATAAATCGAATGTCGGATTTGTACTGATGAACCAGAGAACTATGGAAACAAGATATTATGTTTGTGATGGTGCTCAGGAACGTTCTGCTATGGATTCTGCAGAAGGTCAGGTACAGAACTTGAAATATCAGGCGGCATTCCCGCTTCTGTTAAATATTTCAGACCAGCCGACATACTTTATGGCATTAAAGGACGGCGCAGGTCTTGTAAAGAAATATGCTATGGTAAATGTGCAGAAATATCAGACCGTTGCCATTGGAGATACCGTTGCAGAATGTGAGAAGAATTATGAAAAACTGCTGGCAGACAATGGTATTGCATCAGGTGTGGGAACAGAAAGTGATATTTCCATGACAGGAACCATTGAAAAAATGGCACAGGCAGTTATTGAAGGAAACTCTCACTTCTATATTACACTGGGCGGTGAAAACGCAGAAGTAAAAGGACTGGAAGCAGGACAGACAGCGCAGAAATTTATTTTTGATATTCCGGTGACAGAATATCCGGAAATTGTGGGATATGATGTAGGTGATAGTTTGACCGTACATTTTATTCCGGAAGAACCGATTTCCACAGTAACGGCTTTAGGTGATAAAAAACCGGAGACAGGGGTTGACAAAAAAGAAACCACTGAGTAAAATATGTATAGTTTCATACAGACAGACGTAGAAGAGGAGTATTAAGAAAAACTGCGTATAAAGAGAGCTGCCGTCTGGTGCAAGGCAGATGCGTAAGCTTCCCAACTCGCCTCGGAGTTCCCAAATTGAACAGTATTTTGCTTTAAGTAGATTTGGGCGGGATTTCCCGTTACAGAAAAATGAGTGCACAGATAAGCATCTGTGAATTAGAGTGGTACCGCGGAATTTAAGCCCTTTCGTCTCTGAATTAGGAGATGAGAGGGCTTCTTTATTTTTACAATACAGGAGGAAAAGAAAATGGCAGTACCTTATAATCATAAGGCGATTGAGCAGAAATGGCGTAAAAACTGGGAAGAAAACCCGGTAAATGTTGATGATGGCAAAAAACCAAAATATTATTGTCTGGATATGTTTCCATATCCTTCAGGAAACGGTCTTCACGTAGGACATTGGAGAGGCTATGTAATCTCTGACGTATGGAGTCGTTTTAAAATGATGCAGGGATATTATTTAATTCATCCAATGGGCTGGGATGCTTTTGGACTTCCTGCAGAAAACTATGCAATTAAAATGGGTGTGCATCCTTCCAAATCCACAGCAGAAAATGTAGAAAACTTCAAAAGACAGTTAAATGATATTTCTGCTATTTATGATTGGGACAGAGAAGTAAATACCACAGATCCGGAATTCTATAAATGGACACAGTGGATCTTTGTAAAAATGTTCAAAGAAGGTCTGGCTTATGAGAAAGAATTCCCAATTAACTGGTGTCCTTCCTGTAAAACAGGACTTGCAAACGAGGAAGTTGTAAACGGTAAATGTGAACGCTGCGGCGCAGAAGTAACAAAGAAAAATCTGCGTCAGTGGATGCTGAGAATTACAAAATATGCAGACCGTTTATTAAATGATTTGGATAAACTGGATTGGCCGGAAAAAGTTAAAAAGATGCAGGCAGAATGGATTGGAAAATCCTATGGTGCAGAAGTTCAGTTCCCGGTAGAAGGAAAAGACGAGAAAATCACCGTTTATACTACAAGACCGGATACACTTCACGGCGCAACCTTTATGGTATTAGCTCCGGAGCATGCAATGGCAAAAGAATTGGCTACTGATGAAACAAGAGAAGCCGTAGAAAAATATATTTACGACGCTTCTATGAAATCTAACGTAGACCGTCTTCAGGACAAAGAAAAAACAGGTGTGTTTACAGGAAGCTATGCAATTAACCCATTAAATGGCAAGAAAACTCCAATCTGGTTATCTGATTATGTATTGGCTGACTATGGTACAGGCGCAATTATGTGCGTACCTGCTCATGATGACCGTGACTTTGAATTTGCAAAGAAATTCAATATTCCGATTGTTCAGGTTATTGCAAAAGACGGAAAAGAAATCGAAAACATGACAGAAGCTTATACAGAAGCTTCCGGAACCATGATTAACTCCGGTGAATGGAATGGCATGGAGTCTGCGGTTCTGAAAAAAGAAGCTCCTGAAATGATTGAAAAAATGGGTATCGGACGTAAAACCGTAAACTTCAAATTACGTGACTGGGTATTCTCCCGTCAGCGTTACTGGGGTGAACCAATTCCGATTATTCACTGCCCGAATTGCGGTAATGTGCCTGTTCCGGAAGACCAGCTTCCATTGACATTGCCTGATGTAGAGTCTTATGAGCCAACAGGTACAGGAGAGTCCCCATTAGCAGGCATTGAAGAATGGGTAAACACTACTTGTCCATGCTGTGGAGCGCCAGCTAAGAGAGAAACAAATACTATGCCTCAGTGGGCTGGTTCTTCCTGGTATTTCCTGCGTTATGTAGATAATAAAAATACAGAAGAATTAGTTTCTAAGGAAAAAGCGCAGAAATATCTTCCGGTAGATATGTATATCGGTGGTGTAGAACATGCGGTACTGCATCTTCTGTATTCTCGTTTCTACACAAAATTCTTGTACGATATTGGTGTGGTTGATTTTGATGAACCATTCCAGAAACTGTTTAATCAGGGTATGATTACAGGTAAAAATGGTATCAAGATGAGTAAATCAAAAGGAAATGTTGTTTCTCCTGATGATTTGGTAAGAGACTACGGATGTGATGCGTTAAGACTTTACGAATTATTCGTAGGTCCGCCGGAATTAGATGCAGAATGGGATGACAGAGGTATTGATGGTGTATACCGCTTTATCAACCGTTTCTGGAAACTGGCTATGGACAGTAAGGAAGCAAATGTTGCAGAGACAAAAGAAATGGTAAAAATGCGTCATAAACTTGTTTATGACATTACACAGCGTCTGGAAAGCTTCAGCCTGAATACAGTTATTTCCGGATTTATGGAATATAATAACAAGCTGATTGATATGGCGAAAAAAGAAGGCGGAATAGACAAAGCAACCATTGAAGCCTTTGTACAGCTTTTAGCTCCGTTTGCACCTCATGTGTCAGAAGAATTATGGCAGGAATATGGACATACAGATTCTGTGTTCCATACACAGTGGCCAACAGCAGATGAAGATGCCATGAAAGATGATGAAATTGAAGTTCCTGTTCAGATTAACGGAAAGACAAAAACTGTAATTTCCATCAGCGCAGAAGCAACAAAAGAAGAAGCTATTGAAGCAGGTAAAGCAGCAATTGCTGATAAATTGACAGGAAATATTGTAAAGGAAATTTATGTTCCGAAGAAAATTATTAATATCGTCATGAAATAATAATAAAAAGAGCCTTTTCCCTTGTAAAATAAGGGTTTTGGCTCTTTTTTGTATTCACTGTTTTGAAACTTAGAGTTTAAAAATTGGTATTAACCGATAGTCCATAAAAGTTAAATATTAAGCTGTGAAAAATCAATAGATAAATCTGTATATATACCGGCTTTTATGATGTCAGAAAAAGTAAATTCCTGAGTATCTTCATTTTCAAAATTGTATACCAGAATTCTATTCTTATCTGAGTCGACAAGCCAATATTCTTTTACGCCGGCAGTGCGATATTTAAAAAGTTTGGTGAAATAGTCCATTCGTCTGCTGCCGGGTGACACAATTTCTATTATCCAGTCTGGTGCACCTACACATCCTTTGTCTGTGAGTTTGTTTTTATCACATATAACACTTATATCCGGCTCAACGTAATTTTTGTTGTCTTTAGATAAAAACACTGCAAATGGAGCTGTAAATGTTTCGCAAGTACCATTATGATTTGAAATATATTGGTATATTTTACTATGCAGGAAACCAGAAATTCGTTGATGTTTTGTGTTGGGCGGTACCATGTAATAAATCTTTCCATCAATTAATTCTGCCCTAGTCCCTTCCGGTAAAGCGTAAATATCTTCAATAGTGTAACCTTGTTCTTGTGGTAAAGCCATGTAAACACTTCCTTTCAATGGTTAGCTGTGCTCTTTTCTTAGTCTTGCCTGTTTTTCGTCTAAAATATGGATCTGAGGGAATAAGTTCTGCATTTAAAGGGTGAAACTCAATGTACAGATTTTTTTAAAAATAAAGTGATTTTATTTATGATTGTTCACGTTCCATTCTTTGACTGATTGCATTTTTTATGTAGCGATTTACACTTTCCCCAGCTATTACTGCTGCTGCTTTTATTTCATCATATTTTTCTTTCTGGACGTCAAGAGGAATACGTTTTAATTTGTTTTTTGCATATTGTATATCGTACTTCTTTTTACTTTCGTTATCAGCCATATTTACACCTTCTTTCCAGATGTGGTGTTTAAATTAAAGGACATCTTTTCGATTATAATAATATAATACTATAAAAATAAAACTATGTACATAGTTGTAATATATAAAAACTACGTACGTAGTATGATATAATCAAGCTAAAAGAAAGGGGACAAAAAGTATGAAGCAAATGGTTCTGAAATGGAAAGTAACCATTGGAAGAAATCCTACAGACAGAGAGAGGTGCCACTATCTGAGGATTAGCTGAGAAATATTGTCTGCGTTATATTTTATGCTTATAAAGGTGTAAATAATTACAAAGTATGATATTATTGAGGATAAACAGAGTATTCGTTATATATGATATTGTGTGAATGTCTTACATTAAGTCAAGCAAAATTTTAGGTCGTTTTGGAGGTGGCCTTTTTATGTTTCAAAAAGCAATCATAATTGGTTGTCCGGGTGCAGGAAAAAGTACATTTGCGAGAAAGCTGAGTGATAAAATGCACTTGCCTTTGTATTATCTTGATATGCTATGGCACAAGCCTGACAGGACAACTGTTGACAGAAATATATTTGATGAGAAATTAAAAGAAATTGTTTTAAAGGAGAAATGGATTATAGATGGAAATTATGGAAGAACACTTGAAATGCGTATTCAATGGTGTGAAGCCATATTTTTATTAGATTTTCCGGTAGAGGAATGTCTGGCCGGAGCAAAATCACGCATAGGCAAACAACGTGTAGATATGCCATGGATAGAGACCCAGTTTGATGAAGAATTTAAACAATGGATTATGGATTTTCCTAAAAATGAATTGCCAATCATATATGAATTGCTTGATAGATATAAAGGTGAAAAGAGCATTTATGTTTTTCACTCAAGAGCTGATATAGAAGATTATTTATCAAAGACGTTTGGGTAATAGGGGTGAGATAAAAGAAAATTGCACGGAATGTGCTGGAAGCATTGCCCAGTTGGTTTTCTATATTTGAGAGAGACGGAAAAAGGGATATTCCTTTATTCAGGTTAAAACAGTTCAAACGGGAAAATATGAAGCCTATGATAAGACAAACAGGTTTTATTTGGCTATTGGTTTTAAAGAATTTGAAGTGTTTCCAAATTTATGGGATGAGTGGAACCCGTGTCAAGTGTATATTATGGCAATATGATACTTTATATAAAAAAATAGGTGAAAGCTTATAGGGGGAAAGTGATAGAATGAATATTAGAAAATCAACCGTAAATGATTTATCAAGAATTGCAGAAATATTTATATTCAATAATCGAATAAATTATTTTCCTATATTTAAAGATGAACATTATTCTTTCGGCGAACTGCAAGTTGTTTCGCTTGTTGATTATTGGAAGCAAAATAAAGAAATCATAGACAACGTTTATGTCTATGATGATGGAATTGTGAAAGGATTTATCGAAATACATGGTACTGAAATATACAAATTGTATGTTGATCCATTTTTTCAGAATAATTTAATTGGGAAAGCGTTAATTACTTTTGCGATAGAGAACTATAAAGTGAATTATTTGTGGGCTTTAGAAAAGAATACGAAAGCTATCTCATTTTATCAAAAGTATGGATTTCATATCACAAAATATAGAAAATTTGAAGAAGATACAACAGAATATCTTATTAAATTAGAACGATAGATTTTGAATTTACGAGGGAAAAGGTTATGTCTGAATTACAAATTGCATGGTTAGAATTAGTAACGGTCGGGGGAGTTGGTGCAATATTAGCCTTGTCTGGAGTTATCATTAATATTGTTACAAAAAAGCAAAATAAATTATGTACGAAACACACAGAAGGAATTGTTGTACAACATGGATTTTCAGGCGAAGGAAGAATGTATCCAATTGTAGAATATTTTGTGAATTCTACTTGCTACAAGACAAGGAAAAAATTTCGTGGTGTAAAGATTAAACGGATATCCGGCTTGCCAGCTCCTATATCTTCAGGAATTTATGAAGATGAAAAGGGATGGCTGTATGTAAAAATAGGCCCGGTTGCAAATTTACACAAGCTGGCTGAACAGTTGTGGCCTATCAATAGTAAGATGACAGTTTATTATAATCCAAACAATTCAAAAAAGTGTTATGTAGATAGACCAAATTCGGGAGGATTTACATCAATCATGTTTATCCTAATGGGTTTGGTAACAATAATTTTAAGTTTGGTGGTATTTTTTTGGTACAGTTATAAGCTTTATATAGAAAGGTTTGAATGATACAGAGGAGGAGATTTGAAAATGAAAATTGAGCCCATTGAAATCCGGGATAAATTAGGCAGAACAATAGTGCTACGCAATGCAATACCAGACGATGCAAATGATTTGATAAGATATTTAGAAGTTATTTCGGCAGAAACGCCATATTTGATTAGAGAACCCGATGAGATTACCATTACGCATGAACAAGAGGTATCATTTATAAATAATTGTTTGGCTTCAAATAAATCGCTGATGCTAATTGCTACATTAAACGGAAAATATATTGGTAATTGTTCTTTGAGTCCAATAGGTAACTATAAAAGATATTCTCATAGGTGTGAAGTGGCAATTGCTTTATATCAGGAATTTTGCGGATATGGTATTGGAAAAAGTATGCTGGAAAATGTGCTTGAAGTTGCAAAAGGATTAGGATTTGAGCAAGCGGAACTTGAAGTTATTTCCGACAATAGAAATGCCATTGCTCTATATGAAAAACTTGGTTTTAAGAAATATGGTTCATTTCCTGATAATATGAAATATGCAAATGGAGAATATGCTTCGGCGGATTGGATGATGAAAAAATTGTAGTATCTTGTAATACAATAAAAATTTCAAGACGTAAATATAAGAGATAAACAAATAAGTAAAAGTGAACAGTATATTAAATCAAAATTGGATGGAAACAGATACATAGAGTCGGAAGTAAAAAAATATTCTAGACAATTTATTTCCGCAATAACAGTTAACATGGAAAGATGTTTATAAGAGGAATAGAAAGTTCTTATGAAACCAAATAAATTTATACAAACTATAGAAATAGACTGGAATAAAATTCCGGAACATTCTTATTTAAGAAATATTTCTGTTTTGAGGAACTTAAAACATTTGGAATTTAACAGTAATATTACATTTTTTGCAGGAGAAAACGGAAGTGGTAAATCGACTTTGTTAGAGGCAATCGCAGTGGCTTATGGATTTAATCCGGAGGGTGGAACAAAGAATTACTCATTTGAAACTTACCATGATGTATCAGAATTAAGTGAGGCAATTTACATTTCCAAAGGCTTTAAAAAACCGGAAAGCGGTTATTTTTTTCGTGCAGAAAGCTTCTTTAATGTAGCGACAAAGGCGGAAGAATATGATGCGTTTAATCCTAATGGACCTTCTTATGGAGGGAGAAGTTTGCATTGCCAGTCCCATGGCGAAAGCTTTTTAAGTTTCTTTCAGACGTTTCAAAAGCAGGGGATTTATATTTTAGATGAACCGGAAGCGGCGTTGTCACCCCAGCGTCAGCTAACTTTATTTATGCAGATAGCACAGAAAGCAAAGGAGGGTTCTCAATTTTTGATCGCCTCACATTCTCCTATTTTATTGGGATTGCCGGAGGCTGAAATTTTATCTTTTGATGGAAATACGATTGAAAAAATTTCTTATGAAGATACAGAGAGTTATGCTATAACGGAAATGTTTATAAACAATCGAGAGGTTTTAATAAAACATTTACTGGAATAATAAAAATTATACAACTTTGGTTGAAAAAGATAAAATTTTATGATATATCTTTACTGCTGAGAAAAGGAGGACTTATGATTAGAAAATTATCAGAGAAAGATATGAATGAGATTAGTGAAATTTGGCTTTCTGCAAATCTTCAAGCGCACGATTTTGTTCCGGATTCCTACTGGACGGAAAATCTTCCATTTGTAAAAGAAATGCTGCCAAAGGCAGAAGTCTACGTATATAAAGACGAAGAAAGAAAAGAAATCGCAGGATTTATTGGAATAAATGAGGATTACATAGAAGGGATTTTTGTAAAGAGTGATGCTCGTTCAAAAGGGATTGGAAAAGCGTTATTAGATTATGCAAAGACATTAAAAAGTCATTTATACTTACATGTATATGAGAAAAATAACAGAGCAGTCTGCTTTTACAAGAGAGAAAATTTCAGACTTGAGAGGGAAGGCATAGATGAAAATACAGGAGAAAAAGAATACTGTATGGAATGGAAACGGGAATATGAAAAATCAATATAATAAGACAATGACCGCGTGTTTTGTGGGATATATTGTACAGGCAATCATTGTCAATTTTGTGCCGTTATTATTTTTAACTTTTCAAAGACAGTATCATTTGCCCCTTTCCCAGATAACCATGTTGATTACCTTTAATTTTGGTGTGCAGCTTTTGGTGGATATGGCGGCGATTGGGTTTGTAGATAAATGGGGTTATCGTTTCTGTATGATTTTAGCTCACATTTTATCTGCCTGTGGTTTGATTTCGCTGACATTTTTACCTGAGATACTGCCTTCTGCTTTTGCGGGAATTTTGATTTCTGTTATGATTTATGCAGTCGGCGGAGGCTTATTAGAAGTGCTGGTAAGTCCGGTGGTAGAAGCGTGCCCTTCCGATAATAAGGAGAAAGCAATGAGTATGCTTCATTCTTTTTACTGTTGGGGACAGGTCGGTGTTGTTTTGATTTCAACCATTTTCTTCTCCGTAGCAGGTATTGGGAATTGGAAAATTATGGCGCTTTTATGGGCAGTTGTTCCTGTTGTAAATGCGCTTGTATTTACGAAAGTTCCCATGGTATCTTTGCTGGAAGAAGGAGAAGAAGGACTTAGTATTAAAGAATTGTTTCGTATGAAATTGTTTTGGATTTTGTTGGTTATGATGGTGTGTGCAGGAGCCAGTGAACAGGCAGTAAGTCAGTGGGTTTCCACCTTTGCGGAAAAAGGACTGGGAATTTCTAAGGCAGCAGGAGATTTAGCAGGACCTATGGCATTTGCCCTTTGTATGGGATTGTCCAGAATGTTTTATGGAAAATACGGCGAAAAAATCCGCTTGGATTATTTTATGAAAGGAAGCTGTATATTTTGCGTAATTTCTTATTTAGGAATTTCTCTTTTTCCCAATCCGATTTTAAGCTTATTTGCCTGTGCAGTCAGTGGCTTTTCCGTGGGTATTATGTGGCCGGGAACCTTTAGCAAGGCTGCGGCAGCTTTGCCAAAAGCAGGAACAGCCTTATTTGCCTTGCTGGCATTAGGAGGAGATTTTGGATGCTCTGCAGGGCCTACTTTAGTAGGGTTTGTGTCAGATTTAGCAGGAGATAATCTGAAATTGGGAATATTGGCAAGTATTGTATTTCCTGTTCTTCTTTTAGTAGGACTTGCAATTTGCAGAAAGACAGAAGGGAACATTGGAGGAGAAAATGAAAGAGTTTTTTAAGAACAGTCAGGATGCTCTTGTGTGGTGCTGTAAACAGGGGACAATGGGGAATATCTATTATGACAACAGTGAAAATCCTCATTCGGCAATGGCAGTGTTGGGCGATTTTACTTATTTTGACGGAGAGCCTTCCGAAGATTTTGCACTTTTTGGGCCTCCAAGTGCAAAAAAAGATTATCGGATTTTTGTTCCTTGCAGTAAAGAATGGGAAGAAATTTTAGAAAAATGTTATGAGGGTAAGATAAGGAAAATCACTCGATATGCCATGAAAAAAGAACGTGATATTTTCCAAAAAGAGCAGTTAAAACGGGCAGTAGAAACTGTTTTAGAAAAAGAAATACAGCTTTCTTTTCTTGATGAAAAGCTTTTTTACGAATGTAGAAAAGAGGAATGGAGTTACGATTTAACAGGGCAATTTTCAGATTTTGAGAGCTTTAAAAAGCTGGGAATAGGAGTCGTTGCAGTAAAGAACGGAGAAATTCTGGCAGGGGCGTCTACTTATGCAAGATACGATAAGGGAATTGAAATCGAAGTGGATACAAAAAGCAAATATCGAAGAATGGGACTGGCTTATGGATGCAGTGCAGCGCTTATTTTAGCTTGTTTAGAGCAGGAGATTTATCCCGGATGGGATGCCCATAATTTAGCCTCCAGAGCATTGGCAGAGAAGTTGGGTTATCATTTTTTAAGAGAATATGTTGCCTATGAGGTATATGAAAAATAATAGAAAAGCTGTGGCATGGAGATTGCACCGAGAATGTTTCGGCTGCTTTTCCTGCAACAGCTTTTCTATATTGTATTTAATCTTCTACCAAAGTAAGCCCTGAAATATCCGGTTCTATCATAAGAGAATAGTTGGTGTAATATACCACAAAACCGGGTTTGGAGCCATTTGGTTTTTTTACATGTTTTTTCTGAATATAGTCAATTTCCACCTTAGGAGCGGTACGTCCGCTGGAGTAGTAAGCTGCCAGCCTTCCTGCTTCTTCAAAGGTAGAGTCAGGCAGTTCCTCGTTGTTGCTTTTTACAATGACGTGAGAACCTGCCATTTTTTTTGCATGAAACCACCAGTCATTTCCTGTGGCAAATTTAAAGGTCAGTTCCTCATTCTGGTAGTTGTTTTTCCCTACATAAATGTGATAGCCGTCACTGGAAATGTAGTGGAGTGGCTTTGATTTTCCCAGTGCTTTTTTCTTTTTGGAATAGTGCTTTTTCAGATAGCCGCACTCTGTCAGCTCTTCCTTAATCTGTGATAAATCACTTTCTCCGAGAGCGATGTCAAGGGCAGTGCTGACAGACTCTAAGTGAAGGATTTCGTTTCTGGTATCTTCGATTTGTTCCTCCAAGGCCTGAGCAGTTCGCTTTAATTTATTGTATTTGTCAAAGTATTTCTTTGCATTTTCCTGCGGCGTCATGGTGCTGTCTAAGGGAATGGTGATTTCCTCATTGGTATAGTAGTTTAAGGCTGAAAAGGATTTACAGCCGGGTTCTAAATTGTAGCCGTAAGTGTTAATCAACTCTCCGTAAACCTTGTACTTATCCATTTTCTGAGTGTCACGCATCTGTTTTTCCTGTAAATCCAGTTTTTTTCTGTTTCGCTCAAGAGCAGTCTGCACGATGCGGCGTAAATCAGAAGATTTTTGGCGGATGCGGGTAACCTTGTCTTTCTGTGCGTAATAAGCTTCTAAGACTTCAGAAATGGAAGAAAATTCTCTGACAGGAGCAGCGCCGTATTTGGTGAGAGGAATGGAAGCATATTCTAAGGGCTCGTCCTCTTCATTATAGACAATGTTAGGAAGAAAATGTCCTTCCTGTACGTCTTCCATCACTCTGGAGAAGGTGTGAAACAGGTGCTCTTTGGCAGGCTCTGAAAGGGACTGCATGGCGTCTCCGCCGTCTAAAGAGGCACGATAGCAGATTTCTTCTGCAATACATGGGCTGATGCCGGTTAAGGAGGTATACAGCCCCTTGGCAATGGAAACAGGTTTTGTACAGATAGTTTCAAAGAAAAATTCCTGTGTAACAGTCAGAGGATTTTGTTTTTCCTGTGTCTGAGGGAGGAAATAATCTCTGCCCGGAAGAACCTCACGTACAGAGCTGACGTTACAGGAAATATGTTTAATACTGTCTAAAATCATTCTGTTTTCATTGAGAAAAATAATGTTGCTGTGTTTCCCCATGATTTCAATGACAAGAGTTTTGAAGCATAAATCTCCCAATTCGTTTAAGTGTTCAATCTGCATTTCAATGACACGTTCCATATCCGGCTGTGTTACAGCAGTGATTTTTCCGTTGCCGATATGCTTTCTTAAAAGCATACAGAAGTTCGGCGCAGTCAAAGGACTGACTTTGTTTTTATCTGTAAAATAAATCAGAGGGAGAGAGGCGCTGGCAGAAATCAGAAGGCGGTATTGTGTTTTGTTGTTCTTTATGGTTAATAACAGCTCATCTGCTTCCGGCTGGGCAATTTTATTGATTTTCCCTCCTACAATGGTTTCGTTTAATTCTTTTACAATATTCGCAATAGTAATTCCGTCAAATGCCATAATTTCTATCTCCTTTAAAGAAAAACTCGTCAAGTATATTTCATTTTAGCATAAAATTTCTTCAGAGGCAAAAAAATATTTGACGGGGAAGTCGTTATTGGCTTATAATGACCATGTATGTTTATGCCTTACGGCAAATCAAAAACATAAGAAAGAGTTCAAAAATGATTAAAAGCATGACTGGCTTTGGCAGAGCCGAGCTAATAGACGAAGAAAAGAAGATTACGGTGGAGATGAAATCCGTCAATCACCGTTATCTGGATATCAATATGAGAATGCCAAAGAAATTCAGCGTTTTTGAAGCTTCTATTCGCTCTTTGTTAAAAGAGTATATCCAGAGAGGAAAGGTTGATGTATTTATCACCTGTGAGGATTACACACAAAGCAGGGTATCCGTAAAGTACAACCGTGAGCTTGCACAGCAGTATCTGGGATATCTTCAGGAGATGAGCAGGGATTTTCATCTGGAAGGGGAGATAAACGCAGCGCTGCTTTCCCGTTATCCGGAAGTTCTGACTATGGAAGAACAGACAGAGGATGAAGATGAAATGTGGAGCGCACTGGAAGGGGTAATCAGAAGAGCAGCCGTTCAGTTCGTAGAAGCCAGAACAAAAGAAGGAACAGAGCTAAAGCGAGATATTCTTGAAAAGCTTAAAAATATGGAAGAAAAGGTAGAGCTGGTTGAAAAACGTTCTCCTGTTATTATACAGGAATACAGAGAAAAGCTGGAAACGAAGGTAAAAGAGCTTTTAGCGGATACACAGATTGAAGAAAGCCGTATTGCAGCAGAAGTTATTCTGTATGCAGATAAGATTTGTACTGATGAAGAAACCGTTCGTCTGAAAAGTCATATTAAGCATACCATGTCTGTGCTTGACGAAAAGGAAGGAATTGGAAGAAAGCTGGACTTTATTGCACAGGAGATGAACCGGGAGGCAAATACCATTTTGTCCAAGGCAAACGATTTGGAAACATCCAATCTTGCCATTGATTTGAAAACAGAAATTGAGAAAATTCGTGAACAAATTCAAAATATTGAATAAAGGCAGGATGTGCTATGGCAAAGCTGTTGAACATAGGATTTGGAAATGTGGTAAACATGGATAAGGTGGTTGCGGTGGTAAGTCCCGATGCAGCGCCGATTAAGCGTCTGGTGCAGGCGGCGAAGGAGTCCGGAAGGGCAATCGATGCAACACAGGGAAGAAAGACAAAGGCTGTTCTTATTACAGACGGAGATATGCTGGTGTTGTCTGCTTTGCAACCAGAAACAATAGCAAAGAGATTTGGAATTTTTTCAGAGAATGAAGCAAAAGGGGAATACGATGGCTGATAGAGGAATTTTAGTAGTAGTATCCGGCTTTTCAGGCGCCGGAAAGGGAACATTGATGAAACGTCTGATGGAAAAATATGATAATTATGCATTATCTGTTTCTGCTACAACGAGAGATCCAAGACCGGGAGAAGAACATGGCAGGGAATATTTTTTCCATACAAAGAAAGAATTTGAGGAACTGATTTTAGAAGATGCGCTGATTGAATATGCACAGTATGTTGATAATTATTACGGAACACCTAAGGCTTACGTTGAAAAACAGTTAAACATGGGGAAAGACGTAATTTTGGAAATCGAAATACAGGGAGCATTAAAGGTCAAGAAAAAAATGCCGAATACCCTGCTGCTTTTTGTAACTCCGCCAAATGCAGAAGAATTAAAACATCGTCTGGTTAATCGGGGAACAGAAAGCATGGACGTTATCGAATCAAGACTCAGCAGAGCCTCAGAAGAAGCAAAGGGAATGTCTGAGTATGATTATATATTGATTAACGATGTGATTGAGGAGTGTGTTGATAATATGCACAGTATTATCCAGAGTCAGCATGATGCAGTCAAAAATCGTCAGGAATTTATAAAAGAAATCACAGAAGAAATTGCTGTATTCAAGAAAGGAGAATAATTATGATACATCCATCTTACACAGAACTTATGGAGGTTATTAACGAAGGAGCCGAAATTGATGACGAACCATTAGTAACCAGCCGCTATTCTGTTGTGCTTGCTACAAGTAAAAGAGCGAGACAGTTAATTGCAGGAAAAGAGGCTATGGTTCCAAGCTCAGGTAAAAAACCGCTTTCCACAGCAGTAGAAGAAATCTACAAGGGAAAGGTTCACATTTTGCCGGAAGAAGCAGAAGTGGAAGAAGAAACAACAGAAGAAAACGAAATCTAATAAAAAATGAGGCTGTCGCATTAAACGGAAATTGCACTTAATGCAACAGCCTCGTGTTGCAGTTAAGGAGGATACATGAGAAAAGTATTGTTTATTTCTCTGGGATGTGACAAAAATCTGGCAGACTCCGAGGAAATGCTGGGTATGCTGGTGGAGAATGGTTATACACTTACCAATGATGAAACAGAAGCAGAAATCATTGTGGTGAATACCTGTGCCTTTATTCATGATGCAAAGGAAGAAAGTATCAACAGTATTCTGGAAATGGCACGTTACAAAACAGAGGGTGTGTTAAAAGTATTGCTGGTAACAGGCTGTCTTGCACAGAGATATAAGGAAGAAATTATTAAAGAAATTCCTGAGGTAGACGCAGTTCTGGGAACGACCAGCTTTGGAGATATTATCAAGGCATTGGATATAGTTTTTGAAGGAGAGCGTTATCTGGAATTTAAAGATATTAACGCCCTGACAGAAATCAGTAAAAAACGTGTTTTGACAACAGGCGGCTATTACGGATACCTCAAAATTGCAGAGGGCTGCGATAAGAGATGTACATACTGTATTATTCCCAAGCTTCGTGGAAACTATCGCAGTATTCCTATGGAACAACTGATTTCTCAAGCAGAATATCTGGCAGGGCAGGGAGTTCGGGAGCTGATTTTAGTGGCACAGGAAACTACCGTATACGGAAAAGATATTTACGGAAAAAAATGCCTTCACAAGCTTTTAAAAGAGCTTTGCAAAATTCCGGGTATTCAGTGGATACGAATTTTATACTGCTATCCGGAAGAGATTTATCCGGAGCTTATTCAGACCATGAAAGAAGAAAAGAAAATCTGTCATTATCTGGATTTGCCTATTCAGCATTGCAGCGATAAAATTTTAAAGAAAATGGGCAGAAGAACCACCAAGCAGGAGCTGATTGACATTGTTACGCTTTTGAGAAAAGAAATTCCTGATATTATACTGCGAACTACGTTAATCACAGGATTTCCCGGTGAAACAGAGGAAGACCATGAGGAATTGATGGAATTTATTGACACTATGGAATTTGACCGTCTGGGTGTCTTTACTTATTCAGCAGAGGAAGACACACCGGCTGCCAATATGCCAAATCAGATTGCAGAAGAAGTAAAACAGGATAGGCAGGCAGAACTTATGGAGCTGCAGCAGGAGATTTCCATTGATAAGGGAAATGATAAAATCGGCACCTGCGTAGAGGTAATGATTGAAGGCAAAGTTGCGGACGAAAATGCTTATGTGGGAAGAACTTATGGAGATGCTCCAAACGTAGACGGATATATTTTTATCAACACAGACACAGAGCTGATGTCAGGAGATTTTGCCAGAGTTCATGTAACAGGGGCGCTGGAATATGATTTGATAGGAGAGTTGGAAAATGAATACACCGAATAAATTAACGATTGCAAGAATTATTATGATACCGTTTTTTGTTGCGTTTTTAATGTATGATATTACAGGCAGTGCAGATAAATGGATTGCTCTTGCTATTTTTGTAATTGCCAGCCTTACCGATTTACTGGATGGCTATCTGGCAAGAAAATATCACCTTGTAACAAATTTCGGGAAATTTATGGACCCGCTGGCTGACAAACTGCTTGTTTGTTCTGCGTTGATTTGCTTTACTTCCACAGGACAGCTTCCTGCATGGATTACCATTATCATTATTGCCAGAGAATTTATTATCAGCGGCTTCCGCCTGATTGCAGCAGACAACGGAATTGTCATTGCAGCAAGCTACTGGGGTAAATTTAAAACAGTTTCTCAGATGATTATGATTATTTTAATGATTATGAATATTCAGAATACTGTATTTCAGGGAGCAATTACGGTATTTGTAGTAATTGCCGTAGCGCTAACTGTTATTTCACTGGTGGATTATATTCTGAAGAATAAAAATGTATTAAGTATGCAGGATTAAAAAGAGGGTGACAGAATGAAACCGGAAGAAAAGGTTGTAGAGCTTTTGAAAAAGCATCAGTTAAAACTGACAACCATAGAGTCCTGTACGGCAGGAGCCATTGCAGCACGGATTGTAGACGTGCCGGGAGCTTCGGAGGTGTTTGAGCAGGGCTTTGTGACTTATTCCAATGAAGCGAAAATGCGTGCCGTGAAGGTACGGGAGGAAGTGTTTGAAAAATACGGTGCAGTCAGCAAGGAATGTGCCAAAGAAATGGTTCATGGAGGACTTTTGGAGGCAAAAGCAGATATAGCGGTATCGGCTACCGGATTTGCAGGTCCTTCCGGTGGCTGGGAAGCACCGGTTGGAACTGTCTTTATCGGCTGTGGCTCTGCCAAAGAGATACAGGTGAAGGAATATCATCTGGAGGGCAGTCGGAGTGAGGTAAGAGAAAAAGCAGTTACCTGTGCCGTTCGTCAGCTTTGGAATTATTTATCCCAGCATTTTGAACATTTGTAGGATTTTGTCCATGCGGGCGGCTTCTTCCGGCGATTTGCCGGCTTTTAATACCTGAATGATTGCTTCCATTTCCTGCGGGGAGAAACGGACACCTTTTGATTTATTTGTGGAAGCGGCAGACATGAGAAAAGGCAGCAGCTCCTGCGGCGTTTTTTTCGCAGAGCCCTGTTCTGCCAGAGCATTGAGCATGGCAAGCTTTGACATATCCATTCCCGCGAGCTTGGGATTATCCATCCATGAGGAGGTTGCTTTTTGTGCAGCCTCCTCTTTTTTTGTTTCCTGATTGAACTGTGAATGAAAATTATTCATGAAAGGGTGTACCTCCTTTTTGTGGATTGTCGAAATCCAGCATTTGCATCATTAAAAATGTATTGGTAATGTTTTCCAGTTTTTCCTTTAGTGGTCCGTGGCATACTTTACTGCAGGCAGAGAGCATTTCCAAGGGATCGGTCTTTTCCTGAGGCTTGGCGCAGATCTGCATAGCATTTTCAGAAGAATGTAAAAGCTTAAAGGTGTTTTGCAGTTCCAGAAATTTTGCAAAAATGCAGATAAAGGACTGTCCTTTTGAAGGCAGATAAGGAATTGCCGCTTTTAAAATCCGCACAGAGTCTTCATTTACCATTTCGTCCAGTAATGATTGGGAATTCATAGATTATTACTCCTAGAATGAAATCCCTAAATTATATGTTGGGCTGTGGGAGGCTATGTCAAAAATTCCGTGCAGGCATAAAATAAAAGAGAAAGGAGCTGCTTATGGAAAAAGGAAAAACAAGATTAGTGGAAGATGGGAATACCATCTATGAGATAGATTTAGACTGTATGAAAAGAAAGCAGATGTTAAGGCAGAAAGAGGCGGCAAATACAAAAAACAGACAGAGAAAGACTTCTCAAAAAAGAGCAAAGTGATTTTTTCTTGAAATACCTTTCGCACTGTGCTATCATAAAAAACAATGATTATCTTATCAGATATACCATTAGGAGGGAAAAACGTGCAAAAATACGGAGTAAACGAACTTAGAAAAATGTTTTTAGAGTTCTTTGAAAGTAAAGAACATTTAGCTATGAAAAGCTTTTCGCTGGTTCCTAGAAATGATAAGAGCCTGCTTTTAATTAACTCAGGAATGGCTCCTTTAAAGCCATATTTTACAGGTGCGGAAATTCCGCCAAGACGCAGAGTGACAACCTGTCAGAAATGTATTCGTACAGGAGATATTGAAAATGTAGGAAAGACAGCACGCCACGGTACTTTCTTTGAAATGCTTGGTAACTTCTCTTTTGGAGATTATTTTAAGCGTGAAGCCATTGCGTGGTCATGGGAATTTCTTACAGAAGTAGTAGGACTGGATCCACAGCGTCTTTACCCGTCTATTTATGAAGAAGATGAGGAAGCTTTTGAAATCTGGAATAAAGAAATGGGAATTCCGGCAGAGCGTATCTTCCGTTTCGGTAAAGCGGATAACTTCTGGGAACATGGTGCAGGACCATGCGGACCATGTTCTGAAATTTATTATGACAGAGGTGAAAAATACGGCTGCGGCAGTCCGGACTGTACCGTGGGCTGTGAATGTGACCGATATATGGAAATCTGGAACAATGTATTTACACAGTTTGAAAGTGACGGAGAGGGAAATTATACCGAATTAGTTCAGAAGAACATCGATACCGGTATGGGATTAGAGCGTCTGGCATCTGTTGTACAGGATGTTGACTCCATCTTTGACGTTGATACTTTATGTGCTCTTCGAACAAAAGTATGTGAGCTGGCACACACAGAGTATAAAAAAGATGCGGCAAAGGACGTTTCTATTCGTCTGATTACAGACCATATCCGTTCTGCAACTTTTATGATTTCTGATGGTATTATGCCTACCAATGAAGGCAGAGGCTATGTGCTTCGCCGTTTAATCAGACGTGCGGCACGTCACGGACGTCTTCTGGGTATTGAAGGCAAATTCTTAGCAGAGTTAAGCGCTGTTGTAATTGAAGGCTCTAAAGACGGATATCCGGAGCTGGAAGAAAAGAAAGATTTTATTTTCCAGGTTCTGACAAAAGAAGAAGAGCAGTTTAACAAAACCATTGACCAGGGATTAAATATTTTGTCTGAAATGGAAGCTGCCATGAAAGCAGAAGGAAAAACAGAGCTTTCCGGAGAAGCTGCGTTTAAGCTTTATGATACTTATGGATTTCCTCTTGACCTGACAAAGGAAATTTTAGAAGAAAAAGGCTGTACCATTGATGAAGCAGGCTTTAAAGCTGCGATGGATGAGCAGAGAGAAAAAGCCCGTATTGCAAGAAGCACAACCAACTATATGGGTGCAGATGCAACGGTATATGATGAAATTGATGTAAATGTTACAACAGAATTTGTGGGCTATGACTCTTTAACCTGTACTTCTAAAATCACAGTTCTCACAACAGAGGATGAAATTACAGAAGCTCTCACAGAAGACCAGAGAGGTACTGTTTTTGTAGAGCAGACACCATTTTACGCTACTATGGGCGGACAGCAGGGCGATAAAGGTGTGATTACTCTGGGAGATGCAGAATTTAAGGTAGAAGATACCATTAATTTAAGAGGCGGAAAAGTAGGTCATGTAGGTGTTCTCACAAAAGGTATGCTGAAAACAGGTGATGTGGTGACTTTACAGGTTTGTGAAAAATACAGAATGAATTCCTGTAAGAACCACAGTGCAACGCATCTTTTACAAAAAGCATTAAAGACTGTTTTAGGCTCTCATGTAGAACAGAAGGGTTCTCTTGTGACACCGGACAGACTGCGTTTTGACTTTGCACACTTCCAGTCCATGACAGCAGAAGAATTAGCAGCAGTGGAAGAAATTGTAAACAAAGAAATTCAGGCTGCACTTCCTGTTGTGACAGAGGTTATGAGCATTGAGGAAGCAAAGAAAGTGGGAGCAATGGCTTTATTCGGAGAGAAATACGGCGAAGAAGTTCGTGTGGTTTCCATGGGTGATTTCTCCAAAGAGCTTTGCGGAGGTACTCATGTTTCCAACACAGGTGTGATTACTACATTTAAAATCATTTCTGAAAGCGGTATTGCGGCAGGTGTACGCCGTATTGAAGCTCTTACCGGAGACGGAGTGTTTGCTTATTATAAAGAAATCGAGAAGAAACAGGCTGAAATTGCAGCGATGTTAAAAACTTCTCCCTCAGAAATCGAAGAAAAGATTGCACATCTTCAGGCAGAAGTGAAAGCGCTTCACAGTGAAAATGAGTCTCTGAAAGCAAAAATGGCACAGGAAGCAGTAGGCGATGTCTTAAATCAGGTACAGGATGTAAAAGGCGTGAAGCTTTTGGCAGTATCTCTTACCGATGTAGATATGAACGGGCTTCGTGACTTGGGCGACCAGTTAAAAGAAAAGTTGGGCGAAGGTGTAGTTGTTCTGGCAAGTGTTGCAGGCGGTAAGGTAAGTCTTCTTGCTATGGTAACAGAACAGGCACAGAAAGCAGGGGCACACGCAGGAAACCTGATTAAGGGAATGGCTGCTATCGTAGGCGGTGGCGGCGGCGGACGTCCGAATATGGCACAGGCAGGGGGCAAAAACCCGGATAAAGTGCCGGAAGCATTGGAAGCCGCAGCAAATATTTTGGCAGACCAGATAAAATAATGAAACTTTTTAAGAAAAATGATTTAAAACAGTTGACGAACTGTAAAAATCTGATATAATATCAGTTGTGCAATAAAAATACCCAGACAGTTGTATTATGCACAATTTACAGCTGGAGGGAGGTTAGGTGTGAGCTTATGTCAAATGTAATCGTAAAAGAAAACGAGACTTTAGATAGCGCTTTACGTCGTTTCAAGCGTAGCTGTGCAAAAGCAGGTATTCAGCAGGAAATCCGTAAAAGAGAGCATTACGAAAAACCAAGTGTTCGTCGTAAGAAAAAATCTGAAGCAGCTAGAAAACGTAAATATAATTAATGTGCAGTTAAAAGCCTCTGGACAATTACCAGAGGCTTTTTTACCATATTACAGACGGGAAAAAGGAATTTTATGAAAAAGATTATCGATTTAATATCCAATCGGATTTTTGTTACAGTAGTAGCGGTTCTTTTGCAGTTAATCTGGATTTTTGCAATGCTTTGGGGGCTGGGAGCATTTTCCGGCCATATTATGAATTTGATTAGTCTGCTGAGTCTTCTTATGGTATTGTGGATTGTAAATAAAGATATCAATCCCTCCTATAAGCTGGCGTGGACGATCCTGATATTGGCAGTTCCTGTTTTCGGTGTAATTATTTATCTTCTTTTCGGACAATCCCGTGTTGCAAAGAAAATGACACAGGAGTCAAAAGAAGTAGTAAAAGAGATTGAGAACTATTTTAAAGAGAGTGCGGGAACGAGAAAGGCTTTGGCTAAGGAAAGTCTGAGCGCTTCCAACCAGTCAGCGTATATCAGAGATTTTGCCGGATTTCCGGTTCATAGAAACACTACTACCAAGTATTATCCGGTAGGCGATGAGATGTTTGTAGATATGCTGGAGGATTTGAAAAAAGCAGAGCATTTTATTTTTCTGGAGTATTTTATTATACACGAAGGGAAAATGTGGGATGAAATTTTGGAAATTCTCGAAGAAAAAGTAAAGCAGGGTGTAGATGTAAGGCTGATTTATGATGATATGGGCTGTGTGACAACACTTCCATACCGCTATTATAAGAAGCTTCAGGCAAAAGGAATTAAATGTGCTGCCTTTAATCCCATAAGACCGATTTTAAACATTGTGTTAAACAACCGAGACCATAGAAAAATATTGGTAATTGACGGACACACAGGTTATACGGGAGGCATCAATCTGGCAGATGAATATATTAACCAGCAGATGCGCTTCGGTCATTGGAAGGATACGGGTGTGCGCCTTTGCGGAGAAGGTGTATGGAATTTAACGGTAATGTTTTTGCAGATGTGGTCTGTAATCACCAGAACAAAAACTCATTTGCCTGCTTACGGACCTTATGTGTATCATCCGGAGGAATTTGAAAATGACGGTTTTGTGCAGCCTTACGGAGACTCTCCTTTAGATGGAGAGGTTGTAGGGGAAAATGTATATTTGAACGTAATCAATCAGGCAAAAAAATATATTTATATTACAACGCCGTATTTGATTATTGACAATGAAATGATGACCGCTCTTTGTCTGGCATCGAAAAAAGGAATTGATGTGAGGATTATTACACCGGGAATACCGGACAAAAAACTGGTATTTTTATTAACCCGCTCTTATTACCGACAGCTTTTGGAAGCAGGTGTGAGAATTTATGAATATACGCCGGGCTTTATCCATGCCAAGAGCTTTGTCTGTGATGATGAAATTGCGGTAGTGGGTACGATAAATCTGGATTATCGCAGCTTGTATCTGCATTTTGAGTGTGCTGCGTGGATGTATCAATGTCAGGCAGTGGGGCAGGTAAAAGAAGATATGCTGAATACCTTTCGAAACAGCAGGGAAGTCAGCTTAAACACATGTAAAGAACAGAATGTATTTCGCAGAGGCTTACAGAGTATTCTGCGCTTGTTTGCTCCTATGCTTTAGAGTAAAAATACAGGAGAGGAGGAGTTTTTATGTGGACAAGGAATTTTTTCGGAATTGAACTGTATTATATTATTCAGTGGTTTTTGATTTATAGTATGCTGGGTTGGCTGGTGGAGTCTGTCTATATGTCGATTTGTAACAGGAAACTGACAAACAGAGGCTTTGTAAGAGGACCTTTCTGTCCGATTTACGGCTTTGGCGCATTGATTGTATATTTTTTGTTAAGACCTGTTTGTGACAATATATATCTATTGTATCTTTTCGGATGTCTCGTTCCCACAGCTTTTGAATACCTGACTGCAAAACTGATGATGAAGGTCTTCGGAGAGGTATGGTGGGATTATTCCAATAAACCCTTTAATTATAAAGGTATTCTCTGTTTGGAAAGTACCATTGCATGGGGCTTTTATACCGTAGGTTTGTTTCTGTTTCTTCATAAAGGAGTGGAGTTTATTGTGAGCAGATATTCTGTTCATACGGGAAAATGGCTGGCAGGTATTTTGATGTTTTTATTGGGAAGTGATTTTCTTTGGAATATGTATCTTCAAAAAAAGGATAGCATTTCAGTCGTAAAAGAAAAAATACAGAAATATATTTAAAGAAAAGGAACTGTCGCATTAGGCAGTTCCTTTTTGTCATATTTTCCTTTTTTCCTGCTTACAATGCTATAAGAGGAATTTTGGGAGCTTGTGTATGATTTACAGAGCAACAGCAAAAATCGTTGTAGGTATTCTGCTTTTTTGTTCTTTGTTTCTGACGCCCCTTACGGTAAAAGCAGAAAATGAGGAGTTGATTACAGCTCCTCATGGGGTGCTGATGGAGGCGTCCACGGGGAAGATTATCTATGAAAAGGATATGGATACCAGAGTGAAGCCTGCCAGTATTACAAAAATCATGACCTTGATTTTAATTTTTGACGAGCTGGAAAAGGGAAACCTACATATGGAAGACGAGGTAGTAACCAGCGCCTATGCCAAATCCATGGGCGGTTCGCAGGTGTTTTTGGAAGAAGGAGAAAAGCAGACAGTCGAAACGCTGATAAAATGTATTGTCATTGCTTCCGGTAATGATGCCAGTGCGGCTATGGCAGAGCACATTGCAGGAAGTGAGACAGAATTTGTAAAGCGAATGAACGAAAGGGCAAAAGGGCTGGGTATGGAGAATACGAATTTTGAAGACTGCTGTGGCCTTACAGAGTCGGATAATCATTATACCAGCGCTCATGATGTGGCAATTATGTCCAGAGAGCTGATTACCCGTTATCCGAAAATTTTGGAATATTCTTCTGTGTGGATGGAAAATATCACTCATGTAACGCAAAAAGGCAACAGTGAGTTTGGTCTTACCAATACCAATAAGCTTATTCGAAGCTATGACGGGTGTGTTGGCTTAAAGACAGGAAGTACCAGCGTGGCAAAATATTGTGTATCGGCGGTAGCACAGAGAGAGGGAATTACTTTAATCAGTGTGGTGATGACTGCGCCGGATTATAAGGTTCGCTTTAAAGATGCGGCAGCCATGCTGAATTTAGGCTTTGGAAGCTGTAAGCTGTATGTAGATGAGCAAAAGGAAAAGCTTCCTCAAATTCCGGTGGAGGGTGGCGTTTTGGAAAAAGTCCCATGTGCTTACGAAAAAGAATTTCGCTATTTAGATACAGAGGGCGCTTCTTTTGAAAATATAGAAAAGAAAATAAAGCTGAAAAAGGACTTAAAAGCTCCGGTGAAAAAAGGAGATACCGTAGGAACTGTCAATTATTATCTGGACGGAAAAGAAATCGGAAGTGTGAAAATCCTCTGCACCAAAGGAACAAAACAGGCACAGTACAGTGACTGTGTAAAGAAGGTGTGGGAGAGCTTTTTAAAGAAAATAGGTTGAAAGTGCTTATGGTTTATACTATAATAAGCCGAGTTACAGAGAAAATATCGGGTGAGGAACATTGAAAACATTTAAAACAACTTTTTATAAAATACAGTCAGATAAATTAAAAATACAAAGTATCCGTTTGGCAGTGCTCAGTGATTTGCATAATGTAGAGCTGGGGAAGGGGAATGAAAATCTTCTGGGAGAATTAAGGAAGCAGGCGCCGGATGCAATATTGATTGCCGGTGATTTGGTTCTGGGAAAAGAGAAGGCATCGTTTCAGATACCCTATGCTTTTTTAAAGGAAGCTGTGCATATAGCTCCTGTTTATTATGCTTTGGGCAATCATGAGCAGAGAATGAAAAGGAAACCGGAGGTTTATGGAGAGGGCTATCTGGAATTTGAAAAGGAAGTACGAGAATTGGGTGTCGTATTTCTGGAAAATGAGACAAGAGAGTTGGAAATGGGAGGAGAGAAAATTTTAATTTCCGGTCTTTTGCCTCCTTATCAATATTATAAAAAAGGAGGCAAAGATTTTCTGAAAAGTGAGGAAATCGAAGTGCTTTTAGGAAAAACATCCAAAAATCAGTTTCAGGTACTTCTGGCGCATACCCCAAAGTATGGAGACAGCTATCTGGAATGGGGCAGTGATGTGACTTTTTCAGGGCATTATCATGGAGGAATGGTACAGCTTCCGTTTTTAGGCGGTGTTATCAGCCCTGATTTTCGGATTTTTCCCAAGTATTGTAAGGGACATTTTCAAGAAGGAGACAGACATCTGATAGTCAGCGGAGGCCTGGGAGAGCATACCATTCCCCTGCGTATTTTCAATCCCAGAGAGCTGATTATGGTAGAGTGCAGTCCCAAGAAAAATTCTGAAAAGTAGACTTTTTTGTGAAAATAGTGTAGAATGACTGAGGAAAGAAAGGCAGAAAGAGGTAGAAGACATGGGAATTCCCGTAAAGCTTCAGGTGTTTGAAGGTCCGTTGGATTTGCTCCTGCATCTGATTGAGAAAAATAAAGTAAATATTTATGATATTCCCATTGTAGAGATTACAGAGCAGTACATGGACTACATTCGTGCAATGGAGAGAGAAGATTTAAACATTATGAGTGAGTTCATGGTTATGGCTGCGACCTTGATTTCCATTAAATGCAGAATGCTTCTGCCAAGAGAAGTGAATGAGGAAGGGGAGGAAGAAGACCCCAGAGAAGAATTGGTGCGCCAGCTGTTGGAATATAAGATGTATAAATATATGTCTTATGAGCTTCGAGACCGTATGGCAGCCGCATCAAAAAAGGTATACAAGCTTCCTACTATCCCAAAAGAAGTGCTGTCTTACCGTGAGCCGGTAGATACCGGTCAGTTATTGGACGGACTTACCTTGGAAAAACTCAATGAAATTTTTCAGAGTGTCATCCGCCGTCAGGAGGATAAGGTTGACCCAATCCGAAGCAAATTCGGTAAAATTGAGAAAGAAGAAGTAAGTCTGCCTGAGAAAATGGAAGAAATCGAAGAATATGCCAGAACACATTCCAGATTTAATTTTCGTGATTTGTTGGAAGGACAGGCAAGTAAAGTACAGATTATCGTATCGTTTCTGGCAATTCTGGAGTTGATGAAAATGGGAAAGATTTCCATTTATCAGGAGCATATTTTTGCAGAGATAGAGATTAAATCCTGTTTGGAGAGAGAAAAAAATGGAACTGAATAAAATAGAAGGCGCAATAGAAGCGCTGTTGTTTGCCATGGGAGAGTCGGTAGAATTAAGTACACTGGCAAAAACCATCGGACATGATATAGAGACCACAAGAAAAATTGTCAGAAATATGATGCTGAAATATCAGGCAGAGGACCGTGGAATTAAAATTATCGAGCTTGAAAATGCGTATCAGATGTGTACAAAGGAAGAGTATTATGATTATCTGGTAAAGATGGCTTTGCAGCCGAAAAAGGCTGTGCTTTCCGATGTTATGCTGGAAACTCTTTCCATCATTGCTTATAAACAGCCTGTTACAAAGCTGGAAATAGAAAAAATCAGGGGTGTAAAATGCGACCATGCCATAGCAAAGCTTATGGAATATGGACTGGTGCAGGAGGTAGGGCGCTTGGATGCTCCGGGAAGACCGATTTTACTTGGCACTACGGAGGAATTTCTCCGCAATTTTGATGTGCAGGGGCTGGATGCGCTGCCGGAGATTGACCCTGTTCAAATGGAAGATTTTAAAGCAGAGGCAGAAGAAGAAATTCAATTACAGCTTAATTTATAGAGATACCTTTCTGGTATCTTTTTTTAATATCTACATATATTGTAAAAAGGAGAAATCAGAATGAAGAAAAATAAATGGAAAAAAATCTTGTCTCTTTTTCTTGCTTTTTACATAAGTATGTCTGCATTTCCCGTTTTAGTAGCAGGAAAGGGGGACGAGCCGGAGAATTTATATGCGCTTTCTGCGGCTTTGATTGACGGAGAGTCAGGACGTGTGCTGTATGAGAAAAACGGAGAGGAAAAACGTCCTATGGCGAGCACCACAAAGATTATGACCTGCATTTTAACTTTAGAAAGCGGCTGTTTGGAGGAGATTGCAGAAGCTTCAGAGAAAGCGGCGAGGATGCCAAAGGTACATTTAGGAGCTTCGGTGGGAGAGAAGTTTTATGTAAAGGATTTGTTGTATTCTCTGATGCTGGAAAGCCATAATGACTCCGCAGTAATTTTGGCAGAGCATGTGGGAGGAAGCGTAGAAGGTTTTGCAGAAAAGATGAATGAAAAAGCAAGGGAAATCGGCTGTGAAGACACTTGGTTTATTACTCCCAATGGGCTGGATGCAAAGGAAGAACGAGAGGGAGAAGAAAAGGTTCATGAAACAACTGCCGAAAATTTAGCGCAGATTATGCGGTACTGTGTTTGTTTATCCCCTGCAAGGGAAGAGTTTTTGAAAATTACCCAGACACCATCTTACCGCTTTTCCGATGCAGACGGAAAGCGGGAGTTTAGCTGCCAAAATCACAACGCTTTTTTGTCTATGATGGAAGGGGCAATCAGCGGAAAAACAGGATTTACGGCACAGGCGGGGTATTGCTATGTGGGAGCGCTGCAAAGAGACGGGAAAACCCTAATTGTAGCCCTTTTGGGCTGTGGCTGGCCCAATAATAAAGGATATAAGTGGTCAGATACCAGAAAATTGATGGAATATGGTTTAAATGAGTATTCCCTTCATTCCTTTGATGAAATAGAATTTTCAAAATGTCCCAAAGAAATTCCTGTAAAGAATGCCAAAAATAAAGAGTTGGATAAAAATTCTAAAATTTCCCTTGTCAGAGAAAAGGGAGAGGAGAAAAAAATCCTGCTGAAAGAAGGCGAGGAAATAGAAGTCAGTTATCACGGGAAAAAGAAACTGACGGCTCCGGTGAAAAAGGGAGAAAAAATAGGAGAACTGCGTTACAAAGTAGACGGAGAAGTCTGGTATACGGAGGATATTTTGACAGCAGAGGGAAAGAAGAAAATTGATTTTCCATGGTGTTTCGAACAGGTAGTGAAAAGATATGGAAACGTTGAAAAAAATTAGAAACGTGTTAGAATGAAAGTAGAAATACAGAGACAGGATAAAGAGGTGCTTATGAACGCAAAGACAGTAATTATGGATTTTTCCGGTGTCTATAAAGAGGAAAACTTTTATCAGGGAAAAGATGCCCAATGGCTGGATTTTACAAAGATGACAGGAGTCAACTGCTATTGTACAGAGGAAGCAGAGGAGGAAATTAAAGAACGGATAAAAAATCTTGATTTTTCAGGTATTCATTTTCTGGACTCCGGCAATTATCATTATTTAAGTAAATTTTGGACGGAAAAGATAGACAGACCGTTTTTGCTTGTGGTATTTGATAACCATACAGATATGCAGGAAGCTTCCTTTTGGGGACTGCTTTCCTGCGGAAGCTGGGTGCGGGAGTGTATTCTTTCCAATAAATATATAAAAGAAGTCTGCGTAATCGGACCGCCGAGAACCGCTTTTTTGGAATGTGAAAAGGAAATTTTAGAAAAGGTTACTCCTATTAGCAGGGAGGATATGAAGCAGGAAAAATCCCAATGGCATGAATTTTTAGAGAGAAATCAAGACGTTCCGGTGTATTTGTCTCTTGATAAAGATATTTTATCTTTAGAGGCGGCCAGAACCAACTGGGATCAGGGAGATGTAAGTTTTGAGGAAATAAAAGAGTGGCTGCACGAATTATTTTCGCAATGCTTTGTATTGGGAGCGGATGTGTGCGGAGAGCATACGCCGGATACAACATCTCTTTCTTATCAGGAAGATATAGAAAAGAACAATGCAATCAACAAAAAAATCTGGGAGCTATTGGAAAAAAAGCTTACAGAGCAGGAAGAGCGTCAGCTGGACAAGGTATTTTCGGAAACAAAACAGGCAGATAAAAAATTGTCTATTGCGCTTATGCGATATTTTGATTTGAAAAAAGAGGATAAAAGAAAGCGCCTGTATGGAGAATATTTAAAGCTGCGTTTTCGTCCGGCAGTGGAATTGCTGATTAAGAAAAAAGAAAATAAAAAGCTGACAGAGCTTATTAAAGAACAGGAGGCGGATGAAAATCTTCTCAACTCTTTTTTGAAAACAGCGGTTCAATATGGCAATCAGGAAGCACAGATTTTTTTGTTGCAGGAAAAAGAAGCTTTGGGAGGATTTCAGGAAAAGAGCTGGGAGCTTTAAAATGGAAGCAAAAGAAGAATATTTATGGGAAGAGGTAAAAGAGCTTGCCCTGACAAAATTTTGCTGTGAAAGTCCGAGGCTTTATCGGATTTTTCAAATGGTGTTTACAGGCTTTCAAAGAAATACTTTAACAGGGACGGATGGAGAAACTTTTTTCTATGAGCCGAAGCTTTTCCTGAACCTCTATATGGAAAAGGGAGCACAGGGAATAAACCGTTTTTTTCTTCATACACTGTTTCATCTGTTGTACAGACAGGTAAGGGAGAATACAGAATCTTCGCCTTTTTGGCATTTGGCTTGTGATATGGTGACAGAGTATACCATTGATGCGCTGGGACAGGAGGAGCTTACAGGGAAAATGTCAAAGGCAGCCCAAGAATTTTGCAGTCAAATCTGGGAAAACGGGGAAGGGCTGTCAGCAGAAGCAGTAGAGGAAAGACTGGAAAGGAAAAAATTTTCTCCAAGTGAACTAGAATTTTGGCAAAAGTGTTTTGAGCAGGACAATCACACGCTTTGGAAAGAAGTAAAAGAAGAACAGACAGAAAAGCTGCTTGACTGGGCGCTTTCCTTAAAAGCATCAGGAGAGGACGGCAGCGGAAATGGATTTGGAAAAAGAGGTACGCAGAGAGGATATAAACAGGAGTGGTATGAGCTTCAGGAAGAAAGGAAGCGAAATTATAATAAATTTTTAAGACGGTTTACAGTGGAAAGAGAAGAGTTACAGTTAGATATGGAAGCTTTTGATTATATTCCCTACTTGTACGGGCTTTCTCATTATGGAAATCTCCCTTTTTTAGAGCCTTTGGAATATACAGAGGCAAAGAAGCTGGAGGAGCTGGTCATTGCCATTGATACCTCCGCATCTTGTAAAAGACCTACGGTACAGCGGTTTTTACAGGAAACTTATGCGGTTTTGGGGCAGCAGGAAAATTTTTTTAAAAAGCTGCGGGTACATATTATACAGTGTGACTGTTATGTGCAGGAAGATGTAAAAGTCACCTGTGAAAAGGAATGGAAAGAATATCTAAAGCACATTAAAATACAGGGAGGAGGGGGGACAGACTTTCGTCCGGTATTTCAATATGTGAATAAGATGATTGTGGATAGAACGCTGAAAAATTTAAAGGCGCTTTTATATTTTACCGATGGAGATGGGATTTATCCCAGAGAAAAACCGGATTACGAGACAGTTTTTTTACTGACGAAAGAACCACCGAAAGAAGCTAATGTTCCAAATTGGGCAAAGCTTTTCTATATGGATGAGAGATAACAGGAGAAGATAATGAATATTGCAGAAGCAAAACAGGAAATTATCAATACACTTCGAGCCTATACGGCAAAGGATGAGGAGGAGAATTATAAAATTCCTATACAGTATCAAAGGCCGGTGCTGCTTATGGGACCTCCGGGTATTGGAAAAACTGCTATTATGAAGCAGATTGCAGAGGAAGAAAAAATCGGACTTGTGGAGTATACGCTGACACACCATACACGGCAAAGCGCCGTGGGACTGCCGATTTTAGAGAAGAAAAGATTTCAGGGAGAAGAATATACGGTTACAGAATATACCATGAGCGAAATGCTTGCATCGGTATATGAATGTATAGAAAAAGAAGGCGCAGAAACAGGAATTTTATTTTTAGATGAGATTAACTGTGTTTCTGAAACCTTAGCGCCTACTATGCTGCAGCTTTTGCAGAACAAGACTTTTGGTGCACATAAACTTCCAAAGGGTTGGTGTATTGTAGCAGCAGGAAATCCGGAGAGATACAATAAGTCTGTGAGGGAATTTGACATCGTAACTCTTGATAGAGTAAAGAAAATAGAAATTCAGGAAAATCATTCTGTTTGGGATCGATATGCTGCAAAACAGGGCGTTCATTTAGGGATACGCAGTTATTTGCAGCTAAAAACAGAAAATTTTTACCGCATAGAAGAACGGCAGGAAGGAAGCTGTTTTGTAACGGCAAGAGGCTGGGAGGATTTATCCCGAATTTTGCAAAGCTACGAAGAAATGAAAGTGCCTGTAACAGAGGAGCTGATAGGCGAATACATACAGTATGAGGAAGTGGCAGCAGACTTTTATGGCTTTTATCAGCTGTTTAAGAGCTATGAAGAAAAGTATCAAAGGTATTCTTTTGAAGAAAAAGAGGACATGCTTTTTCATGCAGATTTTGACGGAAAGGTTTTGCTTATGCAGCTTTTAGAGGGTGAGCTGGAAGGAAAAATAAAGGAATATCAACAGGAAAAGGCTTATATAAACGGTTTGTATGAAGAACTAAAAAAGATGAAAAAGGCTGTTGCAGAGGAACTGCAGGATATAGACACGCTTTTTTGTCAGACAATAGAACGAAGGAAAAGACAGGAAAAAATTCTGGCAGAGCAGGGACTTTTGTCAAAAGAAAAACAAAAGACTGACAAAAATATCACAAAGTGGTTGGATGAGAGAAAATGGAAATTGAAAGAAGCAGGATTTGCGGCTGTAAAAGAAGATTTTTACAGAGAAACCTTGAAATTAAAGCATCAGGAGGAACAAATCCGGATACTGCTTGACAAGGAGCTGGGAGACGTGAAAAACAGCAGTAAAACAGGGCAGGAGCTGCCTCTGTTTCTGTCTATGCTGTCTCAAAATGAAAGGATTGCGGAATTTATCGCAGAGCATAGATGTGAAAGCTATTTAAAGGAGAGTAAAGCCCTTTTGTTACAGGAAAGAGAAGCTGCTTTAAAAGAGGAAATACAGGCGTTTCAGACAAATTAAAAAAGAAATGGAAAATCATACAAGTTATACTTGACTAATTTAGTTTAGAATTGTTATAATCTTAACAGATTAAAAAATAATGTACATATCAGGAGGATATTAAGTATGAATCAGTGTTTTGGATGCAATACATGTGCCAGTGCAGATAAGCCTTTAGAAGGATTTATCCGTAATTTACCTATGGAAACTTCTCATCATAGAGTGGAAGGACAGAGTACAAAATGTGGTTTTGGTTTACAGGGCGTATGCTGCCGTCTTTGCTCCAATGGTCCATGTCGTATTACACCAAAAGCTCCAAGAGGAATTTGTGGTGCTACAGCAGATGTTATTGTTGCGCGTAACTTCCTTCGTGCAGTGGCAAGTGGCTCTGGATGCTATATTCATATTGTAGAAAATACAGCATTAAATGTAAAGAAAACTGCTGAAATTAAAGGTGAGATTAAAGGTGAAAAATCCCTTGCAAGACTTGCTGAAATTTTTGGCGTTCAGGGAACAGATAAATGGGATACTGCAAAACAGGTAGCTCAGAAAGTTCTGGACGATTTATATAAACCGGAATATGAAAAAATGGAATTGGTTGAAAAAATGGCTTATGCACCTCGTTTTAAAAAATGGCAGGAATTAGGTATTTTACCAGGCGGTGCAAAAAGTGAAGTATTCCATGGAGTGGTAAAATGTTCTACAAACTTAAATTCCGATCCGGTTGATATGTATACAGATTGTCTGAAACTGGGTATTTCCACAGGTTTATACGGACTGACTCTTACAAATCTGTTAAATGACGTACTTTTAGGAGAACCAGAACTTCGTATGGCTCCTGTTGGACTTCGTGTAATTGATCCAGATTATATCAACATTATGATTACAGGACATCAGCATACAATTTTTGTAGATTTACAGGAAAGACTTACATCCAAAGAAGCAGTAGAAAAAGCAAAAGCAGCAGGAGCAAAAGGCTTTAAACTGGTTGGATGTACTTGTGTAGGTCAGGATTTACAGCTTAGAGGTGCTCATTACGAAGAAGTATTTGATGGACATGCAGGTAACAACTATACAAGTGAGGCAGTACTGGCTACCGGTGGTATTGATGCTGTTCTTTCTGAATTTAACTGTACACTTCCGGGTATCGAGCCAATCTGTGACGAATTAAAGATTAAACAGATTTGTCTTGACAGTGTTGCAAAGAAGGCAAATGCAGAGCTGAAACCATTTGTTTTTGAAGAAAGAGAAAAACAGAGCGAAGAAATCATTGACGAAATTATTGAAGCATACAAAGCAAGACGTGGCAACGTTCCGATGAACTTAATGCCGGAACACGGAAATGACCATACCTTAACAGGTGTTTCCGAAGGTTCTTTGAAAGAATTTTTAGGCGGCAACTGGAAACCGTTAATTGATTTAATCGTATCCGGTGATATCAAAGGTATTGCTGGCGTAGTTGGATGCTCCAACCTGACAGCAGGCGGACATGACGTTCTCTCCGTAGAACTGACAAAAGAACTGATTGCAAAAGATATTCTGGTATTGACAGCAGGATGTTCTTCAGGAGGTATTGAAAACTGTGGACTTATGACTCCAGAAGCTGCAAAATACGCAGGTCCAAAGCTTCGTGCCGTATGTGAAAAATTAAATATTCCTCCGGTATTGAACTTTGGTCCATGTCTTGCAATCGGACGTCTTGAGATTGTAGCAACAGAATTGGCAGAAGCGATTGGTGTAGATATTCCTCAGCTTCCATTAGTTCTTTCCGCAGCACAGTGGTTAGAAGAACAGGCTCTTGCAGATGGATGTTTCGGATTGGCACTTGGACTTCCGCTTCATTTAGGACTTCCTCCATTTGTTACAGGAAGTGAAATAGCAGTAAAACTGTTGACAGAAGATATGAAGAATCTTACAGGCGGACAGGTGATTATCAATCCGGATGCAAAAGAAAGTGCAGATATTCTTGATAAGATTATTGAAGAAAGACGTGCAGGATTAAATATCTAAAATAAATTCAATGATACAGAACGGGGGTATCTGATGAGAAGAATAATGATTGACGCTGCCAAATGTGATGGCTGTAAAAGCTGCTCCGTAGCATGTATGCAGGCGCATAGAAAAGATGACGGAAATGTTTATACCTTAGATTTGACAGATATTACAAATGAATCCAGAAACTTTATATACAAAAATCCGGACGGAAGCTATACACCTGTATTTTGCAGACACTGCGAGCAGCCGGAATGTGTAATGTCCTGTATGAGCGGCGCTCTGAAAAAGGACGAAAAAACAGGTCATGTACAGTATGACGCTGAAAAATGCGGTTCCTGTTTTATGTGTGTTATGAATTGCCCTTACGGCGTTTTAAAACCGGATGAAACAACTCATACAAAAGTCATTAAATGTGACTTTTGTATTGAGAAGGGTGAAGAGCCAAGTTGTGTAAAAGCCTGTCCAAAACAGGCAATCTGGGTAGAGGAGGTGTAGGCAGATGCAGTATGTGATTTTAGGAGCAGGTGCAGCCGGTATTATGGCTGCAAAGACCATTCGAAAGACAGATGCACAAGGTGAAATTACAGTGATATCTACGGATACACAGGTGCATTCACGTTGTATGCTGCATAAATTCCTCAGCCATGAAAGAAGTGCAGAGAGCATTAGCTTTATTGATGCGGATTTCTTTGAGAAAAATAAAATTAACTGGTTAAAAGGAAAAACAGTGAATAAGCTGGATACCGTAAAGAAAACAGTATTTACGGAAGACGGTAATGAAATCGGATACGATAAACTTTTGATTGCAACAGGTGCAGAAAGCTTTATCCCACCTGTGGGAAAATTAAGAGAGGCAAACAATGTTTTCGGGCTTCGTCATTTAAGAGATGCACAGGCAATCGATGAAATGGCAAAAAATGCAGAAAATATTGTGATTATCGGTTCCGGTCTGGTAGGACTGGATGCTGCTTACGGACTGATGGAAACAGGAAAGAAGGTTTCCATTGTAGAGATGGCAGAACAAATTCTTCCTATTCAGTTGGATAAGACAGGCGCTTTTGAATATCAGAAACGTTTTGAAAAAGCAGGAGCTTCTTTCTATCTGGGAAGAAAAGCGGCAGATACATTGATGAATGATGAGGGAAATGTTTCCTGTATCGTGCTGGACAACGGAGAAGAAATTCCATGTGATTTAGTGATAGTGGCAGCCGGTGTTCGTTCCGCAGTGGCAGGCATGGACGGAGAAGGGATTGTCATTGACAGAGGTATTAAAGTAGACGACTATCTGGAAACAGGAGCAAAGGACGTCTATGCGGCAGGTGATGTGGCAGGCTTATCCGGTATCTGGCCAAACGCTCAGAAACAAGGAGAGACAGCGGCGCTTAATATGTGCGGGAAAAAGACAGCTTACACAGACCGTTATGCTATCAAAAATACCATTAATTTCTTCGGGCTTGTTTCTATGTGTATCGGAGTTATTGTTCCGGAAGAAACAGACACCGTAGTGGCAAGAGAAGACTCCAAGGAATATAAACGTGTCATTATCCGTGACGGAAAAGTTGTGGGCGTACTGCTTCAGGGTGATATTTCTCATGGCGGTATCTGGCAGTATTTAATTAAAAATCAGATTTCCGTAGAGAATATTCAGAAGAATATTTTAGATTTGAACTTTGGTGATTTCTACGGTATTAAGGAAAACGGCGAATACCAGTGGAATATGTCTTGACAACCATAGAGGAAATTTGTATACTGTTGCTGTAAATGAAAAAGCAAAGATGAGAAGAAGTAATTTTCAGGGGAATGCACAGAAAGCAGCCGGCTGATGAGAGGCGCGCAGGAAGCTGGAAATGAATACATCTCGGAGCTTCACACCGAAAAGAAATGAGTAGGCTGTGACGGAAAGGTGCACGTTATAGCATTTTGAGTATCGCTTCGGCTGTACTTGCAGAGGCAGGCAATGCGAGTTGTCTGTGAATAAAGGTGGTAACACGAGAAGGCTTATCGCTCTCGTCCTTTTTATAATTATAAAGAGGACGGGAGTGTTTTTATTTTATAAGAAATTCTGTCCTCAGAGAACAGAAGGGAGAAAACGAAATGAAAATTTATGATGAACTGGTTGCCAGAGGCCTGATTGCTCAGGTGACAGATGAAGAAGAAATCCGTGAACTGATTAACAATGGGAAGGCTACCTTCTACATTGGCTTTGACCCTACGGCTGACAGTCTTCATGTAGGACATTTTATGGCATTATGTCTGATGAAACGTTTGCAGATGGCAGGAAATAAACCAATCGCATTGATTGGCGGAGGAACAGGCTATATCGGAGACCCGTCAGGAAGAAGCGATATGCGTTCCATGATGACACCGGAGATTATCCAGCACAACTGTGACTGCTTCAAAAAGCAGATGGAACGTTTTATTGACTTTTCTGAAGGAAAAGCAATGATGGTAAACAATGCAGACTGGCTTTTAGATTTGAATTATGTAGAGCTGTTAAGAGAAGTAGGACCTCATTTCTCCGTAAACCGTATGCTGACAGCAGAATGTTACAAACAGCGTATGGAAAAAGGTCTGAGCTTTTTGGAATTTAACTACATGATTATGCAGAGCTACGACTTCTATATGCTGTACCAGAAATACGGCTGTAATATGCAGTTCGGCGGAGATGACCAGTGGAGCAACATGCTGGGCGGAACAGAGTTAATTCGCAGAAAATTAGGCGAAAATGCCTGTGCAATGACCATTACTCTGCTTTTAAATTCCGAAGGTAAAAAAATGGGTAAAACACAGTCCGGAGCAGTTTGGTTAGATCCAAATAAAACTTCTCCATTTGACTTTTACCAGTACTGGAGAAACGTGGCAGATGCAGACGTATTAAAATGTATTCGTATGCTTACTTTCCTTCCATTGGAACAGATTGACGAAATGGATAAATGGGAAGGAAGCCAGTTAAATAAGGCAAAAGAAATTTTAGCTTACGAATTAACTGCCTTAGTACACGGAAAAGAAGAAGCGGAAAAAGCGCAGGAAGCTGCAAGAGCATTGTTCAGCAGCGGAAATGCAGCAAACATGCCGTCAGCAAAAATCGAAGAGGCTGATCTTGTAGACGGAAATATTGATTTGATTTCTCTGTTACACAAAAGCGGACTGGCAAATACACGTTCCGAGGCAAGACGTGCCATTGAACAGGGCGGTGTGTCTATTGACGGAGAGAAGGTTACAGATATTAAGCATCTGGTTTCCGGAGAAAAATTGCAGGGCGATGGAATTGTGCTGAAAAAAGGAAAGAAAAACTTTAGAAAAGTAACATTATAAGAAAGTCAGGTCATAAATCACTTAGGGAGAAGAAAGTGGTTTATGGCCTTTTTTATGAACAGAAAAATTAGCAGTTGAGAGAAAGCTTATTTTGTAGTAAAATGAAAAAAACACAAGTCTGTATTCAATTTCTAAATCATATCTGAATTTTCATCTTATCCGAATTATCCATTTCAAAATTTAATACAGGCAGAAAAGAGGTTATATGAGAACGCAGGGAATTTTATTTCAAGGCCTATATTTTTCTACAAAAGCGGAAGGATCTTTTCTGAAAGAAGAATTTTCATATTGCAAGGAATTACAAACAGAAACTGGGCATTATATAGATGTTACGTATTTTCTTTTATATGCTCTTTGTAAAAATCCCAAAATCAGAAAAATGTTGGAGACAATGGAGAAAGACTGGAAAGAATATATTTTATCAGCAGCAGAAAAAAGTATTTATCAAAGAGGTGCATTCTGGGAATATTTAGATAAAGGGGAAAGGGAAAATGCTCAAATTCTTTTAGGGTTATTAGAAGAAATCAGAAATTGCCACACATCCAGAGCAGAAAAATCATGGATTGCCTTTGCTTATTTGTTTCATAAAAGTATTGGAGTAGAATACAGCTTTCTGGAAGGGGAGAAGCTTGTATCTTTTGAAAAAATATGCAGTGTGGCAGAAAAATATCAGGAAATTCCATTTCTCCCTTCTGCCTATATTTGTGCAGCCTTTTTCTGGGCAGAGAGTCAAAATATTGAGATACAGAGAAACGGAACTTATGATTTTTTATATCCCTGTTTGAAAGAAGGAAGAAAAATTTGGGAAAGGGAAAAAAGCCTGTAAAATTGAGTTAAAACTTTGTCAAAAACTATTGAAAAAAAATACGAAACAGGGTACAATTAAAATCGGCAGAAATTGGTTTTAACAATCTATTGCGATGAAGCGAACACAAGGTGATTTCTGCAAAAAAACCGGAAAAAACTCACAAAAGCAGTGCAGAAATCCCGGTGAACAGCATGAATTTTATTGATTTGCAATAGATTTTTGCTGTTAAAATAAAAATTAATATGGAGGGCTGATTAATGAGTAGTACAGCACAAACCTTAGCAGGTAAAAGAATTGCTTCTTTGCTTGATGAGAACAGTTTTGTTGAAATTGGCGGCTATGTAACAGCCAGAAACACAGATTTCAACTTATCTGAAAAAGAAACACCGGCAGACGGTGTTATCACCGGATATGGTGTGATTGATGGCAGCCTGGTATATGTTTACAGCCAGGATGTTTCCGTGTTAAACGGTTCTATCGGCGAAATGCATGCAAAAAAAATCACAAATCTGTATGACTTGGCAATGAAAACAGGCGCACCGATTATCGGATTGCTTGATTGTGCAGGTTTAAGATTGCAGGAAGCAACAGATGCATTAAATGCCTTTGGTGAAATTTACACAAAACAGGTTATGGCATCTGGAGTAATTCCACAGATTACAGGTATCTTCGGTACATGTGGTGGAGGACTGGCAGTTGTTCCTGCTCTGACAGATTTCACATTTATGGAAGCAAACAAGGGAAGACTCTTTGTAAATGCACCAAATGCTTTGGAAGGAAATGAAATTTCAAAATGTGATACTTCCAGTGCAGCATATCAGAGCGAACATGCAGGTCTTGTAGATGTAATGGGAAGCGAAGAAGATATTTTAGCTCAGATGAGAGAATTAGTTTCTATGCTTCCATCTAATTTTGAAGACAATTCTTCTTACATTGAATGTACAGATGACTTAAACCGTATCTGTCCTGATTTAGAAAACTGTGCAGGAGATACTTCTATTGCACTTTCTCAGATTGCAGACAATCAGGAATTCTTTGAAGTGAAAGCTGAATATGCAAAAGACATGGTTACAGGATTTATCCGTTTAAACGGAGCAACTGTAGGATGCGTTGCAAACAGAAGTGAACTTTACAATGAAGAAGGCGAAAAGACAGAAACCTTTGAAAAAGTTTTATCAGCAAGAGGATGCAAAAAAGCTGCGGAATTTGTGAAATTCTGTGACGCTTTCGATATTCCTGTTTTAACTTTAACAAATGTAAAAGGTTATAAAGCTACAAAATGCTCTGAAGCAAATATGGCAAGAAGTGCAGCGGAACTTACAAATGCTTATATCAGTGCAACAGTTCCAAAAGTAAATGTAGTTGTAGGAGAAGCTTTTGGAAGCGCTTATCTTACAATGAACAGCAAATCTACCGGTGCAGATATGGTATTTGCATGGCCAAACGCACAGATTGGTATGATGGATGCAAAACTGGCTGCAAAGATTATGTATGCAGATGCAGATGCAGCTACAATTAATGAAAAAGCAGCAGAATATGCAATGTTACAGTCCAGTGCACTTTCAGCAGCTAAGAGAGGATATGTAGACACAATTATTCAGGCAGAAGATACAAGAAAATATGTGATTGGTGCTTTTGAAATGTTATTCACAAAGAGAGAAAATCGTCCTAGCAAAAAACATGGCACGGTTTAAGCGAGGTGAATTAATATGAAGCAGACATGGAAAAAATTAGGTAGTTTAGTTTCAGTAGGAATTTTGGCAGTATCTTTAACTGCCTGTGGTTCTACAAAGAACGAAATTAACGAAAAAGTAGCTCAAAATCTTTATGACAGCAGTGTGAATGTTGTTCAGACATTAACACAAAGCAATCCAAGTGAATTAGAACAGGCTTTAGAAGAAAATCCAAATATGGATGATTTTTCTAAAAATGCCTTTACATCATGGATTGATTCCTATGAAGAATTAGGAAGTTTTATTGACTATGAAGAAGTAGACCCTCAAGAAGCTATCAAAAAAGATGGCACGAACTATGTTGTGACATTAAAATGCGACTTTGAAAAAAGAGATGCTGAAGTACAGGTGGTTTATGATATTAAACTTACAGGAAAGTCTGTAGGATTTAGTGCGAACTATTCAATGGCAGAGAAAATGCAGGAAGCAGGGGGAAATACTTTAATCGGTCTTGTTATTGTATTTGCAATGCTTCTGTTCTTGAGTTTTATTATTTCTTTGATGAAATATATTCCAAAGTTTGTAGAAGGCTTTGGCAAGAAGAATGCAGCAGAACCAACACCGGCTCCGACACCTGTACAGCCGGCTATAGAAGAAACTGTTGAAGAAGATCTGACAGATGATCAGACATTAGTAGCAGTTATTGCAGCAGCAATTGCGGCATCAGAAAATACTTCAACAGATGCGTTTGTAGTACGTTCTATCAGAAAATTAAATAAGAGAAATTGGCGATAGGCTAAGCTCGTAGGAGGAAAAGAATATGAAATCTTATACAATTACAGTAAATGGCGTTGCATACGATGTAACAGTTGAAGAAACAGCTGGAAATGGTGCACCAGTTGCTGCTCCAAAAGCAGCTCCGAAGGCAGCACCAAAAGCTGCACCAGCAGCAAAACCGGCAGCAGCTTCTGCAGCAGGTGCTGTTGAAGTAAAAGCTTCTGTACCGGGAAAAGTTTGTAAAATTGAAGCAAGTGTAGGACAGGCTTTAAAAGCTGGTGATGCGATCGTAATTCTGGAAGCTATGAAAATGGAAATCCCAGTTGTTGCACCTCAGGACGGAACTGTAGCAAGTATTAATGTTGCAGTAGGTGATTCCGTGGATAACGGCGCTGTTCTGGCATCTATGAATTAGAATTTGCATACAGTGTAAATTCCCAAGACAGGAAAAATTCCTGTGCAATATAAATAAATGGGAGGTAAAAAAATGTCTAACATTGCAGATACAGTGTCAAACCTGATTGGACAGACAGCCTTTATGAATCTGACAGTGGGAAACCTGATTATGATTTTAGTGGCATTTATCTTTTTGTATCTTGCCATTAAAAAAGGATTTGAACCGCTTTTGCTGGTTCCAATTGCATTTGGTATGCTTTTGGTAAATATCTATCCGGATATTATGGCCAGCGCAGAAGAAACATCAAACGGAGTAGCAGGACTCCTTCATATTTTTTATATTTTGGATGAATGGAGCGTGCTTCCATCTCTGATTTTCCTTGGAGTAGGTGCTATGACAGACTTTGGTCCGTTAATTGCAAATCCAAAGAGCTTTTTGTTAGGTGCAGCAGCACAGCTTGGAATTTATGTTGCATACTTCCTTGCAATCCTGTTAGGATTTAACGGAAAAGCAGCAGCAGCAATCTCCATTATCGGTGGTGCGGATGGTCCAACATCAATCTTCCTTGCCGGTAAACTGGGGCAGACAGGCTTGATGGGAGCCATTGCGGTAGCGGCATATTCTTATATGTCTTTAGTACCGATTATCCAGCCTCCAATTATGAAACTCTTTACAACAGAGGAAGAAAGAAAGATTAAAATGGAACAGCTTCGTCCGGTATCTAAACTGGAAAAAATCTTGTTCCCAATTATCATTACCGTTGTTGTATGTTTAATTCTGCCAACAACAGCTCCGCTGGTTGGTATGTTAATGCTGGGTAACCTGTTCAGAGAATCAGGTGTTGTAAAACAGTTAACAGAAACAGCATCCAATGCTTTAATGTACATTGTAGTTATCTTACTTGGTACATCTGTAGGTGCATCTACAAGTGCAGAAGCATTCCTGAAATTAGATACGATTAAAATCGTAGTATTAGGTCTTGTTGCTTTCATATTTGGTACAGCCGGAGGTGTACTGTTTGGTAAACTTATGTGTAAGCTTACACACGGCAAGATTAATCCTCTGATTGGTTCCGCAGGTGTGTCTGCTGTTCCAATGGCAGCCCGTGTTTCACAGAAGGTCGGTGCAGAAGCAGATCCGACAAACTTCCTGTTGATGCACGCTATGGGACCAAACGTTGCAGGTGTTATCGGTACAGCCGTAGCGGCAGGTACTTTTATGGCGATTTTTGGAGTTTAATCCAAGATGAATAAAATGGAGGAAAAAAAGATGGCAGAAGTAGTGAAAAAACCAATTAAAATTACTGAAACAATTCTGCGTGATGCTCATCAGTCTCTGATTGCTACAAGAATGACAACAGAGCAGATGCTTCCTATTGTAGAAAAACTGGATAAAGTAGGATATCATTCCGTAGAATGTTGGGGTGGAGCTACCTTTGATGCTTCCCTGCGTTTCTTAAAAGAAGATCCATGGGAAAGACTTCGTAAATTCCGTGACGGATTTAAAAATACAAAATTACAGATGTTATTCCGTGGACAGAATATCTTAGGATATCGTCCTTATGCAGATGATGTAGTAGAATATTTCGTTCAGAAGTCTATTGCAAACGGTATTGATATTATCCGTATTTTCGACTGTTTAAATGACCTTCGTAACTTACAGACAGCAGTAAAAGCTGCGAACAAAGAAAAAGGTCATGCTCAGGTTGCATTATCTTATACTTTAGGTGATGCTTATACATTAGATTACTGGGTAGATATGGCGAAAAAAGTTGAAGACATGGGTGCAAATTCTATTTGTATCAAAGATATGGCTGGTTTATTGCTTCCATACAAAGCAACAGAGCTTGTAACAGCATTAAAAGAAGCAGTTGATATTCCAATTCAGCTTCATACACACTATACTTCCGGTGTTGCTTCCATGACTTACTTAAAAGCAGTAGAAGCAGGTGTAGATGTTATCGATACAGCAATGTCACCATTTGCATTGGGAACATCTCAGCCGGCAACAGAAGTTATGGTTGAAACATTTAAGGGAACACCTTATGATACAGGTTTTGACCAGCAGTTATTGGCTGAAATCGCTGATTACTTCCGTCCAATCCGTGACGAAGCTTTAGACAGCGGTCTGTTAAATCCAAAGAACTTAGGTGTAAACATCAAAACTTTACTGTATCAGGTACCGGGAGGGATGTTATCCAACTTAACATCCCAGTTAAAAGAACAGCATGCGGAAGATAAATTCTATGATGTTCTGGAAGAAGTACCAAGAGTACGTAAAGACCTTGGAGAACCGCCACTTGTAACACCATCCTCTCAGATTGTTGGTACACAGGCTGTATTTAACGTAATCATGGGTGAACGTTACAAAATGGTTACAAAAGAAACAAAAGACGTATTAAGCGGAAAATACGGTGCAACTGTAAAACCGTTTGATAAAGAAGTACAGAAAAAATGTATCGGTGACACAGAAGTAATTACATGCCGTCCGGCTGATTTACTGTCTCCTGAGCTTGATACATTAAGAGGAGAAATGGCACAGTGGTCCGAACAGGAAGAAGACGTATTGTCTTACGCACTGTTCCCACAGGTAGCAACAGACTTCTTCAAGTACAGAGAAGCACAGCAGACGAAGGTAGATCCAAAGGAAGCTGACACAGAAAACGGAGCATATCCGGTATAAAACAAAAAGAAAGGCTCAGCGCCCTATATGGGGTGTCTGAGCTTTTTCTTTGTGCAAAAGAGCAAAGTTTTTGCTGAAACTTTTTTGTTTCTGTGCTATCATAGAGAAAGTATGAAAGAAAAAGTAAAGAGGGGAAGGTTCATGAGCAATACAGAGCACCTGCTTAGTAAAATGAATGTGCAGTATCAAAATTTCAGCAAGGGTCAGAAGAAGCTGGCAGCATATATAAAAGAAAATTATGATAAAGCAGCATTTTTAACTGCGGCAAAGCTGGGAGAGACTGTGGGCGTCAGCGAGTCCACGGTTGTGCGCTTTGCAACACATCTGGGATACAAGGGATATCCTGAATTTCAGAGGGAATTAGAGGAGCTTGTGCGGAATAAATTAAATTCTATTCAGCGAATGGAAGTGACTTATGGAAAAGTGCCGCAGTCAGAGATTTTAGATACAGTGCTGCATTCAGATATTGATAAAATAAAAATGACTTTGGAAGCGGTGGATCATGAAGCGTTTAATCTGGCAGTGGAGACCATTTTAGAAGCAAAAAATATATATGTGGTAGGTATTCGAAGCTGTGCTCCTTTGGCAGAGTTTCTTGCCTTTTATCTGAATTTGATTTTTGACGGAGTGAGGCTTTTAAATACCAACAGCGCCAGTGAGCTTTTTGAGCAGATGATACGCATTGGGGAAAAGGATGTCATTATCGGAATTAGCTTTCCGAGATATTCCATGCGCACCTTAAAAGCCTTGGAATTTGCAAACAATCGAAATGCAAAGGTAATTACGCTTACCGACAGCATCCATTCTCCTATGAATTTATATTCCTCCTGCAATTTAATTGCCAGAAGTGACATGGCTTCTATTGTAGACTCTCTTGTAGCGCCTCTTAGTGTGATTAACGCATTGGTTGTGGCGCTCAGTATGCGCAAGCAAAAAACTGTGGTGGCAACCTTAGAGGCATTGGAGAAGATATGGGATGAATATCAGGTCTATAATAATGATGAAATCAATCTGCCGGATAATCACGAAATTGAATTGACAGACCCCAAAGTGTTAAAAAATTGAGAATTAAAGGAGCATTTTATGGCAAAGATACTAATTATTGGCGGCGGCGCAGCCGGGATGGCGGCAGCGGTTTTTCTGGGCGAAAAAAATCATCAGGTACATCTTTTTGAGAAAAATGAAAAGCTTGGAAAAAAACTGTTTATTACCGGAAAAGGACGCTGCAATATTACCAATACCTGTGACGATGAAACGTTCTTTAAGTCCGTAGTGACAAACGCAAAGTTTTTATACAGCGCATTTTACGGATACAGCAATCAGGACGTGGTCTCTTTCTTTGAAAATCTGGGCTTGGCAGTGAAAGAAGAACGGGGAGGGCGAATTTTCCCTGTTTCGGATCATTCCTCTGATGTTATTCGTATTCTGGAAAAGCGTATGAAAGAATTAGACGTAAAGGTACACTTAAAAAGCGAGGCAGAAGCTCTTTTGACAGAAGAAGGAGAGAACGGCGAAAGGAAAATAAAAGGCGTACGTCTTCGAAACGGTGCGGAGATTTTGGGTGAGAAGGTGATTGTTGCCACAGGCGGATTTTCCTATCAGGCAACAGGTTCTACGGGAGATGGCTACACCTTTGCCAAAGAGGCCGGACATACGGTTACACAACTGCGTCCGGCGCTTGTTCCCATTGCCACAAAAGAAGAATATGTAACGCAGATGCAGGGACTTGCATTAAAAAACATTCGTTTTACGGTAAAAGACGGCAAAAAAGTTTTATATGACGATTTCGGAGAGCTGTTGTTTACTCATTTTGGAATTTCAGGTCCTCTGGTTTTGACTGCCAGCTCCTATATTGGGAAAAAATTAGAAAAAAAGGAGCTTCAGGGATATATTGATTTAAAAGCAGCGCTGACAGAGGAACAGCTGGACGCCAGACTTTTAAGAGAATTTGAGGCAGGCATAAATCGACAGTTTAAAAATGTAATTACAGGTATGTTTCCTGCAAAGCTCTATCCGGTTATTTTAGAGCTGGGAGGCATTGCTCCTGATAAAAAAGTGAATGAAATAACAAGAAAAGAAAGACAGGATTTTATCCATCTTGTGAAACACTTTCCGCTGACACTTGTGGAGCTGCGTCCGTTTCGGGAGGCAATTATTACACAGGGCGGCGTAAAAGTAAAAGAAATCAATCCGAAGACCATGGAGTCTAAGCTGGTAAAGGGACTGTATTTTATCGGGGAGGTTCTTGATTTGGATGCAGTTACCGGCGGATTTAATTTGCAGATTGCCTGGTCTACGGCAAAGGCAGCAGCAGAATTTATAGAAGAATAAAGGGAGAGAAGAAAATGGCAATTAACATAGCGATTGACGGACCTGCCGGAGCAGGCAAAAGTACCATAGCAAAGGCAGTGGCAAAGGAATTGGAATTTATCTATGTAGATACAGGCGCCATGTATCGTGCAATGGCATTATATCTGATTAGAAAAGGAATTTCTCCAAAGGAACAGGAGAAAATGGAAGAAGCCTGTAAAAATGCAGAGATTTCCATTGTGTATGAAAAAGGAGCGCAGCAGGTGATTTTAGACGGGGAAAATGTCACAGAATATTTAAGACAGGAAGAAGTAGGCAATATGGCATCTGTAAGCTCTGTAAATCCGAAAATCAGAGAAAAGCTGGTAGAGCTTCAGAGAGTGCTTGCGTCGAAAGAAAACGTAGTTATGGATGGAAGAGATATCGGAACCTGCGTATTGCCTCATGCAGATATAAAAATTTATTTAACTGCCAGCGCACGTACAAGAGCCCTGAGAAGATGCAAAGAGCTGGAGGAAAAGGGAATTGCCTGTGTATTGGAAGAAATTGAGGCAGATATCAATGACAGAGATTACAGGGACATGCACAGAGATATTTCCCCTTTAAAACAGGCAGAAGACGCTGTTTTACTGGACTCCTCCAATATGAATATTACAGAAGTAAAAGACGAAATTATTCGTTTATACAAAGAGGCAATCGCATAGAGAACAGGAGAAAAGCATGGATGTAAAGGTAGCAAAAACAGCCGGATTTTGTTTTGGAGTGAAAAGAGCCGTGGAAGAAGTCTATAAGGTGGCGGAAACGACCAAAGGGACTGTGTATACTTACGGCCCGATTATCCACAATGAAGAAGTGGTATCTGATTTAGAAAAGAAAGGCGTAAAGGTTCTGGAAACAGAGGAAGACTTAAAAAATCTTACAGAAGGGACTGTGATTATTCGTTCTCACGGCGTTCCAAAATATATTTACGAGCTGTTGGAAGAGAGAAATATTTCCTATGTAGACGTTACCTGTCCTTTCGTTTTAAAAATACACAGGATTGTAGAAAAAGAAAGTGCACAGGGAAAACACATTGTAATTGTAGGAGATCCCAATCATCCTGAGGTAGTAGGAATTAAAGGCTGGTGTCAGAGGAAAGCTACGATTATAAAAACAAAAGAGGATGCAAAGAGCTTTTTGGCAGAAAGCGGCGAAAAACTATGTATTGTGTCTCAGACGACATTTAATTACAATAATTTTCAAGAAATAGTTGAAATTTTGAGCGAAAAGGGTTATGATAAACTTGTTTTAAATACGATTTGTAATGCTACCCAGGACAGACAGTCTGAAGCAGCTCAAATCGCTAAGCAGGTAGACGCCATGATAGTCGTAGGAGGCAAACATAGCTCCAATACCCAGAAACTATATGAGATATGTAAAAGCGAATGTAAGGACACTTACTATATACAGACACTTGCTGACTTGGATTCTGAAGGTTTTCCGTCCGTTCAATGTGTAGGTATTACAGCTGGGGCGTCAACCCCGAATAAAATAATTGAGGAGGTTTCAAAACATGTCAGAATTAAGTTTTGAACAGATGCTGGACGAAACATTTAAAACAATCAGAAATGGAGAGGTAGTTGAAGGTACAGTTATCGATGTCAAAGAAGACCAGATTATTTTGAACATTGATTATAAAGCAGACGGTATCATTACAAGAACTGAATACTCAAATGACCAGAACCTGGATTTAAGAACTGTTGCACACCCAGGCGATACAATGGAAGCAAAAGTTCTCAAATTAAACGATGGTGACGGACAGGTGCTTTTAACTTATAAAAGACTGGCAGCTGATAAAGGAAATAAGAGATTAGAAGAAGCATTCGAAAATAAAGAAGTGCTTACAGCAAAAGTAAATCAGGTATTAGACGGCGGATTAAGCGTTATCGTGGAAGAAGCAAGAGTTTTCATTCCTGCAAGCCTTGTATCTGATACTTATGAAAAAGACCTGACAAAATATCAGGATCAGGAAATTGAATTTGTAATTACAGAGTTCAACCCAAGAAGACGCCGTGTAATCGGTGACAGAAAACAGCTCTTAGTAGCTAAAAAAGAAGAAATGAAGAAAGAATTATTCGAAAGAATTCACGCCGGAGATGTTGTTGAAGGTACAATTAAAAATGTAACAGATTTCGGTGCATTTATTGACTTAGGTGGCGCTGACGGACTTCTTCATATTTCCGAAATGTCTTGGGGAAGAGTTGAAAATCCAAAGAAAGTATTTAAAGCAGGAGAGAAAATTACTGTTCTGATTAAAGAAATCAATGGTGATAAAATTGCGTTAAGTCTGAAATTTGAAGACCAGAACCCTTGGTTAAATGCAGCTGAAAAATACGCAGTTGGTAATGTTGTAGAAGGAAAAATTGCTCGTATGACAGATTTCGGTGCATTCATCGAATTAGAACCGGGTGTAGATGCGTTACTTCACGTTTCTCAGATTTCCAGAGCACATGTTGAAAAACCATCTGATGTATTAAAAGTTGGTCAGGTAGTTACTGCGAAAGTAGTAGACTTCAACGAAGAAGAAAAGAAAATCAGCCTGAGCATGAAGGTTCTTGAACCGGTTCAGGAAGAAGCAGAAGAAACAACAGAAGAATAATCAATAAGGTCGCAGTAAAACAGCCATTACGACAAAGTAATGGCTGTTTTTAATATTTCTTGAATATAACTTTTTTGCATGGTCAGAGATGAATTTTGAAGAGGCCAGAAGGTATAACATTCTTTGGTACGGATATCTTCTTTTAAAAGCGGCAGAGTACAGGTTTGAGGGGCATAAACAAAAATGCCGTTATATTTTTTGTAGCAGGTAGAAGCAGTTGCCTTTTGCCGGTGCTGTGCATCAATATAGACAGCAACACTTTTGTGAACGGCTTCATCTTCTAAAGGTAAATAGTAATAATTTTTATAGTCAGGATAATAGAATTTTAAAGTTCCCTCGTACAAGGGAAGCTTTATCTTTACCGTATGCCAAGAAGCCGTTATGTAGCCGAAAGGAAAGGAAGCGGAAAGCTGGCCGGGAATAGGGGCGGGAATTGTGAGGGTAAACAACAGTTCTTTGGTAATTGTTTGGTCTGCTTCCTGTTTTTTTAATTCCTCCACATGGGTGAGTTCCCATTGTCCTTTGGGGAGCTGTCTTAGATTAAAAAGAGGAAGGACAGAGAGCATTCCCACAAGGTCATCATAGTTATGCTGTAAAAGCAGGTCTTCTTTTTCCTTGGAAGGCGATTTTGTGTAGCTGTGATAAAATTTTATCATTTCTTTTCCTGATAAAAGGTCTTTTCTTGTATAAGAAGTCAATTCTTCAAAAGCTTTTTGGGTATGATTGGGCATTTGCCGGAAAAAAGCAGGCATACGCAGAAATTCCCGATACAAATCAAGGGAGCTTTTATGGGAAAAAGGGTTGGGAAGCTGATGCTTTTCATAGCGGGACACAAGATAAGGGATATCAAAAGAGCTTCCATTAAAGTGAATGAGCTGTGTTCTGTTTTTTGCAAAGGCAGAGAAAGTCTCTAAAAGTGCTCTTTCCTCTTCCTCGTTATCCTGCTCCTGAAGGAACTGGATAAGCTGCCATTCTTTGGTGTCAGGCTGAAAGGAAATAAGACCAATTAAAAATACATGGCTTGTTTTGGAGCTTAATCCCGTGGTTTCAATATCAAAAAACAGGACGTCCTTCGGCTCATAATTTAAGACGGAAAAGGTTACTGGTAAAACTGTTGAGAATTGGTGAAGAATTCGCACATTTGTTATCATTTTAACAAAATCCTTTCAAATTGTTTTTAAAATAATACGAAAAATTACTAAATTTTTCTAGTGATTTCTGCAAAAAAGTGTTATATTATATAACAGAGGAGGAAAACATGGATATAGAAATCGCAGGTGTATCTTTATATTATATCATAAGCTGGTTCTTTGTATATAGCTTTTTGGGATGGCTGTGGGAAACTGCTTATGTATCGGTAAGAAAAAAGAAGTTTGTAAACAGAGGGTTTATTAACGGTCCTCTATGTACCATTTATGGTATGGGTGCTGTAAGCATTTATTTGATTTTGAAACCTTTTGGTGATAATTTGGCTGTTTTGTACATAGGCGGTGTAGTGGTTGCGACTATACTGGAATATATCACCGGATGGCTGATGGAAAAGATTTTTCATACGCGCTGGTGGGATTACAGCCACAGAAAATATAATCTTCAGGGATATATCAGTCTGGGGACTTCTCTGGGATGGGGCGTGTTTACAGTTTTGCTGTTTGAAGTGCTTCAACCGGCTGTCTCATGGTTTACGGATTTATATCCTCAGAAAATAGGAGAAATCCTTCTGATTGTGATTATGATTTTATACGCATTGGATTTTATCACTTCGGCTTGGGCAGCTTTCGGTCTTACAAAGAACTTTGCAAAGGTAGAGGATATGATGGAGGATATTACCCAATATCTTCACAGCAGCAGGCTGTATGAAACGAAAGAAGAAATTCGGGAACGATTGGAAACAGTCAGAGCTCATATACGTACGCAGGAGGCGGTAGAGCGTTTATCTGTCAGACGACAGGAGTTTATGGAGCGTTTTGAAGCTTTGTTTGCGGAAAAGCATCTGCTGGATGAGGACAGTTATCTTTCCAAGAAGGCAGAGATGGAGCAGAAGCTGGATGAATTTGCAAAAAAATATACGGATATTCGCAAGAAACAAAATATTGTGAAAAAACGTATGGTTTACGCATATCCTGAACTGAAAAATCAGTTTAAGAAATATAGAAAAAAACATCAGAAAGAATAATCGGCGTAAGCTGATTAGGATAAATAAAGGAGGGACAAAATATGGCGTTTTTAACCTTTAGGGGTGGCGTACATCCTTATGATGGAAAAGAACTGTCAAAAGAAAAGCCTGTACGGGAATATTTTCCCGGAAAAGAAATGGTTTATCCGCTGTCACAGCATATCGGAGCTCCGGCGCAGCCTGTTGTGAAAAAGGGCGATTATGTTCTGGCGGGACAGAAAATCGCAGAGATGGGAGGCTTTGTTTCTGCACCTATTCATTCTTCTGTATCGGGAGTGGTAAAGGAACTCAAGAAGGTACGGAATAATGTAGGAGCTATGGTGGATGCTATTGTTATAGAAAATGACGAAAAATATGAAACCGTAGAATTTACACCGGCAGAGTCTTTAAAGGAACTTACTAAAGAAGAAATCATCGGCAGAATTAAAGATGCGGGCGTTGTCGGTATGGGAGGAGCGGGCTTTCCTACCCATGTAAAGCTTTCGCCAAAGGAGCCGGATAAAATTGAATATGTTCTGGTCAACGGAGCAGAATGTGAGCCTTATCTGACCTCTGATTATCGCCGTATGTTAGAGCAGCCGGATTGGATTATCGCCGTATGTTAGAGCAGCCGGATTGGATTATCGGCGGATTAAAGTGTATTTTAAAGCTTTTTGACCACGCAAAGGGTTATATCTGTATTGAAGACAACAAACCAGATTGTATTGAAAAGCTTACAGAGCTGGTAAAGGATGAACCAAGAATAGAAGTTGCTCCGTTAAAAACAAAATATCCGCAGGGAGCGGAGCGTTGCCTGATTGCGGCAGTAAGCGGCAGAGAAATCAATTCTTCCATGCTTCCGGCAGATGCGGGATGCGTAGTGGATAATATTGATACAGTATGTGCTGTTTATCGTGCAGTGATGAAAGGCGAACCGGTTATGGACCGTATTGTTACGGTTACAGGAGATGCGGTGGCAGAGCCGGGGAACTTTAAAGTCCGTCTGGGTACTTCCTTTGCAGAGCTTTTAGAAGAGGCAGGAGGCTTGAAGACTCCTGCAAAGAAAATCATTTCCGGCGGTCCTATGATGGGATTTGCCATGTTTGATTATCACGTTCCTGTTGTAAAAACATCTTCGGCTCTGCTTTGTATGTCAGAGGATGAGGTTTCGGAAAATGAACCGACTGCTTGTATTAACTGTGGAAGATGTGTATCTGCCTGTCCGGCAAGACTGGTTCCTTCCAGACTTGCAACTTATTCGGAGCACGGCAGAGAGGACTTATTTGTAAAATATAACGGTATGGAGTGTGTAGAATGTGGCTGCTGCAGCTTTGCCTGTCCGGCGAAAAGACCATTGACGCAGTCCATGCGTTCTATGAGAAAAATGGTTCTGGCAAATCGCAGAAAACCAAAGTAGGAGGAGAAAATCATGAGTGAATTATTACATGTTTCATCTTCCCCTCATGTAAGGTCGAAGGTGAGTACCAGCGGCATTATGCGCACAGTCTTTCTTGCGCTTATGCCTGCGGCATTATTCGGAATTTATAATTTTGGCTTAAATGCACTTCTGCTGATTTTAATTTCCATTGCAGTGTGCATGGCAACAGAAGCCGGATATGAGAAAATTGTACATAAGAAGCTGACCATTCAGGATGGCAGTGCGGCTGTTACCGGTCTTTTGCTGGCGCTTAATCTGCCTCCAAATGCACCTTGGTGGATTGCCGTAATCGGCGGAGTTTTTGCTATTTTAGTGGTGAAACAGCTTTTCGGCGGACTGGGACAGAATATTATGAACCCTGCGCTGGCAGCAAGATGTTTTCTTTTAATTTCTTTTACAGGAAGAATGACGGATTTCACAGTTCCAAGCGGTGGTTGGGGCAACATTGCTGATACTGTATCAGGAGCAACTCCATTAGCGGCTTTAAAAGCAGGAGAGAGTGTAAAGTGGGTAGACTTATTCTTTGGAAACGTACAGGGAACCATTGGCGAGACATCTGCTCTGGCAATTCTCATCGGAGCAGCAATTCTCTTAATCAACAGAATTATTGATTTTCGAATTCCATTGACTTATATCGGTACTTTTGCAGTATTTGTACTGTTATTTGGCGGTCATGGATTTGATGTGGAATATTTATTATGCCATTTATTTGGCGGCGGCTTAATGCTGGGAGCATGGTTTATGGCAACAGATTATGTTACAACACCGATTACCAAGGCAGGACAGCTTGTCTATGGTGTATGTCTTGGTATCTTTACAGGGCTGTTCCGTATTTTCGGCGGCTCCGCAGAAGGCGTATCTTATGCAATTATATTCTGCAACCTGTTGATACCTTTAATTGAGCGTTATACAATGCCCCGTGCCTTCGGAAAAGGAGGTAAAAAAGCATGAAAAAGAATACGATATTAAAAGATGCCCTTATTCTTATTGTGATTACTCTGATTGCAGGAGGGCTTTTAGGCTTGGTATATGAGGTTACGAAAAAGCCCATTGCCAATCAGCAGGAGAAAGCGAAACAGGAAGCATATAAGGCGGTATTTGAAGACGCAGACTCTTTTGAGGTGTGTGTGGAAGCAGAAGATGCAGATTTGGCAGAAGCTTTAAAAGAACAGGGCTTTGAAGCTCAGAAAATCAATGAAATTATGGAAGCAAAGGATGCTTCCGGAGAGACTTTAGGATATGCTGTCAATGTGACGACCTCAGAAGGCTATGGCGGCGATATCACCTTTTCTATGGGAGTTCAGCTTGACGGAACCTTAAACGGTATTTCTATTTTAAGTATCAGTGAAACGGCCGGACTTGGCATGAATGCCACAAAAGATGAATTTAAAAATCAGTTTTCTGATAAAAATGCAGAGGCTTTTGAAGTTACTAAAGCAGGTGCGTCTGATGAAAATGAAATCAATGCAATCAGCGGTGCAACCATTACTTCAAAGGCAGTAACCGGTGGGGTAAATGCCGGAATTTGTGCATTTAACTATGTAAAGGAGGGAGAATGATATGAAAAAGAATTCACCTGTTGAACGTCTTTATAACGGTATCATCAAAGAAAACCCGACTTTTGTGCTGGTACTTGGTATGTGTCCAACGCTGGCAGTTACCACAGCAGCCATAAACGGAATAGGAATGGGACTTACCACAACGGTGGTTCTGGCAATGTCCAACTTATTTATTTCTCTTTTGAGAAATATTATTCCGGACAAGGTACGTATGCCGGCATATATTGTGGTGGTAGCCTCCTTTGTAACCATTGTTCAGCTTTTGCTTCAGGGTTTTATTCCGGTTTTATACGATGCACTGGGAATTTATATTCCTCTTATCGTAGTAAACTGTATTATTTTAGGAAGAGCAGAGTCTTATGCGTCTAAGAACGGACCGGTTGCTTCTATTTTTGACGGAATAGGAATGGGACTTGGTTTTACACTTTCCATTACCATTCTTGCAGGCTTCCGTGAGCTTATTGGCGCAGGCACTTTGTTTGGTTTCCAGATTATGCCTGAGGCTTATGAGCCTGCTACTATTTTTATTTTAGCTCCGGGAGCTTTCTTTGTGCTTGCATTTTTGGCAGCGCTTCGTGCAAAAATGCAGGAAAAGAAACCAAAGGAAGAGCAAAAGCCGGTACATTGTATGGAAGGCGGCTGTGCTTCCTGTGGCAATGAGTCTTGCAGCGGAAAATTTTACGA